>NZ_JBBNGV010000001.1:0-844658 GCF_040094895.1 Veillonella parvula | reverse complement strand
CGAACACAGTAGTTAAGCTCATAAACGCCGAAAGTACTTGGCTGGAGACGGCCTGGGAGGATAGGAAGCCGCTGATTGACTAAAAGAAAAAGGTCTACCTAAAGGTAGGCCTTTTTCTTTTTGCTAGTCTTCGACTAGCTAACCCTACTAGAGCAGCCTCCAGCGAAGGTTGTAGAGGTTGTATCTATGTACGTGTCCGTGTAAGACGGCCCTGGGAAAAGCAGGGCAGTAGAAGATGGAGGAGTGAAACGACGACAGATTCACTGCATCGCTTTCTTCCGAACGTAAGATTTACCGAGCTGCGAAGCAGAGAAGGAAAATCCACAGTGAGGAAGCAAGTAGGGCAACCGAAGAGGTCTTAGAGCTAAGCGACGCAGCCGAACCATATGAGTGCTTCCGAACGTAAGATTTACCGAGCTGCGAAGCAGAGAAGGGAAATCCACAGTGAGGATTGATAGGAAGCCGCGGCTAATGGTAGTATCTAACTAATCCATACGGTAACGAGGCACAACGTGCCAATGTTACCGAACCGTAAAGCAGTTGAGCTACTTTAAATATATGTAAATAAACTTTATCTAATCGATACCGCGGTGCGCAGCACCAATGGTATCGAACCGTAAACTAGTTGAGCAACTCCATATTTATGTAAATAACAAGCCCCATGATCACAAAATCATAGAGCCTATATATTAATAACAACTTATTAGGAATTTAATATATATACAAAAAAAGAGCTGCCTAAGCAGCTCTAATTCTTTATTATTCTACACCAACCATTACGCTAGTGGATTTGATAACAGCGACAACTTCTTTGCCAACTGCTAAGCCTAATTCTTTAACGGATTGAATAGTAATGTCAGCAGTAACAATATTATTATTACCTACGTTGATTTTTACGATTGCATTTACAGCGCCTTCTTGGATCTCAACGATAGTACCTTTTAATTGATTTCTTGCACTTAATTTCATGGATATCTCCTTAAAAAACAATACAAAAAGTATATATATTATAATATTTTGCATATAATTTGTGATATACATTACATCACAAATTATATGGAGCGGGCGAAGGGAATCGAACCCTCCTCTCAAGCTTGGGAAGCTCGCATTCTACCGATGAACTACGCCCGCACGATGTAAATATTGTATCATATATTTACATATACATTCAAGTAATCATAGATATATCTATGATTATACCTATAGTAGTAAATGTATTGAATTACTTTCAATCTAGATGTATAAAATAATAGAAAAGGAGGAATTCGTATGTCAAAAGTATATAAAGTTCATAAATGGTTATCTATCATTTCCTTAATTTTCTTCTTAATGTTTTGTATTACAGGATTAGTACTCATGTTTCGAACTGAGTTAAATGCATGGGCTCAAGGTGGAACAACACATCATTCATCAGCTATAATGTCGATGAATGAACATGAAGAATCTATATTTAAGTATGCTGATCAGGGGGCACTACTTGTTAAACAGAAATATCCATCAAAAGATATTTTGAATATATCCCCTGCTATGGGGGCTACACATATTTTACGGTATCGTATTATTGAATCTACGGCTACGGTAGCACCTCCAGCTCGCATGGGAATGGGTGGGGATTATGTTTTATATAATCCTATATCTAAAGAACTGATTACTTCACATAATGAGCCTCCTGTACATCCTTGGATTCGTAGTATGTTACATACTCTTCATCAATTACATACACGATTAGATTTAGGTAAAATTGGCATATATATTGTAACATTCTTATCATTTTTATGTAGTCTCACTATTATTTCAGGGATTTTTTTATATGGTCCATTTCGTAAAAGTTATTCTAAAGCCTCTGTTTTATCTAAGAAAATGAAAATAGGTGCATTACATCGTGAATTCTCAATAGTTGCAACGGTCTGGGGATTTATATTATGTATAACAGGTGTATGGATTGGGGGCTTTTTTATTGCAAATGATAACTATAATGCCGATGTACTTCATAATGCTAAACAGGAACTTTCGATTGGACAATCTGAAATATTGCAACCATCAGAAGCAATTTCTCGTATAATGAAAGTATATCCAGATCGACAAGTTATTTCTATGGATTATCCATCTAAGTTTAACAATTACCATTATGCATTTTATTTAGGTGCAGAAAATGATGATGATCCAGCTATGTTTCTTGGACAGCCTGTATATGCTAACTTGTATGTCGATTCTAGTAATGATAGATTTTCTACTAAAGCAGTTCCATGGTATTTTACAGGTATGACGACTATGATTAACCTACATATTCATAATCATAATACGATGGCTCTGAAGATATTGTGGGCTATATGGGATATTGTTCTCATTATTGGTATCGTGACTGGACTTATGATGACTATTATTAGAAAGTATAAAAAATCAGATGTAATTCTATCTAAAGTATCGGTAGAGGAAAAGCATATTTGGCGTACACCATTATTTTGTAGTATATCTGTTCTTATAGGATTGCTTCTACCACTTTGGCAAAATCCTGTTATGAATACGATTGCTGCTATTTGTTTAACTGTATCACTTATTGTATTTTTTATCTCTTTACTTAAAGAAAGTAAACAATATTGATTATTTTCGAACTGAAATGATATAATAATAAATATAGTTGTTTTTATATACATAAAAATACGTATTATTATTTATGACTCAGAAAGTGGTAGTTATTATGAATTTTATAAAAGCATTTTTCCAGTCAGAGTCTGCTGGTGGGATATCCTTGCTGTCCGCTGCTATTTTAGGCGTTCTTGTGGCGAACTCACCGATTGCAGCACAGTATTTTGCAGTCATGCAAATACACCTTGGTCCAATGACTATACTGGAGTGGGTAAATGATGCCTTAATGGCTCTTTTTTTCCTTTATGTTGGTATAGAGATCAAGAAGGAAATGATTTCTGGGGAGCTTGATACGAAGGCGAAATGTGTGCTTCCCGTATTAGCCGCATTTGCAGGTGTTATTACGCCAGCTATTGTGTATTATTTTGCGGCTGGATATATGCCAGAATATAGACATGGTTGGGGGATTCCTACCGCTACAGATATTGCTTTTGCTATAGGCGTTATTACAATGCTTGGTAATAAGGTATCTACAGCGATGAAAGCCTTTCTAGCTGCATTAGCTATTATTGACGACTTGATTGCCATAGTCGTTATTGCTCTCTTTTATGGGGCAGGCGTTAATTTTATGGATTTAATAGCTGCTGCGGCTGTAACTGGTTTACTGATTTATACTAATAAGCAAGGCTATTTAAGACCACTTCCGTATTGTGTTCTAGGATTAGTTCTTTGGTATTTAGTTTTAAAATCTGGTGTGCATGCTACCATTGCCGGTGTTGTACTGGCTATGACAATTCCTTTTAAAGGTAAAGTTATAGATAAGGTAGTATATCCTATGGAAGAATGGGCCCATGCTTTACGCAATTGGGTAAACTTCTTAATTATACCATTATTTAGTTTTTTAAATGCTGGTGTATCCTTTGCTGATTTTTCCATAGATAATTTATTCCATCCTGTAATCATAGGTGTTTCATTCGGTTTAATCTTAGGAAAACAATTAGGTATATTCTCTGCCGTCTACATTTTGGTTCAATCTAAGGCAATTAAGATGCCTACAAAAACGACGTGGCCTGAAATTTATGGGACAGCTATTTTGTGTGGTATTGGCTTTACTATGAGCCTTTTTGTTGCTACACTGGCTTTCCCACCAGGTATAACACAAGAAATGGCTAAGGTAGGTATCTTTATAGGATCAATCACGGCAGGCTTGCTAGGTGCGATTGTCCTAATTTTAGCTTATCAAATACGCAAGATGCGTGGTAAAATTTAATAAAATAATCTTTTGTAAGTATAGAAAGGATTCAAATGGAACGCATTTTTGTTTTCTTACGTTCTCCAGGTGCAGCTACATCTGTACTCCTAGGAGCAACAGTACTCGCTTTAATTTTAGCGAACTCTCCATCATCTGAACAATACTTTCAAATCGTTAATCACCATATAGGTAATCTAACAATTTTAGAATGGGTTAATGATGCATTGATGGCAATCTTCTTCCTTTTTGTAGGTCTCGAAGTTAAGCGTGAATTAGTATCAGGTGAGCTTAATACTAATGCTAAGCGTGTGATGCCAGGCATTGCCGCATTATTTGGTGTTCTAACGCCCGCTTTTATCTACTACTTAATTGCAGGTTTTCATTCTGAATATATACATGGTTGGGCAATACCAACTGCTACGGATATTGCATTTTCCATCGGTATTATATCTGCATTAGGCTCTAGAGTACCGAATTCAATGAAAGTATTTCTAACAGCTCTTGCCGTTATAGATGATTTGATTGCTATCATCGTAATTGCAATCTTCTATGCGTCAAGTATTCACATGATGTATTTAGGTGCAGCTGTCGTAGTTGTAGCTGCTTTAATCTATTGTAATAAGCAAGGATATGTACGACCTTTACCATATATCATTTTAGGGTTTATCCTTTGGTATTGTGTATTAAAATCTGGTTTACATGCAACTATGGCTGGTGTAATCTTAGCTATGACAATTCCTTCAAAAGGTAAACGAGGCCGTAAGTATGTTCGTCCAATGCAACATTGGGAACATTTATTATCCAATTGGGTTAGTTTTTTAATTGTACCAATATTTGCATTCTTTAATGCCGGTGTAGATTTACGTAATGTATCTGTTAATGACTTAACACATCCTGTAGTGCTTGGTGTTGCATTAGGTCTTATTATAGGGAAACAATTAGGTATTTTTGGTGCAGTATTTGCGATGGTGAAATGTGGCCTTGTACCAATGCCTACAGAAGCTAATTGGAAGCATGTATATGGTACTGCGATTGTATGTGGTATAGGCTTTACAATGAGTATCTTCGTATCTATCTTGGCATTTGAACCAGGTCACGCTCAAGAAATGGCAAAAGGTGGCGTTATACTTGGCTCATTAATCTCTGCATTATTTGGTTACATCTTCTTAAGACTTGTTGGTGCAAACCGAAAAGAATGTCATATTGGTGTATACCATAACTGCTAAAATTAAATAAAACTATTAAATCTCCATTGTAGACTGAAGAGAATTTCCGACTTTAGAAGTAATCTAAGTGAATATTCTTGCAGGATATAATGGAGATTTTCATTGGTATCTTATAATTTTATGATATATATGTAATACACCTTTAAAATTATTACTATAACTATAATTTAATATATGAATTATTGATATTAATAGAACCTTTATGGTTTATAGATTATTTAAAACTGTATAGTATACTACTTAATGTAAGGTGAGGTGTATATGATAAAAAAAATAATTATTACATGTACGCTTGTTTGTATGATTGTAATGGTATCCTCTGTATCATTAGCAAAAACTATTGATCGGGGGCAACGAGGGCATCACGTTAGTAAGGTGCAAACCATGTTAAAGCATCAAGGTTTTTTACATGATTCTATAGATGGCATTTACGGTCATAATACAGAACAGGCTGTTCGAAAATTTCAAAAATCTAAAGGGCTCCCTGTAGATGGTCGTGTTGGTCCTGCTACGATGAATGCTTTGGAAAAGATGGAGACTCGTTATGGTGGCCATGGCACAGAACGCAATCATAATGGAGTGCCTAATAAATACTCTAAAGTTTTAACGATGGAGGCTAGTGGCTATTCATCTCAAGATCCTGGCAACGGAAAATATACAGCTACAGGTAGTCGTCTACGGAAGGGACTTGTGTCTGTAGACCCTAAATTAATTCCTTTGGGAACGCGATTATATATTGAAGGTTATGGCTATGCTGTAGCTGACGATGTAGGTGGTGCTATTAAAGGGCATCGCATTGATTTAGCTTTTGATTCTCGTGCAGAAGCATTGCAGTTTGGACGTCAATCTGTAAAGGTTTATATTTTATAATGATGACTCTCTAGCTTTATATAACTATATGATAGGTTTATAGACTAAAATCATATTCTTGTATAAAATGCTAGAGAGTTTTTCTTTTACCGAATTATAATGTATTCAAAACCTCGAATATTCGGAAATTATGGTATAATATAGATATATGATGATGACTCATGATGTTAAATTGATGAGTATACTCAATAGTTATATGATGAATGGTAAAGGATAACCCTATGGATAAAGTACGGCGTGTAGAACGAATGGTGGCAATGACAAAACTGTTAGTTGATTCACCGCAAAAATTGATTCCTTTAAATTACTTTTGCGACTTTTTTGGCATGGCTAAATCAACGGTTAGTGAAGATTTAACATGTGTAAGGCAGTCTATGGAACACTTTCAACTGGGGACCTTAGAAACGGTGGCCGGTGTAGCTGGTGGGGTACGATTTATTCCGCATCGCAAGGGCACACAAGCGAACGATATTTTACGAGATGTGCAAGCTCGTTTAATGGAGCCAGATCGCATCATTCCAGGTGGTTTTATTTATATGTCTGATATCTTATATGATTGGCACGTAATGACACGTCTGGGTGAGATTATTATGACTCGTTTCGTGGACCGTGAACCGGACTATATTTTGACTGTAGAAACAAAGGGGATTCCTTTGGCTGTAATGGTAGCGAGAGCTTTCAATAAACCACTTGTTATTGCTAGACGTGATAGTAAGGTAACAGAAGGTTCTGCTATTAGCATTAATTATGTAACAGGTTCCTCTGGGCGCATTCAGACTATGACTCTAACTAAACGGGCAATTCCTCCCAATGCGAAGGTGTTAATTATCGATGACTTTATGAAAGCTGGCGGTACCGCTAAGGGACTTAAGGAATTAGTTCTTGAAATGAGTGGGGTCGTTGTTGGCACAGGTGTTCTTGTAGCTACAGCTGAACCAAGTCCGAAGTTGATCGATGATTATGAATCATTATTTACTTTTTATGGTATCGATGAAAATACAAAGAAAATTAGTATAGATCCTGTGTTAGATACAGAGTAAATCATTAATATTAGGAAGATTATAGGCTGATATAATGGTTTATATTGAGTATTGACCTATGGGCTAAACAATGACGTAAATAATAATATTTAAAATGGTTTAGAGATATAAGAGATACCAGATAGGAGATTACTATGAATATTGCAAGCCTTATTTTAGCTGCTGGTAAGGGCACGCGTATGAAGTCTAAATTGCCAAAAGTGTTACACAAGGTCGGCGGTAAGGCGATGGTAGAACGCGTTCTTGAAACGGTTCAATCCATTGGTACCAATCGCGATGTTGTTATCGTTGGTTTTGGTGGCGATGCAGTACAAAATTACTTGGGAGAGCGTGCTGAATTTGTTCGTCAAGAAGAACAAAATGGTACAGGTCATGCAGTTAAGATGGCTCAACCAGTACTTGGTGACTATGATGGTACAATCTTATTGTTATGCGGTGATACTCCCCTGGTTACAAAAGAAAGTTTAGAAGCGCTTTTAGAAGAACATAAAAATTCCGGTGCAGCAGCTACAATCTTAACTGCTCATATGCCGAATCCAACTGGTTATGGACGTATCATTCGTAATGAAGCGGGTTCTGTAGTTCGTATCGTAGAACAGAAAGATGGTAAACCTGAAGAATTAGCGGTTCAAGAAGTAAATACAGGTATGTATGCTTTTGATAGTAAAAAATTATGGCCTTGCTTAGATCAATTATCTGATGATAATGCCCAAGGTGAATTGTATATTACTGATGTAGTAGGTATTCTCGTAAATGGTGGCGACAAGGTAAGTGCATACATGACTAAGGATTTTGAAGAATCTTTAGGGGTAAACTCACGTTTGCAATTAGCAGAGGCTGAAGCTATATTAAAACATCGTAAAAATGTTGAGTTAATGACTGCTGGCGTAACAATTATTGACCCTGAAAATACCTATGTGGCTCCTGAGGTAACAGTAGGTGCAGATACAATTTTGCATCCTGGTACAGTCCTTGAAGGTGATACTATCATTGGTGAACGTTGTGAAATTGGACCACATACTCGTTTGACGAATGTAAAAGTCGGTAATGATACGATTATCCATTTTACTTATGGTCATGACTGTGAAGTAAAAGACGGTGTAGATGTAGGTCCATATGTCCATTTGCGTCCAAATACAGTTTTAGGTAATAAGGTTCATGTAGGTAACTTTGTAGAGGTTAAGAACTCTATTGTTGGGGAAGGTACCAAGTTTCCACATCTCTCCTATATCGGCGATAGTGATGTTGGGGCCGGTGTTAATATTGGCTGTGGCACTATTACCGTAAATTATGATGGGAAAGTTAAGCATCGTACGACTATTGGTGATGGTGCATTTGTTGGTTGTAATAGTAACTTAGTTGCTCCTGTAACAATAGGTAATTATAGCTATGTAGGTGCGGGCTCAACTATTACTAAAAACGTACCAGATAAGGCCTTGGCTGTAGGTCGTAGCAAGCAAATTGTGAAAGAAAATTGGGTAACAGAGGATACTTTCAAAAAGAAATAAAAAAAATCTCATATTTTTTAACACAATTAGGTCAAAATAGTATACAATAAAAAGGCAATAGTGTGTATCTGTAATGTATGGATTATGGATAAGTAACCAGTATAGGAGCAAATGAAAGGGTAACAAAATGGCATTTGAAGACGGCAAAAAACTCAAGATTTTCACAGGTAATGCAAATCCTGCATTGGCAAAGGAAATTTGTGATTATTTAGGGTTGCCTTTAGGTGAAGCATTTGTAGGTCGTTTTAACAATGGCGAAGTACAAATAATGATTGATGAAAGCGTACGTGGCAAAGATGTATTTATCATTCAACCAACTAGCTATCCTGTAAATGATAATTTAATGGAACTCATGGTTATGGCTGACGCGTTAAAACGCGCTTCTGCACGTCATATCACTGCAGTAGTTCCTTACTATGGCTATGCTCGCCAAGACCGTAAGACTCGCGGTCGTGAGCCGATTACAGCTAAGTTAGTAGCTAATTTGATGCAAACGGCAGGTATTACACGTCTTGTAACAATTGATTTGCATGCAGGCCAAATTCAAGGTTTCTTTGATGTGCCTGTAGATCATTTGTTTGGCGCATCTATTTTGGCTAAATATATTAATGAAAAAAATATGGAAGATGTTATCGTTGTATCTCCTGACCTTGGCGGTGTTACAAGAGCTCGTGATTTGGCTGACCGCATTGGTGCACCGATTGCAATCATTGAGAAAAAACGCCCTGAACCAGGTGTGGCTAAAGTTATGAATCTCATCGGTGATGTGGCAGGTAAAAACTGTATTATTATTGATGATATCGTAGATACGGCTGGATCCTTGGTTGAAGGTGCTAAAGCATTGGAAGAATTCGGTGCTAAATCCGTTACCGCCGCTGTTACACATGCAGTGTTGACAGATCCGGCAAGTGAACGAATTGCAAATTCCAATATTAAGGAACTTATCGTTACTAATACTATTCCATTGCCGGAAAATTGCAACTTACCAAATATTACGCAATTATCCGTAGCTCCATTGTTGGGTGAAGCAATTATGCGTATTTTCCATGAAGTATCTGTAAGTAATTTGTTTGATAAATAATAGGTGATTCTTGAAATTAGTAGTAGGCCTCGGTAACCCCGGCAAGCAATACGAAAAGACAAAACATAATATTGGATTTATGGTTATTGATGCCATTGCCGATAGTGTCCCTCACACGCCTTGGAGAGAGGAGCAACGTGCTGAGGTATGCAGTATTACCGTAGATGGTGAGAAAGTATTACTTGTAAAGCCGCAAACATTTATGAATCTAAGTGGTGAGTCTGTAGGACCGTTAATGCGGTACTATAAAATTGATCCATCTGATGTGTATTGTATTTATGATGACATGGATTTACCTATAGGTAAGTTGCGTATTCGACCAAATGGTAGTTCGGGTGGACATAATGGGATTAAATCTTTAATTTCCCATATAGGAACAGAAAATTTTTCTCGATTCCGCGTAGGAATTGGACGTCCATTGCCACAATGGACTGTCATTGATCACGTTTTAGCACCATTTAGTGAAGAGTCGCAAGAGAAGGTACAAAAAGGTATTAAGGATACGGTAAAAGCCGTATTAGGTACTTTAGAGGTAGGTATTGATAAAGGCATGAATCAATTCAATCCTAAACGTCGTCCACAGCGATAAATTCATGCCCTTTTTACGAGGTACATATGAGTAATCAAGAAAAAATGCCTTTTGTAGAGGCTTTAGAATTATATAAAGAACAACATTTTGTGCCCTTTCATACGCCAGGTCATAAGATAGGTGTTGAAGCACCTCAACTGTTAAAGAATTGGATGGGGCCAGCGTTACCCTATGACTTAGGTGTTATGTATGCTTTAGATGATTTACATGAACCTGAATGGGAATTAAAAGAAGCGCAAGACTTAACAGCCGAATTATATGGAGCTGATTGTTGTTATTTTTCTATTAATGGTACTACAGCTTTGATTGAAGCCATGATTATGGGGACTGTAGGGCCTGATGAAACCATTATCATTCCTCGAGAAGCACATCGTTCTGTTATTAGTGGGCTTGTTCTCTCAGGAGCCAAACCAGTATATATGGGCTGTGATTTTGATGAACGCTGGGGGATTCCACTAGGAGTATCATTAGAAAATGCTATCAAATCAATGGATGCACATCCAGAGGCAAAGGCGATTCTTTTAGTGTATCCAAACTATTATGGCGTGGGCATAGATATTATTAATATCATACAAGAGGCTCATAAGCGGGGCCTTATTGTACTTGTTGATGAAGCTCATGGGCCTCATTTGCCGTTCTCTGAAAGTTTACCTATAGAAGCTATAGAGGCTGGAGCAGATTTGGTGGCTCAAAGTACACATAAATCTGTTGGCTCTTTGACACAAACATCTTGGTTATTAGGGCAAGGTAAAAAAATTGATAAGCGGCGTATTACGCAAATGCATCAAATGCTTCAAAGTACGAGTCCAAACTATATTTTCCTTGCTTCCTTAGATATGGCGCGCCATCAATTAGCCACAGCAGGTAAAGATTTAGTAAGTCGTGCAGTAGAGTTGAGTTCGTACTTACGTGAGGAACTCAATAAAATTTCTGGTATTGCTACTATGGAATACACAGATATTCAAGAGGAAGTAATAAACTATGATTGTACTAAGGTGCTGATTGATGCTAAAGAATTAGGGCTCACAGGTGTTGCTTTTGAACGGATGTTACGAGAACATCATATTGAGGTGGAGCTAGTACAAGCTCATCATGTGCTTGTGCTCATTACCATAGGTGATACAAGAGAGTCTGTAACGGCTCTTATTAAGGCTGTACAAGATGTACGTGAAAAGGTGTTACGCACATTAAAAGAATTTAATAATACAGAGGAAGAGCAATTGCAAGACATTAGTAAAGATTCTGCGCTGCTACCAGCGCCTATTGTGCGCGTAACCCCTCGTAATGCTATGTACACAAATCGTGAGCAAGTACCTTTAAAAGAGGCACTTCATCGCATTGCAGGGGAGACCATTGCTTATTATCCACCAGGTATTCCCTGTGTAGCAGTAGGTGAAGAGATTAGTGCCTCTGTGTTACAATATATAGAGAATCGCAAGGCTCTAGGTTATGTACCGAATGGGGCTGATGATATGACATTGGAAACAATTTGGGTATTACAGGAGTAATTATGGGGACTTTGATTATATTAGAAGGTGGAGACGGCAGCGGTAAGGCTACACAAACTAAACTCTTAGTAGAACGCTTGACCAAAGAAGGGCATGCCGTTAAGTCTGTGAGCTTTCCAAACTATGACAGCGGCGCTGCTATGCCTATTAAAATGTATTTAGCCGGTGAATTTGGTAAAGATGTACATGATGTAAATCCTTATGTGGCAAGCTCTATGTATGCTATCGATCGATTTGCTTCCTTTAGAACTGATTGGGAACAGTTTTACAAAAATGGAGGTATCATTATTGCAGATCGTTATACAACGTCTAACATGGTGCACCAGATGGTAAAATACGAGGATCCGAAGGAACGCACTGCATTTTTAGATTGGCTTGAAGATTTTGAGTTCCAAAAATTTGGCTTGCCTAAACCTGATGCAGTATGCCTTTTGGATATGCCCCTTGAAGTGAGCGAAGCCCTTATGGCGGAGCGCACTGGTAAAACAGGAGGCAATACGGGGGATATTCACGAAAGAAATCATGCATATTTAGTAGCCGTTCACGATGCGTATGAAGAATTAATAAAGCGTTATCAATGGCACCGCATACCTTGTGCAAATAAAGCTAAGTCTAGTCAGTATACGTTGCGTACTATTGAAGAAATTCATAATGATGTATATAGTGCAGTAGAAAATCTACTACCTTAGAAAAAGGCGACTCTTTTAAAAGTCGCCTTTTTCCTATATAATATTAATATTGAGCATGTATTGATAGGAGGCGCTATGGCATATTTTGATTCTATAATTGGTCAAGATTCGATTAAGGCACACCTATCTGAACTTGTAAGTCGTAATGCATTACCTCATAGTCTCTTGTTTTATGGCGAATCTGGTCTTGGCAAGCTAGATATGGCCATAGGCCTAGCGTCTTTATTACTAGGGCGTCAAGTATTCTCTCAACCTAAGGGGGAATCTTATTTAGCAGAGGTTAAGGAAGCCCGTTTAGCAAATGGGGATACGGAAAAACGTATTGAAGCCGAAGGATTACCTATCTATATGGATAAGGGTGATGCCTTTTGGATTCGCCCTATGAAAACAACCTTAAAGGTAGAGCAGTGGTATTCATTATTACAAGATCATTTGTCTGTGGCGGGCAATGGGAACCGCGTTGTCATTGTGGAGGACTTTCACACGGCCAATGCAGTCATGGCAAATGCTATGCTAAAAACCATTGAGGAGCCACCTGAACAGGTGTACTTCATCATTATTACGAACAAGATTAACACCGTATTGCCTACCATCATTTCTAGATGCATGGGAGTAGGATTTAACAGTGTTGATGTAGATACGATTCGAACCGCTCTCGTAGCGCGTGGAATCACCAGTGATATAGAACAGGCTTTGTTAGCTGGTCATGGTAACCCACAATTAGTGGAGAAACTGGCGACACAAGGTCGCATCGAAATGCTAGAGTTAGCCGTTAAGATAATGGATATATTGGCTTTTGAAACGCGATGGTTTTCTATGATTTCCTTAGCTTGTGAAAGCTTATCTCGTGAAAGCCTAACGGAATTGATGCACTGGCTACGCCTTGTAAGTAGAGATATGATGGCTCTTAAAATGGGGGCTCAAGACACGCAATTACAAGTACCTATATACAAAACTCAATTATTACGATTATTACCGCGCTGGTCTATGCAAGCATTGGCTAAGGTTATTACTGAAACATTGCAAGCAGAACGGGCTTTGCGCTTACATATAAAAACCGCTCTCGTGGTGGACGGTCTTAGTATCGCCCTTCATGATGCTCGGGAGGAGGATTAAATGCTAACCATAGTTGGCGTACGCTTTAAAAAGGCGGGAAAGATTTATTATTTTCAGCCTGAACAATTAGAACTATCCGTTGGGGATGGGGTTATCGTTGAAACAGCACGTGGTGTAGAATACGGCACAGTTGTGATTGGACCAAAAGAGGTCTATGAAGATTCTGTTGTTGCCCCTGTGAAGCCTGTTATTAGACAGGCGACGTCTAAGGATTTGAAACAAATCGAGAAGAATAAAGAGCGCGAAGAAAAAGCCTTTGAAATTTGTCTCGAAAAAATTGAAAAACGCAAGTTACCGATGAAACTTATCAATGTGGAATACACATTTGATATGAATAAGATTATATTCTTCTTTACTGCAGATGGCCGTATTGACTTCCGTGAGCTCGTTAAAGATTTGGCAACTATATTTAGAACGCGCATCGAGTTACGCCAAGTAGGTGTCCGTGATGAGGCTAAAGTACTAAATGGTATCGGTGCTTGTGGTCGACCTTTGTGTTGTTCAAATTTCTTAGGTGACTTTACGCCTGTATCGATTCGCATGGCAAAGGATCAAAATTTGAGCTTAAATCCTACGAAGATTTCTGGTGTATGTGGTCGATTGATGTGTTGTCTTAACTATGAAGATGATTTATATAAAAAAGGTGGCGACCTATATGTGAAGAAGGAACGCACTCAATCTCCTCAAGATATAGCACCTCCTGGCATTGGTAAGGAGGTTGTTACCGATGAAGGTATTGGTAAAGTTTTAAAGGTAAATCATCATAAGCATACTGTAAAGGTACAGCTCGAAGCGGGCCGTACTATCGATTTGAAATGGTCCGAGGTGGCATTGCCTGATGAATGATCAAGAACGACTTGATGATTTAATTATCGATGGCTTACAGATTTATCAGCGTTCTGATATGTTTCGCTTTTCCTTTGACGCCATAGCACTCATTCATTTTTGTCGTTTTAATGGTCGTCATACCTATGTTGATCTTGGAACGGGGTCAGGGGTTATGCCGCTTATAGGTACGTCATTAGGGGCAGGTCATATTACAGGTATAGAAATTAATGAAACTCTCGTTGAGTTGGCTAAGCGTAGCGTAGAACATAATCGTAAACAAGATGTGGTAAATATGTTATGTGGCGATTATCGACATATGACATATCGCGATATACAAGATAAGCCTTTTGATGGTGTTATTGTTAATCCCCCTTTTTATGATTGTGAAAGCGGTGCAAAGCCTACATCTGAAGAGCGTACTTTAGCACTTCATGATGGACATACAACTTTATGTGATGTTCTGAAAGCGGTACAGTCCTTTATTAAATGTAAAGGTCGCTTGTGGATGATTTATAGTGCTAGTCGCTTGCAATATGTATTACATGAACTAGAAAGGTTTAACTTTCAAGCAAAACGAATTCGGTTTGTTCATGGTATGCTAGATAAACCAGCAAAATTAGTTTTGATAGAGTCTATTTTTCAAGGTCAGGCAGGTCTTGTACTTGAGCCACCACTCATCGTTTACAAAAAAACGAATGTGTACACGAAGGAGGTGTCCTCTTGGTATGAACGATAATGAATGGGGCGCATTATACTTGGTGCCTACACCGATTGGTAATTTAGAAGATATGACGTATCGATCTGTTCGTATTTTGGGTGAGGTAGATGCTATCGCGGCTGAGGATACACGTCATACGGGCATATTGTTAAAACATTTTGATATTAAAAAGCCTTTGATTTCTTATCATGAACATAATAAGGAGGAAAAAGGTGCTTATATTTTGGAGCTTTTGTTAGAAGGACAGTCGATTGCTTGCGTTAGTGATGCGGGTATGCCTGCTATTTCTGATCCAGGGGCAGACCTTGTAACAAAGGCCATTGAAGAAGGCATAGCTGTAGTTCCATTACCAGGAGCCAATGCGGCGTTAACAGCACTTATTGCATCAGGTTTAGATACTAAATCCTTTACCTTTGCAGGGTTCTTGCCTAAACGGGGAAAACATCGTATTGAAGAATTAAAAAGACTTTCACAAGTGACGGGAACCTTGCTGTTTTACGAAGCCCCGCATCGATTACAAGAGGTTTTACAAGATATGTATGAAGTCTTTGGTAATCGCTCTATAACGGTGGCAAGGGAATTGACGAAGAAGTTTGAAACCTTTGTACGCACCGATCTAGAAAGCCTTATAAAGGATTTAGAACAGCTCACCTATAAAGGTGAATTCGTCCTCATCGTAAGCGGTGCTGATACAGTGGAGTCCGATACTTGTGAAGTGTTGGATGAACCAGTATCTTATGAAGATGCTGTGCAAGCCCTTGTAGATACTGGGGTACCTAAAAAAGAAGCTATTCGCCAGGTGGCAAAGCGTTTTAACGTTTCCCGCCGGGATGTATATAATATTGTAGAACGTTAAACCTTCCCATTCGAAGGTTAGAAGGAGGCTCATCATGGGAGATACAAAGAAAACGTATTATATTACGACACCTATTTATTATCCAAGTGCTAAGTTGCACATTGGTCATACGTATTGTACATCTGTAGCCGATACAATCGCACGTTTTAAACGATTAGCAGGATATGATGTACGTTTTTTGACTGGTTCAGATGAACATGGCCAAAAAATCCAACGTGCTGCAGAAGCACAAGGCATTACGCCTCTTGAATATACTACAAATATTGTAAATGGTTTTAAAGCATTGTGGGAAAAAATGCATATTTCCAATGACGATTTTATTCGGACTACCGATGAACGTCATGAAAAGGTTGTTCAAGCGTTATTTACAAAAGCTTATGAGAAGGGCGATATTTACAAAGCCGAATATGAAGGCTGGTATTGTACACCAGACGAAACTTTTTGGACAGAGCAGAAGCTAGGACCTAATCATACTTGTCCGGATTGCGGTCGCCCTGTAGAGCGTGTTAAAGAGGAAAGTTATTTCTTCAAACTCGGTAAATATACGGATCAATGGCTTAAGTTTATTGAAGAGAATCCTGACTTTATTCAGCCTGAATCTCGGCGTAATGAGATGATTCAATTTGTAAAGCAAGGTCTAGAAGACTTGGCGGTGTCTCGTACATCCTTTGATTGGGGAATCAAGGTTCCATTTGATCCTAAACATGTAGTATATGTTTGGTTCGATGCATTAGTGAACTATATTAGTGCACTCTCTCCATTTGATGGTGATGGTGAACTATATAAAAAATACTGGCCTGCAGATCTCCATTTAGTAGGTAAGGAAATCGTACGTTTCCATACTATTATTTGGCCTATGATGCTCATGAGCCTTGAGTTGCCATTACCAAAAAAGGTATTTGGACACGGTTGGATGATTGTAGATGGTACAAAGATGAGTAAATCCTTGGGGAACGTAATCGATCCAATCCCATTGATTGATACCTATGGTGCAGATTCTTTGCGTTATTACTTATTAAGCGAGATTACGTTAGGTAATGACGGCAACTTTACGTTACCTAACTTCGTTACAAAAATTAATGCAGATTTATCTAATGATTTAGGTAACTTATTAAACCGTACTATTGCGATGATTGAAAAATACCATGGTGGTGTGATTACAAAATGCGATGATATGGATGATTTGGATCGTGATGTATCTACATTAGCCGTTCAAACTGCAAAAGATTTTGAAGCGGCGATGGAAAATATGGAGCTTAATAAAGCTATCAAAACTGTATGGTCCTTTATTGGTCGCATGAATAAATACATTGATGAAACAATGCCTTGGGTATTGGCTAAATCTGAAGATGCTCATGATAAAGTGCGCTTGCAATCTGCTATGTATCATTTGGCAGAGGCATTGCGTATCATTGCCATCTTGGTAAGCCCTGTAATTCCTGTAGGAGCTCCAAAAATCTGGAAACAATTAGGGCTTACAGGTTTTGAAGCGGCTACGTTGGAAGATGCTAAAACTTGGGGATTATTGGCAACAGGTACTAAAGTTGTAAAAGGTGAGCCTATCTATCCACGTTTTGAAGTTCCTGAAATGGTAGATGTAGTTGTTACAGAAGAAGTTGAAGAAGCTGTAGATACATCTAATATTCCACCATTAAAAGAAAATATTACCTATGATGACTTTGAGAAACTCGATCTTCGTGTAGCTAAAGTTATAAGCTGTGAAAAAGTGCCTAAGTCCAAGAAGTTGTTGAAATTTGTATTGGATATCGGTATTGAAGACCGCACAGTGTTAAGCGGTATCTCTCAATATTACGAACCGGAGGCTATGGTTGGTAAAAAGGTAATTTATTTGTCTAACTTGGCTCCTAAAAAGATGATGGGCATCGAGTCTTATGGTATGATCTTGTCCGCCTCTGATTGGGAAGAACATTTAGAGGTAACAAATATCGAATCATTACCGGCAGGAAGTGTGGTTAAATAATGAAACTTTTTGATACACATGCTCATGTGAATGATGGGCGCTTTGATAATGATCGTAATGAGATGTTACAAGCCTGCTTTGATACAGGTGTAGAATATATTATGATTCCTGGTGTTGACAGAGGTACCGTTGAGTCTGGTTTAGCTTTGGCTAAACAGTACGATCAATTATATGCTGCTGTAGGGACTCATCCCCATGAATCAAAGGACTTTACAGAAGAAGACTACGCGTTTTATAAGGAACAAGCTCTTAACAATGATAAGGTACGTGCTATTGGTGAAATTGGACTAGATTATTACTATGATTTTTCTGACCGTGAAACACAAAAACGCGTATTTATTCGTCAGTTAGAGCTTGCTCGTGAAGTAGATCTCCCGATTATTATCCATGACCGCGATGCACATGGTGATATTATGAATATCTTGCGCAATGAAGGGAAGGATAACTGGGGCATTTTCCATTGCTATTCTGGTAGTTGGGAGATGGCAAAAGAAGCCATTAAAATGGGCTTTTATATTTCCTTTGCAGGTCCTGTAGTATTTCCTAAGTCTACAAATCTTAAGGAAGTGGCAAGACAAGTGCCATTAGAACGAATCCTCATTGAAACCGATTCACCGTATTTGACACCACCACCATTTAGAGGCCGTCGTAATGATCCAAGTAAAACTCAGTTTGTGGCAGAAGAAATTGCAAGCCTTAAAGGGCTCGATGTAGATGAGTTTTGTGAAATTGCTTTTAATAATGGTAAACGAGTATTTGGCATCGAGTAAATATAGAAACTAGTTAATAAGATTTTTAGCGAATAAAATATTTGTTGGATTCTAATCACTAAGATTTTCTGTGCTAAAGTATTAGAATACACGATAAAAGTAAATTAGAATTATAAATTATAAATTATAAAACGCGGTTCTCCCTTATCGGTGAGAATCGCGTTTTTCTATGGTATACTAAAGTATATTCATACTGAACAGAAGTAAGATGAGGATAGCAACATGAAACGTATTGCATTTATAGATTTAGGCTCGAACTCAGTTCGTTTTGTCATATATGAAATTTCTAAGACTGGTAGTTATCGACTGATATATCAAGAGAAAGAAAGTGTACGTCTCAGTGAGAATATGTGGGGAACTCACGAACTGACCAAAGAAGCTATGGAACGCTCTTTGCGTGCTCTAAAAGGTTTTGTACACATGGCTGATGCAATGGAGGCAAATACGATTAAAGCTGTTGCTACCGCAGCAGTACGTTTGGCTAAAAATGGGGATGCTTTTATTAAATCTGTAAAAGAACGAACGGGTTTGGATTTAGAATGTATTGCTGGTGAAGAAGAGGCTCGCCTGGGGTTTCTTGGCGTTATCAATACCATTGGACTTAAGGATTTTATTATTTTTGATTTAGGTGGTGCCAGTACAGAGATAACCCTTGTACGAAATCGTCATATTACAAAATCGGTGAGTTTGCCGATAGGGGCCCTTACCTTAACAGGCACCTATCAGAAGGGGGATGAATATACTCCTAAAGAACTTGATAAACTGGCGAAAGTTGTAAAGAAAACGATTAAGGAGCATACATGGCTTTGCAATGTGAAATTACCGCTCCTTGGTATCGGCGGCACTGCTCGTAATATTGCTAAAATGGATCAACGCAAGTTATCTTATCCTATTACAAAGCTACATAATTATGAAATTCCATATCATAGATTCCATGAAATTTTGGAAGAAGTAAAAGGCAAAACTCTAGAGGAACGCAAAAAAATTAGTGGTTTATCATCGGAGCGCGCTGATATCATTATTGCCGGCCTTACTATCGTAGAAGAATTATTTAACTACGTAAATACTAAAACACTCGTTGTTGGTGGTTGTGGTTTGCGAGAAGGTTTATTTTATGACTATTATGGAGCGCACTACTTAGGTGGTAACTCTATTATTGATGATATTTTAGTACATTCTGCAGAGAATGTATTATTAGGTATGACTAAACATGAGTTAGTTCATGCTAAATATATTACAGATTTAGCTATTAAACTGTATGATGAATTAGAACCACTTCATAGAGCTGATAAAAATACAAGACGTTGTTTGATTGCAGCTAGCTTATTACATGATATTGGTAAACGGATTAATTATTATAGTCATGCCCGGCATGGCTGTTATATGCTTGTCAATAGTAATTTATATGGGCTTTCCCATATTGAACAAGCTTTTAGCGCGTTCCTTGTTATGAACTCTCATGGTTTGACGCCAAAAGAGTATAAAAACTTCTTATACGGTAAATTGTTAGATCAAGAACAGCGTTTGTTGGGACAAAAAATATCTATTATTCTAGCCTTGGCTGAAGCTCTTGATGAAAGTCATGAACAATTTATTCGCCATTTATCCGTGAATTTAAAATATACTAGTGTACTATTAGTAGTAACCTATTTGAACGGTCGCGATATAAGTGTGACAAAAGCGGCTGTAGAGAAATTAGGAAAATCTTTTAAAAAAGAATTCAAGAAAACATTAGAGATAGAGTGGAAGGAAGCTCGTAAGGAGGCATAATGGCATTACCAAAAGCGTTACGATATGCAGTGCTACATGTAGGCTCCAGTAGCATGAGTATTACTATTTTAGAATACAAGGGTATCGATGATATACGCGTTATAGATTATGCAGCTAGGGAGGTAACCTTTGGGGAAGAATTATTCCAAACCTCTCGTTTGAGTTTTGAAACAATTGAGGAAATTTGTCATATCTTAAAGGGATATAAAGAATTAATGGCTGATTACGGTGTGAGTCGCTCTAGATTATATGGTACTACTGTAATACGTGAAGCCGCTAATCGTCGTAGTATTCTGGACCAAATTTATATTCAAACAGGTATGCGTGTTGAGGTTATCGACATGCCTAAAGAGGTGTATTACAAATATGCCTTACTATACTACAAGATGACTAATCAGTACCGCTTGACGGATCCTACAAAGGCAACATTATTCCTTGATATTACTTCTGGTGGTGTAGGTTTAACCGTTTGGCGTGGTGAAAGCTTATTATTCCAGCGCAATATGCATAGCGGGTCATTACGTGTTATGGAATCTTTTAATCGCAACCAACGTTCCTCTACATCGTTTCCAATGGCTATTACCGAGTATTTACATCGCATGATAGGCCCATTACGGGAGGAGCTTAAGACCTTCAATATTAATAGTGTTATTTTATCAGGCGATGAAGCTCAATATATGGCGCGTCTCATGGGAGACGGCAGTAATAAGGACGATATTATTACCATTGAACCAGAACGTTTTAAGGGCTTCATCAAATCCTTTGATGGTGTAACAGCCACTAAGTTGATCAATCGATATAAACTACCTGAATATAAGGCGAATATTTTGATGCCTACTATGATTTTATTTAATGAAATTATAACGGCTATAGAGCCTAAATCGTTGATTTTTAGTAGCTTCTCCTTCTCACAAGGAATAAGCTGGTTCTATGGAGTTGAGGCGGAAAATAATCCCTTTATGTACCAATTGCGTGAGCAAAATGCTCAGCTAGCTCGTGCTGTTGCCGCTAGATATCATACTGACAGCATTCATGATGCTGAGGTGGAACGTTTCAGTTCTTTATTTTGTAAAACATTACGCCATAAAGGTTTACCGGAGCGGTGGGGTTACTTATGCCGTATTGCAGCTATATTGTGTTCTGTAGGCAAGTTTGTTAATTTACGAAACCATGGAGAGCATGCGTATCATATTGTGATGGGCACAGATATTTTCGGGCTTTCAGAAGAAGAAAAACAAGTAGTGGCAAATGTCGTATTTTATCACTATAAGGGAACTCCATCTGATGATGATACATATTTTAATTCTTTGACAGAATTACAAAAGATTCAAGTTACAAAGTTAGTAGCTATCATTCGTGTGGCCTGTGCTCTCGATGCAGGGAGTAACCAAAAAATCTCAGATGTTATATTGGAAGAGCGCGATAATGTATTGTATGTATTCTGTCGCACTAATGAGGATATCTCACTAGAATGGTGGACGTTTAATCGAGATGCTGAATATTTTACAGAAGTATTTGGTATGGAACTTATGCTTGTAAGAGGAGGTGACCGCCATGTTCAGTAATGCTAAATATTATTTTAATCGTGAATTATCTTGGCTAAAATTTAATCAGCGTGTACTATTAGAGTCTATAGATACAAATACTCCGCTCTTGGAGCGATTGCGTTTTATTGCTATTGCTAGTTCTAATCTAGATGAGTTTTTTATGATTCGCGTGGCGGGGTTACGTCATCAAGTTGTGAATGGTATCGTTAAATATGATGCGGCTCATATGGATGCAAAGGCACAATTAAAGGCGATTGATGAATCTGTACAACGTCTTGTTTCCATGCAAAGCATGTATTTAAATAATGTACTGACTGAACTAGAGGCTCATGGCTTTTTCTTTACCCATCCTGATACACTAGATGTAAAAACAAAAGCCTGGCTACGCCATTATTTTGAGGAACATATATACCCCGTAGTAACTCCATTGGCTGTTGACTCGGGGCACCCATTTCCATTTTTAACAAATCATACCATTAATGCAATTGTACGTATCTTTCAAATACAAGAGGATGGGACTAAGGATTACAAGATTGCTATCTTGCCAATACCATCTGTATTAGATCGAATCATTGAAGTTCCAAGCCGTGGCAATAAGGAACATCGATTTGTTTATCTAGAAGATGTCATTACTTATTATGCAAATCAATTTTTCCAAGGTTATGGTATTGAAGATTATATGGTTTTCCGTATTACTCGTGATGCAGACCTTGAAATAGATGAGGAAGAAGCAACAGATTTGCTATCTGAAGTAGAGGCATCCTTGCGGCGTCGCCGTCGTGGTGATGCGGTACGTCTTGAAGTTTGTGGAGAGATAAAGGATCACTTATTAGATTTTGTCCTTACAAGTGTAGAATTAGAGCAAAAGGACGTATATCGCATTGATGGACATTTGGATTGCCGTATGTATTTTGATTTCTGTAATTATCCAGGTTATGATAAGCTCCGATATGAACCGTTTGATCCTAAGATTCCTAGTGAATTAGTTGATTATGAAGGTGATAGCTTATTTTCTATTATTGGGAAGCAAGATCTTTTTGTTCATCATCCCTTTGAATCTTTTGCAGTGGTTGAGCAATTTATTGCACAAGCAGCTATAGATCCTGATGTATTGGCTATTAAACAAACATTATATCGCGTTAGTGGGGATTCTCCGATTATTGCGTCCTTAATAAAAGCGGCAGATAATGGGAAACAAGTAACCGTCCTTATGGAGGTTAAGGCGCGGTTTGATGAAGAAAATAATATTCATATGGCTCGTCGACTCGAAAAAGCGGGATGTCATGTTATTTATGGTTTAAAAGGTCTTAAGACACACTCTAAAATTACTATGGTGGTACGCCGGGAAACGGATGGTATTAGGCGGTATGTCCATCTAGCAACGGGAAACTATAATGGTAAAACAGCTCGGATGTATACTGATTGTGGTATATTTACTTGTAATGATGAGTATGGTGATGATGCGTCACGTTTCTTTAACTTGATTTCTGGATATTCTGACCCACCGATTTGGAATAAGTTTATTGTAGCGCCTTTAAATTTACGTGAAAAAATTATGGAACTTATTGACCGTGAAATCGAGTTTGCTAAGAATGGGGAAGAAGCCTATATCATTGGTAAGATGAATTCTCTACTCGATAAAAAGGTCATTGCCAAGTTGTATGAAGCTTCTTCTGCTGGAGTTCGTATCGATCTTATCGTGCGTGGTATTTGTACGCTTCGCCCTGGCATTGCCGGTGTTAGTGATAATATCACAGTACGCTCTATTGTGGGGCGTTTTCTTGAACATCATCGTTTGTTCTACTTCCGTAATGGAGGGAATGAAAGTCTGTACCTATCTAGTGCAGATTGGATGCCTCGAAATTTGAATGAACGTGTAGAGCTTATGATTCCTATTGAAGATAAACGCCATAAAGAACGGGTAAAAAGTATTTTAGATTTATATTTAGATGATACATTAAAAGCTCATTTTATGAGAGCTGATGGTTCGTATCATAAAATCAATGATCGAGAGAATCCTATATCTGCTCAAGAGGAGCTAATGAAAGCTGCTATTGAGCATGAACACAGAGAGTCAATGACGGTCATTGAACGGTTACAACCAATGTTAAAAATGAATAGATAATGAAGAAACCTTAATATATTAGGCAATGAATTTTAATACAATTACATAACATATAAAAAGCCCATTATATGGGCTTTTTTACTTTCTTATACATTTAAAAATGAGGGTAAAGTGAAGTTTTGAGTGTTCTAGAAAATATTGATAACAATTGAAAAACACATAAAAATACAAATTTAGTAATAAAAAATCTGTATATACTATATGTGGTATTGGTGTTGTATATATGTACACAATTCGGAATATATTGTATAGTATTTAAAAATATCGATATGTACGCATACAGTGGACTTTTATTAAAAAATACAAAATACAAACTATTATAAATTCAGTATTTATAAAGGGTTTTGACTTATTGTTAACTTACGGCGTTTGACAGGTTGTATCTATCTGTAGTAGAATAATACCATTACAGGAGGGATTACAACATGAGAATTCATAAGACACACAAGCGATATATTTCGTCTGTTGTTGCCGGATTGATTGTAACAGCTGTAACCATGACCGGTTTTTCTTATAATGATAAAACCGTTACCGTTATGGTAGATGGTGCAGCACACACTGTTAGAACGCATTTAAATTCTAACGAAGGCATTGTACGCGATGCTGGGGTTAAGTTAAATCCAAATGATAAAGTTATTTCTAGTTCATCTACAGTTCAAAATGGAACAACCTTAACGGTTGTTCGTGCTATTCCAGTTTATGTAACTGTAAATGGTAAAACAAGAGCTGTATTTACTACAGAAACAACTGCTCAAGGTGTTGCTAATGAGCTTGGTTTCAAAGCACCTAACTATGTAGTAGTGGGCGATGAAAATGGATCTGTTTTAAGTGGTACACGTATAACAATTGCTCAAGTAACAAGCCGCTCTCTATCTACAGTAGATCAAGAAGTTGCTGTTGAAGTGGTTCGTCAAAAAGATGATACTATGGCTAAGGGCGAAGAAGAGGTTGTTCAAGTTGGTCAACCTGGCTTAGAACGAGTACAACGTGAAACACTATATAGTAATGGTACCGTTATTAAAACTAATGACGTATCTAAAGTAACACAACGTGCAATGATTCCTACAATTATTAAAGAGGGCACTCGTGAAGTGACTACATCTCGTAATGTGGCGGGTCGTGCATCTCGCGCTATCGTAATGGAAGCATCTGCTTATCTTGCTGGCGATGGTGATGGTGCTGGTATTACAGCTACGGGTGTACCTGCAGTACGTGGCATAGCAGCAGTTGACCCAGATGTTATTCCATTGGGTACACGTTTATTTATTCCTGGTTACGGTGAAGCTATTGCTGCCGATACAGGTGGTGCTATAGTAGGTAACAAAATCGATCTTGTAATGGACTCTTATGGGGAGGCTATGGACTTTGGTCGTCAAGACGTTACAGTGTACGTTTTAGATTAATATAATAAAAGGACGCCTTACATATGTAAGGCGTCCTTTTATTTTAACTAGTCTTCAATATATGGAATTAAGTATTCGTATTTGGTACCCTTTAATTCTTCTTTAGGGATAAATCTTAAAGCTGATCCATTGATACAGTAGCGAAGAGAGCCATTAGGCCCATCTTCAAATACATGACCTAAATGAGCATTACCGATGCGGCTACGAACTTCTATGCGATTCATACCATGTGAGTCATCTTGGTAATATTTGATAACATCTTTAGCTATTGGTTTAGTAAAGCTAGGCCAGCCACAATGGGAATCGAATTTATGGGCTGATACAAAAAGGGGTTCTCCAGTCGTAATATCTACGTAGAGACCTGCTTTGAACTCATCTGTTAGTTTATGGCTGAAAGGTGCATCGGTAGCAGAGTTTTGAGTTACTTCAAACTCTTGCGGTGTTAAAGTCTTTAAATCTTCCTGGGAAGGTTTAGCATATGCATTATCATCGATAAGTGGTTCATCGGATAGACCTAATGGAATGTGACAATAGCCATTAGGATTTTTGTCTAAGTAGTCTTGATGATATTCCTCAGCAGAGTAGTAGTTTTCTAAAGGCAATACTTCGATAGCAAATGGTTTGCCTTCAAAAGCTTGAGCACGAGCTAAGGTGCTTTCAATAACGGTCTTATCGGTTGGATCAGTATAATAAATACCCGTACGATATTGAATGCCTACGTCGCCACCTTGTTTATTAACGCTAAATGGATCGATAGCGCGTAGGAAATATTGAATTAAGTGGTCTAAAGATAGTATATCAGCATCGTAAGTAACCTTGAGGGCTTCTACGTGCCCACTATTGTGGCATACATCTTCATAACTTGGATTCTCTGTAGGACCATTAGCATAGCCGACTTCAGTAGAAAGGACACCGGAGATTTTTCTGATGTACCCTTGAAGGCCCCAGAAACAACCGCCACCTAAATATATTGTATGTTCATTCATTTAATCACCCCATACTTCTTGAGCTATTTCCTTAACTAATGCTAGTTTAGCCCATTGTTCTTCCTCAGTCAATTGGTTGCCGATTTCACAGGATGCAAAGCCGCATTGCGGGGATAAGCAAAGTCTTTCGAGGGAGATATATTTTGTCGCTTCTTTGATACGTTCTTTGATTACTTCTTTGTCTTCTAACTCTGGGCGTTTAGATGTGATAAGGCCTAATACAACTTTCTTATTAGGAGAAACTTCACGCAATGGCTCAAAACCTCCAGAACGATCATCATCAAACTCTAAGTAATAAGCGTCTACATTTTCTTTAGCAAATAGAATAGGGGCGATAGGTTCGTATCCACCGCTAGCAGCCCAAGTAGAGTTATAGTTGCCACGGCATACATGTGTGGTAAATGCTAAGTCGTGAGGGCGTCCTTCAAGTGCCAAGTTATTCAAACGTAAATATTTAGCAGTTTCACCTTCGATGGTTACGCTTTTATCCTTTTGGCGCCCTGTCCAGTAAGCGTGATCACAGCACATACCCCAAGTACAGTCATCGAATTGAATGTTGCGGCAACCTGCATCATAGAGGTCTTTAATCACTTGGCGATAGGCAGCTGCAATATCTTGAATGAGTTCTTCTAAATCAGGGTAGAAGGAGCGTGTTGTAATGCCGTTATCCTCACGAAATAATTCAGCTAAGAATTGGGATGGGGCTGGGATTGTTTGACGCGCCGTAGTATTTTCGTCTTCAAATTGTTTTACAAATTTGAAATGCTCAACGAATGGGTGGTTTGTTCCCGTAATTTTGCCAGTAAGGGCGAGGGAACCTGGCGCTGTTTCTTGACCGACAAATTTGTAACCGTGTTCCAGTTCGATTTCTTTTACGCCGTTAAATCCCCACATGAAATCTAGATGCCAATAGGCACGGCGAAACTCGCCATCTGTAATCACTGGTAGGCCAGCAGCCTTTTGTTTTTGAATGAGGTCTGTAATGAGACGATCTTCAACGGCTGTTAATTCTTCTCTAGTAATATTTCCGTTATTGAAAGCTTCGCGTGCTTCTTTTAATTCTGCAGGACGTAGGAAAGAACCTACGATATCAAAGTGGAATGGTGCTGTATGTTTAGCCATAATAATAATCCTCCTTATATAAACGGTAAAACCGATAATTTCGATAGGTTTATTATAGCGAAGTATGATTATATATAAAAATATCAATATATTTAAGTTTGATATAGTTTAAAGCTATGTTGATATAAATTTTTGCTCGATAAGTTATACCTATAGAAAAGCACTCTCTAAAAAGAGAGTGCTTTATTAATATATTATTTAATCGAACTAAATTGAACAATCGTGTTATATAGACTTATTAATAATATGATATGTAATTATTTTTTGTTTTCCGGCAATTTAATATGTCTACCGTAGTTGCTAACATATTGTTCTAGGGCATGGATATATTCTTGACCCAAACGGCTGCGTTGCATTTTATTATTAGTAATATAGCCGATGTGCATTAAACCTTCTTCGGCAAGTGGTACTGAAATGATGTTTTCACCATTTACCTCTTTATCGATTACACCGCTAGATACAGTGTATCCATCAAGACCAAGCAGTAAACTAAATAAAGATGCTCTATCGCGAACACGAATATGTTTTGGGCGTACTACGGTACTAAAGATTTCTTCAGAAAAGTAGAAGGAATTGTGATCACCTTGTTCAAAGGAAATATATGGATATTCCTCTAATTCGTCCATAGAGACGACCTCTTTATGGGCTAGTGGATGCGTTTTACCAATAAAGATATGAGGATGGGCCGTAAATAATTCAGTAAAGGTTAATTCGTTAGTGTGAATTAATTTTTCTAATACAGGACGGTTGAAATCATTATAATAGAGCAAACCAATTTCACTCTTCATATGAGCTACGTCATCGATAATTTCATAGGTTTGTGTTTCTCGTAAGGATACATCATATTGATCGATTTCAGCGCCTTTTAAAAGCTCTACAAAGGCATTGACTGCAAAGGAGTAATGTTGAGTAGACACAGAAAATTGTTTTTTACCACCGCTTTGGCTCTTATATTGCTCCTCTAAAAGGGCTGCTTGTTCTAACACTTGGCGCGCATAGCCGAGAAAGCGTTCCCCTTCTTTAGATACGGTAATTCCTTTATTAGTACGATCGAAAATGGTAATACCCATTTCTTTCTCTAGTTCTTTAATAGCCTTGGTGAGACTCGGTTGAGACACAAATAATCTCTTGGCTGCCTCACTAATACTGCCTATATTGGCAATTGTTGTGACATACTTTAATTGTTGTAAGGTCATAATTGGCCTCCTTTTATATATTACACTATTAATACTACTCGATTATAAGTATTTAAGCAATGTTATATATATGTTACAATGTATTAATAAAATAAAAGGGGGATATATGTTAAAACAAGTCATTGTCGTAGAAGGAAAATCTGATATACAACGTATCGCTCAAGCTGTAGATGCTGATTGCATTGCTACAGAAGGATTTACCCTCAGAAGAGGTGTTATCGATATGATTCGCGTTGCCTATGAGAAACGTGGCATTATTATATTAACTGATCCTGATACAGCAGGGGAGCGAATCCGACGCGTTTTAACTAAAAAATTCCCTAATGCACAACATGCTTTTGTGCCTCGTGACGAAGCGTTTGCAAATGATGATATTGGCATAGAACAAGCCTCTCCTGAGTCAATCAGAAAGGCTTTATCTACATTACACGTAGAGTCTTTAGAATCATCCAACGAATTTACTATGGTGGACTTAGTGCGTCACGGACTGTCTGGTATGCCTGATAGTGCAGCTCGTCGAGCGGTTATTGGTGCTAAATTAGGTATTGGATACGGTAATGGAAAGCAATTTTTATACCGTTTAAATCATTATGGTATAACCCGAGATGCTTATGAAGAGGCAGTAAATTGTTAAAATAGGAGTTAAGATGTTAGAATCAGTAATTGCAAGCCCAGAGGTTGTGCATTATATATGTAAGCGCTTTGATATTAAAATGAGCAAAAAGCTAGGACAAAACTTCCTTATTAAGCGAGGTATAGTCGATGAAATTGTACATGCTGCGGAATTAACCGTGGGAGAACCTGTTCTAGAGGTCGGCCCTGGTATTGGTACCTTGACACAAGGTTTAGCTCAAAGTGGGGCAGATGTAACGGCTATCGAGCTAGATCGTCGCTTATTGGAGGTACTAGATACGACATTGGCATCTTATGACAATGTACGTATCATTCATGGTGATGTGTTAAAGCTTGATGTGCCAACGATTATGAATCATAAACCATTTAAAGTGGTTGCCAATTTGCCATACTATATTACAACACCTATTATTATGTCTTTGTTGGAAAGTAAACTACCTATTGAACGTCTAGTTGTGATGGTGCAAAAAGAGGTGGCCTTACGGATGATAGCAAAGCCCGGTACAAAGGACTATGGCGCATTATCTGTTGCTGTTCAGTATTATACGGAACCAGATATTGTTCTTGATGTACCGCCTAAATCTTTCTTGCCAGCTCCAGCGGTGACAAGTTCTGTTATCCGTTGCGTATTGCGTGATAAACCACCTGTAGATGTGATTGATGAGAAACTATTTTTTCGCGTTGTGAAAGCAGGTTTTGCGCAACGCCGTAAAACATTCTCTAATACGATGAAAACAACGGGCTTAACAAGGGATAGAATTGAAGAGTTATTAGCAAAAGCAAATATTGATGGTCAACGAAGAGGTGAGACCTTTACCCTTCAAGACTTTGCCGATGTAGCCAACGCGTGGGCGACTTTAATCAAATAGTATAATACATAAAGAGCTTATTGGACTGATAAAATATCATTTCAATAAGCTCTTTTTCATGAAAAAAGGACCCAAATGGGTCCTTTTTAGTTAGTAAAGAATGCCAGCCATGGTTGTAATGAGGAAAGCATTTGCAAAGTCGATTAAGAAGGCACCTACTAAGGAAACTACGAGCCAGGCACGAGGGGATGGACCGTGTTTACTTGCTAAGGATAGCATGTTAACTAATGCGTTTGGTGTAGCGCCTAAACCGAAACCGATAGCTCCGGAACCAAGCATAACTGCATCGTAGTTGCGACCAAAGAGGAAGTAAATAAGGTATGCAAATACACAGATAAGTGCCATTTGTACAACTAAGATTGTAATAAGTGGTAAAGCAAGATCAATTAATTGAACTAATTTCAAGCTGTTGATAGCCATTGTTACGAATAAGGATAATGCTACATTAGATACTGCATCAAGAGCTGCATCGTTGATTTTGTATGCTTTAGTAAAATCACCAAAGTTACGAATTACTGCTGCACAAATCATAGCGCCAATATATGCAGGTAGTGGAGTAAGAACAGATAATCCAGCACTTACGATGGTACCGATACCTAATGCAAGACCAATCCACATACAAATTGTTAAAAGATCTTGAGAGTTAAACTGTTTGCCACCGCTTTCAACGTGATCTTCGATCATATCGATGCCTTCATCCTCCATTAACTCAGGATTTTCATAAGGTGTTTTAACTTTATGCATTTTAATAATGCGTTCACCTACAGGTGCACCGAGGATTGTACCAGCTACCATGCCAAATGTTGCAGCTGCAACTGCTGCGGAAGCGGTACCAGGGATACCAAGTAATTGTTCGTAATATGGACCGAAGGCACCAGCTGTACCAAGGCCACCAATCATAGATACAGAACCAGCCATGATGCCAATAATTGGTTCAATTCCTAATGCTTTAGCAATCATAATACCTGCAGTATTTTGAACTACAATCCACACTGCACATGCTAAGAAGAAGAAAATAATGAAGATACCACCCTTTTTGAGGACTTTTAAGGATGCCATTAAACCGATAGTGGTAAAGAAGGCAAGCATTAGAAATGTTTGTAAGGAACCTTCAAAGGTAATGTTTAAGATTTTATAATAAGACAAAATAGCAGTTAAAAATGCAAATGGAAGAGCGCCTACGGCTGGTGCAGGCATACACATACGTTGTAAGAACTTGGAATGCTTATTGATCCAAGTACCGATGAATAAGGTAATTACAGCAAGACCTACAGTTTGAATCATGGACAGTTTTAAGGTCCATACATTGTTGACTAGGGCTAAGTCAATAAGTGGCATAAAATCACTCCTTTAAAATAAAAAATAAATCTGAATTTTATGGTATCATGAATGGTCAAAAAATACTATAGAATATATAACGTATAAAAAGTTTACATTTTTATCTTTAAACACTCATAACAACACAAAAAAACAATAATATTAATAAAGCTATTTTTATGATTATACATATAAATATAGAAAAGTAATAGTATATATTACTTATGTACATAATCATACTATATGTATTCGACTTAAATCTGTGATTTTCCTTCTTGTTATAAAAAAATAAACTGGAATATATTTTTTATATTTATAATTATATAAAATATACTCCAGTTTTAAAATTTAATATTTTTATGTTATTTCGTAAGGCTCTAAATTATAAATGCGATAAATTCGTTCTATAAATGCATGTTAAGTTATAACTAAAATATATATACCTAGCAATAAGCTAATTAGAAGTTATAGCTCATGGTGTAATTTAGGGGTTGTTAAGAATGTTACATCCGGATTACGCTCTTGAACCCAGCCCATTTGCCATTCGTTAGAAATGAGAACTACTGTGCGATCTCGATTATCTTTTACGATCATCGCATTATCAACACCCTTCAAGGAAGCAATATCTACTTCACCGTCAATCCAACGAGCAACACTATATGGCAATGTATGATTTAGTAAATCTACACCATATTCGTTTTTGAGGCGATATTCTAATACTTCAAATTGAAGCATACCAACAGCGCCAACTACGAAGGAGTCAAGGGCGTCTGGTTGTTCAAAGATTTGAACAGCACCTTCTTGAGCTAATTGAGTCATTCCTTTTTGGAACTGCTTACGTTTCATAGTATCTTTTGGAGATACACGAGCAAAGAACTCTGGTGGGAATACAGGAAAGTCACCAAATGTTACTTTGTGCTTTTGTGCGCAAAGTGTATCTCCTACACCCATTGTACCAGCGTCAAAGACACCGATAATGTCGCCTGGGTACGCATCCTCTACGATAGTACGTTCTGTAGCCAAAAACTGTTGAGGCTGAGATAGGCGAATTGTCTTATTAGATTGGCGATGCAATACGGACATGCCTTTTTCGAACTTACCAGAACAGATACGCATAAATACGATACGGTCATGGTGGTTAGGGTCCATATTCGCTTGGATTTTAAATACTAGAGCAGAGAAGTCTTCACTAGTGGGTTGTACCATTTCCTCTATCGCTTGTCGTGGAGCAGGGGATGGAGCTAGTTCCAAGAATTTTTCTAAGAATGGTTTTACCCCAAAGTTCGTCATAGCAGAACCAAAGAACATAGGCGTTAATTCACCAGCACGAACCTTATCAAAATCGAAAGGGTCACCAGCAACGTCGAGCAACTCAATATCGTCGAGCAATGCTTGGTATACATCGTCACCTAATAACTCTTTCATACGAGGATCTGTTAATGAACCTTTTTCGGAAGCTAACTTTTCTTGACCATGAGTTTCGTCTTTTGCAAAGAGCTCGATAGTTTCGTGTTCTCTGTCGTAGACGCCTTTGTATTCGCCATTAATACCGATAGGCCAGTTCATAGGACATGTACGAATGCCCAGAACATTTTCGATTTCTTCCATTAGATCGAATGGGCTACGACCGAAATGGTCAATTTTGTTTACAAATGTAAAGATAGGAATACCGCGCTCTTTAGATACGGCAAATAGTTTCTTTGTTTGGGCCTCTACGCCTTTTGCTACGTCGATAAGCATGACAGCACTGTCAGCAGCCATCAATGTACGGTATGTATCTTCTGAGAAGTCCTGGTGACCAGGGGTGTCGAGGATGTTTACGCGGCAACCGTCGTAGTCAAATTGCAACACGGAGCTCGTTACAGAGATACCACGTTGTTTCTCAATTTCCATCCAGTCGGATACGGCGTGTTTTGCAGTTTTACGAGACTTTACGGACCCGGCTAAGTGAATAGCACCACCATATAATAGTAATTTTTCCGTTAATGTTGTTTTACCCGCATCCGGGTGAGATATGATAGCAAACGTACGGCGACGTTGTACTTCTTCTAAAAATGTCATGTTTCACCTCTATTAATATGTTGTGAAAGCAGATAAATCTTTAGGCTCTACTTTCACAGTCTATATATCGTAAAAATTATACATGATTTTTCTAGTTATGACCACTAAATTGTAGTATAATGAGATTTCATAGAACGGCTTGGGGTTAGCCGTTATCTTCAGGTTAAGGAGGGGATCCATGCGGTTATTTATTGCAGAAAAGCCATCCATGGCTCGCGAAATCAGTAAATGCTTACCAGAAAATAAGAATATCCAAAAACGGAATGGTTATTTTATCCAAGGGGATGATGTGGTGACCTGGGTAGTAGGTCATGTACTGCATCAGGCTGAGCCCGGAGATTACGATGATAAATATATCCGTTGGCGTCCTCAAGATTTGCCTATCGTGCCAGCTGAGTGGAAATTGCTTGTCACAGATAGCAGCCGTCAACAGTTTGAAATTGTAAAAGATCTTATCGGCAAGGCTGATATCATTGTCAACGCAGGTGACCCAGATCGAGAAGGGCAACTTTTAGTTGACGAAGTTTTGTACTATGTAGGTAATACAAAACCAGTACAGCGTATTCTATTAAATGCCCTCGATGAAAAATCCATTCGTTCCGCTCTCGATGATTTGAGAGATAACAAGGACTTTCACAATCTATATCAATCCGCATTGGCAAGAGCGCGGGCAGACTGGCTCATTGGGATGAATTTATCTCGGGCTTATACATTATCTGAACGTTATAAAGGTAATAAGGTAACATTGCCAATTGGTCGTGTAAAGACGCCAACGTTAGCTCTTGTTGTACGTAGAGAACGAGAGTTAGCTGCATTTAAACCAGTAGACTATTTTACTGTAAAGGTATTATATAACCATCCTAATGGGGTGTTTTGGGCCACTTGGCAGCCTACAGACGAACAAAAGGGGCTTGACCCAGATGGACGACTCATTAATAAAGCTATAGCTGATTCATTAGTTGAACAATTGCAAAGTGGACCTGATGGTGTTATTAAAGGTGTTACAAAGTCTAAGAAAAAAGATGTACAACGATTGCCTTTATCCTTATCATCCTTACAAGTATTGGCAGGTAAAGCCTTTTCTTATGATCCACAGACTGTACTTGATACAGCGCAAAAATTATACGAAAAGAAATTAACTACCTATCCACGTTCTGATTGTGAATATTTACCACCCAATCAATATGATGATCGCAATGCAATCCTCAACAATCTACAAAATGCAGGTGATGAGAGATTAGCACAGTGGGCTGCCGATGCAGATCGTTCTATTAAGAGCCGTGCTTGGAATGAAAAGAAAATTACCGCCCATCATGCTATTATTCCTACAACGGTGGCTTGCAATATAAATAGTTTGTCCCAAGAGGAGCGAAATATTTATTTCCTCATCAGTCAAGCTTATATTGCGCAATTTTATGGGGAGCATATTTACGAGCAAACTAAAATTGTAGTAGAACAAAGTAAGGAAGAGTTTGTAGCTAATGGTCGTGTAGTTATCGAAGAAGGATGGAAATTGCTTTATAAACGACATAAGTCTAAATCTACGACGGACAATGACGAGCCCGATCTAACCGATGAGCGTGGGGCTGAATCAGACCCTAAAAAAGAGGTTATTGAAGAAACGGACCACTTGCCAGCGGTTAAAAAGAACGATACTGTTTTATATACGGATTCTTCTATAGAGTCTAAACAAACGAAACCACCATCCCGTTTTACGCCGTCCACATTACTACAAGCGATGAAGGAAATTCATAAATTCGTAAAAAATGAAGACTTGAAAAAGCAATTAAAGGCTGTATCTGGTATTGGTACAGAAGCAACTCGGGCAAACATTATTGATGAGCTTATCAGTCGAGGCTTTATGAAAACGTCAGGGAAGAAGCAAGTCTTATCTCCAACGGAAACGGGCTATCTCTTAGTAGATGCTCTGCCAGAAGAGCTGCTTTATCCTGATGAAACAGCTGTTTGGGAAGAACGCTTAGCACTCATGAGTGAAGGAGCGGATACGTTAGATTCCTTCTTAGCGGATCAAATTAAGTTTTTACAATTATTAATTGATAAACTTGATTTTGATAAAGTAATAAACTTTGATCAAATGATGCCAAATGTGGTTCGAACTATAACGAGCCAAAATCGTAAACGCCCTATGGATAATGAAAGCATAGACTTGTCTTCATTGCCTGTATGTCCTAAGTGTAAAAAGGGCCGTTTGCAACAGCGGAATGGTAAATTTGGTGCCTTTTTAGGGTGCACGAATTATCCTAGGTGTAAACATACGCAGCAAGTAGAAGAGGATACTTCTAGTGTTGAAGGTAATATTGAAGTATCTGATGAAGATAAACAATATAAATGCCCTAGATGTAAAGTAGGTTACTTTGTGAAACAAGAGGTGAGAGGTCGAACAAACTGGATTTGTAGTAATCGATCTCAATGTAAGACCCAATGTTCTGATGTAGATGGGGTACCGAGTATTTATGTTAACAAATCTAACATTACTTAGAAATGATTGTTTTTATTGTAAATAATAAAAAGACGCGTACAGCTTAGCTGTACGCGTCTTTTTTGAAAATGTTCTTGTAGAAGAAAAATTGTTTCATTTAGTTTAGGATATTAAGCCGAATTTTATCTGCGTTTGCCACGACGCCCCGTTTGGGAGGTAGAAGCACGGCGTTGGCGTGTATTGGAGCCTTTGTGGCCTCGTGCTTTGTGAGCTTTCGCCTTAGTGGATTGGTAAGTGCTTGTAACCTTAGGTTTACTAGCTGATTTTGTGCGTTTTGGCGCAGTACTGGCGTTGCCCTTAGTCTTAATCTGACCATCTTTTGTATATTTGGTAAGCGTAGCTTGAATAGCTCGTTCAATACGTCTTAACCAAGCCTCATCCTGTGGAGTTGCAAATGTTACAGCAATACCTGAGTTACCAGCACGACCTGTACGTCCAATTCGATGGATATAGTAATCTACATCGCGAGGTACGTCGTAATTATATACATGTGTGATACCTTCAATGTCGATACCGCGAGCCGCAATATCGGTAGCTACTAAGATTTGTGTTTTCGCTTTTGCAAAGTCTCGTAGAATTTGTGTGCGACGACCTTGTGTCAAGTCACCGTGCATTTCTGCAATATTAAGCCCTGCTGCGGTTAACTCGTAGGATAAACGAATGGCACCTTCCCGTTTATTACAGAATACAATTGCTAAGAATGGATTGTCATCTTCAATCATTTTGATGAGACGTTGTGTTTTTTCTTCAGGATTCATCATATACACTCGTTGATCAATTGATTCGAGCGTGATATGTTTGCCTTCTGCTGTTACAGAAATAGGTTTAGACATGTATGCCTTTGCGAGATTTCGGATTTTATCTGGAATTGTTGCAGAGAATAGCAACAGTTGCCTATTAGCGTCTGTTTGGCTAATGAGATTTTCAATATCTGGTAAGAAACCCATATGCAACATTTGGTCTGCTTCGTCTAGTACAACACGGCGAATACAATCTAAATGTAGGGAACCGCGTTTTGCGTGATCTAATAATCGACCAGGTGTACCTAGAATAACTTGAGGACGACGTCCCAGTTGCTGTAGTTGGGCTTCAATAGTTTTACCACCGATGAGAGGGAGGATATCTACATTTAAAATAGAACCTAGTTCCTTCGCTTCGTCGGAAATTTGTTTAATTAGTTCCCGTGTAGGTGCAATGATAAGCACTTGTTCTTGATGAACATCAGTATGTACACGTTGTAAAATTGGCAGTAAGAAGGCTAGTGTCTTCCCCGTGCCTGTTTGAGCTTTTGCTATGACATCATTCCCTTTAAAGACGACAGGAATGGATTGTTCTTGAATTGGCGTGGGCTCCTTGATACCTTGTTTTTGTAGGGCTATGATGAGCTCATCACAAACACCTAAAGATTTAAAAGATTTCATGGATTGTCCTTTCTATAATACATATTATATTAATTATACAGTATGCACATACTAGGGGCAAATGAATTGAACTTGGAAGATTTATAGTCTTAATATATTCTAGACTCAAAAAAATATTATAGTACTTTCGAATATATTTTTTTGATAATATATAGAAAAATATTGATATAATTAAGTGAAATGAGAAATGAAAACATTAAAATAACTACATTTAAACTATTTATAAACTGTTAATTGAGAATGTGTTAGCATTTGTAAATGATAATCTTTGTAGTGTTTATTGATTACTGTATCTAAATATATAGCCATGAAATATTAAATTTCAGCTAGTATTCAGTATTTTATTAGATAATCATATAAATAATCTCATATTAAATATGATAATAAAATATAGATATGAGATAAAAATAAACCATAAAAATGATAATAATTGTTGAAATTAATGCTTGATTTGATATAATAATTTAAGATATTAATACGCATTATTATTTGGTGTGTTTAATATGAGGTTGTTAGGTACAATAATTAGGAGGTGTCGTATGGCTATCAAAAAGTTAAAAGACATGAAACCAGGTGAGTCTGGTCTTATTGTTGCACTACATGGCAGTGGTAATGTTAAGCATCGTCTAATTGACATGGGTCTTGTAAATGGTACAAAAATCCATGTTATGAAGTTTGCCCCTTTGGGGGATCCGGTGGAAATCAAAGTAAAAAACTTTGAATTAGCACTTCGTACAAGCGAAGCTGGCATGATTGATGTAGAGGTTCAATAGGAGGTTCACATGGCAGAAAATGGGCAAATTCGCATTGCCTTAGCAGGTAACCCTAACTGTGGTAAAACTACAATGTTTAACAATATCACAGGGGCGAAGCAACACGTTGGTAACTATGCCGGCGTTACAGTAGAAAAAAAGGAAGGCCATACGAACTTTGATGGCCATGAGTTATTGTTTATTGACTTACCAGGTACATATAGCTTAACTGCACGTTCCTTGGATGAGTTAGTAGCGCGTAATGTTATCGTAAATGATAACCCAGATGTTATTGTTAATGTTCTTGATGCATCTAACTTGGAACGTAACTTATATTTAGCTGCACAATTATTGGAACTTGAAAAGCCAATGGTTATTGCTCTAAACATGGCTGACGTTGCTGAAGAAATGGGCATCAAATACGACCTAAAAAAAATGGCAGAAATGACAGGGGCTACAATTGTTAGCACAGTAGGTCGTACAAACATTGGTACAAAAGACTTGTTAGAAGCAATAATTAGTGTAGCTGCTTCTCAAAAAGCTCCTGGTGTAACAATTAACTATGGTGATTTGTTAGAAGGTAAAATTAGTGAGCTTGTAGAATTGCTAAAACAAGCGGGCACTGTTACATATCCACTTCGTTGGATTGCTGTTAAGTTGTTAGAAAAAGATGCTGACGTTATTGGCAAAGTTATGCGCTTTGATAATACGGAAGCTGTTATTCAAAAGGCTGAAGCTATTCGTGAAGAAATTAAGGATCAAGTTGATCTTGATATTGTCTTCCAAGAATATCGTCACCGCTTTGCAGTAGAAGTATATAATACATGTTTAACACAAGCGCCAACTCAATTGGAAACACGCTCTGACCGTTATGACAAAATCTTAACGCATCGAATTTGGGGCTTACCAATCTTCATGGTTGTTATGTACTTATTGTTTGCGTTCGTTAACTTCGTTGGTGGTATTCCTCAAGGTTGGATCGAGGATGGTTTCGCTGCATTACAAGCTTATGCGGTTCAGACTATTCCAGAGGGCCAATTACAGTCACTCGTATCTGATGGTATTATTGCCGGCGTAGGTGCGGTACTTTCATTCTTACCATTAATTTTATTACTCTTCCTTGGCATTTCTTTCTTGGAAGATACAGGTTATATGGCTCGTGCAGCCTTCGTTATTGACCGTGTAATGCGCGCATGTGGCTTACATGGTAAATCCTTTATTCCTTTATTATTGGGTTTCGGTTGTTCCGTACCATCCGTAATGGGTGCCCGTATCCTCGACAACTACAAGGATCGAATGGTTACGATTTTGATTACACCATTCATGAGTTGTTCTGCACGTTTGCCAGTGTATATCTTATTTGCAAATGCGTTCTTCCCAAATGGTTGGGATAGTACTTTAGTTGTATTCTCTGTATACTTCTTGGGTATCATCTTCGGTATTATCTTTGCAAAAATTTTCCGTAAGTTCTTATTTGCTGGTGAAGCAGAACCATTTGTAATGGAATTACCTCCATATCATTTGCCTACATTGAAAGCTACATGGATGCACATGTATGAACGTGCTAAATTGTACATCATTAAAGCCGGTACTTTCATTATGGCTGCTTCCATCTTGATTTGGTTCATCACTGCATATCCAATGGATGTAGAATACTCCAAAGATTATGATGCAGTGAAAGAACAAGTTGCTCAAGAGTATGAAGTAAAAGATGCAGCTACATTATCTCAATTCGGTATTGCTACAGATGACCAAAAAGATGCAGTTGATAAAATTGTTGAAGATATGAAATCTACTGTACAAGATGCTACTGATGCTGCTAAGCAAGCAGGAGAAGATGAACCTGAAGTAGCAGTAGAGGATGATTCTGAAGCACCTGAATTATTCAATGATATTAAAGATGAAAATAAAGACTTGTTCCCAGCAGCATGGGCAATGTATAAAAACAGTGCTAACTTAGATGCTGAAAATGACAAATTTGATAAAGAACAAGCTGCTGAAAAAATTGAACAATCCTATGCAGCATCCTTTGGTAAAGCAATCAACCCAGTACTTGAACCATTGGGCTTCGACTGGAAAATGGGCTTATCTCTCGTAGCTGGTTTAGCGGCTAAAGAGGTAGTAATTTCTACATTGGGTACAGTATATGCAGTAGGTGGTGATGATAAAAATCCAGCTCCATTGACTGATTACTTACAAAATGATCCAAACTTCTCACCATTGATTGCATTAACAATGATGTTGTTCGTATTAATTTACCCACCTTGTTTGGCAACATTAGCTGTTATCAAACGTGAAACAGGTTCTTGGAAATGGGTTGCATTCATGTTCTGCTATGAAAATACATTTGCATGGATTGCATGTTTCATCTTCTATAACATTGGTCGCGCATTAGGTTTCTAATCTAGAGTCGCTAAATAGGAGAGTTTAGCCACTTTTAGATTCTTTAAACAAAAATGAATTTAAAAATTGCGATTTTGTTATAAGTAATTTAAAAATAATACTTGATAATTATCAATATTCGTGGTTAAATGATAATGAGAAAAGGGAAATATCCTTTAGATATTGCTTTTATCTTGTTTATCACTAATACACATATTATAATTTAGTAGATATTGAGAAAGAGGCATAATAATGGATAATCTTGTTATAGGACTCATAGTTGTATTAGCATTAGCTTATATCGGTAATAAATTTTACAAACAAATGTCTGGTAAAGGTGGCTGTGGCTGTGGTGGCGGTAGCTCCAAGTCTGGCTCTAAAAAATCTTCTGGTTGCGGTGGTAACTGCAGCTGTGATGGTTCCAATAAAGCACTAGGCATTAAACGTACTGCTAAGTAAGCTAATACGAATTCTGAATTTGAATGAGGGGTCTCTATAATGGCTCCTCTTTTCAAATATAGTAATTAAATTTTTTATCATATTTAGTAGAAAGGAATATTATCATGTTCAACATCGATCAAAAAAATCTTAAAAACGCTAACTTATTCGCAGCAGGTCTTGCATTGGGTACTGTAGGTCTTAAAGTTTTAACTTCCAAAGACGCTAAAAAAGTATATGCTGGTATCGTAGCAGCTGGCCTTCGCGCTAAAGAAACTGTATTAGAAACAGCTGAAAAAGTACAAGCATCCGCATCTGATGTATTGGCAGAAGCTCAAGAAATCAACGAAGCACGCAACGAAGAAATCTTTGAAGAAAACAAATAATTAGAGGATTGCACATATGTTACAATTTTCTGTAGTAAAAAAACTCAGAAATCGCTTGCATGTTAAGGTAACTGGTCATCACTTTACAGAGGCTGAAGCAGCTTATGTAGAGGATACATTATTCCTTAATGATGCAATTGTAGATGTAACCTTCTACACTCGTAGCAGTCAAATCGCCATTAAACATACTGGCGATATTGATGCTGTGCGTGATGCAGTGCTAGGTCTACGCGATTTAGATTTGTCTGAAGCTCCTGCTTTGAACGAATATTCTCCTCGCTTGGTAAATAAAAAATACCGTGAAATGATGATCAACCGTACTGCACTTTACTTAGGTAAAAAAGCAGTGCTTCCTGCACCGATTGCGGCTGCATGGGCTTGGTTTGACGGTATTAAATTTATTGGTAAGGCTATTAAAACATTGTGGCAACGTAAGTTAACTGTCGAAGTACTTGATGGTGTAGCTATTGGTGCTGCTTTACTTCAAAAAGACTACCCAACAGCTAGTGCTGTTATGTACCTATTGGGTATTGGGGATATTTTGGAAGAATGGACTCACCGTAAATCCGTATTGAATCTTGCTCAAAGCATGTCCTTGAACGTAGATAAAGTATGGGTATTAGTTGACGATATCGAAGTGAGCAAGCCCGTTAACGAAGTTGTAGCAGGTGATCAAATTATCATTCGTCAAGGCGAAGTGATTCCATTGGATGGCGTCGTTATCGATGGTGTTGTTCTTGTTAATGAAAGCTCCATGACTGGTGAACCAGAAGCGGTTCGTCGCGATCAAGACAGTTCTGTATATGCAGGTACTGTTGTTGAAGACGGTAAAGCTATTGTAGAAGTACGTAGCACATCCAAAACATCTCGTTACGAAAAAATCGTTAACCTCATTGAAGAGTCTGAACAAATGAAATCCGGTATGGAACAACAAGCATACCGCATGGCTGATAAATTAGTTCCAATAAGCTTTATTGGTGCTGGTTTAACATACTTGTTGACTCGTAATGTGATGAAAGCATTGTCTTTCGTAATGGTTGACTTCTCTTGTGCTCTTAAATTATCCATTCCATTAGCAGTACTTTCCGCTATGCAAGAAGCATCTAAACGCGGTATCACTGTTAAAGGTGGTAAGTTCCTAGAACAAATTGCACAAGCAGATATGATTGTGTTCGATAAAACAGGCACTCTTACTAAAGCTGAACCTGAGTTTGAACAAATTATTCCATTTAACGGTCATGATGCAGATGAAATGTTGAAATTAGCTGCATGTATTGAGGAGCATTTCCCTCATTCCATGGCAAAAGCAATTGTACGTGCTGCTAAGGATCATGCATTACCTCATAAGGAAATGCACTCTGACGTAGAATACGTTGTGGCTCATGGTATTGCATCTAAGGTTGGTCGCTATCGTGTACGCATTGGTAGTGCTCATTATATCTTTGATGATGAAAAAACAAAGATTCCTGCTGATGAACAAGAAAAATTCAATAATTTACCAAATACATCTTCACATATTTACCTCGCTATTGGTGGTACATTAGCAGCGGTTATTTGCATTAAAGACCCTGTACGTGAAGAGGCAAAACAAGTTATAGCTGATTTGCATGCATTAGGCATTAAAAAGGTTGTCATGATGACTGGTGACTCTAAGCGTAATGCACAACGCGTAGCTGATGAACTTGGTATTGATGAAGTGCATGCAGAAGTATTGCCAGAAGATAAGGCAAGTTATGTAAAACAAGCCAAAGCTGAAGGCTATACTGTTATGATGGTAGGGGACGGTATCAATGACTCCCCAGCAATTTCTGAGGCTCATGTTGGTATCGCTATGAATGAAGGCGCTCCAATTGCTCAAAAGATTGCGAATGTTACTATTTCTTCCGATAATCTACAAGCTCTTGTAGATTTGCGCCGCATTTCTATTGCATTGATGAAACGTATCAAAGCAAATTACAATGGTATCGTTGGTTTCAATGGTGCTCTTGTTGGTGGCGGTGTACTTGGCTTTATGCCACCAAGTCAAACTGCTTGGTTGCATAATCTATTCACATTGGGGATCGGGCTTGAAAGCATGACACCATTGTTGAAAAAAGAAGAACCAAAGGAAACTGTTCCTACAATTGATGTAACAGCTGATTCTGTAGTAGCTTAATCAAAGGAACCTCCATATAGGTATTGATTTACCTATATGGAGGTTTTTCTTTTTTGATGACATTTATCTATGATTATTGTAAAATACAAGGAGATTACATATCGTAGGAGATTTATATGAACATTTTGATAGATATTTGCAGACGCTCCTTCTATTTGAATCTATTTATTGTGGTAATTCCCATTATTGCATATATGATTCATAATGGATCGAGTGCGACAGTAGCACTAGTATGGTATTTGTTGTTATCCTTGTGTATGCCTTGGGCCTATTTATCATTTAAAAGCAGTACCTTTGGTGAGGGTAAATCTATAAGTCGTATCGCTTATGTAGTGAGCTGGGTTGTCGTTCACGGTATCAGCTATAAAGGAATTTTCTTAGGTATTGATTTATCCATGTTGTGGGGATGGCCAACAGTAGGTCGTGATATAGCCTTTTTATTAGCTATGTATTTTAGTGTCACATTTAGCTTGATTATAGCTTATGGCTTAACTCGATTGGTGGGAGACCGTAATGAATAAAAGTTTTTGGTTATTTACGTTAATTTGTTCACTTTTTGTAAGTGCTATTACGACAGTACTTTCATTAAGTGGGGCACTATCAATACCCATTTTAGTGTTCCCCGTTTTGTCGCTAGTCATACCAATTATGGTGCGACGACTAAAGAATGCCAAGTTTAACGATGATTTACCGCTAAGCATGGGCTATCATGCTTATAGTTGGGCTTGGTGGACGGTATTTTCGTTTCTTCATACACCATTTAGCTTTAATGTAGATAATGGATTAGCAAAAGTACTACTTTTATTTGTAGTATATTTTATCGTTCAAGTTCTTATTGAGCTATGTGGTTTGTTAGCCACAAAGTATTTCAATCGTACTCATCGATGGGGAATGATTGATGAAGCGTTAGATATAATTGCCTATACTATACCGATTCCGTTCTTGTATATTGCTTCAATCTTATATATAGATTTACAAGATCCGATGGTATATTTTATGTATGCATCATCCATGAATGTAAATATATTATTTGCTGAACTTGTATTATTATTAGTTTCTTTATTGGTCTTTGTATTCTATTTGTATCCAAGAGATTTAGCATATAAGGGTGTACGTTTGTTGCGTATCATTATTACTGCAGGCATATGGCTTGCTATGAACGCCCATATCTTGTATGGTGGTTATATTCCAGAATTTATATTATCTTTAGTTCCCACCGTTTTTCCAACGTACCAAGGTAATCCACTAGTGTTTGTAACTCCAACTTTATTAGAAGCTGGTATGACAGGTGGAGCAGTGATTATAGGTGCATTGGTAGAGCGTGGTATTATTTCACGACGCCGTGAACGTATTTAATTTCTAGTTTCGACTTATATCCGTAAGGAATGAGAGCGAAGGAGGATCTATGAACAACATTGAACGTCCATTGGATGATAACTCAACTGTATCAATCCACGACAATGAAAAACTGAAGCAAGTTGAACGTAAAGAGGCCAAGAAAGAGAAAAAAAGTGGCATTACGATTCGAGAATTGACAATTATTGGTCTACTAGCAGGTATCACTATTGCATTAGGGCTTTCTGGTTATGGTATTATTCCATTAGGGCCGCTAAATGTAACAACTTTACATGTACCAACTCTAATTGGTGCTATTGTAGAAGGACCAAAAGTGGGGGCCTTTGTTGGCTTTATCTTTGGTTGCTATAGTTTGTGGCAAAATATTACAGCTCCTAATATTTTATCCCCACTATTTATTAATCCAATCATTTCCGTATTACCGCGTATACTTTTCCCAGTATTAGCATATTTGGTATATCTATTATTGTGGAAAGCACCGCAAGGTCCGCGTATTATTGTTTCTGCTTTTATGGGGACTGTATTTCATACGATCATGGTTATGGGATTAATCTTCTTACTCTATGCAGATATGTTTGCTCTTAAAATGAATCTTAGTCCAGATCAAGTATTAGGCTCTATTGTATTCTTGTCTGTTACACATGGTATTCCAGAAGCAGTTTTTGCTGCTGTAATTGTAACACCGGTGGCAATGGCTTTACGAAAAGTATTGCGTAAGGATGCTCCTAAGAAAACTAAAGGTGAAGCTATGCGAGACACAAAAGTTACAGACCATCAATTAGGAGAAACTGAAGTGGTAGAAACCAAATAAGCTGAAGTTGTAGACGAAAATATAACGAAATAGTATTTTACAGGCTTTTTATAAATATGATAAAATAAATATCATTCGATAAGTATTGAGGAGGATAATCATGGCTAAACGTATTCGTACTATCAACACTGAATCCTTACAAAAAACTGCTAAAACTGGCGGTTGTGGGGAATGTCAAACATCTTGCCAATCCGCTTGTAAAACAAGCTGCACAGTTGGTAACCAAGTTTGCAAACAAAAATAATGAAGAGGCTCGCTTAGCGGGCCTTTTTTATTTATGTTTTAAAGACATACATTGTATAGTATATCTTTATGACTCTTTTTATAACGTTTAGTGTGGAAATGTGGTACAATTATCTAGAAAGTTCTATATACTAGAGCTTTTACCATACAAATCAATTGGAGGTACCATGTTAGAATTAAAACCAATGATCCATAAGTTTCGGATGAAGGATAACTATTACTGCTTAGACGTAAATAGCGGTATTATCCATGTTATCGACGAACTCATCGATAGAGTTCTTGACATATATGATGGCACTAATCGCGATGCTGTACATGCTGCGTTAGATGCTAAAGAAGATGCAGTAGAACTAGATGAGATTATGGACGAGTTAGATGAGCTCATCAAAGCGGAGCAATTATTTGCACCGATGAGTAAAGAGTTTAAACTTGTAGTAGGTGAGAAACCTATTGTTAAGGCATTATGCTTAAATATTGCTCATGATTGTAATTTAGCATGCAAATATTGCTTTGCTAGTCAAGGTGATTACGGCGGTGTTAAACGAGAATTGATGAGCTTTGATGTAGCAAAACGAGCTGTGGACTTTCTTATTAAAATGAGTGGACCTCGCCAACATTGTGAAATTGACTTTTTCGGTGGTGAGCCATTGTTGAACTGGGATGTTGTTAAGCAAACGGTTGAATACATTGAATCCATTCAAGAAAAGCACAATAAGATATTTAAGCTTACATTGACTACGAATGGTATGCTTTTAACACAAGATAAAATCGACTATGTAAACAAACACAAGATGAGTTTAGTATTGTCGTTGGATGGTCGTGAATCCGTACATAATGCAATGCGTCCAGTAGCAGGTAGTGGTGCAGAGTCTTATAAATATATTGCTAAAAACCTTATCAATGCAGTAAAACAACGTCACGGTCTTGAATATTATGTACGTGGTACATATACTCATAAAAACTTAGACTTTACTAAAGACGTTATGGCAATGTCTGATCTTGGCTTTGAGCATTTGTCCATGGAGCCTGTTGTCGGTGAAGAAGGGGATTATGTGCTTCGTGAAGAAGATTGGCCAGCTCTAGAGAAAGAATATGAAAAATTAGCAGATATTTATTTACAACGCCAGTTAGAAGGCTGGGGTGAGAAGTTTAACTTCTTCCACTTCCGCATGGATTTATATCGTGGGCCATGTATGGCGAAACGCCTTCGCGGTTGTGGGGCAGGTCATGAATATATGGCAGTCGTACCTAATGGCGATATTTACCCATGTCACCAATTTGTAGGTAAAGATGGATACGTGCTTGGTAATGTGTATGATGGTTTACAAAATACAGAAATTCCTAAAGATTTCCGCAATACACATGTATTCTCCAAACCAACTTGTGCTGAATGTTGGGCGAAATTCTTCTGTTCCGGTGGTTGTCATGCTAACAACATTACATTGGGTGGCGATCTAGAAACACCTTATGAATTTGGTTGTCGTTTACAGAAGAAACGCATCGAATGTGCTATTATGATTCAAGCCGAATTAGAACAAGCTGGTATTGATGGAAGTATTCCTGTTGCATTAGGTTAATTACACTTGATTCTCCGAGTATAGTAGGAGTTTATATGAAACAAAATAGTAATCAAACTACAGAACGCTGGGGAATTCGCTATACCGGTATAGTTCAAGGGGTCGGATTCCGGCCCCTTGTTTCTATGTGTGCCCATTCTCTAGGTTTAACTGGTTTTGTATATAATGATAGCCGCGGTGTATATGTTGAAATACAAGGTCCTCTAGGAGCATTGCAACTATTTTTAGATGCTGTTCAAGCGGAGCAACCTCGTTTATGTCGCATTACAAGTCAAACTGTACAACATCTTACTGTAAAAGGTGATGAAATCGACTTTATAGTAGCGCCATCTCCATTAGGTGAATCCGTGAGTACCTTTATTAGCGCCGATACGGCGCCTTGTGATGACTGCATTAAAGAACTACAGCAGGATAAACGCAGACGTGACTATCCTTTCATCAATTGTACAAATTGTGGCCCACGATATACGATAATCAAATCTTTGCCCTATGATCGGGAGCGGACGACGATGAACGAGTTTCCCATGTGTGAAGATTGTAAGGCTGAATATGAAGATATAGAGGGGCGTCGCTATAGAGCGGAGCCAAACGCATGCTCTCGCTGCGGTCCTCAATATACATTGTATAAGCCAGATCGCAAGGCTGTGGATACAGTGAATATATGGAATACTACGCGGGAATTGATTAATGAAGGTAGTATTATCGCAATAAAAGGTGTAGGAGGATATCATCTTGTTTGCGATGCTAGAAATGACGCTGCTGTACAACGCTTACGTAAGCGGAAGAATAGGCCGCATAAACCATTAGCAATAATGGTGGGAACTCTAGATATGGCGATTGAGTTAGTACATATTAATGATGTAGAACTAGATATATTGACGGGGATGGAACGTCCTATTGTGTTATTAGAAAAAAATCATAATAGTTCTGTTCATTTAAGCTCTTATGTGGCTCCTGATAATCGCATGTTAGGGGTTATGTTACCTTATTCACCAATGCATGAGGTGTTATTACCTTTTGATGCGGCATGGATAATGACCAGTGGTAACAAAAGCGGTGATTCCGTATTATATAACGACGATCAAGCGTTTAATGAACTAGGTGAGGTAGCAGATTATTTCCTCGTTCATAATCGTGAAATCTATGCGCCCCTTGACGATTCAGTGGTAGTGGTCATCAATAATAAACCTCGATTTATTCGTCGCAGTCGTGGTTATGTGCCTGAACCTATTCATTGTGATGGTTTAGAACAAACTTCGATATTAGCTATGGGCAGTGATTTAAAAAATGCTTTTGCTATGAATAAAGGTAGTGAAGTTCTTGTAGGGCCCCATATTGGTGATTTAGAAAATATATCAACTCATGAAACACTAGAATGGACTATTAAACGATATAAGAGCTTATTTTCTGTGCAACCAGATAAAATTATCATAGATAGTCACCCCCAGTTTTTTTCTTCTCGGTTAGGTGAAAAAATAGGTGAAAGTTTCCATCTTTCTGTTGTACCTGTTCAGCATCATCATGCTCATATAGCGTCTGTTATGGCGGAACACAATTTAAGGGGGCTTGTACTAGGGATTGCTATGGATGGTACTGGCTATGGTCCAGATGGAACTATATGGGGGGGAGAATTTCTCCTTTGTAAAGGCAATCAATATCAGAGATTGGCACATATTCATGCAGCTCCATTACCTGGCGGAGAAAAGGCTGTTTCTGAACCCTGGCGACAAGCCTTATGGTATATTCGTAATTATTATGGCGATGATATCCCTTTTGTATATCAAGAATGGATGAAGGAACTTCCAAAGGGATGGGAAATTTTAGATAAAGCATTACAATCTAGAATGCCCATGATTCAAGCTACAAGCTGTGGGCGATTATTTGATACTGTAGGTGCTTTATTAGGTCTTGGTATGGTCCATAGTTATGATGCACAAATTGCCATTGCTTTAGAAACTCTATGTGGTGATGAAAAAGGATCATTACTTGCTTACAATTATGATGGACATATTCTTGACTTTACACCTACAGTTCAATCTATTATGGATGGTGTTGTTCGTGGTGAATGTCGAGCTCATTTAGCCGCTTCATTTCATAAAACAATGGCAATAGCACTATGTGAAACGGCTGCAGACTTGATGGAGCGATATAATATTAGTAATGCGGCCATGTCTGGTGGTGTATTTCAAAATCGTAAATTATTAGAATTCATATATAGGACGTGGCATATAGGTAATTTATATATGAATGAAGCAGTTCCTTCTAATGATGGTGGACTTGCTTTAGGACAATTGTGGTTAGGAAATCAATTATAAATTGTCATGCAACTCTTATTCTTAGACAAATTTATTTAGTAATGTTTTGAATATTGTTTAATCCATATGAGTTGTATAGCCAGTTTAAGCTCTAGTTGTTTGTGGCCACTATCACTAAATAATGAGTGTAACTGTGATACAATAATATTAATTTTATTCATATATTTTGGAGATATTTTATTAAAGTAAATGTATATAAAACTTGTTATAAATGATATAGATAAGGAGATACTATGTGCTTAGCTGTACCAGCGCAATTGGTTGCTGTGAATGATGCTATTGGTACCGTTGAATTGACAGGTGCTACCCGTGACTGCAGTTTGCTCCTCGTACCAGATGCAAAGGTCGGGGATTGGTTGTTAGTTCATGCAGGTTTTGCTGTACAAATTGTTGATGAAGAAGAGGCTCAAAAAACATTAGAGGCCTTTAAGGAGTTAGAAGAACTTGAAGAAGCTTACTTTGCAGGAAAAGCAGCACACAGCTGATGCTTTGTTAAGGCGCATCAATGCGCTTCATAAGCCCGGTGAAACTGTACGGCTTATGGAGGTCTGTGGTACGCATACAGTATCGATTTTCCGAGAAGGTCTTCGTCAATTATTGCCATGTGGCATAGAACTTGTTAGTGGACCAGGATGTCCAGTATGTGTAACTGATCAAACTTATATGGATAAGGCTTTAGCCTATGCAGAATGTGAGGATGTTATTATTGCTACCTTTGGGGATATGTTAAAGGTTCCAGGTAGCTATAGTAGTCTCAATGAAGCTCAAACAAAGGGCGCTCACATCCATGTTATCTATACGCCTTTAGAGGTGATAGAACTAAGTAAAAAATACCCAGAAAAGAAAATAGTATTTTTAGCTATTGGCTTTGAGACGACTATAGCCGTAATTTGTGCTACTGTAAAAGCCGTTCATGCTGCGGGATTAAAGAATGTATTCTTTCTTGTATCTCATAAGTTAGTACCACCAGCATTGCGTGCATTATTAGATAAACAAGAAGGCCATATCGATGGATTTATTCTACCTGGTCATGTTAGCGTTATTATTGGGGAAGAACCATACCGATTTTTGCCCAAAGAATACAGTATCCCATCTTGTATCGCTGGCTTTGATGGCTTAGAAATATTATCTGCCATAGCTAATATTTTAGAGCAACGTAAGTCTGGTAATATTGTGGTGGGCAATACGTATCATTCTGTAGTTATGCAGAAGGGAAACCCTGTAGCCCAAGCTATGATCGAGGAAGTGTATGAAGTATGCGATGATGTATGGCGTGGTATTGGTGTTATTCCTAACTCTGGTTTAGCATTAAAGGGTGAATATACAGCTTACGATGTAGAGCTTGTCCTACCTATTAACTTAGATAAACCATCCCTTGATCCTAAAGGCTGTCAATGTGGACGTGTTTTACAAGGCCTTATTAAACCTAGTGAATGTCCGTTATTTGGTAAAAGCTGTACCGCAGATCATCCGGTAGGTGCCTGTATGGTATCTGTAGAGGGTAGCTGTGCTGCATGGTATAAATATGGTTATTCTAGTGGTGGATCGACGTGGGAGGATTAATATGGAACGAGTTCGCTTAGTCCATGGTAATGGTGGACGATTTAGTCATGAGTTGACGGACCGTTTTATTTTGAAATATTTTACAAATGATTTATTGGCGCCCCTACACGATGGTGCCCAGTTTCCTGTTACAGCCGGGCGCATGGCTTTCTCTACGGATTCCTATGTGGTGCAACCTGCGTTCTTTCCTGGTGGTAATATTGGCAAGTTGGCTGTTTGTGGAACTGTGAATGATTTAGCCATGAATGGCGCGATACCTCAATATTTAAGTTGTGGTCTTATTTTAGAAGAAGGTTTGGCCTTTGAAGAGCTAGATGAAATTCTTCGCACTATGTCAGAAATGGCAAAAGCCGCAAATGTTCAAATTGTTACAGGTGATACAAAGGTCGTTAAAAAGGGCGAAGTAGATAAAATCTACATTAATACTGCTGGTATTGGCATGATTCCAGATGGAATAGATATTGGTCCACATCGTGTGAAAGCAGGGATGGATATCATTTTGTCAGGTGCTATTGGAGATCACTCCATTGCCGTTATGGGGCAACGGTTTGGTTTAGATTTATCTGACTCCTTAACAACTGACTGTGCACCACTAAATAAGATGGTTCAAGCAGTATTAGATAAAGTAGGAACTCAAGTTGCTTTGTTGAGAGATCCCACTCGTGGTGGCCTAGGTACCGTTTTAAAAGAGATCGCTGATCAGAGTCAAGTAGGCATTAAGGTTGAAGAAACGGCTATACCAATTCATGAAGAGGTACAGTCAGTATGTAATATATTAGGGTATGACCCTTTATATTTAGCGAATGAAGGGAAAGTGGTTCTTATTGTAGAGCCATCTATTACGAACGAAGTCCTTAAGATTCTTCATAGCTTTGAAGAGGGCAGTGAAGCTGTTTTAATTGGTAAGACTATAGATAAAAATATTGGTAAGGTTGGTCTACAAACGGCTATTGGAGGTGTTCGTCTGATTGATTTATTAGGCGAAGATCAGGTTCCACGAATTTGTTAAATTTATAATTAATAAAAGTAATTAAACTATGTCATTTTGTTAATCTTTTTATTTCAATTTTTGAGCTTTCTAGATGTAGCTTGTATTAGATGTTGACACGATTTATCGTTGATGATAGCATTAAATTAAGTTGCGTAAAATTCATTAAGAATTCATCGAAAATCTATATTATGTTAGTATCTTTATGTGTAAGTTCTTATACTTTCACTAGAATCTATGTATAGAATTTGTTAAAATATAAGTATCTATAGGAGGCTTATTATGAAAAAGAAGATTATTACAGCTGTTCTAGGGATTTGTTTAACTACAACTGCATTTGGTGGTATCTTGACAACTCAAGCTGGTGGACTTAGCAGCATTCTTGGTGGTGCAGCTAAAATTGGTGGTATCGGCATTGTTGTTAACAAATTTGGTCCACAAATTGACTCTTTCCTAAATAAATTATTGAAACAAAATAACTTGAGTACTGAATATACAACTAAAGTAGTTCCTATTATCAGTATTGGTACAAAAGGTTATATCGGTGCGGCTCAAGTTACTGGGCCTGCTTCTAGCATTGAAGAAGTTAAAGCTGTTGCTCAAGTAGAAGGTAGCTTTAATGGTATGGTTCGTGTAAAAGGATTAGTTCCTGTTAATAGCACAAACCCAGTTGGTGCATCTCGTGTTCAAGGCGTAGGTGTATCTGCGATTATTGATTTGAAAATTTAATGGCCACTGAGCATATAAATTGATAGACTCAGGGAATAAGCACGGTCTTAGGCCCGTGCTTATTCTGTTGTATAACAGTTATACATTAGATACATTGTGGAGGAATTTATGAAGAAACAAGTACTTACACTTTTAATGGCATCCCTAATTTCAGGCACTGCATTTGCCGCTCCTGGTACAGTAACTGAAAAAACAAATGTTTTAGAAACTACTGTATATGGAGCCGTACAAGATGGTGCTGTTGTGGACCGCATTAATCAACTTGATGAAACCGTGTATGGTACTGGTTTCAATGGTAATTCCGCAACATTGAGTAAACGTGTTGACTCCCTCTACAATTCTGTAGAAGGCAGTGGTACTAATATTTCTTTGCGCGAAGAAATGGATGCATTGGAATATACATATCAAAATAGCATTAACGCAGGATCTCTTGTAGACCGTGTAGAAAAGATGGAACGTAGCGTTAATGGTCGCATTGGTAGCGGTTCCTTACAAAAACGTATTATCTCTTTGAAGACAAAGGTATATGGTAGCAATGTGGCTCTTACTAACCAAGTAGGTACATTGTCTGGTAATCAAGTGTTCAAAGTGACTCTAAATGAAGCGGTTTCTTCTAAAACTAGTCATGAAGGTGACACTATATCCTTTACTGTTGCAGAAAATGTAATGGATGGCAATGTCTTATTAGTACCTGCGGGCACTGTAGGTTCCGGAACAATTACTTCTTTGAAAAAGGCTCGTTCCTTTGGTCGTAATGGTGCGTTAGATATTACATTTGATACAATCCCAGCTATTGATGGTACAGAATTTACTGCTGTACAAGGTAAAGAGGCTAAGGATAAAACCCGTAGTGAAGTTAAAGCAGCAGGTGCATCTGTAGCGGGCGCAGTTCTACTCGGTCCTGTTGGGCTTGTAGGGGGCGCTTTCATCAAAGGTAAAAATATTGAGTACCCAGCTGGTGCTACTGTATATGTACAACCTCAAGATTCCGTAACAATTCAAGGTCTTGTTATTGGTGGCGATGGTTTAGCTCATAGTGATGATGAATTAGCTGATGCTGTAACTGTACCTAATACAACAGGTGAATCTGAAGAATATGTAGAAAATAATGATACTGATGAAAATGCAGCTGTAGCTGAAGATACTACAGCAGTTGAGGAGCCAGAAGAACCTGTAGAAAATGTTTCTCAACCTATCGTTGTTGTAAAGCGTAATCAATAATTAACAAATTCTTAAAGTAATAGGAGTTCTAGTAACCATGAGGAAACGTAAAGTACAATGGCTGGCAGCGGCATGTGTTGTTTGTTTAGCACAACCTGTATGGGCCGCTACTGAGTCAACTATTGTATATCAAGATACATTGGATAGCGTAGGTCAATCCTATGCAGGAGAAATTTCTAAAGCATCTACACCTGAATATAGTAATATCCGTGTTGTACGTCGTGGTGAAAAAGCGAAATCTGCTGCTCCTGCTGAACAGTTGCCTACACGTATCGATGCTAATAAAATGTCTTATACTGGCTCTACAGGTGATGTATATGCTCAAGGCGATGTTGTGGTGTCTCAAGGCAATCAAACTTTGATGGCCCCCCGTATTGAAGGTAATACTAAAACCACAGAATATCGTACTGTTGGGGGCTATCGCTATTTGGAAGATGGCGGTAAAACAAAAGATATTACAGGTCAAAATATGACGTATCGCACTAGCGATCGTCACTTTGAGGCAGACCAAGCCATGGGATGGAGCGATCCCTATTATGTAAAGGGCAATAACGCCACTTTTGATGGACAAATAGGCCATATGGAAAAGGGCATGGTCACTACAAAACATGCAATGGCTTTTGTTCATACTCCAGATTATCGTGTGGAGGGTCAAGATATTCAGGTATATCCTGGTGATAAAGTCGTTATTAAAAAACCATCCTTTTATATTAAAAACTTTAAAGTATTATCCTTGCCATCTTATACGACTTCATTGCGTCATGACAAAGAAGGCAAATTTAGTATTTTTTCCTTAATACCAAAACCTACGTATAGTAACGATGATGGTATTGGCTTACATGGTAGTACAGAATATCCTATCGGTAAAAATGGTGAAGCTTATATTGACTATCGTTGGTATTCTAAATCTGGTTTTAAACCACAGGTGGGATATCGTCATTATTTACCTTGGGGGACTGCTTCTGTTGGTTATAGCAAGGAATCTAATGAATATAATGATGAAACAGTATGGGTAGAAAAAATAGGTGAAGCTCGTTTGGATACTCATACATATCATGTAGGAAATTCTCCAATTACTGTACGTGGTGGTGTTAATGCTGGTTATTGGAAAGAGGGTTCTGTAAAAGGTTCTCATAAGGAATATTATGCAGAGGTTTCTCATGATCCGATTAAGCTTGGTAAAAATGCTGATTTGCGCTTCTTAGGTGGTTACCAACGTGACTACTATGGCTATGATGGTAGTATCCGTAGCATGCCTTATTGGGGTGCTAGATTCCAATCTAAAGTTGGTAATCGTGCTAATGTATGGGTTAGTTATAATCAACGAAATATAACCTACAATAATTCCCCTTATCGTTTTGACACGACAGAACTTCCAAAAGAGCTTATTTATGGCGGTACGTATAAATTGACTCGCCTAGATGATATTTCTGTAAGTGTTAAGAATAACATGATGAGTGGGGATATTGATTCTGTCTATTATACATGGCATCGTGATTTACACTCCTTCGATATGTACTTAACATATAAAGATGGACATAAAAATAAAAATGATCAATGGAAAATTAAATTTGTAGGTAAAGACTTTTAGTTAGGAGAATACTATGCAACGCATTAGAAAAGCTGTAATTCCAGCAGCTGGTTTTGGTACACGTTTCTTACCAGCTACCAAGGCACAACCAAAAGAAATGCTTCCTATTGTCGATACACCTGCTATCCAATACATTGTAAAAGAAGCTTTAGATTCTGGGATTGAAGAAATTCTAATTATTACAGGTCGTAATAAACGTGCTATTGAGGACCATTTTGATAGTAGTGTTGAATTAGAATTGTTATTACAAAGTCAAGGTAAAAATAAACCATTGGCTATGATCAAGGATTTGGCGGACATTAAAGTTCACTTTATTCGTCAAAAAGCACCTCGTGGACTTGGTGATGCTGTATTGTGTGCAAAAGCATTTATTGGTGATGAGCCATTTGCAGTGTTACTTGGTGATGATATTGTTTACAATCCAGAAAATCCATGCTTAAAACAGTTGATTGATTGCTATAATGAGCATCCTGGTATTATTTTAGGCGCTCAATTTGTACCGGAAGATAAAGTTAGTTCTTATGGTATTGTATCTGGTGAAGCAATGGCTGATAATTTATATCGTGTTGATAACTTGGTGGAAAAACCTAAGAAAGAGGATGCTCCATCTCGACTCGCTGTATTAGGTCGTTATATTTTAACACCAGATATTTTCAATATCTTAGAAGCTACTAAGCCTGGTGTAGGTAATGAAGTCCAATTAACTGATGCATTGGCAGCCTCTAAAACGGATACGTATGCATTAGCATATGAAGGTATTCGCTACGATACAGGGGATAAATTGGGCTATTTAAAAGCCACTGTTGAGTATGCATTGCGCAACGAAGAATTGGGTGAAAGCTTTAAAGCTTACTTAAAAGAGTTAGATCTAAAATAGATAATCTATGAAACTTCCACGTGAGGGGTCTATGATATGTGTCATAGGCTCTTTTTGTTTATAGTTTCAAACTCATTTGATATTTGTTAACATATGAACAATGCCTTTTGTTGACGAATGAAATAATGTTGATTATAATCAAGATATTGAATAAATAAAAGGACTGTGATTATATGAGAACATTATTTAAAGCATTATGTAATAATGATTTGAACCTACCGGGACATAGCGTTATTAAACATATGCATTATGATTCCTCAGGTAGTGATAGAACCGTATGTGAAATTGTATCGAAAGTAGCAAAAACCACCACAATTGGTATTATGGATACGTCTGGCTTCTTAATGGTCGATTTACGACCAGTGCCAAAACAATTTAACATTCGTTCTATTATAAATCAACAGGGAACAGATGGTGCTATATCTTTTTCTAAGGAAGAGGTCATACGATTTGTAAATGATATTAATGATACGAATTCCATCCATCGTGAGAATCCTTATGTTGTTCCTGGCTGCATGATTTTAGAAACGATGTGGGATTTTTGGAATATTAGTAAATCTGCTCTGCAAATGGCAATTTATTTTCATGCACCAGTTATTGCAGATGACAAGGTAACTTTGGTGGAATATCCTGAAGATGCTCATGTAGAAGGTTACATTGGTGATACATTGGCATTTTCGGCTACGTTTTTCGGTGAAAATGAAGATTCATCATCTTTGAAACAAAGATGTATTAGTTAGAGGTAATTATGGAAACAAGACGTTTAACAAAAATGGCTTTATTAACAGCCTTATTATGTATTTCAGCATATATTTCTTTCCCATTGCCATTTAGTCCCGCTATGGTAACGGCTTTGACTTTGGTAGCCACATTAATCGGCTTATTGTTACAGCCTAAGGATGCACTTATCGTATTTATCATTTATATTTTGCTTGGTGCAGTTGGGTTACCAGTATTTGTTGGCGGTACGGCTGGTCTTGGCAAATTGTTGGGACCAACAGGTGGCTTTATTTTTTCTTGGCCAGTTGCATATACATTACTAAGTATATTTAAAGGTTCTAAAAAAAGCTTTTTCTCTTATGCCTGGCGATCTCTTGTGATTACTATTCCTGTAGTGTACCTCTTTGGTGTAGCAGGTTTTATGATTGTTACAAAAACAGAACTTTGGGCGGCCTTGCCTGTAGTCATGTTCCCATTTATTCCTGGAGATATCGTAAAATGTCTGGTTGCTTCTTGGTTAGCAACTAAAGTTAAAATTTAGAATACAATTAAAGTGGCATTCTGCGGGATGCCTCTTTTTTGCTTTTAAGAAGGAGTATATATGTCAGTATATATTCATGGTGGGCTTAGAAGTCCTATCGGCGTTTTAAATGGACAATATAAACATATGAGACCGGAGATGTTAGGTGCGCAACTCATTGATGAGTTAATCAATCGTCATAGTATTTTGCAGGTGGACGGATTATTTTGTGGCAATGCAGTTGGTACCGGTGGTAATATAGGGCGTCTTATGGGACTTATGTGTAATTTACCAAATTCTGTGCCTGCTATTACCGTTGATATGCAATGTGCCTCAGCTTTGATGAGTATTGAGATCGCCTATGCACATATTGTGTCTGGTATTATGGATTCCGCTATTGCAGGCGGTATTGAAAGTTCGTCGTTACAGCCAGAACGGGTGTATGCATCAGGGGATGACCGAAAAGGAACCTATAAGGTAGCTCAATTTACGCCCCAAGATCAATCGCCTTTAGCCATGCTCGAAGGGGCTGAGCGGACTATCCATAAACACAATGTAACAAAGGAAGATTTATATCTGCATATTATTGGCAGTCATCAAAGAGCATCAGCTGCTTTAGATAACCCATATTTACAGTCATATATTATGCCTATTACTATAGATGGTAAAAGATGTATAGATGAATGTATTCGACCTACGATGAACGAGAAACTCTTGTCTAGGATGAAACCTTTGTTGGGAGCTGACTCTATTACAAATGCAGGCAATGCGTGTTTAACTCATGATGGAGCGGCCTTTGTATATTTATCTAATAAAAAAGGTCCTTTTAAAATTCATAGCGTTAAACCTTGGGCAGGAAATCCTCAGTTTAGTCCGGAGGGCGCTCTTGAAAGCACAGAAGGCATTTTAAAACGTACAGGTTTAACTATGGATGATATTGATGTGGTGGAATGGAATGAAGCTTTTGCCATCATTGATGTTCTTTTTAACAAGGCGTACCCTAATCACATTAAAAAATATAACATGCTTGGAGGTGCCTTAGCTTATGGACATCCCTATGGATGTTCTGGTGCCATATTAGTGCTTCACTGTATGGCTGCTTTAGAATCTTGTGGTGGTCGCTATGGTTTATGTGCTATTGCTGGTGCAGGGGGCACAGGTACGGCTTTAATTATGGAACGCATGTAATATGACAATTATTGAACGCTTACAACAGCATAAAGATTTAGAGCCCTATAAAATGGCTTTAATCGTAGATGACATACAATATACATATGGTGAACTATATGATGCTATTCTATCGGTCGGTATTAATAATACAAGTCGCATTGTAAATCTTACTCAGTCTAAAAAGACATTAAATACTAAGATTCTTTTAATTCAGGAACTGTCGTTTGTTGAACAACTTACACAGTGGCTTGGGGCATTACATAAAGGTAATATTCCTATGGTATGTCACAATGAGATGGATACGGCTTATGTAGATGAGCTAGCTCGTGTTATAGCCTATGAAGGTGTACCGCCATTAGCTGATTTTGGGGTACTTACATCGGGGACTACGGGACAACCAAAACCTTTGTGGAGACGAGAAATGTCTTGGCGCGATTTTTTTGATATTCAAAATGATATTTTTCATATAAACAAAGATACTAAAATCTTTTTACAGGGAAGCTTTAGTTTCACAGGTGTTAGCAATATGGTCATCGCCTCTTTATGGGCTGGAGGGACTGTTGTTACAACGAGTTCCTTGCGTCCTAGTAGATGGATGCAGCTTATAGAGGAATACAATGTAGACCATATATATGCATTACCAACGAAACTACGATTATTGGTTCGACATTGTAAAAGTAAATTATCATCCATTAAATACATCATTGCAGGATCTCAAGTTCTGGATCGACAATTAATGGAACAGTTACAACATATATGCCCTGATATGGAGTTTATCTTGTACTATGGTGCATCAGAGCTTAACTATATAACGTATTGCACTGGTAAAGAATGGTTAGCGCGAGAAGGTACGGTAGGGAGACCATTTCCAACCGTGAAAATCGCAGAGAATGATAATGTCATTTATGTGACAACAAATTATCGTATTGAAGGGATTCCCAATACGTATACTGTAAATGATTGTGGATACATTGATAGTGACGGGTATCTTATGTTTAATGGGAGAGCAGGTGACGTAATCAATAAAGGGGGATATAAAATTTCTATCCCAGAGATGGAATTGTATTTACAATCCTTACAAGGGGTTTCCGAGGTTGCTATTATCGATATTGCTGATGAGATACGAGGGGAAGACTACGTAGTTTATATGGTGCTAGATGGTGAGGCTAGATTGAGTGAAGTTATAGAACTTATTCATAATAAAAGACCTCCTGTAGAGTGGCCAAAAGCTATAATAGAAATTCCTGTGTTACCCCTTACGGAATGCTCAAAAGTTGATAAACGAAAGTTAAAAGAGTGGTATAATAAAGGGTAAACATTTTTTGTACTACAAGGAGGCATCATGCAGATTAATAAGGCGGCGCTAGAGATTTTCGACTTTACATCCTCGTTAGCTGTATATTCTGAACATGAATTAAAGGTTGGGGATCAAGCTATACAAGATTATATAGCAAATCATGTAGTTAAGGCTTTTAAAGATCCAGGGGCTAGAACCGGAACCTTACATGATGCGAGTCCTGTAGGCAAACAATTAGTAGACTATAAAAATGGAGCGCTTAAGTTTATTGATTTATGTAAGAATTTAGGTGAAAGCTTATTTTCATACATGAAACAAGCTACGGATTCTGTTGTTATTGATACGATTATCTGTGAAGCCGTTACGGATACGCCTTATGTTTGTATTCTTCTGTGCCAAGCTCATGATGCTTTTACCCATCAACTATTCAGTGAAGATGATGGTACATTGGCTACAGAACTCGTTTCTCATAAGACAGTATTACCTATGCCGTCACAAAAATTACGGGCCTTTGCATCTATTAATCTCAATGATTTTAGTGTTCGTGTTTTTGAACCTAAAGGTGAATTTGATGGTGAGGTATCCTATATCCTAGCAGATAAGGTCTTGCAATTAGGGACTAATCAATCCTCGCGAGATACGGTGAGAAAGGTAAAAGCTATCGTAGATAAGGTGGCTCAAGCGCACGAGTCTGATGGCGTCATTGAACTGACAACGGCTAAATCTATGATTGCTAAAAATGCAGAAGTATCAGATACCGTTGATCCTGTTCGTATTGTAGAAGAGGTATTTAAAGCGAATCCTATTCAACAAGAGGCGGCAAAGAAAGAATTAGCTGATGTGGATATGTTGCGTCCTTTGCCAGTAAATCGTGAGTTTGCCACGAAGGTTGGAGAGCATCATAAGATTAAAACAGATACAGGTATTGAGATTTCATTTCCTGTGAAATATATGAAAAATCGTGAGTTTATTGAGATAAAAACTAATGATGATGGTACTTTGCGTATTGAATTAAAAAATATTAATAAAATCGTAAATAAATAGTAATGAAAAATTATATTTGTCTATAGAAATATATTATGTAATATGTAATGATTAAATTTATTTGCTATGCTAGTATATGGAGGTTATGATGAGTAAAGAAAAACATAAAAAAACAAACGCATTACGTATTTTAGATACTCATAAGATACCTTATAGTATTAGCGAATATGAGTGGTCTGAAGAGCGTGCCGCTGGCCTTCATGTAGTAGAAGCATTAAGACTCGATGAGAAACAAGTTTTTAAAACATTAGTTGGTAAAGGTGACAAAACTGGATATGTAGTATTCTGTATTCCTGTAGCTGAAGAGTTAGATATGAAACAGGCAGCACGTGTTAGTCATAATAAGTCTGTAGAGCTTGTTCATGTTAAGGATTTGTTAGGTATTACAGGTTATTTGCGCGGTGGATGTTCTCCAGTAGGCATGAAAAAAGCATTTCCTACCTATTTTGATGCTACTATGGAACCCAAAAAGTTTGTATATGTAAGTGCAGGTTTACGCGGTATGCAAATGAAGGTAGATCCAAAGAATTTGGCATCTGTTGTAAATGCTGAATTTGTTGAACTGACAATGGACCATTAAGGGGGGGCGTATGGCAAAAAAGTTTTATGCTGTTCGTCAGGGCCGTGTACCAGGAGTTTATACTACATGGTCTGACTGTGAGAAACAAGTAAAGGGCTATGGTGGTGCTATCTACAAATCATTTTCGACAGAAGTAGAAGCACGTGCTTTTGTAGAGAATTCAGGTTTGTCTTTAAGTGATTTTATGAGCGCTAAAAAGAGTGAACTTAAATTGCCACAAGAAGTGAAGTTTAAATCTATAAATTCTAGGCCTATAGGTTCTAGTTCTAGTATTCAAGGTAAAGTATCAGCAAGTGTTGTGAAACCAGATTTTACTATTCCAAACTATATGGTTGCGTATATCGATGGTAGTTATAATAAAGAGACTAATACTGTTGGTGCAGGTGGGGTTATCTTTTTGAATGGCAAGAGGAAAACTTTTTCTTTTCCCTCTACTGATGAACGATATACATCGTTTTGGAATGTAGCTGGCGAGTTGTTGGCTGCTATGCATGTTATGAAATATGCTGTTGATAATGGAATTTCTGAATGCTCACTTTACTATGATTATATGGGCATAGAAATGTGGGCTACTAAGAGATGGAAACGTAATAATGAGCTAACCAAAGAGTATTCAGCATTTTATGATTCTATAAAAAATCATGTGCGAGTATACTTTCACAAGGTGGCTGCTCATACAGGCGATACATATAATGAAATGGCTGATGCACTAGCAAAACAAGGTGCAGGTATTTAAAGATATTAGAAGGGAGGGCGCTATGAATATATGTGTTACTGGTGGGGCCGGATTTATTGGGTCCCATTTAGTTGATAGATTAATTGAATTAGGGCACGATGTACTCGTTATAGATGATTTATCTACAGGTATGCGCTCCTTTGTACATGAAGATGCTCGATTTATTGAGATGGATGTACGAGATCCAAAATTACTATCTGTATTTGAAGAGTTTAAGCCGTCTATCGTATTTCATGAAGCGGCGCAAACAATGGTTCAATCCTCCATGGAGAACCCAAGTTATGACTGTGATGTAAATTTAATAGGACTTATTAATGTTCTCGATGCTTGTCGTAAAGTGAAAGTTGAACAATTTTTAATGCCTTCATCAGCTGCTGTATATGGTGACTTGGCAGTATTGCCATTAACTGAAGACTTGAGTGGTATGCCTTCGTCTTTTTACGGCTTGACAAAGCTTACTGCAGAAGGTTATTTGCGTATTTATCATGAAGCTTTTGGATTAAATACAGTATGCTTTAGATATGCTAATGTATATGGACCACGTCAAGGTGATGGCGGTGAAGGTGGCGTTATCAGTATTTTCAACCGCTTGATTGTCGAAGGGCAACCATTAACTGTATTTGGTGATGGTGAGCAAACTAGAGATTTCATTTATGTAGATGATGTGGTAGATGCTAATATTAAGGCTATGGAAAATGGTCAATGCACAGGTATTTATAATGTATCTACCAATATGGGAACATCTGTGAATGAGTTGATTACGCGATTCCGGGCTATTAGTGGGACAGATTTTATGGTTTATTATGAAAATGAACGTATAGGGGATATTAAACATTCGCGCTTAAGTAATGTGAAAGCTGAACGTGATTTTGGTTTTATTGCCACTACAACATTAGAAGCTGGTTTACAAAAGACATTGGAATATTTTAAAGCTCATCATAAGTAAGAAAAATAAGGTTTGGGGATATGAGTGATACGCAATTTTGGGTGACCGTAGGTATTTGGAATCTTATCGTATTTAGCCTGTATGGATATGATAAATTATGTGCCATTAATGGATATGATCGGATTTCAGAGTTCACATTATTATTTTTAGCTTTTGCCTTTGGTGGTGTTGGTGCTTTATTAGGTATGGTCCTATGGCGTCATAAGACATTAAAAATTAAATTTAAAGTAGCCATCCCTTTTGCATTACTTTGGTCTGTATATGCAGTCGGATTCGGTTATGGCTTGTGGGTAAAATGATTGTATAAACTAATATTTTATTCATTCTTTTATGGTATAATAAAAGAATATTGTACATAAAATGTCAGTGAAGGAGATATTTGATGTTGCGATTACAATCAGGTTTCGAGTTAGATTATGCTAATATATATAATGAAAGTTGCATACAAGAACGCGATGTGAATAATTTTGAACGAGCTATACAAAATGTATGGCGTCATACAAATATTTTGCGTTCTACAGGCTTCGAAGAAGGTCATGTTTCTAAAGATGGTTTACCTGAACCTGTGTTGTTTTACCAACTTCCATATATTTCAGAAGATGGTATCAATACACCAGATATGTTAGAGCGGCTTTACGAATTACGTGACTATGCACGCCATAATATTGATACAGTTGTATCCGTAGGTATTGGGGGCTCCTATTTGGGGAGCAAAGTTATTTTTGATGTGCAGTGTGGAGCATTTTGGAATAACTACAGTGCAGAGGAACGCGACGGCTATCCTAGGATGTACTTTGCAGGCTTTAATGTGGATGGTGATTACTTAGTAGGGCTAATTCGTACGATAGAGTGTCAAGCTCAGAAAAAAGGTCCTGATTATAAGGTGATGCTCGTTATTAATTCTAAGTCTGGATCTACCATTGAACCAATGGCTAACTTCATGATTTTGGAGAAGGCTTTACAAGATCGTAATATTAACTACGAAGTGATAGCTGTTACAGATGTATCTGATGATGAACATCCTACGATTTTACGATCTATGGCGATAGAAAATAATTGGAAGACCTATAGCATTCCTTATGGTGTAGGTGGTCGTTTCTCTGTATTTACAGAAGTTGGTTTTGTAACAGCCGCTCTTGTAGGATTTGATATTGAAGGATTCTTAGCTGGTGCTGCATCTATGGATGCAGCATGTCAAGAAGAAGACATTTTTAAAAATCCAGGCCTTTTAAGTGCATTATTGAAATATATTGCATCTGAACGATATGGTCGTATTATAGAGGTGTTTATGCCTTATAGTGAAGCACTCCACTCATTATCTGATTGGTATGTGCAGCTCTTATCCGAGTCTCTTGGAAAAATGAGTAATACTTGTCTACCATATGGCCGTACGCCAGTTGCTGCAGTAGGTACTATGGATATGCATGCTCAAGTTCAAGAGCATCAAGAGGGGCGCCTAAATAAGGTAGTTCAATTTATTAAGGTTAAAGACTGGAAACATAATCTCATTGTTCCAGATTCCTATAGTCAATATGAACGTTTACACTCTCTATCTGATGTAGGCATTTGTGATATTTTAAACATTGCTTTAGATGCTAATAGAGAAGCCTTGTCTAGTGACAATCGTTTTAACATGACTATAACTGTACCAACATTAAACGCATTCCATTTAGGAGAAATTATGTTTATGCATTGTTGGGCCGTTTATTTTGAGTCCATTTTTGCGGGTGTTGATGCTTTTGATCAACCAGGGGTAGAGGTTTATAAGCGTCTCATCGGGCCCAAATTGGCTCGAGCAAAGGAAGTACATAATTCATGAGGGGGAACTATGAATATTTTAGTAACAGGTGGTGCTGGTTATATTGGGAGTCATACTGTACGTGCTTTACAACAAGCAGGATATACACCAATTATTGTAGATAATTTATCTCGTGGGCATGTAGAATCTATTCCTGAGGGGGTAAAGTTCTACAATATGGATATTGCTGATCCTAAACTAGTAGGTATTATGAAAGAACATAACATCCTAGGTGTAATGCATTTTGCTGCTCACTCACAAGTTGGTGAATCCATGCAAAATCCAGCTATTTATTATGAAAATAATGTAGTTGGTTCTTATCACCTTATTGAGTCTGCTCGTACCGCAGGTATAAAGCATTTTGTATTTTCTAGTACGGCTGCTGTGTATGGTGAGCCTAAGGTAGTTCCTATTTGTGAGGATGCTCAGCTACAACCAACAAATGTATATGGTCGCACTAAATTGATGATAGAAAAAATGTTATCTGATTATAGTTCGATTTATGGTTCTACATATGTTGCGTTGCGTTATTTCAATGCGGCCGGTGCGGATCCGTCTGGTATGATTGGAGAAGACCATCATCCTGAAACTCATTTGATTCCACTTGTGTTAGATGCGGCTCGCGGTAAAAGAGAGCATATAACTGTATTTGGGACTGATTATGATACAGCTGATGGCACATGTGTACGCGACTATATTCATGTCAATGATTTAGCAGCTGCTCACGTATTGGCTATGGACTACTTGCGTAAAGGCGGAGAATCTCAAGTATTTAATCTTGGTAGTGGTAATGGATTCTCTGTAAAGGAAATCATCGAGACTGCAAAAGAGGTTACGGGTATCGATATTCCTGTTCAATATGGTGATCGCCGTGCTGGTGATCCAGGAACATTAATTGCTTCCTCTGAAAAAATCAAAAATTTACTTGGTTGGGATCCTAAATTTAGTAATCTTGCTGATGTTATCAAAGATGCATGGCATTGGCATACCTCTCATCCAGATGGATTTAATAGTAAATAAAGAACGAATTGTTTTGATTTGTCAATATAATGAATGACTCTATTAGTCACCTTGGTGACTGGTAGAGTCATTTTTTTGTAGGATTTTAAAAGAGCCTCCTAGAATATGTCAGCAGGAGGTGGATTATGAACTTACAAGACTATATAGAACGTATGAAAATGTGGATTGATAAGCAGCATTTTATTATGCGCCACTATAAGTTTGCACTTGGTATTTTCTTTATCATTACGGTTGCCCTTTTAGGCATTGGTATTTTTTATCCACATGAGGAGGAAAATGTTCATATTAGTTTAGATCAATCTAATGGTAGAGATGCTAATCAAATTGAACGAGGCTCAGAAAAATTATCAAAAGAAACAACACATGATAATAGAAATGGGAAAGGAAAGAACTATTTTAAAGATGAAAGTGATATAAAAAATGTAAAGGATAGAGAGGTAAAAAGCGATGTTCATGGACGATTATTATATGATATTACCGGTGTTGAGCGAGCAAATCCTTGGCGAGAGGTTTTTAAAGATATTCCTATAGATGAATTACTTGGTCAGAATAAGATAACTAAAGATAGTAATGGCAATTTCGTTGATATAAATAATGATTTACATGAGTCAGATGATTCAATGAAGACTTTTGAGAAAAAGGTAGATGAAAGTCGTAGAAATGAAAAATATCAACAAATAAGAAATAATAAAAAGCATAGTGGTAATTATATTGAATTAAAAGCTAAAGATATTAGTGCTAGACGAGTTGAATCTAGTATACAACCTTCTATAAGTAATCCTATCAAACAACATCCCATAGAGCTTATAGGTATTATTGAGGGACAACAGAATATTGCTATTTTACGAAAAGGTACAGAGGAACAAATGGTTAGTATAGGAAGTGTGTGGAAAGAAATATCAGTATCTAAGATAACTGCAAGTGGTGTAGAAATTATTGAAGGAGGTTCATCACGGTGGCTAAAAATCGATTAAGCTTTATAGGTCTAAAATGTATAGATAAGATTATAGTGACAGTTATATTGCAAATAAGCTTATGGATGGTCGTAATGCTTGTAACTCCCTTCATGGTATTTGCTAATGGTACTGATAGGATAACTACTAGTAGTTCTGAAAACATTGTAAATAGTGGTGAAGTAGCTAAAAATGAAAAAAATATTGAGAACAAACTCATAACGATTTCTGTACGCAATGCATCCTTAAAGGAAACCGTTTTAGGAATTTGTCGTAGTTACGGTATATCTGTTATTGGTGTAGAGTCGTTAAAAGGGACTGTTACGGCCACTGTAACGGGAGAATCCCCAGAAGGGATTATTAATGAATTAGGTAAGTTATATCATTTCTCCGTATTGAAGGAGCATAACACACTTCTTATTGATTCTGATGATGAAACACTTGAAAAAAGAGAACTATATGTTATATCACCTGAACATTTACCGGCTGAGTCTTTAAAAAATGTGGTAGGCACAGTGGTAAAAAATGATAAAATGGCAGTGCTTTCAGAACAAAATGAAGTAATTATGCATTTGACGAGCGGAGAAAAGCGACGTGTAGAAACCTTAGTACGTGCTATCGACAAGGAACCAAAACAAGTGCAATTGGAAGCTACCATCATTGCCATGGAACAATCTTATGCAAAAGAACAGGGTTTTCGATGGTCTTGGCTCAGCTTAACTGGACATGGAGAAGACAAAACACATTCCTATGGCGCTGTTACTTTTGGTAAAACACCGACTGGGGAAGCCTATAAGTTCTTTGTAAAGCCAGAGCTAAGTCTTATGGAAAGCTCAGGTAAGGCCGTTTTAATTGCAAAACCATCTATCATGGCTCTCAATGGTGAGACTGCGCATATCTTGATAGGTGAAAGAATACCTGTTATAGAAGAGTCAGAAGTGAATGGCGAACGAAAGCGTTCTACTCGTTATGAAGAGGTGGGCATTAAGTTGAATTACACTCCTATCATTACCGCTGATGGTGGTGTAGATGCTAAAATACATGCAGAAGTGAGTACACCTATTATGGTATCTGAAATGAAAGCCTACAAAATAAGCACACGTCAAGCACATACAAGAGTACGATTACAACCAGGAGAAGTGTTAGTTATTGGTGGACTCATGGATAATCGAGATCAACATCAAATACAAAAAATACCTATTTTGGGAGATATCCCTTTGTTAGGAAAATTATTCCGTCATAGTCGAAAAACAAAAGATTCTATAGAAATGTTAATGTTAGTGAGGGCAACTGTGGTATAATGAAGAGTAAATGATTAGGAGGTTGTGAATGGAACGCATTCGAATGATAGACCTTGGAAAATCATTTGGGGTGCGCCAAGTATTTTCCAATGTGTCTTTTGAGATAAAAGAAGGGGATCGACTCGCATTGGTAGGCCCTAATGGGGCTGGGAAATCTACCTTGTTAAAGTGCATATTAGGCTATGAAGAACTCGATGAAGGTAATGTAGTCAAGTCGCCTGTTGCTAGTATTGGCTATTTACAACAAGATGTAAATCTTGGAGATGATAGCCTTGCTACGGAAATCGAAAAAGCTTGGGCTGATGTTCATGCATTGGAAAAACAATTAAAAGAGCTCACTAGTCGCTTGGAAACCGAAGAGGCTAGCGAATCGGATTTACAACGCTTAGATTATTTACAGAATCGTCTAGAATGGCTAGGTGGCTATGACTACGAGCAAAAGACAAAGCGCATAGTCTATGGTCTTGGTTTTACTGATGATGACTTAGATAAGCCGGCTAATGCTTTTTCAGGTGGTCAAAAAACGCGTATCAATTTAGCTAAAGCGTTAGTACGTAGTCCTGATTTTTTATTCTTAGACGAACCGACTAACCATTTAGATATGGATATGCTGGAGTGGTTAGAGGGGTACTTATCTGCCTATCAAGGTGGTATTCTCATTGTCAGCCATGATAGATATTTTCTAGATCGTATCGTCACAGGTGTTGTGGAGTTAGATAATCACAAAGCCACAACCTATCGTGGTAACTATAGTCGCTATATTCAACAACGTGATGAACGTTTAAAGGCTGATATGGTGGCCTATGAAAAACAGCAGGAGTATATTAAGAAAACAGGGGCTTATATAGATAAATACCGCGCTGGTATCAAGTCTAAAATGGCTCGTGGTCGTCAGTCTCAACTAAATCGATTAGAGCGGCTAGAGGCACCTGTTACTTCACATCATTTACAATTTTCTTTTCCTCCTGCTGCGATGAGTGCTGATAAGGTTTTAGTATTAGATCACTTATCTGTCGGATATGGTGAAAGTTGTATTATTGATGATATCTCTCTTGTTGTTCGACGAGGTGAATCAGTAGCGCTTATTGGACCTAATGGCGCGGGTAAGTCTACACTGGTGAAAACCATTGTAGGAGAACTATTTCCTGAAGTTGGTCATGTGGATATTGGCAATCGCGTACAAGTCGGTTACTTCTCACAAGAACACGAAGAATTGCATGATTCTTGGCAGGTAGTGGAAGAGATCATGAATCACTTTAACTACAGCGAGGATAAGGCTCGTAATGTGCTGGGGGCTTTCCTGTTTAAAGGGGACGATGTATTTAAGCTAGTAGGTGAATTATCTGGTGGTGAGCGCGCTCGTTTAGCTTTGCTTAAATTATTTCTTCAAGGAGATAATTTTCTAATTTTAGATGAACCGACAAACCATTTAGATATTCCTACACGAGAAATTGTAGAGGAAGCATTGCAACAATTTGAAGGGACTTGTTTTATTATTTCTCATGATAGATACTTCTTGGATCAAGTTTCTACAAAAACAGTAATTCTAGATGAAGGTAAAATTACAGAGTATCTCGGTAATTATTCATACTATAAGGAAAAGCTGAAAGAGCAAGAAGATTTATTAGCATTGGCTAATGAGAAAAACTCTGATAGCAGTAAGCGTGATAGTAAAGCTACTCCTATTAATGAGTCAATGCTTTCAGTATCAGAAACTACGGAGGAAAATCAGAAGAAGCCGAATGCTTATATGGTAGAAAAACAATTGGCTGAGGTAGAAGCTGAAATTGCTCGTTTAGAGGCGACGATGAAGATGTATGAGGTACAATTAGCTAATCCTGTAGTACAACAAGATTTAGATGAAATGTCCAAAATTTCCACACAAATTGAAGAGACTCAGACAGAGTTGGAATCCTTGTATAAGAAGTGGGAACGTCTATGTGAATAACTTATTTAATGTATATATTATTAGGGAATTAAAATCATTATCTTTTAATTGACAAACTATTTTATATTCTCATAATATAGGTATAGATTTAAAGTTTTATGTTTTAAAGGAAGGGTGTAACATGAATAAATCCATGTTAAAAAAAGCGGCCATTTTTGGCCTTGCTGGTGTAATGGCAATTGCTGCTGGTTGTGGTAGCGATAAAGATGCAGGTAGTGCAAATAGCAATGAAGCTAAAATTGCATTATTAACAACAACAACTGGTGGTGCGGCAGCATATGGTGAATCCATTAAAGCTGGTGCTGAATTGGCAGTAAGCGAAATCAATGCTGATGCAAATGCTGTAAAAATTAACTTATTAGTAGAAGATACTAAAGGTGATAAAAACGAAGCTATCAATGCGATGAACAAAGTAATTGCAAAAGATAAAGTGGTAGCAGTTATCGGTCCTATGTTATCTGGTGAAATGATGGCTGCGGGGCCTGTAGCAAACAAAAGTAAAGTAGTAGCGCTTGGTACATCTACAACGGCTGAAGGTATTACGGATATCGGCGATTACATTTTCCGTAATGCTGTACCTGAATCCTTGGCAGTAGATACTGCAATTAAAGAAGCACATAAAACTTTAGGCTTCAAAACTGCAGCTATCATGTACTCCAACAACAATGACCAAATGGTATCTGTAAATAATACAGCTCGTAAAGCATTGGAATCTGAAGGTGTACAAATCGTTGATACTGAAACATTTGCAGATAAAGATACTGACTTCTCTGCACAATTGACTAAAATTCAACAAGCAAAACCTGATGTAATTGTAGTTGCTTCTCTTTACCAAGAAGGCGCATTAATCATGAAAAAAATGCGTGAAATGGGTATGAATCAACCTGTAGTTGGCTCCAATGGTTTCAACAGCCCACAATTCATTAAAATTGCTGGCGATGCTGCTAACGGTGTTATTGTTGGTACGCCATGGTTCCCTAACAAAGAAGACCAAAAGGTTAAAGATTTCCGTAAAGCCTATGTGGCTAAATACGGTAAAGAACCTGACCAATTCGCTGCTCAAGCATATGATGCAGTATATCTCTATGAGACAGCTTTGAAAAAAGCAGGGTCCACAACAGATCGCGAAAAATTCCGGGAAGCATTGAAAAATATTGCTGACTTCGTTGGTGTAACTGGCCAATTCAAATTCAACGAAAAACGCGATCCTTCTATGGAAGTTCAAGTATTACAAATTAAAAACGGTCAATTTGACGCATTAACAAAATAAGTTGAGGTAGTATAGTGTTTTTACAACAATTAGTTAACGGGTTAACCCTCGGTAGCTTATATGCTGTACTCGCTATTGGCTTAACACTTGTGTTCGGTGTTTTGAATATTATCAACATGGCTCACGGAGGCATCTTTATGATAGGTGCCTTCGTTGGTCTTTTTATGGTAACAATTTTTAACGTTAACATTTTTGTAGCCCTTATCGTAGCTATGGCTGTAGGTGCTATCCTCGGTTATCTTTTAGAATTTGTGGCGCTTCGTCCACTACGCAAGAAAAAGGTGTCTCACTTGGCACCACTTATTAGTACCATTGGTGTTTCTATTTTCCTTGAAAGTTTGGCATTATTGCTTTGGGGCCCTCAAACTAGATCATTCCCACCAGACTATATTGGTGGCCTAATCGACTTTGGAGCTTTCAAAATTTCTATGGTACAAATTATTGGTTTAGGCGTTTCTGTTGTGCTAATGCTGATTTTAAATGTAGTTATTAAGAAAACTAAGATTGGTAAGGCTATTCGCGCTGTATCCATGAGTACGGAAACAGCAGCTCTCTTGGGTATCAATCCAACAATGATTATATCTATTACTGTTATGATTGCATCTGCCTTAGGTGCAGCGGCAGGTGTATTGGTAGGCTTGTCCTTTAATGCTATTGAGCCTACTATGGGTGTTATTATAGGCTTTAAAGGTCTGGCAGTACTTATCTTAGGTGGTCTTGGTAATATTACAGGCGCCATGGTTGGCGGCTTTATTTTAGGTGTAGCAGAAATCTTCTCTGTTGCTTATGGTGCATCTACATTCCGTGACGCTGTGGCCTTTGGTCTCATTATCCTATTATTATTCTGGCGCCCACAAGGCTTGTTTGGATCTAAAGATAAAGGGGGTAGACCGTAATGGAATTATTAAACCCGTATTATCTACAGATCGTGATGTTTTTCATCATTAATGCCATCATGGGTATTTCAATTTATTTCACACTGGCAAGTGGACAGCTTTCTTTAGGGGCTGCTGGCTTTATGAGTGTTGGTGCATACGTAGGCGCTATTCTTTCTTTGAAAGCTGATTTGCCTATCGTTGTAGGCATTATTATTGGTGGCTTAGTTGCTAGTCTTGTGGCTGTTATTATCGGTTTGCCAACAACACGTCTTAAAGGTTTGTATCTTGCCATTGCTACACTTGGATTTGGCGAAGTTGTGCGTGTTATTTTCTTGAATTTGGATATTACAAATGGTGCATTAGGCCTTTCTGGTATTCCATCCATTCCTCAAGAATTGACAAATTATGCCTATGAATTTGATCTCGATGGTTTAATGGGCATTGATGCTGTTGCATGGGGCAATCTAATGGCTATCATTATTTTGTTAGCTATTTTAGTATTGATTATCGCCTTTTGTGTACGGATTAATAATAGCCGTGTGGGTCGTGCCTTTGCAGCGATTAAGGCTGATGATCATGCAGCAGAATTGATGGGTATTAACGTTGTATACTACAAGATGATGGCCTTTATCATTGGTGCTTTCATCGCTGGTATTGGCGGTGGTTTGTATGCGCATATTACAAACTTTATTAATCCTACAGATTTCAGCTACCATAAAGTAGTACAAATTTTGTTATTCCCTGTATTTGGTGGTTCCAATGTAGTATGGGGCTCCGTATTAGGTTCCTTTATTCTTACATTATTACCAGAAGTATTGCGTTTCTTATCCGACTATCGGGACATCATCTATGGTGCATTACTAGTCATTTTGATGGCCGTTCGTCCAGATGGTATTCTGACAGAATCTATGGTAGATAAAATTAGTCGCAAATTAGGCTTTAAAAAGGCTCTATATATTCCAGAGTCACAAGTATTAACAGAACGTTTTGAAGCATATAAACGCAAACAACAAGAAGAAAAACAAGGATAGGAGGGAACTGAATGCTATTAGAATTAAATGACGTAAGTAAAAGCTTTGGTGGCGTTGCAGCCCTCACAGGAGTATCTTTTGGCGTTAAACAAGGTGAAGTATTTGGTGTCATCGGTCCAAATGGTGCTGGTAAGACCACACTATTCAACTTGATTACTGGTGTATTCCCTGCAAGTTCTGGTGAAATTGTATTTGATGGTATGTCTGTTGTAGGCATCAAGCCTCATAGAACTGTTGAAATGGGGATTGCTCGTACATTCCAAAATATTCGTCTCTTTGGCAATATGACAGCTCTTGAAACTGTTTTAACCGGTATGCATTGTCGTACTGGCTCTGGCTTCTTATCTAGTTTTTTGAAAACAAAACGTCAACGCATTGAAGAAGAGCGTTGTCGTGGTATTGCTTATGAGTTCTTAAAGCTTGTAGGTCTTGAAGCAGATGCAGAAGAGGTTGCCACATCATTACCGTATGGTAAGCAACGTCGTCTTGAAATCGCTCGTGCCTTAGCGACACACCCTCAGTTAATCTTGCTTGATGAACCGGCAGCAGGTATGAATGATAGTGAAACTGAAGTTCTGCGTCAATTGATTGGCAAGATTCGTGACCTAGGTATTACCGTTGTGGTTATCGAACATGCCATGGAATTGATGATGAATATCTGTGATCGTTTGGTAGTACTTAACTTTGGCAAGAAAATTGCTGAAGGTACACCTCAAGAAATTCAAAATAATGAAGCTGTAATTGAAGCATACTTAGGTAAAGAGGAGGTGTAATATGTTAAAACTAGAAAATATTGTGGCTGGTTATGGACATATTACAGCCTTAAAAGATATAAGTTTAGAAGTTCCACAAGGTTCCATTGTATCTCTTATTGGTGCTAATGGTGCTAGTAAGACTACGACGATGAAGACTATTATGGGACTTGTAAAACCCACATCTGGTCGAGTGATTTTTGAAGGTCAAGATATTACAGGTCGCCAAACCCATCAAGTTGTACAAAATGGTATCTCCTTAGTTCCTGAAGGACGTCAAATTCTACAAGATATGAGTGTTTATGAGAACCTTGAAATGGGTGCTTATACACGTAAAGATAAAGAAATCGAAACAGATATCAAAAAGGTATTTAAACGATTCCCTATTCTTGATGAACGAAGTTATCAATTGGGTGGTACTTTATCAGGTGGTCAACAGCAAATGCTAGCTATTGGTCGTGCACTTATGGCTCGTCCAAAATTGTTATTATTAGATGAACCATCTATGGGCCTTGCACCTTTAGTAGTAAATGAGATTTTTGAAACCATTAAAGAAATCAGCGCTGATGGAACAACAGTTCTTTTAGTAGAACAAAATGTGCGTCAAGCATTGAAGATTGCTGATTATGCGTATGTTTTGGAGACTGGTAAAATGGTATTATCTGGCTCTGCTGATGAAGTTCGCCATAATCCTCGCGTTATGGAAGCTTATTTAGGCGGTCGTGTTGAATAATTAATTATATAGAGCGATCATTAGTGTCAAAAACTTTGAATAAGGTGTATATACTAGATTTCTAGTATATACACCTTATTTTTTTATCACTAATTCTGATATAAATAGAAGAACTATGTGAGCTGATAATGAAGTGAGTTTAAATATATTTTATTATTTTTACAAATTTCAATAATAAAACTAGTGAATTAGGAATGAAAACAGCAAATAATAATTAATGAACATATATTGAAAATACTGTATTTTTAAGGAATCGTTGTTGAAGGTTTTATGAAGTTCGCTTGGAACATACTAGATTTGTAGAAGTATATTTAAAAAAATGATAAAATAGCATGACTGATTTTTTAGATATAAGATACATCAATAATTAAGTGATGAATTAAATAAGTTGAATAGAAAAAGAGGTAAGTATGAAGAAGAAACAGTATATGATGATGGCTGCATTCTTATGTACTACAACAATGGCTATGGCTGCGCCAGTTAATATAAATACTAATCAGCCTTATAATGCCAAGAATGTACAAATGGAAGGCCATGCCCCATTGGAAACTAGTGCATCCGTAATTAGCTCTGATAAAGAATATCGTCTGCGTCAAGGAGATGAACTGAATATTCAAGTGGTTCAGCAGGCAGAGCTTGGTACGCGTAATGGTAATGATATTGTGTATACCGTTAGACCAGATGGATATGTATCGTTCCCTATGGTTGGTGCCGTAAAAGCAGATGGCTTAACTGTAGATGAATTTACAGCTGAGTTACAGCAAGGTCTGTCTCGTTATATCATTAATCCTGATATCACAGTAAATGTATCGAAATTGGGCGGCGTTCGCGTATATGTATTTGGTGAAATTAATAAGCCTGGCGCCTATACGTTGACTAAATCTAGTACAGTTATTGATGCGATTGGGGCTGCAGGTAGTTTTAACTGGGATACAGCAAAGAAGAAAATTTACTTGATTCATCAAGATAATCCAGAGAAACCGATTCCTATCAATTTGAATCGTATTTTACAAACTGGAGATATGTCTGAAAACTACATCATGCGTGAAGGTGATATTCTTTACTTAACTAAGAATAGTCGCATCAACTTTGCTCGTGATATTGCTCCAATCTTAACAGGGGCTTACATGGTATCACGAATAGGTAAGGATTAAAGATAAGGCGATATCTATCATATAAGGGGGCGTTTTTTTGCGTTCATATTTATTACCATCCATATTGTTTATTACCGATATTGTGACGATTGTAATCGTTGCTTTTATCAGTCTTTTTATTCGATTTGATGGACACATAGAACCTCAATATATTAATCAAATGGTGGATGCACTTCCGTTATTACTTATTTCGTATATGTTGATGTTCTTGATAATGCATTTATATACACGTATTTGGCGCTATGCAGGGATGCGAGAGGTATTAGCAGTATTTGTAGCGACTACAATTGGTACGGCTTTATTCTATTTCTCTATGTTTGTATTTGGTAAGTCATTACCACGTTCTGTCTATTTTATTACATGGTTCCTTACTACAGGCGCTGTTGGTATGGGACGTATGTTGCTTCATTATGTGGCCCTTCACTATAGCAGTGGGGACGATGGTGAAAGTGGCCAAGTGAATACATTGATCATAGGAGCCGGTGATGCGGGTGCAACTATAGCTCGTGAAATTGAACGATATCATAAGCGTTCTCGTCGAGTGATTGGTTATGTTGATGATGATATGTTTAAACATAATCGTCTTATGAATGGTTTTAGAATTCTCGGTAATCGTGAAGATATTCCAGCATTAGTTGCTAAGTATAAGGTAGAAGAAATTATTATTGCCATGCCTTCCGTGAAGCGAGATATTATTCAAGAAATCATGGAAATCTGTTCTCCTTTAAAATGTAAAATCAATATTTTACCGGGGATGTACCAATTGCTTGATGATGAAGTTCTTGTATCTCATTTACATCCTGTTTCAATTGAGGATTTATTGGAACGTGATGAGATTCAGCTCGATACGTCCAAGGTTGAAACATATCTTAAAGATAAAGTAGTTTTAGTTACTGGTGCGGGGGGCTCTATTGGTTCTGAAATTTGTCGTCAAGTTTTACGTGTAAAACCTAAAAAGCTATTGCTCCTAGGTCATGGTGAAAATAGTATTTATCTTATTCATCAAGAATTGCGCAATATTGCTCCCCAAGATACCTTGGTTCCAATCATTGCAGATATTCGCGATAAGAATCAATTAGAACAAATTTTCAATAACTATAATCCTGATGTAGTATTTCATGCAGCAGCTCATAAACATGTGCCGCTTATGGAAATACAGCCAATTGCTGCGGTATTAAATAATATTTATGGTACTCGTAATGTTGCGGATGTAGCCGGAGCTCATGGGGTAGATCGATTTGTTATGATTTCCACGGATAAAGCGGTGAATCCAACTAGTGTTATGGGCGCTACAAAACGGGTTGCTGAAAAAGTTGTACTTGGTATGAATCATACATATGATACTAAGTTTATAACAGTTCGTTTTGGTAATGTACTTGGTAGCCGTGGTTCGGTTATTCCTTTATTTCGTAAACAAATTGAAACCGGTGGCCCTGTAACCGTTACAGATCCAGAAATGACACGTTATTTCATGACTATTCCTGAAGCCAGTCAATTAGTACTTCAAGCTGGTGCCATGGGGAATGGAGGCGAAGTGTTTCTTTTAGACATGGGTGAACCGGTTAAAATTGTCGATTTGGCTAAGAATATGATTCGTCTTTCTGGCTTTGAGCCTAATAAGGATATTCGTATTGAATTTACTGGATTACGTCCAGGTGAAAAGTTATACGAAGAATTATTGACTGCCGAAGAAGGTACGAATACTACTACGCATAAGAAAATTTTTGAAGCAGCTCTAGAAGATGTTAATCAAGAATGGCTAAGTCGTGAAATAGAGCGTTTTCATACATGTAAAACTGATATAGATGTAATTAATGTGTTGCAGGATATCATTCCTACATACGCCCCAAATCATAATGTATAAGTCGTGGACGATACATTTATTACCCGATATATGTATAAGACCATTTTAATTTTGATACATTGTGCTTTTATTGAGAGGGTTAGGTACAGTTAATATTTTAAGTGGGAGAGACCCTGTTGTTTGTATACTTTTACAGAAAGGGGTATATGGGTGGAACAAATTATTGATTTAAAAGAGGTGGGCAGAGTCCTCATTAAAAAGCGCCGTAAAATTATTAATATTACGGTAGCATGTATGGTTTTAGGTGGTGCGTATGCCTTTCTTGCACCATCTACATATCAATCTACATCGATGTTGCGCATTAAACAAGCTCAAGGTTTGAGCAATTCTGTATTATCTAGTGCTAATGCCTATTCTGATTCTATGTCTCGTCAATTGATGAACACAGATGCAGAAATTTTAAAAAGTCGTAATGTAGTAGAGCCAGTAATTACTGCTATAGAAGATCCTGAAGGTACTGGTAATGCGCCAACATATGAAGATTTTGTTAAAACTCGCATTGAAACTAAACCGTATAAAGAAACCGAGTTATTACAAGTAAGCGTAACTGGTAAGAGTCCTGAGCAAGCACAAGAAGCTAATCAATTACTTATTGATACCTTCTTGAAACGTCTTGCCGAAATTTCTCATGTTGAACAACGAACTACTCGTGAATTCTTACAAAAACGCGTTGTTACTGCGAAATCTGAATTAGAGCAAGCAGAAAATAAATTGCAACAATTCCAAGTAGATAATAAGGTGTACTCTACAGCTGATCAGATGAAAGGCTTAACTGATAAGATTACTCTAATTGATCGTGAGAAGGCTCAAAATCAACTCGATTTAGAAACGGCACAAGCTGCACTTGGCAGTATCAATGAGCAATTAGGTTCTGCAGGTAAAAGCATCGCTGATAGTGCTACGGTTCAAGCCTACAAGGGTCAGTTAGCAGATCTAGAATCTCGTAAAGCTTCTTACGTTGGTAAATATACTGATGAACATCCTGCGATGAAAGAAATTAATCAACAAATTGAAGAAGCTAAAAGTGGTCTAAATGCTGAAATTAATGCCATTGCATCTCAACAAGCACCTTCAAGCAATTCTGCACAACAAGGATTGCTAGCGGATAAGTTTAAAAATGAAGCTGCGTTAGCTGTAGCTCAAGGTAAACAATCTACATTAGCTGAGTTAGATAAAGCAAACGAAGAAGCTATAAAAGGACTACCTGAAAAAGAACGTGGTTATATCCAAGCAAAACGTGATGTAGATGTGGCACAAGATATCTATCAAATGTTATCCACTCGCTTAGAAGAAGCGAAGGTAGCAGAGGTTATGGTACCAAATGAAGTTCAAATCGTTGATCCTCCTACATTGCCAGAAAAGGCGATTGCACCACGTAAGATTCTTATTCTATTAGGCTCTGCCATTTTAGGCTTCATCTTTGGTTGCCTCTATACATTGGGCCAATTCTTCGGTAATCGCAAAGTTCAATCTGTACAAGAAATTAATGATATTCTTGGCATTCAAAACTTGGGCGTAATTCCAAATCATAACGAAAAAGAATACGAGGAGCCTAGTAATCGTATCGTAGCATTGTTGCGCAAAATGAGAGGTTAATATGATTAGACTAATTTCTAATGAACGTGGTGATACGCCACTTGTGGAAGCATACCGTATATTGCGTAGCAATCTTCAATATGTATGTAACCAACATAAATGTAAACTTATTTGCATTACTGCAGCTACTAGTGGTGAAGGAACTTCTGAAGTGGCAGCTAATACAGCATTAGCTTTATCTAAAAATAATAATAAAGTTCTTCTAGTAGATGGCAATCTACGCAATCCAGCACAACATATAGCCTTTAATGTACAAAATAAAGGTCTTACAAATGCGGTAATGATGGATGAAGATTTGACGATTCATCGTAATGTAGTGCCTCATTTGGATGTGCTTACGGCTGGTGAAGTTGTTGAATATCCATCTGACATTGTAGACTCCAGCAAATTACCTACGATTCTTGAGTATGTACGTGATGAATATGATGTGATTATCATCGATACACCACCAGTATTGTCTGTTACAGATGCCGTTGTATTGGCAGAAAAATCAGATGGTGTTGTGTTAGTTGTTAAAAATGAAGTAGCTAGTCTAAAAGATTTGATTGAAGCTAAGAAACGCCTTTCACAAGTAGGTATTTCTCTTTTAGGATCTATCGTAATTGATGCTTAATATAACTGTTTTAATCAGTATTCTATGTGATAAATCAAGCGTATCAATATGGTACAGAAAGTATTGAGGTGATTTATATGAGAATTAATTTTTCTCCTCCAGATATTACAGAGTTAGAAATCAATGAAGTCGTTGAAGCCTTAAAAAGTGGGTGGATTACGACAGGTCCTCGTACTAAAGAATTAGAAAAAAAGATAGCTCACCAATTAGGTACACCTAAATCCGTTTGTTTAAACTCTGCTACGGCAGCGCTTGAAATGTCCCTTCGCGTATTGGGAATTGGACCTAGAGACGAAGTCATAACTAGTGCTTACTCATATACCGCTAGTGCGAGTCCTGTAGTTCATGTGGGCGCTACATTAGTGCTTGTTGATACACAAAAAGACTCCTATGAAATGGATTACGATGCAGTCGCTCGGGCTATCACACCAAAAACAAAGGCTATCATCCCTGTAGATATTGCGGGTGTGCCTTGTGATTATGAACGTTTGCGATCCATTGTAGAGGAAAAGAAATCTCTCTTTATACCATCTAATGATATTCAATCAGCATTAGGTCATATTCCTATCGTAGCGGACTGTGCGCATTCTTTTGGTGCTTCTTATAAAGGGGTGCCAACAGGTAATATAGCCGATTTTAGTAGCTTTTCCTTTCATGCAGTAAAAAATTTTACTACTGCTGAAGGTGGTTGTGCTACATGGCGCCACATAGATGGTTATGACGATGAAGCTATCTACAAGCAATTCCAATTGCTATCTTTGCATGGTCAAGATAAGGATGCTCTTGCAAAAACAAAAGCAGGTGCTTGGGAATATGATATTAAAGGTACCTATTATAAATGTAATATGACGGATATTATGGCGGCTATTGGGCTAGCTCAATTTGAAAGATACCCAAAACTTTTGGCACGTCGTAAAGAAATTATTGAAGCTTATGATACAGCATTTAAGGATTTACCTGTTACATTGTTGAACCATTATACAGATAAGCATGAAAGTAGTGGTCACTTGTATTTAGTCCGTTTAGACGGCCGTGATGCGCAATACCGCAACAAGGTTATTGAAGCTATGGCTGAGGCTGGCATTGCGACGAATGTCCATTATAAGCCAATCCCAATGCATACTGCTTATAAAAACTTAGGCTTTACAATCGATGACTATCCAAATGCTTATGACCAGTTTAAGAATGAAATTACATTGCCACTTCATACGCTCCTTACAGATGAAGAAGTGCAATATATCATTGAGCAGTTTAAAAGGATTATTACCGAATGCTAGTAAAGAACTTTCATGATCTACCAAAAGAGCTTCAGTGTGAAGCGGTTCGTCCCTATTTTGAAATATTAAATCAAAGGCGTATAAGCCTTCTTTGTAAAAGCATTTTTGACCGCGTAATGGCAGCGGGAATGCTTATTACATTAAGCCCTATATTCTTGGTACTAGCCATCATGATTAAACGAGATAGTGAGGGAGAGGTTTTTTTTCGTCAAACTCGAGTGACACAGTACGGTCGTACCTTTGGCATCTATAAGTTCCGTACTATGGTAAAGAATGCGGAATCTTTAGGTGCACAAGTGACATCACAAAATGATATGCGTGTTACGAAGGTAGGCAATATGCTTCGTAACTGTCGTCTCGATGAATTGCCTCAGCTTATTAATATCCTTTTAGGAGATATGAGCTTTGTCGGTACAAGACCTGAGGTTCCACGTTATGTGGCTGCTTATACAGATGAAATGAAAGCTACCTTATTATTACCTGCTGGTGTTACTAGTGTTGCCAGTATTACTTATAAAGATGAAGATCAACTTTTACAAAATGCTCAGAATGTTGATGAAGTCTATATAAATGAGGTTTTACCGGGTAAGATGACTTGGAATTTAAGGAGTATTAAGGAGTTTTCTTTTTTACAAGATATAAAAATGATGATTGATACAGTATTAGCTGTATTACGTTGAAAGAGGTCCCTATGAGTACATCTATGACAAAGGAAATACAAGAAAAAGAGCTGAATATGTTACTGTACTTTAAAGAGTTCTGTGATAAACATAATTTGCGCTTTTATCTTTGCGGCGGTGGTCTCATTGGGGCTATACGGCATAACGGCTTTATCCCTTGGGATGATGATTTAGATCTTTTCATGCCTCGTCCAGACTATGAAAAGTTAGCTGAATTATGGCCAAAATATGCTGATACTGAACGATTTACGTATTGTCGTACCGATCGCAATCACATCTATCATGATGCAGGAGCATCTATTAGAGATAATCATACGACCTTTATCAATCGTCATAGTATGCATGAAGATGTTTGTCATGGTTTGGCACTTGAAATTATGCCTATCGATGGCTGTGCACCCGGCAAAATTAGTCGTGCATTGCAGTTGATGTGGGCCATGACTTTTGCACTCTTTAATGCACAGCGTTTGCCTGATAATAAAGGACCAACATATCGCGCTTTAGCGGGTTATATTTATAAAATCTTTTCAAGTCAGTCTATACGCTATCATATTTGGCGATTTGCAGAAAAGAGAATGACTCAATACGACTTTGATACGAGTGATGAGTGTACGGAGTTAATCGGTAGCTTAAAAGGTATGAAGCTACGTCATCCTAGAGAGGACTTTGCTTCTGTTGTATATAAAGACTTTGAAGGTCATCAAATACCTGTTATGAAAGGGTATGAGAGATATTTGTGCCTTATTTGGGGCGACTATATGCAATTACCACCTGTAGAGCAACGTGTAGCAAAACATGATGCAGTATTTGCTGATTTACACACACCTTACAAGGAGTATAAAGGCATACATTATGCTAAGAAAGAAGCTCAACCATAAGGAGGGCCTATGAAACGAATAGCAGTAATCTTTGCGGGTGGCGTAGGTGCTCGTATGAAAAACAGTAAGACGCCAAAACAATTTTTAGAATGGAACGGTAGACCGATTTTGATTCAAACCTTAGATGTATTTGAACAAACGAAGACTATTGATGGGATTGTTCTTGCCTGTAAAGTAGAATGGATTGATCATACTAAACAACTCATAGAAAAGGCGGGGTTACAAAAGGTATTATCCATTGTGCCTGGTGGTGAAAGTGCTTTGGAATCCCAATATAATGGGCTAGTAGAGGCTAAGCGTTTATTCCCTGATGACGCGGTGACTGTATTGATTCATGATGGGGTTCGTCCACTTGTAGATAACTCTACCATAGAGAGAAACATAGAATCTGTTGAGTCAAAGGGTTCTGCCATTACTGTTACTCCAGCTATCGAAACGGTTATGGTTACCCAAAATGGTTCTATTAACCGCATTTTAAATCGTAATGAATGTCTTATGGCTAAAGCTCCGCAGAGTTTTAGATTGGATGATATTATATCAGTTCATAATCGTGCAAAAGATGAGGGCATTCATGACTTTATTGATTCCGCATCGATGATGATGCACTATGGTTATACTTTATACCCTGTGTTAGGGGAAACTGAAAATATAAAGATTACAACTCCATCTGATTATTATATGTTCACAGGGATTATTAAAAATCGTGAGCTAGGAGGATTAAAAGATGAGTAATTCCGTTATTCAACGCGAGTTAACGGCTTTAGTACAGGAAAAAAATTACTTTCATTTCCTCCGTCATCAACGCATTCTTATAACTGGTGCAACGGGGCTTATTGGATCTATGTTTATAAAATTACTTATACTTGCCAATGAGACTCATGACCTGGATTTAAAAGTGATTGGTCATGTGCGAAGCCATGAAAAGGCAAAAAATATTCTTGGTGAGTATTTAGACAATAAGTCGTTAACCATAGTAGATGGCTCATTAGAATCTATTGATGTGCCATGTGATTATATTTTGCATGGTGCTGCACCGACACAGTCTAAGTTTTTTGTAGAATATCCAGTAGAAACTATCCGTACCTCTATTTATGGTACGGAGGCCATGCTTGAGTTAGGTCGCCGTCAAAAGGTAAAGAAACTAGTTTACTTATCCAGTATGGAGCAATATGGGGTACCTTATGAGTCTGGCCAAGTTATGACAGAGGAAAGAATAGGCTATTTGGATCATCTAAACGTTCGTAGCTCCTACTCCGAAAGCAAAAGACTTTGTGAATGTTATTGCAAGTCCTATGCTGTGGAGTATGGCGTTCCTGTTGTAATAGCTAGACTAGCTCAAACTTTTGGGCCAGGTGTTCCAGTAGCTGATAATCGCGTTTTTATGCAGTTCACTAAGAGTGCTATTAAAAAAGAAGCCATTATACTTCATACAAAGGGCGATTCTATGTCGAATTATTGCTATATTACTGATGCCTTAACTGGGCTTTTAACTCTTTTAAAAGCAGGGGGACCTGGTGAAGCATATAATGTTTGTCATGATGAGGAGACGCGTTCTATTGCAAGCATTGCTCATTTAGTGGCAACTCATGTTAGCAATGATAAGAGTGAAGTCATCTTTGATATTCCAAAAGATGTGCAAGGGCTCGGCTATGCACCGACAGTGCATATGTTCTTAAGTTCTAAGAAGTTAAAATCCCTAGGTTGGCAACCTAAGGTATCAATGGCACAAGCCTATGTAAGACTGGCAGAATATATCCAAGAGGAAGGCTTATGAAAAAGGAAATAATAATTGTCACCATCTCCCTTGGTAACGATGGGGCTGAACGAATCTTAACAGAGTTGGCTCGTCAGTGGGTACATGATGGTCATCATATTACAGTTATCCAAACAAGCCCTAATCGATATGGTAATGAATATGCGTTAGAGGAAAGTATTGAACAAATTGAAATTCATACTACAAGCTCTAATAAAGTCATTCGTTTTATGCAAGAAATAAAAGAACTAATCAAAATCTTAAAGACTAGACCAAATGCGACATGCTTATCTTTTTTATCTGCATCGAGTTTTATCTTAGCGATTAGCTCTTGGTTTATAAAAAATCGCATTGTGTTTTCTGAGCGCAATAATCCACGTAAAGTTCCCATTGGTTGGCATCAACAAGCATTGCGCAACTTTGCCTTTAGATTTGCAGATACACTAGTATTTCAGACGGAAGATGCTCGTTCTTATTTTCCAAAATCTGTGCAAAATCGTGGTGTTATTATTCCCAATCCTATTAATGGTAAATTGCCGCCACCCATAGAAGGGGAACGAGAAAAGACAATCGTTACAGCTTGTCGTTTGCATCCACAAAAGAATTTGCCTATGATGATTAATGCCTTTAGTATGTTGGCAGATGAGTTTCCAGAATATAAACTCGTTATTTATGGTCAAGGTGTATTAGAGGATGAACTACGAGCTCAAATTAAGTCTCTTAATTTAGAAGATCGCGTTTTATTGCCTGGCTTTGCTAGCAATATTTTAGAAAAGGTAGCTCCTTGTTCCATGTTTGTATCATCTTCTGATTTTGAAGGCATTTCAAATTCTATGTTGGAAGCATTGGGCATGGGGCTGCCGACAGTAGTTACAGACTGTCCTGTAGGCGGTGCTCGCATGGTAATTAAAAGTGGAGAGAATGGTATCCTTGTGCCTGTAGGTGATACGCAGGCTATGTATGAAGCTATGCGCAGTATATTAAAAGATCCTGCACTAGCAGATAGGCTTTCACAGGAAGCAATCAAAGTACGCGATGAATTTCCACTATGGAAAATCGCTAAACGTTGGTTAGAAGTTTTATGAGTTGTAAGGAGGGGAACCATTGAAGTTAAATATTACAGCTCTTGCTGACCGCATGATATGGTTCATAACTCTAATCTTTTTAGTGTTGTCGTTGACCATTTCCTTTGCCCTTGGCGAAGCGAACTATGGTGCGTATGTATTGTTTGTATGCTTATTTGGGCTCATTATTTTTTATCTAATAAGAGAGCAAGGTGTTATTAAACTACGGCTTAATTGGATGCATGGTTATATGCTACTCTTTATTGGAGCCTGTTATTTGAGTACGATTAATGCCACAGATACAGCTGTGGCGATGAGTCGAAGTTTTGATATGGTCAAGATATTCTTTATGCTCATCATTTTATACATGTGTTATCAAGATAAAAAATCGGTGGATACATTATTAAAGATTGGCATGTGGACAGGCTATATAGTTTGTTTCTATACTGTTTATTTCTACGGTTTAGATTATTTTATTACTGTTTTATCATCCTCAGCGCGTATTGCTAATGATGCATTGAATGCGAATACGGTAGGGCTATTGGGGGCTAATGCTATTGTTATGACCTTGTATTATATGCTATACGATCGACCTCGTTGGTGGCATGTCATTGCATTACCAACACTTGGTATTTTAGCGGCTACAGGTAGTCGTAAGGCCTTAGTTTTTGTTGGTGTTGGTACAGTATTACTCTTTATTTTTAAAAGTTTTCGTAGTGCTAATGCGGTCAATTCTATTGTAAAAGTTATTGGTTCCTTATTAGGTCTTACCATTATAGGTATTGCGGTATTGCAATTGCCGATGTTCTCTGAAGTATTAGACCGAATGTCTAACATGGTAGAAGCCTTTACAGGCACAGGGGGGGACTCATCCACTATTATTCGGTTAGCTTTGGTAGATATTGGATGGGACTTATTTTATCAATCTCCCATAACTGGTGTAGGCATCAATAATCCATCTGTATATACTTTTTTCGTATATGGCAAAGATAATTATTACTTGCATAACAATTATATTGAGTTATTAGCTGGCACGGGTGTCATTGGTTTACTAGCCTATTATTCAATGTATCTCTATGTAGCTTATAATTTAATTCGCTATCGTGATATCCATAGTAATGAATATATAATGGTACTTATTCTATTTCTTTCACAGATTGTTATGGATATGGGGATGGTTTCTTATGAAAGTAAAAGTACTTATTTTTATATGATGTTGTTTTATTTAGAGGTGCAACTGCTTCGGAAAGGACGAAAACATGAAGTTTAGAAAATTGTGTAATGTTGGCATGTCCTTTCTAACAAAACCTTACTATCGTACGAGGGTATTAATTAAATCGGGTTATTATGACTCTTTGTCTGATGAAGACTTTTTGAAGAAGGTATTTCCTAAGTATATGGGATACCCTTTAGATCTAGAAAATCCAAAAACTTTCAGCGAAAAGTTACAATGGCTTAAGGTTAATTTTAGAGACCCAATACAAACAGTGATGGTTGATAAACATGAAGCTAAACATCTTATTGCTCAACGTGTAGGTAATCAGTATATAATACCTACGATTTCCGTATGGAACTCTGTAGATGATATTGACCTTGATAGGTTGCCTAATCAATTCGTTTTGAAATGTACACATGATAGTGGAGGCATCGTTATTTGTAAAGATAAATCAACACTTGATTGGGAAGCAGCAAAAGCTAAATTAAGAACATTCTTAAAACGGGATTATTCACGTATTGCTAGAGAGTGGCCTTATAAGAATGTTCCTCGACGTATTATCGGAGAGGAATATTTGTCGGAGTTAGGTAGCAATGACATATTAGATTATAAGATGTATTGCTTTCATGGTGAACCAAAGTTAACAGTAGTATGTTCTAATCGTTTTTCTAAAACAGGAACGCGTATGAACTTCTATGATATCGATTGGAATCCTATGGGAATTCATTTTGGACATTATCCACCGTTACCTACAGAGTTTCCAAAGCCAGACACATATGGTGAAATGCAACAGGTTGCGATGGAGCTTAGCAAAGGGTGTCCATTTTTGCGTGTTGATTTTTATGAAATTAAAGGGCATCTATTTATTGGAGAATTAACATTTTTTCCTGGTGCTGGATTTGAAAGATTTCGTCCTATGTCAAAGGATTATGAATTAGGAGAGTGGTTACATCTTGAGAATGTACATCGGGGCTGATTTAGTTCCTACGGATATTAATAAAACATTATTTGAAAACGGTAATGGAGAAGCTTTTGTAGGAAAAGAGCTTTATGAAATTTTGAAGCAATCGGATTTAAATGTTTTCAATTTAGAGGTTCCTCTTACTGATATAGAGACACCCATCGTAAAATTTGGTAATAATTTAATTGCGCCTACAAAAACAATTAATGGATATAAGGCGTTAGAGCCGTTATTTTTAACACTGGCTAATAACCACTCTTTAGATCAAGGGGTAGAAGGGTTGACGACAACATTAAATTTGTTGAAGCAGCATAAGATTGCTCATGCTGGAGCTGGAGCTAATTTGAAAGAGGCTAAGAAGCCATTTATCTTTGAAAAAGATGATATACGTATTGGATTCTATCTTTGTACAGAGAACGAGTTTACTATGGCTACTTGTCATACAATGGGGGCTAATCCTTTTGATGTGCTAGAAAGCTTTGACGAAGTGAAAGTTTTAAAGGCACAATGCGACTACGTCATCGTTCTATATCACGGCGGCAAGGAATTCTATCGCTATCCATCTCCTATGCTACAGAGATATTGCCGTAAATTTGTCGATAGTGGAGCGAATCTCGTTATCTGTCAACATAATCATTGTGTAGGGTCTCGCGAAGATTACCAGGGGGGCACTATCATTTATGGACAAGGCAACTTTATCTTTAATTCCGATTTTTTTGTAAACCATCAAGAGTTTATTAAAGATTCAATACTAGTTACTGTAGACGTAACTAAGGATGATTTTGTGGTGTCTGAATTGCCTATTCGTAGAACCGATAATGGTACACGATTAGCCACAGAAGTTGAAGCTACAGAAACATTAGAGGCTTATAGAAAACGTAGTGAAGAAATTAAAGACCCTCACTTTGTGACTCAAGCTTATAAGGTCTTTGCTGATACACATGTAAAACGTTATTTGCGTGAGTTTTTAGGTAGATCATTTATTGTACGCGCTATTAATGCTTTATTGGGCCGAAAATTGGTAGAACTTATTTTGGGCAAAACGAGTTATTTAGCAATACAAAATTATTTGGAATGTGAAGCTCATCATGAACTATTCTTGAGAGGCATTAAGAATATCAATAAGAAATAATGGATACTAAAATCGTAGCTGCTGCTAAATGGTCTGTTATTACAGAGGTTTTGGCAAAGCTTATCACACCACTGACAAATATAATATTGGCTCATATGTTAGCACCGACTGCATTCGGCATATTGGCGACGATTATGATGGTTATATCTTTTGCGGAAATGCTTGCTGATGCGGGTTTTCAAAAATTTCTTGTTCAGCATGAGTTTGAAAGTGCCCAAGATAAGCAAGAGGCTACAGATGTGGCATTTATTGCCAACCTAGTGTTTTCTCTAGTTTTATGGAGCGCTATCATAATCGGTCGTGATGAATTGGCTGTATTAGTAGGTAATGATGGCTTAGGTATACCTTTAGCCGTGATGGGCGCTATGATTCCTTTATCTGCTTTTAGTAGTGTCCAAATGGCATTGTATCGAAGAGATTTTAATTTCAAGTTTCTTTTAAATATTAGGCTCATAACAATTCTTACACCTATATTGATATCTATACCAATGGCGTTTATGGGGTACGATTATTGGTCTTTAATTGCTGGTATGCTAGGGTCTCAGCTATTTACGGCGTTGGCATTATTAAAGAGTCGGAAGAATCAAATTCATCTGTTTTTTAGTAGCCGCGTCTTTATGAATATGTTTAACTATAGTGCATGGTCTTTAGCTGAAGCATTTTCTATATGGCTCACTGCTTGGGTGGATACATTCATTATTAGCCGTTTTTTAGATGCTTATTATTTGGGTATATATAAGATGCCAATGGCTATTGTTACGACTGTAATGGCTATGGCTACAGCATCTTTGGCTCCTGTATTATTCGCGGCTTTAAGTCGTGTGCAAAATAATCAACAGGCCTTTTCGAATACATTCTTTACATTCCAACGCTATATGGCTCTATTTTTAGTACCTCTAGGTGTAGGCTTATTTGTATTTCAAGACTTTGTTGTTCAGCTTTTACTAGGGCCACAATGGACGTTAGCGGGCATTGTATTAGGTTCATGGGCATTGAGTTCGGCTATTATGACTGTAACAGCTAATTTGATTTCCGAAATATTTCGAGCAAAAGGGATGCCTAATCTATCATTTTGGACTCAAATACTACATCTAGTAGTTTTAATACCAGTTATTTATATTTGTATTCAATATGATTTCAGTACCTTTGTATATGCTCGATCGTTAGTAAGAATGGAAATGCTAGCAGCTTCTATGTTGCTATTAGCTTTATTTGTCAATATGAGTACATTTCGCATAATATCTAATATCAGTGTATATCTCATTACAGCATCTATAGTTGGGTTAATTGCCTATAGTATTTTACATCTCTATGATGCAGTATGGTGGACCGTCGTCTGTATGCTTTTATGTGTTGTATTATATGTGGCCATTTTATACGTCATTCCATCTGAGCGCATAATTATTGCTTCTGGCTATAAAAAAGTCTTAAGTAAAGTAAAACGACATAATTAACAGAACTATGAAAGGAGTACATATGCTTTCAAAAAATGTAGATTTAAACAACACGGTAATCCTTGTAACAGGTGCCGCTGGATTTGTAGGGGCTAATCTAGTTATGTCCTTACTATCTGAAGCAGAAGGGACTCAAATTATTGGCATAGATTCTGTTAATGATTACTATGATGTAGCATTGAAAGAGTATCGATTGCAACAGATTGATGAACTTAGCAAAGATAATAAGAATATATGGATTTTTAAAAAAGGGAATATTGCAGATAAGTTCTTTGTTGATGAAATTTTTGCTATCTATAAACCACGAGTTGTAGTGAATCTAGCAGCTCAAGCAGGGGTTCGTTACTCTATTACTAACCCCGACGCCTATATCGAGTCTAATATTATTGGATTTTATAATATTCTAGAAGCTTGTCGTCATTCTTATGATGATGGTGAAAGAGGTGTAGAGCATTTAGTGTATGCATCATCTTCTTCTGTATATGGTGCAAATAAACAAATTCCATACTCTACAGAGGATAAAGTAGATAATCCTGTATCTCTTTATGCAGCTACAAAAAAATCAAATGAGTTATTGGCTTATTCGTATGCTAAATTATATAACATCCCTAGCACAGGGCTTCGTTTCTTCACTGTATACGGTCCTGCAGGTCGTCCAGATATGGCATACTTTGGTTTTACAAATACATTACGTAATGGTGGGACAATTAAAATCTTCAACTACGGCAATTGTAAGCGTGATTTTACCTATATCGATGATATTGTAGAAGGCGTTTCTAAGGTTATGTCTACTGCACCAGAGCGTCGCAATGGTGCGGATGGCTTGCCGGTTCCACCGTACGCTATTTATAATATCGGCAATAGCAACCCAGAAAATTTACTTGATTTTGTGCGCATTCTTTCAGAGGAATTGGTTTCTGCTGGTGTTTTACCAAAGGATTATAATTTTGAAGAACATAAAGAATTAGTGCCTATGCAACCAGGGGATGTGCCTGTTACATATGCTGATACAAGTGCGTTAGAAGCAGATTTTGGCTTTAAACCTAATACAACCTTACGAGAAGGGTTAAAGCGTTTTGCCATATGGTATAAAGATTTCTATATGATGGAGGGCAAATAAATGAAAATTGCAATTGCTGGTACAGGCTATGTAGGCCTTTCCAATGGTGTGTTATTAGCTCAACATAATGAAGTAGTAGCCCTCGATATCATCCCAGAAAAAGTAGATATGTTAAATCGCAAAGAGACGCCTATTGTAGATGCTGAATTGCAAGAGTATTTAGCTACTAAGGAGTTAAACTTCAAAGCTACACTTGACCCAGTAGAAGCTTTTAACAGTGCAGATTATGTTATCATTTCGACACCTACAAATTATGACCCACAAAAAAACTTCTTTGACACATCTTCTGTTGAACAAGTTATTAAAACAGTGCTAGATATTAATCCTGATGCAGTAATGATTATTAAATCAACTGTACCGGTAGGCTATACGGTACAAATGCGCAAAGAATTTAATACGGAGAATTTAATTTTCTCACCAGAATTCTTGCGTGAAGGTAAAGCCTTATACGATAATTTACATCCATCCCGTATTGTTGTGGGCGAGGATTCTGACAGAGCACGTCGTTTTGGCCAATTATTAGCAGAAGGTGCTATTAAAGAAAATATTCCACAATTATATACTGATTCTACGGAAGCGGAAGCAATTAAATTGTTTGCTAATACGTATTTAGCATTACGTGTAGCGTATTTCAATGAGTTAGACTCCTATGCTGAAGTACGTGGCCTTAGCACAAGTCAAATCATCAAGGGGGTTTGTTTAGATCCTCGTATTGGAGATTTTTATAATAATCCTTCCTTTGGTTATGGTGGTTATTGCTTGCCAAAAGATACAAAGCAATTATTAGCTAACTATAATGATGTACCACAAAACTTAATTTCTGCCATTGTCGATGCAAATAGAACACGTAAAGATCATGTGGCAGATACTATTATTGCTAAAAATCCGAAAATTGTTGGTATCTATCGCTTGACCATGAAGATGAACTCTGATAATTTTAGAGTATCAGCCATTCAAGGTGTTATGAAACGTATTAAGGCGAAGGGTATTGCTGTGGTAGTATATGAACCTACACTAGATGCAGAAGACTTCTTTAATTCGCCAGTTATTCGTAATTTTGAAGACTTTAAGCGTGTTAGTGATGTTATTGTAACTAATCGCTGGGATAGTAGCTTAGAAGGTGTAAAAAATAAAGTTTATACACGAGATATTTTTGATAGAGATTAATACAGCTATATGTATTGTGGCGTTTAGGAGAGTAGTATGAAACGTTGGATACTATATATTGTGTTATGTCTAATTGTGTTTTTTATATGGGATAATTCCTTGCAAAATGGAGGGAACTCTGATGGGTTTAGTCTTATTTTTGCAGAGTGGCTTTCCCCTATAGCTGATAAATTAGGCTTTTACGGAAATATATGGGCCTTAAATAGGATTGTTCGAAAATTAGCCCACCTTACAGAGTTCACAATTCTTGGTGGTGTTTTATATGTAGTTCTACGCCGCTATATTGAATATGGCACAGTAGTAAAAACTATAGGAGTGGGTATAGTAATAGCTAGTCTAGACGAATTTATACAATTATTTTCTCTAGGTCGCAGCTCTCAACTTTCTGATGTATTGATTGATACAATTGGTATAATCATTGGTATATCGGTAGTAAAATTAGCTTATTATATTAGTCATGATAAAAGATAAAGGTACATTTAAAAATTAAAAAAATATTAATATAATAATGTGTAAAATATGACTCGTAATTATAGAGGTTATGAGTCATATTTTATGAAGGAAAAATGAATATATAAAAATTGTATTAAATGAACATATAATAATTTATTTATTTTTATAGAAAAACCACTGTACAAGCGACTACTCCCTTGTTATAATCGTGAATGTAAAATGAATTATAAACTTAAATGAGAAGAACATGAACTTTATGAAAGAGGTCGATTTTTGAACAGAGAATCGAAAGTAGAAGGGAAAGATTATGAGTCGCGTGGTTGATTTACATGGTTGCATTTTGCCAGCTGTGTTAGGTCCACAAGGGCCTCAAACAATGGCAGAATCAGTAAAAATGATTAAGTCCTTGTCTGAACAAGGTATTACAGATATTTTTAGTACGCCTGATGTAACAGTATCTATGGATCTGAACACATGGAATGCTATGAAATCTTTAGTTAATGAAGTAAAAGTTGCGCTTAAGGAACAGCTAGTAGATGTAACTATTCACAGTGGAGCTCGCGTAATGCTTTGTGATGAAATGATTGAATATATAGCTTTTCATCGCAATCAATATACATTGGGAGATAGCCCTTTTATATTGGTTGCTCTTCCACAAAATAGCAAAGTGCATCATATTAATGCATGGTTGTTAAGTCTACTAGATATGGGTATTGTACCTATTATTAGTGAAGTAGAAACTTATGGACAATTATTTACTAAACCTGAACAACTATTAGAATGGGTTGATAAAGGTATTTTGATTCAATGTAATATGGCATCTTTTGATCATGGTAACGCTAACTATGATAGGGCTATTGAATTATATCGCAATGGTTTAATTCATTTCTTTGGCACTGGTTATAGCAATGGCTGTGATGTCGAGGTGTACCAAGGTTATGTGGAAGCAATTTCTAGATTAGACAATACGTATAAAAAAGATTTGTTACCAAATATCCATCTTAATGAACGCGACCTCTTAGCTAATCGCACATTTTATCCTTCTGTCCCATCTAGTTGGGTGGGGAAAAAGGGTAATTTCTTGACTCGTCTATTTGGCTTTGCATTATAATTTATATAGGTTCTTTTATCCATGTCATATTGGCATAGATAGAGGAACCTATTTTTACTTTATATTGTATTTAGGGTTGAAAACAACCACCATATATAGTATACTGAGAAGGCGGTAAAAATAGAGGTTTTTTTTAATAATTCTTCACATTTTTACATATAAATTTATAAAAAGTGTGATTTGCCATACTTTTTATACGTCTTAACATATATTTTGGCAGTAACAAGATGGGGAGGTTGCCAATATGTTGCAGGTCATTAAGCGTGATGGCACGAAGGTACCATTCGACAAAAACAAGATTGCTTTGGCTATTGAAAAAGCTGAACATAGTAGTACTGGGTTGTACGAAGAGGGCTTGGCACAGCGTATTGCAAATGAAATTGAGGAATATGCTACTAAGCTTCAAAAAGACATGACAATTTATGCTATTGAAGATCAAGTGTATTATAAGTTGATTGAGTATCATAATCCTGCAACGGCACGTGCCTATGAAGGTTACAAAGCTGTTCAAGCTTTTAAACGTCGTCAAAATACAACTGATGATGATGTAATTGGTTTATTAGATCGTAGTAATATCAGTGTTCTTGATGAAAACTCTAATAAGGATGCTGCTATTGTATCTACCCAACGGGATTTAATTGCTGGTGAAGTATCTAAGGATATTGCTCGTCGTAAATTGATTCCTACCGATATTTTAGAAGCTCATGATAGTGGAGCCATCCACTTCCATGATATGGATTATATTATTCAACCTATGTTTAACTGTTGCTTGATTAATTTGGAAGACATGCTTACAAATGGTACAGTAATCAATGGTAAGAAAATTGATACACCTAAGTCTTTCCAAGTTGCTTGTACTGTAACAACACAAATCATTGCACAAGTAGCATCTGGTCAATATGGTGGCCAAAGTATTAATGGTATTGACCGTATTTTGGCACCATTTGTACGTAAATCTTATGAAAAAATCCTCGATAATGTTATTGAAGAGCAAGTTGAGATTTACGGCATGGAGCCTAATATGGAAAAGGCTCGTGAAATTGCGTGGAAACGTACGCGTAAAGAGGTTAAAGATGGCATTCAAACTATTCAATACCAAATTAATACATTGATGACTACAAATGGTCAATCTCCATTTGTGACATTATTTATGTATTTCCAACCAGACTATGAATACGCGAAGGAAGCGGCTCTTATTACAGAAGAAATTTTGCGCCAACGTATTAAAGGTGTAAAAAACGAAGCCGATGTATATATTACACCAGCCTTTCCTAAGTTGATTTATGTTCTTGATGAGCATAATGTAACACCAGATAGTCCATACTATTACTTAACTGAATTGGCAGCACAATGTACGGCTAAGCGCATGTACCCTGACTATATTTCTGCAAAAAAAATGAAGGAAAACTACTCAGGTAATGTCTTTAGTCCTATGGGCTGTCGATCCTTCTTATCTCCTTGGAAGGATGAAAATGGTGAATACAAGTTTGATGGACGTTTTAACATTGGTGTAGTAAGTTTAAACTTACCTCAAATTGGCATTCTAGCCCGCGGTAGTGAAGAACGATATTTTGAAATTTTAGATAAACGACTTGAGTTGGCAGAAAAAGCACTAATGCTTCGTTATGAATTACTTAAGGATGTAGTGAGTGATGTGTCACCAATCCATTGGCAACACGGTGCTATTGCAAGACTTAAAAAAGGCGAGAAAATTGCCAAATTCTTGACTGGCGGTTATGCGACTATTTCCTTGGGATATATTGGTATTTATGAAGCAACTCGCTTAATTACCGGTGAATCGAATACAGGCGAGAAAGGTCGCGTTTTTGCGATGAAGATTATGGATCGCTTAAATGCAGCTGTTGATGAATGGCGAGTTAAACATAACATGGGCTTTGCATTATATGGTACACCTGCTGAAAGTTTAACCCATCGATTCTCTTCTTTGGATCGCGCTCGTTTTGGTATTATTGAGGACATTACGGATAAGGGTTATTATACTAATAGTTATCATGTAAGCGTACGAGAAGAGATTAATGTATTTGACAAGTTCTCCTTTGAATCTGAGTTCCAAAAGAAATCTACAGGTGGCTGTATTTCCTATGCAGAAATTCCTAATATGACTAATAATATTCCAGCTGTTTTGACGATGATTCAATATATTTATGATCATATTTCTTATGCTGAATTTAATACCAAGTCTGACTATTGTCACGAATGTGGCTTTGATGGAGAAATTAAGGTAAATGAACATAACGAGTGGGAATGCCCTCGTTGCCACAATACAAATCGCGATAAATTAACTGTTATCCGTCGTACTTGTGGATACCTTGGTGAAAACTTCTGGAATGAAGGGCGCACAAAGGAAATTAAAGATCGTGTAATGCATATTTAAGATTATTAGAGGTATAGTTTTAATAATTATTCTATATATTAAGATAAACTGTTATATAGATTAATATAATTATCATAGACATCTAATGATGTGGATATTTTAATAGATACGATTTTAATTCTAAATACGATAGTTCTGTAAATGCTAAAAGCTGTGCCTAAGGCACAGCTTTTACTGTATATATGAGAAATTGAAATATATCTATATAGTGTTAATCAAAGTTGATAGGCACTACTATGGAGGTTATGATGAGATATGGGCAAATAAGACAATATGATATTGCCAATGGAGAAGGGATTCGTACATCTATATTTGTAACAGGGTGTACACATTGTTGTTATAATTGTTTTAACGAAGAATACCAAGATTTTAATGCCGGTAAGGTGTGGACGCAAGCTGAGACAGATTTAGTAGTTTCCTATGTGAAGAATCCTACATGTTCAGGGTTAACATTATTAGGTGGGGAGCCATTTCAAAATGTACAAGGCTTATTACCGGTGGTGAGAGCTGTTCGTGCAGCGGCGCCAGAAAAGAAGATTTGGGCCTATTCAGGCTATGAAATAGATGATATCTTAGAAGATGAGTTACGAAGTGCCTTATTACAAGAAATTGACATTCTCGTAGATGGCCGCTTTGTAGATGAACTTAGGGACCCTGCATTGCGCTTCAGAGGTTCCTCAAATCAACGCATTATAGATGTTAAAAAGACATTAGCGGCTGGGGAAATTGTATTAGCAATGGAGTAAGTATGGCTTTTGATAAACGATTGATAGGTCTCATTATTATAGTTGGCTTTATAGCGGGGTTAGTAGGAGCTTCCTATACGCATTTATTACATGGAATTCAACATTTCGTATATAATTATTCTTCTTCTGATCATTTAAGCTTTGGTGTAGCTGTGGCCCGAGTATCACCAGTAGAACGATTGATACCCTTAATCATCTGTGGCGTGATAGGTGGCGTAGGTTGGGTTTTAATTCACCGATATGGTAAAGGCGTTGTAGATATAAAAACGGCAGTTTCTGGTAAAATGGATATGAATCCAATTACTACTGTTTTACATGCAACACTACAAATAATTACGGTAGGTATTGGTTCTCCATTAGGTCGAGAAGTTGCACCACGTGAGGCTAGCGCTGGTATTACCACCTTTCTAGTTAAACATTTTGATATAAAACAAGAAGATCGTCAATTATTAATTGCATGTGCTGCAGGCGCTGGCCTAGCTGCAGTTTATAATTCACCATTATCGGCGGCAATCTTTACGTTAGAAACCTTGCTCCTTACTTGGAATATAGGCGCAATGAGTGCTGCACTTATATGCTGTGGATTAGCAACTTTTGTAACTCGACAAGCTGGCGTAGGAGATGTCATTCAATATACAATGGCACAACCCAGTTTAGGGAGTCATTATGTAGAGTTTTCTATCGTTTTAGGCGCTATTATTGCAATTGGTGTTGTTTTATTTAATATTACACAAAGTAAGCTACCTTCTATTCATCGTAGCAGTCCTGTTATGATCCCAATATCTATCGTTGCGTTTACAATTATTGGTGCGCTAGCTATGTATTTCCCTGAAATTCTAGGGAATGGTAAGGCTGGGAACGAATTAACCTTTACTAATGATATTACATGGACTTATGCATTAGGATTATTTGGTTCTAAGTGGGTAGCGGTATTACTCGCATTAGCAGCTGGAGCTTATGGTGGGCGTATTACTCCATCTATGATGTTGGGAAGTACGTTAGCCATAGTATTTGGTACTTTTTGGTCTATTGCTGTAGCTCCTATATCATTAGGTATGGCTGCCTTTATCGGTGCTGTAGCATTTTTAGGACTAGCACAGAAAATGCCTATGACATCTTGCGTATTTATGCTTGAGTTGACTAGATTTTCCGTAGAGATGTTCTTCCCTATAGCTTTAACAATGGGGACTGCTCTTATGGTAGAGCAAATCATTCAATCAAAATTAAATAGCACTAAGTAACAATAAATAACAGTTAATAAAAGTAAATATAATATATAGAAAAGAAGCGGATAGTTGAGTTAATCAACTATCCGCTTTTAATGTATATGTAATTATACAATTTTTGCGTTCTTATCGTATTCCTCGCCACCCGCATCAAGAAGCATGCCGTATTCTACAGTCCATAAGTGTTTATATTTTAGCGCTTGATTGTGAATACGTTCAATTTGCGTTTCATCTGTACGAGCTATGCGAGCTGGGATTCCAACAACTAAAGAATTAGGTGGGATTACAGTGTTCTCCTTTATGACTGCACCAGCAGCAATAATAGAACCAGAGCCAATATGACAACCGCTCAATACAATAGCACCCATTCCGACTAATACATTATCTTCGATAGTACTAGCGTGTACTATCGCACCATGGCCAATTGTTACATAATCTCCAAGAATGCAAGCCTTGTTGTCATCAACGTGTAATACAGAGTTATCCTGTACATTAGAATAGCGACCTACTACGATTTTATTTACATCACCGCGAAGTGCACAGTTTTGCCAAATGGAAGCATATTCTTTTAGTTCAACATCACCTGCAAGTTCTGCACCAGGCATAACACAACTTTTAGGATCTAATTTTGGGTATTTTCCGTGAAATGGTAACATGGGGAACTCCTAATTTATTAATTATACGATTTCAATAAGACGTTGTGCTTTACGAATAGACATGATAGCTTCATTCATTACTGTTTGCACTATAGTGTGAGCAGGTTCAATAGTAGTAAGTCGGTTTAAACCCTGTCCAACTTGTACCGCACCATTTACAACATCACCATCGATAGCAGCACGTTTGTTAGTGCCTTGGGACATTTTGGTACGTTCTTCAGGGGTAGTAACACCATCTGTTTCGGCAGCTAAGTAACGCATAGTGAATTCGTTTTTCAAGCTACGTACTCCACCGTGACCGGAGAGGAGACCCGTTACAACAGAGTCTGTATCTGTGGCTTTGATAATTGCTTCTTTCATATTTATGTGGGCTTGGCATTCTTCAGCTAACAAAAAACGGGAACCCATTTGTACACCTTCAGCACCCATCAACAATGCTGCTGCAATACCACGACCATCTACGATAGCGCCTGCTACAACAACAGGAATGGAAATCTCAGGTAAAATATTTTCCATCAAGGACATGGTTGTTTGGCTACCAATATGTCCACCAGCTTCCATACCCTCAATAATAATTGCATCAGCACCAGCTTCTTCAATACGTTTAGCAAGTTTTAGAGATGGGACAACAGGGATAACTTTAATGCCTGCATCTTGCAATGGTTTAATATATGGTACAGGATTGCCTGCTCCAAGTGTTACAAATGCAGGCTTTTCTTCAATGATAATATCTACTAATTCGTCTTTATTGGGAGCCATTAACATGAGATTGACTCCGAAAGGCTTATCCGTTAAGTCTTTACAGGCACGAATTTCATTGCGCGTCCATTCTGCATCACGACCACCAAGAGCAATTACACCTGTAGCACCTGCATTAGCTACAGCAGCAACTAGTTTGTGTTCAGATACCCAAGCCATAGCACCTTGGATGATAGGGTATTCGATTTGTAAAAGTTGTGTTAACGCTGTTCTCATAAAGCCTCCTATGATAACAATTAAATTTACTGAAACTTTATTAAACTTTTATACGAGAATTTTATATAAGAATAATTTTATTTTCTTATATAAGAAATAGAGCATTAATAAAGTCAAGAATATATCAGTATATACTTATATACTAAAGAGGTTAAGCATATTATTGTTTGGAGAGTATATGTAATCATATAATCTCTTCTCTATATAATAGTATAATATAGTAATTATGTACACCTTAGATAAGGTTATTATAGTTATTTATTTAAACAATATGCTTTCAAAATTAATTTCCAATTATTGGATTAAAATAAAATATTCAGCAGTAGTCTAAAGATAAAAAAACTAAATGATAATATATTTCAAATGAGTTGAGTAGTAGAAAACCGCATAGTATCTATGATTATTAAATATTATAAAAAATGAGAAAATAAGAAAATGAGCATTGAAAAGTTTCGATGTCTTTGATATACTACATTACAGATAGAGTATCTAAATTAATTAAAGATAAACATTAAACAATAATTTTCAAGTGAAGGAGGAAATACACATGGAAAAATATGTATGCGTAGTATGTGGTTGGGTTTATGACGAAGCTGTTGAAGGCGTAAAATTCGAAGATCAACCAGCTGATTATGTTTGCCCAATTTGCGGTGTTGGTAAAGACCAATTCGAAAAAATGTAATTGACTTACCAAAAGGCTATCTTGAGTCCACTTGAGATAGTCTTTTTTATTTGACAAAGCACCATGTCATGTTTATAATATTATGAGTCGAGGTAAGATTATGAAACTGCAAGTAGAGCAAGCAAAAGAACATATAGGAAAGAAATTTCCTTATAGCTATACGATATCAGCCTCTGAGCTTGGTGACGTAACTGCTTTTCCTTGGAGCCGTCATGATATAACCATTAGTGGTGAGTTTTGGTTTGATGGTCAAAATTACATCGTTCAAGGTTCGATTCAGTCTAAAGGCAATTATGATTGTTCCCGTTGTTTAAATACAACAGAACATTATCGAAAAGATTTCTTTGAGGAAATCTTTAGTGATTGTCGAGATGCTGCGGATGATGTGAATTCTTTTGATGGAGAAGAAATTGACTTAACTGAACTAATTAGGGATACATTAATCATCAATGAGCCCTCTCAAGTGTTATGTCAGGATGATTGCAAAGGATTGTGCGTTCATTGCGGAGCAAATTTGAATGTTTCACCTTGTTCTTGTGAATCCTTTGTGGTGGATTCTCGATTTGCAGAGTTACGTGCTTTGCTTGATGAGAAAGATGATAGATTATCCTAATGATTGTACTAAGGAGGTGCAGATAATGGCAGTACCTAAACGTAGATTGTCTAAATGTCGTCGCGATCGTCGTCGTGCTAATTGGAAATTAGAAGCTCCTGGTTATGTAGCATGTCCACAATGCCACGAACCTAAGATGCCTCATCGTGTTTGCCCTACATGTGGTCACTATAAAGGTGAACAAGTAGTAGCTAATGCTTAATATGTGAGCGGAGAGAGACGCCTACTTTGTAGGCGTCTTTTTTATATAGTTTTATATGTTTTATTATCAATAGCGAGTGTCATTATTTTATAGTAAGATTATTCTATAAGATAGTGACACATTTTTATTTTTTATAAACAAAAATACTAAAATATAAAAAAACAACTATATTTTGTATATGCTATGAAAATTTCTTACTATATGTATGAAAAGTCTTGCCAATAAGGGAATTATTGTATATACTTAGGATGTAATATTAATACTAGGTCATAAAAGGTGGTCCCATGAGTCGGTTAAAGAAGCAAGAGCGCCAGAAGCAGTTACAAGAAAAACTGAATATTACGCCATTTCTTACTGATGAAGAATTGGCAACACACTTTGGTGTAAGTGTGCCAACAATTCGTCTCGATCGACTAGAATTGGGTATTCCTGAATTGCGTGAACGCATTCGTGTTATGGCTACAGGTCAATCACATGAAATGGTAGAACATGTATCATATGAAGTGGTTGGTGAATTGATTGATGTCACCGAGGGGCACCAAGCATTATCTATGTTACGTACTACGGCTGATATGGAAGATCAATTCGGATATGTAGAACCGCAGTATTTATATGCGCAAGCAAATTCCCTTGCAAAAGCGGTTATGGGGACGACTGTTTGCTCTGCGGAAGTTGGAAATATAAAATATAAGAACCCAGTAGGATCTGGTACTAATTTGGTAGCGAAAGCAGAAATTATTCGTCGCCGAGGTAATAAGTTCTTTATTTGGGTTATAATAAGAGATAAAATAAAAGAAGTGTTTCGCGCAAAATTTATTATGGAATCCGTAGAGAATAGGGTGTAAATTATGAAAATTGCAATAGACGCCATGGGTGGCGACTTTGCTCCAATGGAGACTGTACTTGGATCCATTGAAGCCGTACGAGCAAATCAACACATTGAAGTGGTGCTCGTCGGCGATGAGCAGCAAATTTTTGATATATTAGAAGCTAATAATGAAGCTAAGAATCCACGTATTTCTGTACATCATGCTAGCCAGGTAATCGGTATGGATGAACATCCAGGTCAAGCATTGCGCAAGAAAAAAGATGCATCTGTTGTGGTCGCTACTTCGTTGGTTCGGGATAATCGTTGTGATGCTGTAATTGCTCCAGGTAGTACGGGAGCTGCTGTTGCAGCGGCTTTATTTGGGCTCGGTCGCATTAAAGGTATTGATCGCCCTGTCATTGCAACTCCAATGCCAACGGTAAGTGGTATAACAGTTATGTTAGACTCTGGTGCAAATTCTAATTGTAAACCTAAACATCTTGTACAAGGAGCTTTAATGGGCTCTGAATACGCTAAGCTTTTATTAGGAAAAGAAAATCCTACTGTGGGATTGTTAAATATTGGTGAAGAGGCCACAAAGGGGAACGATGTCGTATTGGCGACGTATCCGATTTTGGAGGGTATGAAGACTATCAATTTTAAAGGAAATATTGAAGGTCGCGATATTCCTAAAGGTGCCGTTGATGTTGTCGTATGTGATGGCTTCGTAGGCAATGTGGTACTTAAATTTGCGGAAGGGTTAGTAACAGGTCTTACGCAATTAGTAAAGGATAGCATCATGGCAGGAAGTATTTTCGCCAAGATAGGAGCTATGCTTGTAAAGCCAGCTTTGAAAAAGATGGCAAAACGTTTGGATCACACAGAAAATGGTGGTGCTCCGCTCTTAGGAGTTAATGGGGTATTCATGATTGCTCATGGTAGTTCTAAAGCAAAAGAAATAAAAACTGCTATTGAAATTGCTAGTGATTTAGTAGAGCGTAAAATTATTCAACACATAAGAGAAACGATGGATATTGAAGGAGCCTTAAAGTATGACTATGATGAATAAACCTGTAGGAATCATTGGTACTGGGAGCTTCCTTCCTGACAATGTAGTAACAAACTTTGATCTTGAAAAAATGGTTGATACCAATGATCAATGGATTAGAGAGCGTACGGGTATAGAAGAACGACGCATTGCACCGGAAGGTATGAATACATCCTATATGGCGACCGAGGCAGCAAAAAAAGCTATGCAAATGGCTAATGTCTCTGCAGAGGATATCGACATGATTATCTTTGCTACCTTAACACCAGATATGATTATTCCTTCGGCAGCTTGTGTATTGCAAGCAAACTTAGGAGCTAAAAACGCTGCAGCCTATGATTTACAAGCGGCATGCTCTGGGTTTGTATATGGATTGATTACTGCTGCTAGTTATATTAGCTCTGGTATTTATAAAAAAGTACTCGTTGTGGGGGCGGAAATTCTTTCTCGTCGAGTAAACTGGAATGATCGTGGTACATGTATTCTCTTTGGTGATGGTGCTGGGGCTGCAGTAGTATCTGAAGTACCTGAAGGCTATGGCATTAAAGGTATTGACATGGGCGCCGATGGCACTGGAGGATCAGCGCTTTGCATTCCTGCGGGTGGCACTGCTGTAGTAGCAAATGATCAACGCGTAGAAGAGGGCTTAACATTTATTCATATGGATGGCCCTGAAGTATATAAATTTGCCGTTAAAACGATGGGACGTACGGTTTTAAAATCCTTAGAACGTGCTGATATGGAGTTAAATGAATTAGATTACTTCATTCCTCATCAAGCGAATATTCGTATTATTGATTCGGCAGCCAAACGTTTACATCTGCCGATGGAAAAAGTTTTTGTTAATTTACATAAGTATGGTAATACATCTGCCGCGTCTGTAGCGATTGCACTTGATGAAGCTAATCGCGAGGGACGTTTCAAACGCGGTGATAATGTTGCGTTTGCAGGATTTGGTGCAGGCCTAACATGGGCAAGCCTGGTCTTGAAATGGTATTAAGGAGGACACATCAAGATGATTAAGACTGATATTTGTGATTTATTGCAGATTGAGTATCCAATCTTTCAAGGTGGCATGGCTTGGCTCGGTACTGCAGAATTAGCGGCAGCCGTTTCTGAAGCTGGTGGACTTGGGATTATTGGTGCTGGTCATATGCCTCCTGATATTTTCCGTAATGAAATCCATAAATTAAAAGAGCGCACTAGTAAGCCTTTTGGCTGTAATATCATGCTCATGTCTCCATTTGTAAAAGAGGTTATGGAAGTAGTCGTGGAAGAACGTGTTCCTGTTATCACTACAGGTGCAGGTAATCCTGGTGTTTATGTTCCCGCTTTGAAAGAAATTGGTACAAAAGTTATTCCTGTAGTTGCATCAGTATTACTAGCAAAGCGCTTATTACGTGGTGGTATTGATGCAATTATTGCTGAAGGTACAGAGTCTGGTGGTCACGTAGGTGATATTACAACTATGGCATTAATTCCTCAAGTAGTTGATGCTGTAGATGTACCAGTTATTGCTGCCGGAGGTATTGCAGATGGTCGTGGTATGGCTGCGGCATTTGCATTAGGTGCTAAAGCGGTACAAATGGGAACACGATTCGTATTATCCGAAGAATGTATTGCCCATGAAAATTATAAAAATGCTGTATTGAAAGCAAAAGATCGTGCTACAGTTATGACTGGTTTAACAACAGGTCATCCTGTACGTATTATAGATAATGCGTTAGCTCATAAATATAAATCCCTTGAATTCAGTGGTGGATCTAAAGAGGAATTGGAAGCATTAGGTGCTGGTACACTTCGTTTAGCTGCTATTGAGGGTAATGTAAAAGAAGGTTCTGTAATGATCGGTCAAATTTCTGGTATGTTAACAGATGTTAAACCATGTGAAACTATCATTAAAGATATTATGACTGAAGCTGAAACTGTGATTAAGAATCTTCAAGGTCTTAGTAAATAAGGAGGCCCCTAATGAAAACGGCATTTGTTTTTCCTGGTCAAGGTTCTCAAAAAGTAGGCATGTTACAAGATTTGTATAATGCGTACCCTATTGTGAAACAACGTTTTGAAGAAGCTGACGAGGCACTTGGTTATTCTATCAGTAAATTATGCTTCGAAGGTCCTGATACAGAGCTCGTTAAAACAGCAAATACACAACCAGCTATTTTGACTGCATCCGTAGCTTGTTATGAAATTCTAAAAGAACAAGGCTTTACGCCTGACATCGTAGGCGGGCATAGTCTTGGTGAGTATAGTGCTCTAGTAGCAGCCGGTGTATTGAACTTTAAAGACGCAGTATATGTAGTTCATAAACGCGGTGAATATATGCAAGAAGCTGTGCCATTGGGTAAAGGCGCTATGGCAGCAATTTTGGCATTACCTCGTGAGCAAGTTGTAGAAATTTGTGAAGAAGTAAATGCTTCTGTAGGTTCTGTACAAGCAGTTAACTTCAATTGCCCTGGACAAATCGTTATTGCCGGTGAAACTGCAGCGGTGGAAACAGCAGCTGAAAAAATGAAAGAAGCAGGAGCAAAACGCGCAGTAATGCTTCCGGTAAGTGCTCCATTCCACAGCCGTTTGATGGAACCCGCAGCTCTTCGGTTAAAGGAAGAGTTGGATAAGATCCAAGTGTGTGATGCACAAATTCCTGTAGTTGCAAATGTTACTGGCAAGATTTTGACTAATGCAAATGACATTAAAGAGTCCTTAGTTACTCAAGCCGCTAACCCTGTCTTGTGGGAAGATTGTGTAGCTGAAATGGTAAACTTTGGTGTTACTCGCTTTGTTGAAGTGGGGCCTGGGAAAGTACTCACAGGTTTTACTAAAAAGATCAACAAAGATATGGAATTAGCTAATGTTGAAGACATTGCATCCTTAGAGAAAACGCTTGAATTTTTGAAGGGGGTTCGATAAAATGCATTTAGAGGGTAAAGTAGCCATTGTAACTGGCGCATCCCGTGGCATTGGTCGCGCTGTAGCTATCAATCTAGCACAATTTGGTGCTGATATTGTAGTAAACTATAGCGGTAGCGAAGGTGCAGCACAAGAAACTGTTGAAGCTGTACAAGCGTTAGGCCGAAAAGCCATTAAATTTAAAGCTAATGTAGCAAATGCTGATGAAGTTGCTTCCATGGTGGAAGAAGCTCATAAAGAATTTGGTCACATTGACATTCTCGTAAATAATGCGGGTATTACGCGTGACGGTTTGTTGATGAGAATGAAAGACGAAGATTTTGATGCTGTAATTGATATCAACCTTAAAGGTGTATACTTAGTAACTAAAGCAGTATCTAAAATCATGATGAAACAACGTTCTGGTCATATTATCAACATGACATCTGTTGTAGGTGTTATGGGTAATGCTGGTCAAACTAACTACGCTGCTTCTAAAGCGGGCGTAATTGGTTTTACTAAGTCCTGTGCTAAAGAATTGGCTAGCCGTGGTATTACAGTTAATGCTATTGCTCCAGGCTTTATCAACACAGATATGACCGATGTATTACCAGAAAAAGTTAAAGAAGCTATGGTTACTGAAATTCCATTGGGCCGTATGGCTGATGCTGAAGAAGTAGCAACAGTAGTAACATTCCTTGCTAGCGATTTTGCTAATTATATTACGGGTCAAGTTATCAATGTTGATGGTGGCATGGTAATGTAGTTGTAAAATTAGACTATATATAAATACACTTTGAAAGGAGGTGAACCACTAATGAACACTTTCGATAAAGTTAAAGCAATCGTTGTGGAACAATTAGGCGTTGATGAAGCTGAAGTTACCATTGATTCTACATTCATCGACGACTTAGGCGCTGACTCCTTAGATATCGTTGAATTGATCATGGCATTTGAAGAAGAATTCAATGTTGAAATCCCTGACGACGTTGCAGAAAAAATTAAAACCGTTAAGGATACAGTAGAATATATTGATTCTGCTAAATAAGCTGTAAAGCTAACAATTCAACCGAACGGGAGGCCGAGTGGCCTCCCAACCGGTTTTATTTACAGGAGGATTTGATAGTGAAGCTCCCTGAACTTCGCATTGGGAATCTAGTGGCCAAAGTACCTATTATTCAAGGTGGTATGGCGATTAGATTGTCTACAGCTCGCTTGGCAGCAGCCGTTGCAAATGAAGGTGGTATCGGCCTTATTGCGGCATCGGGCTTGCCTTTCGATGAATTACGATACGAAATACAATTAGCTAGAAAATTATCACCTACGGGTATTATTGGTATAAATGCGATGGTAGCAGCAACTCAATTTGCTGGTTTAGTAAAGACTGCCATCGAAGAAGGCATTGATCTTGTAGTAGCAGGTGCTGGTTTTTCAAGAGATATGTTCTCAATGGGCAAAGAGTCTGGTACTCCTATTGTACCAATTGTTTCGTCCGCAAAATTAGCTCGCATTTCTGAAGGTTTAGGTGCTGCAGCTGTAATCGTAGAAGGCTGTGAAGCTGGTGGACACCTGGGGACGGATCGTTCCGCTCGAGAAATCGTTCCCGAAGTTGTAGCAGCGGTAAAAAACATTCCAGTAATTGCTGCTGGTGGTGTTCTAGATGGCCGTGATATCGTTGAAATGTTAAAAATCGGTGCTAGTGGTGTTCAAATGGGTAGCCGTTTTGCTGCTTCTGATGAATGTAATGCATCTGATGAATTGAAAAAAATGTATGTACGAGCTACAAACCCTGAGGATATAGTATTGATTCAAAGTCCTGTTGGTTTGCCTGGTCAAGCAATAAAAAACAAATTTGCTGAATCTGTTTTAGATGGTACTGTAGCGCCTCCAACGGTGTGTGATAACTGTTTAAAACATTGTTCCCATAAATTCTGCATTATCCGTGCTCTTTCTCGCGCACAACAAGGTGATGTGGAAACGGGGTTGGTGTTCTCTGGCAATAATATGAGAAAAGTCGATAGGATTATGCCAGTTAAAGATATCTTTGCTCAATTAAAACAGCAAGTAGCAGAGATTGATTAATTTAAAGGGCTGTATAGCTATAAGAGGTGGAATAATTGGAAAAACGTGTAGTAATTACTGGCTTAGGGGCAGTGACTCCTGTAGGTATCGGTAAAGAGAACTTCTACAATGCGTTATTGGCAGGTCAATCTGGTATTGGGCCGATTACACGCTTTGACGCATCTGACTATGCAACACGCATTGCGGGTGAAGTAAAAGATTTTGATATTACAAACTATGGGGTAGACAAGAAAGAAGCTCGTCGTATGGACCGTTCTGTAGAATTTGCTATCGGCGCAGCTGTTCTTGCTTGTGAAGATGCTGATCTTGATTTAGATAAAGCGGATTTAGATCGCTGTGGTACTGTAGTTGGTACAGGTATAGGCGGCATTGACTCTATCCATGAGGTGTATGAAACATTATTCGAAAAAGGTCCTGGCCGCGTAAGTCCATTTGCAGTACCTATGATGATTGCAAATATGACATCTGCACGCGTATCTATTCGCCTTGGTCTTAAAGGTCCAGTTATTACAGACGTAACTGCTTGTACTTCTGGTACAAATGCGATTGGCGATGCATTCCGTATCATCCAACGTGGTGATGCTGATGTGATGTTTGCTGGTGGTACTGAAGCTGCGGTATCTCCGGCTGCTGTAGCTGGTTTTGCGGCTATGAAAGCTATGTCTACACGCAATGACGAGCCAACAAAAGCGTCCCGTCCATTTGACCGTGACCGTGATGGTTTCGTAATGGGTGAAGGTTCTGGTATCGTAGTTCTTGAAGAATTAGAACACGCAAAAGCACGCGGTGCACATATCTATGCTGAAGTTGTGGGTTATGGTAGTAATGGTGATGCTTACCACATCACTGCACCAGCTCCAGGTGGTGTTCAAGCTCGTAAATGTATGGAATTAGCAATTAAAGATGCAGGTATCGACCCTAAAGACGTTAACTACATCAATGCTCATGGTACATCTACTGGCCTTAATGACCAAAATGAAACATTGGCTATTAAAGAATTGTTCGGCGATCATGCTAAAAATATCGCTGTTAACTCTACTAAATCCATGACAGGTCACTTATTGGGTGCTGCTGGTGCTATTGAAACTATCGTAATGGCAATGGCGATTGAAACTGGTAAAGTTCACCCTACAATTAACTGTGACAATCCTGATGAAGGTTTGGATCTGGACTATGTTCGTGAAGGTGCACGTGAACTCCAAGTAAAATGTGCACTTTCTAACTCTTTCGGTTTTGGTGGTCATAACGGTACACTTTGCATTCGCCGTTATGAAGCTTAATGGTTACTATCGAAACGCATAAGAGTAAGATAACACAAGCTCGTGAAGAATCTCTTCATGAGCTTGTTGCTCGTTTAGACATACCTGTGTCAGATATATCCATTATAGATTGTGCTTTTACACATACTTCTTATGCGAATGAACATAAATCAAAGCATATTCATCACAATCAGCGATTAGAGTTTTTAGGCGATGCTGTTTTGGATCTTATTATTGGGGAATACCTATTTAAGACATATCCAGATATGGCTGAAGGTAATTTAACGAAAATTAAGGCCGCTACAGTGTGTGAAGATTCTTTAGCATCTGTGAGCCGTTCTTTGAAACTAGGACAATATTTATTGCTCGGTCATGGAGAACACGCTTCCGGTGGTAATGATCGAAACTCTATATTAGCGGATACCTTTGAGTCTCTCATCGGTGCTATTTATATTTCTACAGATTATCAAACGGCTATGGTCTTCGTTTTAAAACATTTAACTACTTATATCATGCAAGCCTTAGAAGGTAAGCGGGGCAAAGATTATAAGACATTATTACAAGAATATGTGCAAAGAGATGGGGATAAACATATTGTTTATCATTTGCTCAGTGAAAGTGGTCCCGACCATGCTAAAACCTTCCATATGGAGGTTGAAATCAATGGTGTTACTTACGAGGCCGGCTCTGGTAAAAGTAAAAAAATTGCAGAACAACATGCGGCTCAATTGACTTTAGAAAAGTTGATGGCTGATAAATAGAAAAGCGCCGAATGGCGCTTTTTTTTGTATAATAGTATGTGAGTAATAATCTATATAATAGTAGATGAGTAATAATTTTTACATAAGAAGAGGAGGTGTCTATGAAACCATTTGGTATGATTCCCTTTTTTATACCTCACGTAGGTTGTTCCTATGTGTGTACATTTTGTAATCAATCTCGTATTACGGGCCAATCTGGTATTAGTCACCTAACTTCAGATTATATACAACAAACAATTAAAGACTATGTAGGCACAAAACGGTGCGAGAAGTTTTGGGAGGTTGCCTTTTATGGGGGATCATTTACGGCTATTCCTAAAGATTTACAACATAAATTATTAATGCCTGCCTATGAAATGCTTCAACAGGGAATCATTGATGGCATACGTTGCTCTACAAGACCTGATGCTGTAGGTGATGAAGCGATTACATTATTACAGTCTTATGGAGTAAAAACTGTAGAACTTGGTGTGCAGTCTATGAATGATGGTATTTTAGTCGATGCTAAGAGGGGGCACACGGCACAAGAGGTAGTAGAGGCTGTTGCACGATTAAAACAGCGTGATATGACCGTTGGAGTTCAACTTTTACCAGGATTAAAAGGAGAGACCTGGCAAACCATAATAGAAACGGCCATTACGGTAGCTGCATTGCAACCTGATTTTATACGTATCTACCCTGTACTAGTTATTGAGAATACAGAACTAGCCGACCAGTATAGAGCTGGAGAATATGAACCACTAAGTACTGAGCTAGCTATACAGTATTGTGCATTTTTAAAAGATTGGTTTGAACAGCATGGAATTGAAGTCATTCGTACGGGTTTACAAAGTACAGAAGAATTAGATTCCGGTAATAGCTTAGTGGCCGGTCCATATGAGCCAGCTATGGGGGAGCTTGTTGTGAATGAACAGTATAAGCAGCGAATTGAACGTTGTATTGATGAACATGTATCTCAGTATAAGTACTTAATAAGTAATGATTCTTTTAGTTTAATTGAAGATGCTCCTTATGGAAGCTTAAAATTAAGTAGGATTAATGCTGATAATAGTGGATGTATAGATAACACTAATAATGATAGAACAAATTATATTAGGAATAATGGTATTGCAGTACAACATAATATTGTTATTTCTTATCCGAGAAGCTTAACATCTAAGGTGCGAGGGCTTAAAAATAGAAATGTGTTATATTTCGCTGAATTATACCCACAATATAGTATAAGCTGGTGTGAAGAAAGTACGAGAAATACTGTTCGGTGCTGTATTGATGGCCTACAATATGTGTTATAATAAAAGATATGATTATTTAGGGTTGTTGGTAGAAAGGAGGCAGTCATGCAATTACTTCGGTTGGAATTAAAGGGCTTTAAATCGTTTGCGGATAAAACGATTGTAAAATTCTCACCAGGAATGACTGCCGTTATTGGTCCTAACGGAAGCGGTAAAAGTAATATTACGGATGCCATGAAATGGGTTTTAGGGGAATCCAATGTTCGCAATTTACGCGGTCAAAAAGCAGAGGATATCATTTTCTCTGGTACGGAAAAGCGCAAACCTATGAGCGCTGCTGAGGTTACTCTTGTATTTGACAATAGTGACCAACAATTAGATTTGGATATGGCTGAGGTGGCTATAACACGCCGTATCTATCGTACTGGTGAAAGTGAGTTTCTCATCAATAAGCGATCTTGTCGTTTAAAGGACATACATCTTTTACTAGCAGATACCGGTCTTGGTAGAGATTCCATGGCTATTATTGGACAGAACCGAATTGATGCTATTTTAAATTCTAAACCTGAAGAACGTCGTCTTATCTTTGAAGATGTAGCTGGGATTTCTCGCTTTAAAATTAATAAAGAAGATGCTTTACGTCGTATTGCTAGTACAGACCGTAATATGGAGCGCGTACGGGACGTAATGGCTACCATTGAAGAGCAACTAGGACCTTTGTCTGAAAAAGCGGAAAAGACTAAAAAATATATGACTTTAAGCCGCGCAAAGCGCGATTATGATGGGGCATTAGGCTTTCACAATTATAAGACTTCTGATCGTCTTTTGACGCGTTTTGAAAATGATAATATTGCCTTTAAAGATGAAGAGATTGAGCTTCAAACTGAATTGTCTAAATTAGAGGCTCGTCGTCACGAATTGCAATCGTCTTCGTCAAAAGAGCAGGAACAGCTTAAGTTGTGGGAGGCTCAGTATACTGAAAAGCAACGTGATGAAGAACGCTTAGCTGGTCATTTACGTCTTTTAGAAGAGCAACTAAAAACAGCGCGCCGTGAATTAGATGAAACTTCTATGCGCATTAGCGAGCTAGAGGCTACGCAAAAAGGCGAGGAGCAACAATTGCGCATCTTAAATCAATTGATTCAAGATGAAAGTGCTCAATTAGTAGAGAAAGAGTCTAATTTAGGAGAATTAGAAGCAAGTTACAAAAAAGCTGTTGAAGATGTAAGGGCAGAACAAGCTAAGTTCCAATCCTTGCAATCTAATCGAGAGGCTTTTGAGAAACGTCAATTAGAAGTTGTGAGTGCTATTGAAACGGCTAAGGCTAGTATTCGGAGCTTAGAAGCTCGCAAGGTGGAAAGTAAAAATCAATGTGCTATTCTAGAATCTGAAATAGCACAGGTAGATAGTGAACTACAAGTCGCTCGTTCTGAATTTGAAGCGCTAGGTCAAAAGTTTAATGCCTTATCTGCTCAACGACAAGCCCTCGTTGATGATGCTAAGGATACGGCTATGAAAGCGCGTGAAGAGCGTAAGGAATTACAAAAGCTGCGCACTCAAGAACAACGTGCAAAAGGTCGATTAGAACTATTAGCACAGTGGGAGGATCAGCACGAAGGTTACTTAGAAGGCACAAAGAACATCCTCAATGGTAAAGGTTCTTGGCGCGAACAGATCACGGGCGCTGTTGGCGATCTCTTTACGGTAGAGGAGAAATATACTACGGCTATCGAAACGGCCTTAGGCAGTAGTGTTAACCACGTTGTAACTACTACAGCTCGCGCTGCTGCGGAGGGTGTCAATTATTTGAAATCTATCCAAGGTGGTCGCGTAACCTTCTTGCCGATGGATTCTGTTAAAGGTAAACCATATGATACACCGGCTTTACATGAAAGCTGTGTATTAGGCACTGCTGTTGATTGTATTTCCTTTGATAATAAATACGCCCATATTTTCCAATACTTATTGGGGCGCACCTTGGTAGTGTCTTCCATGGATGATGCCATTGGATTACAGAAAAAATACAATCAGCAATTGCGCATCGTAACTCTTACAGGTGAACAATTTCAACCTGGTGGTTCTCTAACCGGTGGTGCCACAAAACGTAAGCGTGCTTCTGTATTGAGCCGCAAGGAAGAGGCTGCTAGTCTTGAACAAGAACTGGTACAAATTGAAGAACAAATTCGCTCCTTAATAGCTAACTTAGAACGCCTTGAAAAACGGGTTGAAGAGACTGAAAAGGATCAAGCGACTCTTGATGAAAGCTATCAACATACGAACTTACTCTATGTGGCTAGTGAAACAAAGGTACAAAATATACAAAATCAGCTGGATCGTAAGAAACGTGTTCTCCATGAAGAAGAGCAACGTTTAGTACAAATTGATATTGATTTGGCTACTACAACAGCTAACTTGAAAGATCAAGAAATAGCATTAGCTTTCTTGCAAGAGGATCATGGTATGGATGGTAATCAAGGGGCGTTGATGGGTCGATTAACCGTGTTGCAAAAGGTGCAACAAGAGGCGTATGAAGCTTTTACAGAAGCTCGCCTTACTTGTGATACCTTGCGACATACCATTCAGGAACGGGAATCACAACGTGAACAGCGTAATCAGTCTATTTCTAGTATTATTGAGCGTTTAACACCACTTCGTAATTTGTTAGTTAGTACTACACAACGCTATGAAGAGGATATCCCTCTGGCTCAGGAAGTTGCAGAACAAGAGTTGACCTCTGCTACGGCTGAGGTTGAACGATTACGTGCTCTTCGTGATGAAGCCTATAATAAAACATCTACAGGTCGCGAAGAAATGGAATCTATTCTAAGTGAGCAAGACCGATTGAATCAACGCTATAAAGTGGTGCAAGGTCGCCTTGTTGATATGGAAGGTAAAATTACACGTCATCGCATGGACTGTGAGCGCTTTGTAGAAGAATTACAAGAGCTAGGCTTTACTTTGGAAGATGCTCAAGCCCTTCGCATTGAAGGCTCTGTTAACGATTGGAAGGATGAGCAAGCTCGTTTGATGGCCGAAATTGCCGAATTGGATCCAGTCAATCCAAATGCCGTTGAGGAATACGAAGAGACTAAAGAACGCTATGATTTCTTAAGCACACAATTAGCTGATTTAGATACGGCAAAGGCGCAATTACAGGCGGTTATTGCCGAAATGGATAAGGCGATGAGTACACAGCTATACGATGTATTGGATGTGGTAGGCCGTAGATTCCAAGAAGTATTCAGCCAATTGTTTGGTGGCGGTACTGCGCAAATTGTACTTACTGATCCAGATAATATTTTGACGGGTGGTATCGACTTCTACATACAACCACCAGGGAAAAAGCGTCAACAATTGACACTCTTATCGGGTGGCGAGCGTGCTCTTACGGTTATCGCTTTATTGTTCTCATTCCTCGATTATCGTCCGGCTCCGTTCTGTGTGCTTGACGAAGTTGACGCGGCGCTTGACGAAGCCAATGTTGAACGATTTAGCTCTTACTTAAATCGAATAAATAAAGAAACACAATTTATCGTTGTATCTCACCGTAAAAAGACGATGGAAGCTGCCGAAGTACTACAAGGGGTAACCATGGTGGAACGCGGTGTATCGCGATTATTAACAGTAGCATTTGAAGATGTGAAGGAGGATCTAGCATAATGGCATTTGGATTCTTTGATAGAATTAAAGACGGTTTAGAGAAAACTCGTAAGTCTTTTGTAAAAAATGTAGAAAGCATCGTTATTGGTTATGCGCAAATCGATGATGATTTTTTAGATGATTTAGAAGCAGTTATGCTTACTAGTGATCTAGGTCCTAAGACGACAGAATACTTGATGAAAGAAATTCGTCGTGGTGTAACAGAAGGTATCATCAATCATACAGGCGATGTAATGCCGTTTATGGAAGACCGCATCACGGAAATGCTCATCGATCAAGAAGATGAAATTACTTTGCACCATCCTGAGGTCATCCTTGTAGTTGGTGTAAATGGTGTTGGTAAAACAACGACAATCGCTAAATTGGCTAACTATTATACTAAAGAAGGTAAAAAGGTTATCATTGCTGCAGGTGATACATTCCGTGCCGCTGCAGCTGACCAATTATCCATTTGGGCTGATCGCGTTGGTGTACCGATTGTTAAACATAAAGAAGGTGCAGATCCTGCTGCCGTTGTATATGATGCAATGGAAGCTGCGAAAGCTCGTAATGCAGACCTTGTTATCGTAGATACGGCTGGTCGTCTACATACTAAGGTTAACCTTATGGAAGAGCTTAAAAAGATGGGGCGCGTAGCGAATAACCACGTAGAAGGTGCGCCGCATCAAACATTGCTCGTTTTAGATGGTACCACGGGTCAAAATGCAGTAAGCCAAGCTAAATTATTTGGTCAAGCTGTACCAGTAAATGGTATTGTAGTAACTAAGCTAGATGGTACGGCAAAAGGCGGCGTAGTTATCTCTATTAAAGAGGAACTAGGCGTACCCGTACGCTGGATTGGCGTTGGCGAAGGTATGGATGACTTGCGTCCATTTAATGCAAAAGAGTTTGCTAATGCACTATTTAATAAAGGAATGATTCAAGGTGACAAATAAATATAACCGGGAATTCTTACTTGAATATGTAGAATCTGAAAATAAAAAAAATGAATGTAATGTTAGCCTAGAAAATATGAATAAAATTGTTAGTTTAATCGAGTATTTTGGCATTGAACTATATCGCCCCATTACACGATTGCTACTTTCAAACTGGGAAGAAATTACAGAACGTATTAATAACTATACTGAATCAGATTGGATGATGGCTGATGAAATCCAGAAGACCACACCTACACTAGATCGCTTTTCTATTGCTATGCTCATCGAAGTCTTAGAAGGTGAGGATACGTTGAATCAAGCGGAAAATGTAGGTCGTCGTTTGACGGATGAAGAGATGAAGGCCATCCGTAAACATCAGGATGAACAGTAATGAAGCATAGTACATATAATTACGAGGGGGGCCAACCATTTAAAGTGGAGGCGCCCTTTGCGCCTACAGGTGACCAACCTACCGCGATTCAATCTTTAACAGAAGGTATTGAACGCGGTGAATGGGCCCAAGTTCTACTCGGTGCCACTGGTACTGGTAAGACCTTTACAATGGCCAAGGTTATTGAGGCCGTTCAAAAGCCGACCTTAATCATTGCTCACAATAAAACCTTGGCTGCTCAATTATGTAGTGAGTTTAAAAGCTTCTTCCCTAATAATGCGGTAGAATACTTTGTATCTTACTACGATTTTTATCAACCGGAGGCCTATATTCCTTCTAGTGATACCTATATCGAGAAGGATGCGTCTATTAATGATGAAATTGATAAACTGCGACATAGTGCTACGATGAGCCTCTTTGAGCGCCGCGATGTCATTATCGTTGCCTCTGTTAGCTGTATTTATGGCTTAGGTGACCCTGAGGACTATTCTGATCTCGTATTGTCTTTGCGCTTAGGTCAAACGAAGTCGCGCGATGAAATCTTATCTAAACTCGTAGATATTCAATATACGAGAAATGATATGAACTTTATTCGCGGCACTTTCCGTGTACAAGGGGATACGATTGATATTTTCCCTGCCGCTTATAGTGAAAGAGCCATTCGTGTGGAGCTCTTTGGTGATGAAATCGACCGCCTCGTAGAGGTAGATTCCTTGACGGGTGAAGTTATTGCGGAACGAAAGCACGTTGCTGTCTATCCGGCATCTCACTATGTGACGACGAAAGAGAAGATGAATATTGCCGTAGAGCGTATTGAAGCCGAACTAGATGAGCAGTTAGCGAAGTTAAAAGCTGCTGACCGTCTATTGGAGGCTCAGCGCTTAGAACAGCGTACGCGTTATGATATAGAAATGATGCAAGAGATGGGCTATTGCTCGGGTATCGAAAATTATTCACGTCATATGTCTGAACGCAAGGCTGGGGAAGCACCGTTTACATTGATTGATTATTTTCCAGATGATTTCCTCATCATGGTGGACGAGTCTCATGTGACGATGCCTCAAATTCGAGCTATGTACAATGGTGACCGTGCCCGTAAAGAATCTCTTATAGAATACGGGTTCCGTCTTCCATCTGCACTCGATAATAGACCGCTTCAATTCGATGAATTTGTAGAGCGTATCAATCAAATTGTTTACGTATCGGCAACGCCTGGCCCATACGAAATGGAAGTAGAAACGAATATTGCAGAGCAAATCATTCGTCCTACGGGCTTATTAGATCCATCAATCGAAATTCGTCCTATTAAGGGGCAAATGGATGACTTGCTTGGAGAAATTCACAAGCGAGCTGCCAAGAATGAGCGTGTTCTCGTTACGACTTTAACGAAGAAAATGGCTGAGGATTTAACAGAATTCTTGAAGGAAATGGGCGTAAGAGTTCGTTACCTTCATTCCGATATTGTTACTATTGAGCGAGCTGAAATCATTCGAGATTTGCGGGCTGGTGTATTTGATGTACTGGTAGGTATTAACTTGCTTCGTGAAGGTCTCGATATGCCAGAGGTTTCTTTGGTTGCTATCTTAGATGCGGATAAAGAAGGTTTCTTGCGTTCTGATACGGCTATGATTCAAACTATAGGTCGTGCGGCTCGTAATGTGAATGGTCATGTTATCATGTACGCAGATCGTGTAACAGGTTCTATGCAACGGGCTATCGATGAAACCGACCGTCGTCGTGCCGTGCAAGAGGCTTATAATATTGAACATAATATTACGCCTAAATCTGTATCTAAAGATGTAAAAGAGCTAATCGAATTAACGAAAATCGAAGAAGATATGGTAACCGATGGAAAGGGACTTTCACCGAAAAAAGGAAAACAAAAAAAATCCTCAGAGAGCATGGACCATGGACACGAATCATATGTTCAAGATATATCAGCACCTAAAGTGGCAGATATAACACCGGAAGAATTATACAATAAGATTGAAGAGCTAGATCGTCAAATGAAGGCCGCCGCCAAGCAGCTTGAATTTGAAACCGCTGCTAAGTTACGGGATCAATTGGGCGTATTACGTCAACAATGGTCCGATATGCATAGTGCAGGAGATAGCAAGTTGAAGAAGCCTATTTCTGCCAAATCTAGAAAGCGGATAGGTCCAAAAGGTAAATCTTAGAAACAATTTTAAAAGATTGTAAGAAAACACATAGATTATATAGACTATATGTGCGATAATATACATATATTATTTCATGTTAGTAATCAGAGAGATGATGCCATTTGGTATCATCTCTTTAAATAGGAAAGATAATGAAAGACCAATTGATTGTAAAAGGTGCGCGTCAGCATAACCTAAAAAATATTGATATATCCTTGCCACGTGATCAGTTTATCGTCTTGACTGGACTCAGTGGCTCTGGTAAATCATCCCTAGCATTTGATACGATTTACGCAGAAGGGCAACGTCGCTATGTTGAGTCCCTGTCTGCGTATGCCCGTCAATTTTTGGGACAAATGGATAAACCCGATGTCGATTATATTGAAGGTTTGTCTCCAGCTATTTCTATCGACCAAAAGACAACGAGTCGCAACCCTCGCTCTACGGTTGGTACCGTAACGGAGATTTACGACTATTTACGTCTGTTATTTGCACGCGTGGGTCATGCACACTGTCCAGAGTGTGGTAAGCCTATTACCCAGCAAACAATACAACAAATGACCGACGATGTAATGAGCTTTCCCGAAGGTACAAAGGTTTTAGTGCTAGCCCCTATGATTCAAGGTAAAAAAGGGGAACATAAATCGGTATTTGAACAACTTCGTAAAGAAGGTTTTGTTCGTGCTCGAGTAGACGGTGTAGTGCGTACCTTGGACGAAGAAATCGTATTAGAGAAAAATAAGAAGCATTCTATCGATATTGTTGTGGACCGCCTCGTTGTAAAAGAAGGCATTGAATCCCGTTTAGCAGACTCTATGGAGACTGCATCAAAATGGGCGGAAGGCATCGTTGTGATTCAAGAGGTAGATGGACCTGAACACATGTATAGCCAACATTTTGCGTGCCCGGATTGTCATATTTCGTTACCTAAGATTGAACCGCGTATGTTCTCCTTCAACAGTCCGTTTGGTGCGTGCCCATCCTGTTTAGGGATTGGTTCTACTATGGAGGTTGATGAGGAGCGCGTTATTCCAGATGGATCCATTAGCTTTGCCGATGGTTGTGTGCAAGCATTGAGCTCCAATCCTAATGCTTGGTTTATGCGTCAAGTAGAAGGCCTATTAAAAGCTAATGGATATTCCTTAGACTCCACCTATGATGAATTGCCGAAAGCATTACAAAAAAAGGTAATGTACGGTACGACGGATAAGGTAAGTTTTACCTATGAAAATATGCGTGGTGAAGTAAAGGAATTCTTCACTGAATATGAAGGCATTTTGCCGATGGTAAAACGCCGTCATAGTGAAGCATCTACCGATTCTATGCGTGAAGAATTTGAAAAGTTTATGTCTATTAAGCCGTGTACTACATGTCATGGGGCTCGTCTTAAACCTGAAGTATTAGCTATTACTATAGGGGATAAGAATATCAACGAAGTAACGCAGTTAACTATTAAAGAAGCACTCGATTTCTTTGGTAATCTACAGCTAACTGAACGTGAACAAGTGATTGGTGCTCAAATTTTAAAGGAAATCAATGCTCGTTTAGGTTTCCTTAATAATGTAGGTCTCGATTACCTAACAATGAACCGTAGTGCAGGCACATTATCTGGTGGTGAAGCACAGCGTATTCGGTTGGCTACACAGATCGGCTCTGGCTTAGTAGGTGTATTATATATCCTAGATGAGCCATCTATCGGTTTACATCAACGCGATAATGATCGACTCATCGATACATTAAAAGGGTTACGTGACTTAGGTAATACCTTGCTCGTTGTAGAGCATGATGAAGATACGATGCGTGCTGCCGATTATTTAGTAGATATTGGTCCAGGTGCTGGTGAGCATGGGGGTCAAATCATTGCGTCTGGTACGGTAGAGGAAGTGATGAACGTAGAAGACTCTATCACTGGACAATACTTGAGTGGTCGTAAATTTATTGCGCTACCAGAAGAGCGACGTAAACCAGGTAAGAATTGTATTGAGATTCGCGGTGCGAAGGAAAATAACTTACAAAATATTAATGTAAAATTTCCGATAGGAATATTCACTGTCGTTACGGGGGTCAGTGGTTCTGGTAAGTCTACCTTAATCAATGAAATCCTTTATAAAGGATTAGCCAATCAGTTGTATCGTTCTTATCATAAGGTAGGAGCTCATAAAGAGATTCGAGGCATTGAACATATTGATAAAATCATCAATATTGATCAAAGCCCTATTGGACGTACACCTCGTTCCAATCCAGCTACATATACAGGTGTATTTGATGCAATTCGTGAACTATATAGTCAAACGCCAGAAGCTAAGATGCGCGGTTATAAACAAGGTCGTTTTAGCTTTAACGTAAAAGGCGGTCGATGTGAGGCTTGTCGTGGTGATGGTATTATCAAGATTGAAATGCATTTCCTTCCAGATGTATACGTGCCTTGTGAAGTCTGCAAAGGAGCGCGATATAATCGTGAAACCTTGGAGGTTAAATATAAAGGAAAATCTATTGCTGATGTATTAGATATGACAGTTGATGATGCTGTAGAATTTTTTAGTGCGATTCCTAAGATCAATCGTAAGATGGTTACTCTTCAAGAGGTTGGCCTTGGGTATATCCGTTTAGGTCAGGCGGCTACTACATTATCTGGTGGTGAGGCTCAACGGGTTAAATTAGCTACAGAACTAGCGCGTCGTAGCACCGGTAAAACGCTATACATCCTCGATGAGCCTACTACAGGTCTTCATGCTGAAGATATTCGTAAGTTGTTACATGTATTGCAACAACTTGTAGAGGGCGGAGATACAGTTGTCGTTATCGAACATAATTTAGATGTTATTAAGATGGCTGATTACATTATTGATCTTGGTCCTGAAGGTGGTAATCGCGGTGGCACTATTGTGGCAACTGGTACGCCTGAGGAAATTGTTAAGGTGAAAGAAAGCTATACCGGCAAATTCTTAGGTCCTGTATTGGAACAGACTAAGAAATTTATGAAAGCAGCGAAGCATAAGAAATAAAATAGTACATATATTTAAGTTTCCATAAAAGAAAAATCATAAAGAGAATAGACTACATCCTTCAACTTATAAAGGTCAATACTTAAAGAAGTGTGTAATCTATTCTCTTGTAATCTACAAGGAAAGGAGGAAATATGCCGTCTGAAGAATTACTGGAAAAGGTCAGACATTTGCCAACTACACCAGGCGTATATTTGTGGCGTGATCAATATAACCGAATTATTTATGTAGGTAAGGCTATTAACTTGCGAAATCGTGTGCGTTCCTATGTACGTAACGATGCGAACCGCGCACCAAAGGTTACGGCTATGATGAAGCGTGCCGTCGATGTGGAAGTCATTCAAACCAAGACGGAAATGGAAGCGCTCATTTTAGAGAATACCTTAATTAAAGAACATGAACCTAAATATAATATTAGACTTCGTGATGATAAGACATACCCATATGTAAAAGTCTCTGTGCAAGAGGACTATCCTCGAGTATATATGACGCGTCGCCTAGAGCGTGATGGAGCCAAGTACTTTGGCCCTTTTACAGATGTCACATCTGTTCATGTGGTACTGAAATTAATACGACAGTACTATCCATTGCGTACCTGTAAGTCTATGAAGGTGGAGCGACCATGTTTGCAATATCATATGCATTACTGTGAAGCACCGTGCTTTAACAAGATTTCCGTATCGGATTATCGAAAGTATATTGATGAAATCATAGAACTCTTTGAAGGTAAGCCTATCCCTTTGCTGAAGGAAATTAAAGAGAAGATGGAGCTTGCTGCAGAAGACTTACGCTTTGAAGATGCAGCACGTTATCGAGATCAGCTAACTAGTATAGAAAAAATCCAAGAAAAACAGCGTATGGTTACACAGCGTGGCGACTTAGACGTGTTAGGTATTGCAGTGGATACCTCGATGGCCTGTGTACAGTTATTATTCATCCGTGGTGGCCGACTATTAGGCCGTGAGAATTACTTTGTGCAACATGATGGGGATAGTTCAGATACCATTATGACAGACTTTATCAAGCAATACTATGGAGATACAAACTTTATTCCTAAAGAGTTGTTACTACCTATGGAGAGTACAGATAGGGACTTATTAACGGAATGGTTTACACAGCTCAAAGGTCAACATGTAGATGTATCTGTGCCACAACGTGGCTATAAGATAGATATGATTAAGATGGCTCATGAAAATGCAGAAACTTTCCTTGAAGAACGTCGTCGTCAGTGGCAGCACCAAATTGATAAGACTGGCGGGGCGATTAAGAAGCTAGCCGAGATTCTCGACTTACCACGTTTACCGGAACGCATGGAATGTTTCGATATCTCCCATACACAAGGCTCTGAAACCGTGGCGTCCATGGTTGTCTTTGAAGGTGGCAAGCCTGCGAAGAAGGAATATCGCCGCTTTAAACTGAAAACCACACAAGGTAAACCTGATGATTTTAAATCGATGGCTGAAATTATGGAACGTCGTTACGGTAATGAAACAGACTGGCCTATGCCAGATCTTATTATCATCGATGGTGGTAAAGGTCAGCTCAATGCGGCTTTGCCGTTAATCCGTGCTGTTGGTGTTACAGATGTGCCAGTTATCTCCTTGGCTAAGCGTATTGAAGAGGTCTTTGTAGAGGGACAATCTGAAAGTATCATTTTGAGTCATCACACGCCGGAGCTTCAATTACTTCAACAAATTCGTGATGAAGCGCATCGCTTTGCTATTACCTATCACCGTAAGTTGCGCGGTAAGCGAAATCTTGAATCTATTCTAGATCATATTGAAGGCATCGGTCCTAAACGCCGTAAGGCCTTATGGGCTCACTTTAATAGTTTAGAGGCAATGAAAGAGGCATCTATTGATGAACTTGCAAATGTAGAATCTATGAATTATAAGACGGCAGAAACGCTATATAATTTTTTCCGTATGTCCAAAGTAGAGAAACAAGAGGCTCTAAAATAAAAAAATCACCTATTGATTACTTACACTTGAGCGTAATCAATAGGTGATTTTTTTATTTTACAATAGTTCTAGGTTTGTAATGTTGTATGTAGTATGTGCGAAGTGTAAATAATATACCCGCAACTACTACGCTAGCCAACAAACCAATCCATACGCCAAATGGTCCATAATTAGGATTTTTAGCAAGGGTATAAGCTGTTGGGAAACATACGCCCCAATAGGATATGAGCGAGATGTAAAGCACTATTTTTACATCCTTATAGGCTCTTAGAATACCTTGTAATGGAGTACCTATGGCATCGATGGCAGCAAAGAATACGCCATATCCGAGGAAGTGATAAATAAGCTCATATACTTCATCATCGTTGGTGAATAGATCAGCAATATTATCCATATGGGTGAACGTAAAGGCGCATATAAGAACAGCTATAATGATAGCTAATACACGAGAAATATAAGAGTACTGGATGGCTTCCTTTTTTCGTCCTGCACCGAGTTCATAAGCAACGGCAATGGTAGAGGACATGGCGATACTTAATGGTAAGCAGTAGAATACATTAGTAAAAGAAATGACAGATTGATGAGCTGCTACTACAGCAGATCCAAAGTGAACCATTAAGAGCCCAGCAATGCTAAAGATACTAGCTTCAAAAAAGATAGAAAAACCTATGGGAATACCAACTTGTAATTGTTCACGGATATAGTGAAAATTCGGGCTATGGAAATCTTTATAGATGCGATAGCCTTTTAACTCAGGATGCAATAGAATGACTAAGCTAAATAGAACTAAGTTTGTCCAACAGGCACCAGCAATACCGTAGCCAGCACCAACACCACCAATTTCAGGAAAACCGTAATGACCAAAGATGAGTGCATAATTTAAGAATACGTTAATCACAAAGCTTGTAAAGACGATGGCCATGGAGTAATGCGTTAATCCGTGAGAATCGACAGTGTTACGCAAGGTATTTACCCAGAGTAATGGGAATAAACCAAGTGCAAAGGCTTTCAGATAACTAATACATACCTCGGTGGCAGCCGGCTCAAGATTTAAATATGTCAATAAAGGGCGTAAGCCGAATATACCGATTAGTAAAATTAAAAATGCTAGTCCTGTACCGATGAAAAGGCCTTGATGAAAGATTATTGGAATATCATCTGTTTTCTTAGCTCCTAATAGTTGAGAAATAATTGGTGTGATACCCATTAATGTACCTTGTGCAAAGATATAGAAGAGGAGCCACAAATTATATCCCGTAGCAACACCAGCTAAATCAGTCGTACTATATTGCCCCGTTAAAAAGATGGCGATAAAGGTCGCCCCAATCAGGGAAAATTGAGTGATGCACATTGGAGTAAATAGTTTTATAAACAACCATAATTTTTGCAGTATAGAATATGTTTGATACATACTAACCTCCCTAGTAACGATATACTATACCATACCATAAAGTAGCTCAATTTAATAGCCAAAACCTAAGGGAAAAAGGAATTAAATTTATAAAAAAATAGAGCCCATATTGTGATTATGTAAGGGGAGAAATGACCTTATATAAACTATCTTATTTAATAAGATAGAATTATGATAAAAACGTATATATATGTTGATAATTGAATTTTACACTACTTTACTATATCGATTATAATATATATACTATTATTTTATTCTAAGGAGGATACATTGGACATCTTAACTGTACAAGGCTTATTAGCGATGCTTCAAATCATCGTTATTGATATTTTATTAGCTGGTGATAATGCCATCGTTATTGGTATGGCGGCTCGCAACCTACCCGCACATTTACAGAAGAAGGCGATTTTCTGGGGCACAGCTGGCGCTATTATTTTACGTCTTGTTATGGCATTCCTATTTGTAGAGGCCTTGAACAATATTCCTGCTCTTCGTTTAGTTGGTGGTATCCTTCTTTTATGGATCGGTTACAAGCTTGTTGTTGATGATGACGGCGAGCACAATATCGAGGCTAAAGATAACTTGCGCGCTGCTATCATGACCATTGTTATTGCAGATGGAATTATGGGTATTGATAATGTTATTGGTGTAGTTGGTGCCGCTAGTGGCAATATGACATTAGTTGCTGTCGGTATGCTTATTACAGTACCTATTATCATTTATGGTAGTACTTTATTTGTAAAAGTTATCCAACGCTTTCCAATCATCCTTTACGTTGGTGGCGGTATCCTTGCCTGGGTAGGTGCAGCGATGAGTGTGGAAGATAAATTAATTTCACATACCGTAGAACCGTATGCATTACTCATCAAAGTCGGAGCTGTTATCCTCGTAATAGGGGCATCTTTGTTAGTAAAGAAACTTAAAAAATAATGTAATATATCTCTTCTTCTAGTCATAGGAGGAGAGATATTTTTTTGTAAAAGTATAGTCATTATAAAGAACTTTATAGGCTAATCTTAAGAATAACAGTGGTAGTCTAAGAGCTTTCTTTTAGATGAGAAAATAGAGAATTTGTGGTATAGTTAAGGGATAGTTATAGAATCAGCTGAGTGAATTGAGGTAAGTATAGAATGGAATTTTTAGAAGCTGCAACGTGGATAACGATTAGTAAAATTATTTTGATCGATATTTTATTGGCAGGAGATAATGCCGTTGTTATTGGTATGGCAGCGGGTAAATTGGCACCAGAATTACAAAAGAAAGCTGTTATCTGGGGTACAGTGGGGGCTATTGGAATGCGCCTTGTATTTGCCACTCTTTTAGTAGAAGCACTTACTTTAATTCCTCTTATTCACTTAGGTGGTGGCCTTGTACTTGTATGGATTGCCATTCAACTCTTAAAAGGTGGAGATGAAGATGCACATATTGAAGCTAAGAATTCCTTAATGGGAGCTATTTGGACAATCATTGTAGCTGATGCGATGATGAGTATCGATAATGTAATTGGCGTAGTTGGTGCCGCTAAAGGACATTTAGAGCTCGTTATTGTTGGTATGTTAATCACTGTTCCCATCATTGTATTCTGCTCTACACTATTTGCTCGTATCATCAATAAGTTTCCTGTCATTCTTTGGGCTGGTGGTGCGTTATTAGGTTGGGTTGCTGGTGAAATGATTGTGGAAGACCCACTTCTTATGCCATATATTCAAGGTGAAGAATTACTCGTGAAATTTGGCACTGTATTCTTCGTACTTATCGTAACTGGCATGATTAAAATTTGGAAGAAAAGAGACTCGTAATGAACGGTACAAGTCGTACATCTCGTAAGAATAAATTTAAAGTTAAACAACAGAATAAAAATCGCTCTAATGGGCAACAGAATTCCAATCATTATAATGGACAACATAATACCAGCACTTCTATATCTAAAAAACAACAAGCTATGTTGAATGCTCCTGTTAAACTTGGGGAGGAAGTATTAGTTACCATTCACGGTATTGGCAGTAGTGGCGAAGGGGTAGGTCGCGTAGAGGACTTTACAGTATTTGTTCCCTTTGCCTTACCTGGGGAAACGGTGAAAGTATCTATTACTATGGTGAAAAAGACGTATGCTACAGGTAGACTCTTGAAAATCGTTACTATGGCACCGAATCGGATCGATGCTAGTTGTGATCTTTACGGATTCTGTGGTGGTTGCCAATTACAACATATTACCTATGAAGGGCAGCTTTCACTAAAAACACAAAAGGTAAAAGATGTTATAGAACGCATTGGGCATCAAAACCCAGATCTAGTTAAACCTACATTGGGACCTAAAGAGCCTTGGGCTTATCGTAATAAGATGCAAATGCCTGTAGGTGGTACTAAAGGTGATATTCTAATGGGATTCTATGCCATGGGCTCTCACGATATCGTGCAAGGCACGAATTGTCCCATACAAGATGAAGGCAACAATATCATTGCTCAAGCATGTTATCAAATTGCTAAAGAACTTGATGTTGAGCCCTATGATGAACATACAGGAAAAGGGGTGTTGCGTCATATCATTGGACGTATTGGGCAATCTGGATGGATGATTATTCTTGTAACCGCAACAGATAACTTATCGCATCAAGAAAAGTGGATTAAAAACCTGACTGAACGTGTGCCTCAAGTGGAAACAATCGTTCATAACGTGAATGGTAAGCGTACAAATGTTATTCTTGGACCTAAAAATCGCATCCTTTATGGAGATGGGACTATTACAGACCATATTAAAGACTTGCGGTTTACTTTATCACCTCACTCTTTTTTCCAAGTTAATCCAGAACAAACTACAGTCCTTTACGATCAAGCACTAAAATATGCGAACCTAAAAGGGGAGGAAACTGTTATCGATGCGTACTGTGGAACAGGTACTATTTCACTGTTTTTGGCCCATAAGGCAAAACATGTTATCGGTATTGAAATCGTAGAACCAGCCATTATTAATGCTCGTGAAAACGCACGTCGCAATGGCTATGATAATACGGAGTTTATTGTAGCAGACGCGGCCGTGGAAATGCCAAAACTCTATAAAGCTGGTGTGCGACCAGACGTAATCGTATTCGACCCAATCCGCGCGGGCTGTAAAGAAGAAGTTCTGACCTCTGCAGCGGGAATGGAACCAAAACGTATTGTCTACGTATCCTGTAACCCTGCAACTATGGCGCGAGACATTGAAATCCTTACACACTACGGCTATGAACTACAAGAAGTTCAACCTGTAGATATGTTCCCAATGACCGCTCACGTTGAGGCCGTGGCTTTGCTTACTAGGAACGAAGTGACGCAGTAAGTATTAGTATTGGCTATATAAGGCCGAGGAAGAAATTCAGTTATAGAAAATTTTATAGGGAATATAATAATGGGAGTTAGTAAGTTGGTTAATTATAAATGGAGATGATTCTTTGGCTAACCATGCATATAGAGATAAAGAAAGACGAGAGATAATACTAGCAAGTGAGGCTCTTGAAGAAAATAGGGATAAGTTTTTTTATTGTCCAAATCCGCTATGTAATAGTAAATTATTTATATGTGCTGTTGATGGCTCTCGGAAAGCATATTTTAGAGCAACTAAATCTGCGTATAAACATATTGCTAATTGTCCTTATGCAAATAGCTCAGTCGTTTTTGATGACAATAAATTTAATCAGTCAAATTTTTCTTTTGAAAATGCAATACAAGATCTTTTAATTAAGAATAACTCGAAAACTATAAAGAGTGAGTCTAAAAGCTCTACTTTAGGTGAACATGCTAATCATACACTAAGAACAATAAAACAGATATATTCAATGTGTAAACAGTTTCCTCCTAATTACTCATATGGAAATGAGAAGATTGGAAGAATGATTTTAGATGATAGAACTACATACTGGTATCCTAAAGGTGTTTTTGGCTTTAAAATAATTGAGTCATGTGTAAAAGGTCGCTTTTACGATAATGATAAAAATGAGATTTATTTAGTAGCCCCTGTAGCAAATCCTAATTATCATTTTATATTATCTATTTCTGATATAAACCTTTATAAAAAAATAAGAAATATGGTATTTGAAAATCAAGATAAATTTATTATAGTTGCTGGAGATTGGAAACCTTCAAATTTAGGCTATGGTTACTTTGAAACAAGAATATATAGTGATAGACAAATATCTATTTTAAATTGATATTTTATAAACTATTATGAGATTATTTCTTTTTGTGGATAAATAATATAAGCCGTATCTTTTAAAGGAGTAAGAAAATGGAGCTTCGATCACTTACTAGGATATCTTTACCTAAGGATGAGTATGTTTACTTGTTGGGGATGGCTATTTCAGTATTTATCTCTAATAATGGTTTTATTATAGAGAACATTATTAATACAGATAGTGATTATTCTTGGTATGACTTGATTGATAAAGAATCAGGCCAACTTAAATCGCCTATTGCTCAAACAATTACGAAAAATGCTGGTGGAGAAATAGCTAAGTTATTTTCAGATATTATTTATAAGCGCAATCGTATCATTCATAGTTTTAGAATCACTTCATCTAAAAATGAGCAAATTTTAGCTACAAAAGATAGAATTACCAATCAACAATTTTATATAGATGAGCATTATTTGATAAATTTTATAGAGTTGAATAATAAATTATCTTACTTATTACATGAATATCGTGGATATTAAAATAATCAATAATGATATTTTGTTGTCTAGACTAAAAGCCCTTCGATTATGCAAAGGGCTTTTACTGTACACTCATACTTATAAATGTAATATAATTAGAATAAATAGCTGTATTGTATTCGATGAGGTATGTGTTATGGGATTAATCTTAGATATTTATGAGATAATGCACCAATTGAGTATTTGGCGACCAATATTTCATTCTGAAGCAGACTTTCAATTCAGTTTAGCTTGGCTCATAAAAAAGAAATACCCGAAATGTGAAATTCGATTAGAATTTGTTCCTGATTTTAATCCTAGCTTACATCTTGATATTCTTGTTATATTAGATGGTAAATGGATTCCTATTGAGCTTAAATATACAACAAAAAAATGCATTAAAACTATAAATGGGGAAGTGTATGTGTTGAAGGAGCAAGGCGCTAAGGATCAAGGTTGTTATAACTATTTAAAAGATATAATGCGTATAGAGGAATTCAGGGATAAGAGTAATAAATTTATTGAAGGTTATGCTATTAAGATAACTAGTGAGATGTCTTATCTAAAGCCTCCGACAAAAGTAAATTGTACATATGGTGAATTCTCTATTGAGGATGGTTCTATTAAAACTGGATACATGAATTGGGCCACTAATACAGGAAAAGGAACAATGCGTGGAATGGAGGCACCTATAGTATTAACGGGTATGTATCCAATAAATTGGAAAGAGTATTCTAAAGTTGATGATACTAATAGTGGTACTTTCATGTATCTTGTAAATACAATTAGTAAGAAAAATTAGGAGATATATATGTTTAAACCAGTTCGCAAGAAGATAAATGAAATAGACCATAGTGCTGTAGAAGCTTTATTACAATCTAATCGTCGTGGAATTATTGCTATGAATGGTGATGAGGGCTATCCGTATGCTATTCCTATTAATTACTTTTACGATTGTGTAGGGCAGAAGATTTACTTTCATGGAGCTAAAGCGGGTCATAAAGTAGATGCATTGAAAACTTCAGATAAGGTATGTTTTACTGTATATGGTAATGAGCGTATTGATGAATCTGAATCCTGGGCACCGTATGTACAAAGTGTAGTTGTGTTTGGGCGGTGTCGTTTATTAGAGGCTGGACCCGAATCTATAGAGCGATTAAAAGAATTTGCTATGAAGTATTATCCTGATGAAACTTTAGCTGATGAACAAATTGCTCGTAATGGGAGAGCAACACAGATGTTTGAAATTACTATTGAACATATGAGTGGTAAACAAGTACAAGAGAAATAATAGATTAGCTCTTCGCTTATGCGAAGGGCTTTTACTATACAATCATACTAGTAGATGTAATATAATTAAAATAAACAAATTATAAGATATTTAAGGAGTATTAGTATGACATTGAAGCCTAGAGAAGTATGTGAAAAAGCGTGGCAGGATATAGCGAGTCATTTTCCAGATTTTAAGGTGACCGGCAAAGGTCAGAAGTTAAAGAAAATCTCTAAAAATAAAGATCTTACATTTGAAATCCGTTTTCAGGCTAATAGAAATAATTATGCGTGTAGTATAGAATTTGTTCCACATATTTTTATTTATTCAAAAGATATGAAGAAGGCTAATTATCATAATGGATTTGTTTATGGCGGAGAACTTGGAAGTTTATTAAATAGAAAAGCTTGGCAGTGGTGGCAATTAGCAGGAGCAAGCTATCAGTATACTGTAGATGAAGTTAGCAAATTACTTGAGGAACATATCATACCAATATTTGATGATTTTGAAGATACAGAAAGTAATATTGAAAAGTTTATAGATGGAGATATAGTTGATCATAATTTACTGTATTATATTTATCACTTTGGTGGGAAAGCTAAGGCTCAGCAGTATTTTAATAAGATAATTGAAAAAGATAAGTTAAGAAGTAAATATATTGGCTTTTATAATCATTTGAAAGACTTGCCGAAGGAAAGTATCTTATTAGATGAAGGAGGGTTTTATGGAGCTGATATGATTAAGTTTGCTTTTATCAATGGACTCGAAATAGACAAATAATAGAGAAGCCCTTCGCATGGTGATATGTACCCAATTTCCTGGACACATATTATTTACTAGCCTAAACACATGGATGCTTCCCTGTATTTTACAGGGGGCATCCATTTTGTTTTGTACGCCGAATAGGCATGACTAAACTCCCAGTTAAAATGGGGGTCAGTAAAAATTCTTAGAGAAAAGGAAAGAACCTCCTAGTGATAAAATGAAGTTGGTCTGGCAACCACAACATTTTAATATAGGAGGTTCACTGTCAATGAATGACGTAAAAAGCTTATCACATAGTAAATGGAGATGTAAATATCATATTGTTTTTGTACCAAAGTATAGAAGACAAATAATTTATGGTCGGATAAAAGCTTATGTAGGTAAAATTTTAAGAGATTTATGTAATAGAAAAAATGTAGAGATTATAGAGGCAGAATACTGTCCGGATCATATTCATATGCTAGTAACTATTCCACCACATTTAAGTGTATCAAGTTTTATGGGATATTTAAAAAGCAAAAGTAGCTTCATGATATTCGATAAACACGCAAATTTAAAATATAAGTATGGAAATAGATATTTCTGGTGTAGAGGATATTATGTTGAGACAGTGGGAAGATACGAAGGAGCGATAAAAGAGTATATTCGCAATCAACTACAAGAAGATATAGCACAAGATACATTAAACTTTAAAGAATATACTGACCCGTTTACGGTGGAGCCGGTAAAATAGGCAAAATAAAAGCCCCCGAGTAGGGGGCAGCCAGTGGCAATAGAGTGGTTGTCAGAACATTCAAAGTCTCTATAGAGGGCTACCACTAGAGAAAGACCCTTATAGGGTCAGAGCAAACCATCCGTTCTACCGGTGGTTATGATTTTATGATAACAATAATTAAAAAATAATAACAAAAAATATGGATTTGATAACAAAAAATTGAAAAGTAATGCGATTTGATGTATAATAAATAAAATAGGAGGTGCATTGAATGTATACTGAAATTTCCAAAATAATTGAAGGTGCGTTATCCGGAGACAAGGAAAAAGTCTTTAATTATTCTAAAATATTGGCTAAAAATTTAGAAAATAATGGTGACTTAGCATTATCACGAAAAATAAATAATTTATTATCAAAAAAAAGAGGAGGAATATTGTCCTTAGATTCATTATCTTCTAAGCCTGTTGATGGTGAAAGCAGAATGGACATGGTGGATATTTGTTATCCAATTATTGATAGAGACAAATTAATTTTGAATAATGAAATTGACAACAAAATCAAGGAGTTTATAAAAGGTTATGAAAATAGAGATAAATTATTAAAAGCTGGAATAGATGAACCTTGTACATTGCTTCTCTATGGTCCGCCTGGATGTGGTAAAACCTCAATGGCACAATATATATCTATGGAGACTGGACTTCCATTAGTAACTGCAAGGTTGGATGGAATGATTTCATCTTTGTTGGGAAGTACAGCAAAAAATATTAGGAAAATATTTGATTTTGCTTCAAGGCAAGAATGTATCTTGTTTTTAGATGAATTTGATGTAATCGCTAAAATAAGAGATGATAAAAATGAGACGGGAGAATTAAAAAGAGTTGTAAATAGCCTTATTCAAAATATAGATATTTTTAGCAAAGATAGTATTATAATTGCAGCTACAAATCATCATGAATTACTTGATCCCGCTATTTGGCGTAGATTTAATAGAGTTTTGAGTGTTAGTAAACCAACAGAACTTGAAATTAATAGTTTGATTCATACATGTATCAATACATCAAAATTTAAATTTGATATTTCAGATAAGAAAATTGAGAATATATCAAGTTCGTTAATAGGATTAAGTCATTCTGATATTAACACTATAATGAATAATTCTATGAGAAGTTCCGTAATAAATGAAAAAAATGAGATTACATTATTTGATATTTTAAGAGAAGCATTTTTGTTCAAAAATCATTCAATAATTAGTGACATAGAGTTCCTTGAATTTTTAATTCAAGGAGGAATGACTCATAGAAAATTGCAAAGTTGTGGATTTCCACTGAGAAGAATACAGATGGTTTCTAAAAAGTTAAGGGGTGAATAATAATGAAAGAGAAGTTGCCAATTAAATTTTTTGCTAAACGTGAAGAAGATAAACAAAGAGTAGAAGGTGGAGGTAAAAAAGAACTTCCTAAATTTGTTCTAAGTGGTAGTGAGTTAAATGAAAAATCTGCTGAATTGTCTCGAATGATTTTTGATGCGTTAGAAGAAGATTGGGAAGACAGAAACATACCAGTTATAATTGAAGCAAAATTAAATAAAGATGCTCATGCTAAAAGCCATAGAAAGAAAATCGAGAATATATTTTTTACTAATAAGAATAATGTTATTGGAGTTTCAGATGAAAATACTTTAATTGTTCGTGTAGATTCTCAAAAAGATGGAGCTAAAATTAAAGAAAAAATAACCGATGTTAAAAATAATGCATATGGTATTTCGGGTATTGACAATATCATTAAATATAAGCCTACTGTATATAAAACGGAAGGCGTCTCTAACTATAAAGTGAAACTTTTTAACTTCAACGAGTTTTCTATTAACACAAGTCATAAAGCAAAATTTGAGATGCTTTTGAGAAATGAACATGTAGAATTCGCAAAAACAAATTATACGAAATCACTGATAATATATAAACTATGCAATATATCAAATTTGCAAGTGGATCAGCTCGTAAATAGCACATTATTTGACTTAGCAGAAGAATTTGTTCCTATGCCATATGTATCAATTAATTTAGATGTTTTGAATAAAAAAGATGAAATTAAAGTAAAAGAATATGATGTTGATAAAAAAAGTGAGATTGTCGGTGTTTTAGATAATGGAATATGTGGGATAGCCCCATTAAAGTCATGGATTTATGGAAATAGAAATTCCCCATATCCAAATGAATTAATATCGGAAAGTCATGGAACATTTGTTGCGGGTGTTATTACATATGGGGATGAGTTTCAAGGAGAAGAAGTTGTCGGGGCTAAAAATATAAGAGTCTTTGACGCTGCGATTTTTCCAGATACTCAAAAGGAAAGAATAGAAGAAGATGAATTAATAGAAAACATTAGAGAGGTTATAAAAAATAACCATAAAGAAATAAAAATATGGAATTTATCAATAAGTATTGTTCGAGAAATATCTGAACAAAAATTTAGTGATTTTGCTATTGCATTGGATGATATTCAAGACGAATATAATGTCCTAATATGTAAATCAGCTGGAAATTGTACTAATTTTGCTAGAGGAGGTGCTGTTGGCAAATTACACGAAGGAGCTGATTCCGTTAGATCATTGGTGGTTGGATCTATTGCAGATAAAAAAGAGGATGGTTGGATATCTGAGCCATATAACTTATCGCCATTTTCGAGAAGAGGTCCAGGTCCTGCATATATAATAAAGCCTGATATTGTTCATTTAGGCGGTAATGCTGGAGTTAATTCACAAGGAGAGATTATTCAAGGGGGAGTAAAATCATTTTCTAAAAATGGAGAGATTGCAGAACAAGCAGGCACTAGCTTTTCCACCCCTAGAGTAGCTGCTTTAGCTGCGGGATTATTAAATGAAATGGATGAAGAATTTGACCCGTTGTTATTGAAAAGCTTAATAATTCATTCAGCTAATTATCCTAATAATACTGAAATACCAGAATTTGAAAGAACTAAATATCTTGGTTTTGGATTACCTGATACCGTTCATAACATATTATATAATACTCCAAATGAAACAACTTTAATACTGCGTGATGTTCTGCCAAAAGGAAGATTTATAGATATTAAAGACTTTCCTATGCCAGAATGCTTGGTAAAGGATGAGTTCTTTAATTTTCAGGCCATTGTAACACTTGTATATGATCCTATTTTAGATCCAACTCAAGGGTTCGAATATTGTCAATCGAATATAGATGTGAGGTTTGGTTCTTATGATGAAAAGGTACCTAGAGATACAAGTAAGAATTGTATACTAAATCCGATTGGAAGGAGTGGGGCTCAAAATATATTGGTGGGTTCATTATATAGCAAGGTCAAAATGAGAGAATCATCGAAAGAGTTTGCGTTGAAAGAAAGAATGTTAATTCAGTATGGAGACAAATATTATCCAGTAAAAAAATATGCAGTGGATACATCTGAGTTAACAGACGGGAACAAATTGAAATATACAACTGCCGATAAAAAATGGTATTTAACTATAGATAACACTTATAGAAGTAGTATTGAAGATAGGGCAGCTATCGAGAATAGGGAATTAAGTCAAGAATTTTGTTTAATCATCACAATTAAAGATCCAACTAATACTTGTAATGTTTATAATGGTATTACACATAAACTCGATGAATATAATTTTTGGCACAATAATATCAAAATATCAGAAAACATCAATATTAATTTATAAAAGAGCATTAAAAATGGGTAAGAAATTAATTATCTCTCAATCTCCTTACCCATATAAATTCCGTAATTTTTTCGTATCTTGTAAAGCTCGTCCATAGCAGATTTTGAGGAAGAATACTCTTGCATAAGGGTATTCTTTTTTTTTGTAATTTATCAAGCTCAGCTAAAATATCTTTTGAATTTGGGAGCTTAGAATAGGATTTTTAAGCTCTGAAAGAGCATTTTCATATAGGGTAATCTGAGCTTTGTACTCTTCAAAAAATGCCTTGTCAGATGGATCAGCCTTATATTCCTTGTAGCATGTCATGTATTTTTTAACGGTATGAACTTTCTTCATAGTGGTAGAAAGCATCTGTATTTCCTTGTCAATAGCCTTGACTTTATCCTGTAAATCTTGCTTTTCATCGGCTGCTTTCCTGATATAATCATCAAGCTGCTTAACGAATTTAATGCCATGTTTTCTGATAAAGATAACGGATTCTGCCATTGTATTAAGATTATGTTTGGTTGCCCAATATTTGTAGCCTTTGCTCTCCTTTACCGTTGCATTGGTATTCATATCAATGACATTTCCAATGCGTTTTTTGACAGCAGGGGTTTTAATAGACACTTTTAATCTTTCTTCGGTATAATCTTCTCCGATTGTTTTGCTTTTGTAAATCTCGGCTTATCTTTCGGCTTAAAAGCAATGTGTTTGCCATACTTAATTTCATAGCCAAGATCAGCCATCTTCTTTAGAAATTCATCCCAATCATGAGATTGCTTTATCATTCTGTCAATGTCAAATTGAAGTCTGCTTTTCCAAGAAATACCACGCTTTGCCTGTTAGTTTTCATACCAAGACTTACCGTTAATTTTATATTTTTCTTATAGCTTTCGTAAAACTCATCAATGACAGATAAGTTGTTTTCTTTGCACAGTTTATCACTTTGATATCTGATTTTATGATAATTTTTCTTATTGGACTGATAGCATTTGCCGGTAACCATATTTACATTGTTAAAGATGATGTGGTTATGAATATGCCCCTTATCTATGTGAGTAGATAAGACAAATTCATACTCATTTTTTAATATCTTTTTACACAGTTTCATACCAATCTGGTGTGCAATTTCAGGCGTAGATTCTCCCGGTAAAGAGGATTGAATAAGATGTCTTGCAAGAACAGTTCCTTTTGTTCCTGCATCATTTCGTGTTCTTAAAAATTGTGTATGAGCAGTTTCTTGATGACATTTATGTGTACTTACCAAGATTTGTTCATCTGTTTCTTCTCCATTTACGATGTAGTCAATGGTAAGATTAAGGGTTGATTTTATAGGGTGTATTTTTGTAATAGCCATAAAAACTAATCACCTCCTGAAGTCTTGTTAAGGAGCAGAGAATGAATTTGCCATAGTTCTTTTGAGAATTGTTCAATCTCTTTCTTTATATCGCTGATGTCCTCTTTGTAGATTATACCTGTCGAATTTACTCTCTTTGCAATCTGATTGATGTTGTTTGTAGTGTTGGAAAGTAATCCTTGTAAATCTCGAAAAGGCTCTAAATCTACTTGATATATTTCTTTTTCTAAAACGCATTTGCGGATATTTAGTGAAACCTGTTAAATCCGCAATAGCATATATGCCAAATGTAAAGTATGAGTTACCATATGATGGAGCAAAGGAAATGCTATTGGTTGATGATGTTGACAACAAAGAATTTTTAAATGGCTTATTTAATTCAATGTATGATGATTTACCTGTACCAAAACTAAAGAAATAATCAAATTTGAATTTGAGGGGGGATTTTTATGTCTACAATTAAAATTGAAAACCTCAATTTCTCATATTATGGTTATGTAAAACCTGTATTTGAAAATGTATCATTTTCATTTGATACAAATTGGAAAATAGGATTGATAGGAAGAAATGGAATAAGTAAATCAACTCTATTTAAGTTACTTTTAAATTAAGAAACTTATCAAGGTAAAATAAGTAAGGATGTTGATTTTATTAAATTCCCACCCAATTTAAGTGATACTTCAAATTAGGAATTGAGTTATATAAAGAACTAATATCGGATGAGAAAGAATGGAGATTATTTAGAGAACTTAATTTGTTAAATGTAGATGAGAACCTTGTTTATAGAGGATTTGAAACGCTTTCTAAAGGAGAACAAACAAAAATCCTTTTAGCTATTTTATTTACAAGAGAAGATGGTTTTTTACTTATAGATGAACCAACAAACCGTTTAGATATGGACGGGAGAAAAATTGTAAGTGAATATCTGAAAAATAAAAAAGGTTTTTTACTTATATCTCATGATAGAGATTTTTTAGATGGCTGTATCAATCATGTTATTTCGATTAACAGAAACTCTATTGATGTTCAATCAGGAAATTTTACATCATGTCATGAAAACAAATTGATGAAAAATCAATTTGAAATTAATGAAAACGAGAAATTAAGAAAAGATATTAAACGATTAAAAGAAGCTGCAAGACAAAGTAAAAACTGGTCTTATAAAATTGAAAATACCAAAAACGGTGTAAAAGTATCAGGTGTAAAGCCGGATAAGGGACATATAGGTCATCAGTCAGCCAAGATGATGAAAAAATCTAAGAATTTGGAGAATAGACAAAATAAGGCAATAGAAGAAAACAAAATTTACTAAAAGATATTGAAACAAAGGAAAGTCTATTATTGCATCCATTACATCACCACAAAAATCCTCTAATATTGGTTAGAAATTTATTATTATATTATGGAGAAAGACAGATATTAAGCGATGTAAGTTTTGATATAAAACAGGGAGATATAGTGGCTATATATGGGGGTAATGGTAGCGGAAAATCAACCTTAATTAAAATTTTATTGGGTCTAAATCACGAGTACGTAGGTGATGTAAAATTAGTAAGTAATTTAAAAATATCATATATTCCCCAAGATACATCAAATTTAACAGGCCACCTAAATGAGTATATTCATAAGCAAGGTGTTGATGAAACATTGTGCAAAACAATTCTTAGGAAATTAGATTTTGCAAGAGAATTATTTGAAATGGATATGAAAAACTATAGCGATGGACAAAAAAAGAAAGTTTTAATTGCTGTAAGTTTATCAAAGCCGGCTCATATCTTTGTTTGGGACGAACCATTAAATTATATAGATGTAATATCAAGGATACAGATTGAGGAAATTATAAAAGAAACAAAACCTACACTTGTATTTGTGGAACACGATAAGAGGTTTGTAGAAGATATAGCTAATAAAACAATACGATTATAAACTAAATAACAACTCTCAGTTTGTCTGGGTAATATTTTTTAACGATAACCTTATGCTATCGTTAAAAAGTATGTGGATATATTCCCACATACAAACGCAACTACTTGATATACTTGGTGTTCACTCAATCCACGTTGAGGCGGTGGCTTTGATCCCTAGAAACAAAGTGACGCAGTGAGTGATAGCACCGCCCATGGCAGGTATGTCCAAGAATTCGAGCGAAGTGAAGAATGATTGGGAACAGCCTACTGCTGAAGCTGTTGCTTTGCTCACCAAGAGTGAAAGGATGCCCATATAATCAAATTTAAAATAGAAAAACCTAGAATTTATTTAAATTACAATTTTAGATTTAATATTGTGAGGAATAATATGGATTTTATACATGATAGACATAGTAATATCCTTTACAGTCTTTATGGTAGTAAAGTAAATAGAATCAAAATTCATAATAAAACATTAACGTTAACAGTTGAAGAAATGTATCAATTGTTAGATGGTGAAGAAAAAGCATTCTCAGGAGAAATATGTTTTAACAACTGTGATGTGGATTTGTGTAAGGTACTAATATTTAACAAAACCTTGGGTGAAGGTCGCTTTTATGGAAAGTCTCTTTGTTTACAAGATTTTATAAATGAGTATGTAGACTCAGAATTTGAAATAATTACTGAAGGCTATTTTGCCAATACAACTACATATACAGGCTGGCTTTGGGTCGATGAAAAATCTCCAGTATCCGCCATTATGTATATTTGGAATAGTGGGGATATGGTGTATGGTATAAAAAAATAAACTCTATTTTTTACAGATAAAATTATGCTGGATATAGGGGAGAGAAAGATTGATATGATCCTTTTATAGGTATTGGGAGCGTAGAGCAAGCCAGTATGAAGGATTGGCATTATTATAGAAATCCATTACGGGTTTATTGTCCTGATTTTGATATCTTAGTTCCTTATTTTAATTAAGTGTATCCTATTATAGATGCATCATATAATACTGAAAGAGATAGATTTGATGTATGCTTTGATAATTGGATTAAGAAAGATTACTGGATTAAAATAATTCATAATATTGAAGTTGATCTTATAAACTTTAGTAAAGAAGAGTAAGAGTTTTTAAACACATTTATTGCTTGGATAACGGACGCACTTCAACATACATCTGTTATAGTAGTTGAGGGAAATCTATAAAATAATCAACCGTATAATATGGGGGGAGTACTTTTATAATCATGAAACCTAGAGAATTATGTGAAAAAGCTTGGCAAGAGATTGCAAGTAAATTCTCTGATTTTAAGGTAGTTAGTAAAGGTCAGAAGTTAAAGAAATCATCTAAAAATAAAGACCTTACTTTTGAGATATACTTTCAGGCCAATAGAAATAATTATGCGTGTAGTATAGAATTTGTTCCACATATTTTTATTTATTCAAAAGATATGAAGAAGGCTAATTATCATAATGGATTTGTTTATGGCGGAGAACTTGGAAGTTTATTAAATAGAAAAGCTTGGCAGTGGTGGCAATTAGCAGGAGCAAGCTATCAGTATACTGTAGATGAAGTTAGCAAATTACTTGAGGAACATATCATACCAATATTTGATGATTTTGAAGATACAGAAAGTAATATTGAAAAGTTTATAGATGGAGATATAGTTGATCATAATTTACTGTATTATATTTATCACTTTGGTGGGAAAGCTAAGGCTCAGCAGTATTTTAATAAGATAATTGAAAAAGATAAGTTAAGAAGTAAATATATTGGCTTTTATAATCATTTGAAAGACTTGCCGAAGGAAAGTATCCTATTAGATGAAGGAGAGTTTTATGGAGCTGATATGGTTAAGTTTGCTTTTATCAATGGACTTGAAATAGATAAGTAATAGTTAAGCCCTTCTCTTATGCGAAGGGCTTTTACTATACACTCATACTTATAAATGTAATATAATGTAATTAGTGATAATCATTTTAAAAATATAGTTCATGGGAGAGAGACATGATACAGTTAAACGACTTAGGTACTTTTGAATCTGTACCTCATATAGTAACAGATATTGTAACAGGAAATATTAGTGCTTTAAAAAATGCATTAGCAGATGGTTGGGATATTAATCAACCTATAGAAATTGGTGAGTATAGTGAGCATACACCCTTAGAATTAGCTTTAGTCATGTGTTGTTTGCCAAGTGTTCAATGGTTAGTAGAGCATGGCGCTGATCTTGATGATGAGGAAAATCCAAGTTTCTTATTAGCTGTACGGTATGGTAATAAAGAGATTATAGACTATGTTGTAGAGCATGGTGCCAATGTTCATGCTTTAAATCGTGTGAAAGTAGATGCCTTTCAAGCTGCTTTATATGGCAAGAAATATGAGAACCTACAAATTATTCATGACTTAGGCCATAGTGTGCAGAAATATGGCGGTAAAGCTTTCAGAAATGCCATTACAGATAGAAATTATGAGGTTCTAGATTTCTTTATTAATAATGGTGTAGATATTAACTACAACAAGCCTGATTCTGTATATCCCTTTAAGCCGACTCCATTGTGCGTTGCGGCTCGGTATGTAGACTTAAAGATGTGTAAATACTTGGTAGAACATGGTGCTGACGTGACTATTACGGAAAAGGATGGTATGCGTCCCTATAGCATTGCCATTGAAAAAGGCGATATGGAAATGGCCGAGTATTTTAAATCTTTAGAGCCTGCTGAGTTCCATGATATACAAAATAAAATGGATCAATTAAAGCCATTTAAATTACCAAAAGCATTAGTGAATTTTTTAGAGGGCAATCAACTTTACTTTGAATTACCAGACTCCGATTTTATATCTATAGAGTTCTTCCCACTTATTGATACGATTCCCTTTAAAGTAGGGCGTCGTAATTTATTGCGTTTATCTAAAGAACTAGGAGAGTATAACGATTGGCAAATTGTATGGGATCCTAAAAATAAAAAGATTGGTTGTTATGATATAGAACATCAAGAGTTACGAGAACTTTGTAAATTTGATGAATTTATGGCGGATATGTCAGGTCAATTAGAAAGTTTATTTTAAAATAAGGTAATTTTAATATGTAGTTAAGGAGAGTAGGATACATATGACAGCTGACTTTGAGAAAACATATACGGATTGGTCCATTGATGTAGGCACCTATACATATGAAGGTATTACACTGAATGAAGTTGAACAAAATTTGTATGCTATTGAGGATCAAGAGCAAGACTTTGTAGTTATCTCTCCATCAAAGGCAATCTCCATAGATAATAAACTATATAACTTTCTACAAGTTTGTAGTGATGAAGATACTGATTTATTACATATAGAAATTAGTGTAACTAATAATGGTGACCGAGGCGCTATTATATATGGTAAGAATGAGCAAGGTCCCCAAGAGGTATTAAAGATAATAGAGGATTTTATTGTACATAATAAGATGCCAGCATTAGATAGTTGGGAAATAGTGCTAGATTTAAGACCTAAGATGGAAAGCTATGTAAAGGATTCTGAAAATGACTAATCATGTAAGATATGATGAACAGTTAAGACAATACACCTTGTCTTATGAAGGAATACAATTTTGCTGGGATGAGGTTCCAACGGATGCTAATGTAGAAACTGCTAAATTATTAGCAACTAATTATCATAAGAATATAGATTCTATTGTTACTTTCATTCATAACGAAATTAGAGATTGGTATGGCGATGTAACTATTGATGAAGTGAAAACACGGATAGGTATACCTATTATTGAACCAGATCGAGATGCTGTGACCTATTGTGAGCAAACCTTTGATGATACGCACATCTTTTCCTTTACATTTTGGGATGATGAATTTAAAGATTTACACTACTTTGCTATAGATGGATGATATATTCTTAATGATTTAGTCATTTTGAAATATATGCGGAGACTACTATGCTATATACACCGAATAATTTTTTGTATAAGTATATTCGCTATCGATTTAGACGGATTCAGATTCAATGCAACATGGTATATGATGTAACACCAGAGGAAGAACATGAGATTTGCCGTGATTTATTAAAAAAGAGAGCGAAGGTATTAATTCCTGTTGGCATATTATATTGTTTGATCTTTGCTGTAAGTTTCGTTTGGCTATTAGGAACTAGTGAAGAATTAAATCCCTTAATGCAATGGGAAGTAAGCGTAATAGATTATGTGAAGCCAATTTTAAGTACCATTGATTTTGAATGGTATGCATATTCCCTTGACCTATTGCGATTAGTAGTTATGTTAGCCCCTATAGCGATCATAAATGTATCTCCTTATATCATTTTTTCCTATATTGTTGATACCATTTTGATACGACGCAGGGTAAAAGATTTAATTAAAGAATATTCCACTGAGGAGAAACCATTTGGTTGAAATAATCTATATAACTAGGAGAGAGTATTATGAGTAATCTAAAAGACTTTGATTGGACCGGATTTTGGAACGATGTTGATTATGCATTTGAATCCTATATAGGTAAACCTGTTACCGATAAGGATATTAAGGATGCTGAAACTGAGCTAGGCTATACATTACCTGCAACATATATTGAATTACTTAAGCATCATAATGGCGGTGTATTGAATAAGAACTGCTTTATTAATAATGATGGTGAGTGTGTATATGTGACAGGTATATATGGCATTGATAGAGATAAAAAGAACTCTATCTTTGGAGAATTTGGCAACGAATTTTGGATTTCTAAATGGGAATATCCTCCTATTGGTGTCGTGGTGGCGGATACGATTTCTGGCGGTCACGATATGATTTTTCTCGATTATCGTGAGTGTGGTCCTACAGGTGAGCCTAAGGTAGTCCGAGTAGACCAAGAAGGGGATTACTCTATCACTCTTTTAGCAGATAGTTTTGGGGATTTTATTAAGCAATTATATATAAGCATAGAAGACATTACGGATGAAGAGTTTCAAGCGTTAAGTGATGAGGATAAGGTAAAACTTATTAATGAACAAGAGGATCTAGATATTGATCGTGCTATGGAGCTTTTAACTAATATAGGTATCGATAATTTATCTCCTATATTGTTAAGTACCTTAGGACGTATCTACAACAATAATGACCGTGCAGCAGAAGCTGTTGAGTTATTTGAACGTATTGATGAGTCTTACCGTGATTGGTCTTGGTATTATCGTAAGGGTTATGCGCATGCCTCTTTAGCACATGGTGAAAGCTATCATTCTGAACATGTTCAGCAAGCTTTACAGTTAATTGAAACTGCTATGAAAAAGACAAAAGAAGCACACTTAGAAAAACAACTGAGCTGGTGTTGTGAAGTGGTAGCATATATTTTATCTTTTATAAAGCCAAGTGAGTATGAAAAGGATTATCCTATGATTTTTGAAACGATTAGAACGTTCGTTAATAAGAGACAAAATACTGAAATTAATGAACTTGACGCAGAGCAACTTGAAATATCAGAGGATAACTATCCTTCTTATAGTGCAGTGCATTGGGTATTCAATAAAAAATCATATAGTAAAGAGAATTTTTCTAAAGAGTTTTATCAAATATTAGAGGAGTATGCTGAGTATGGTGCTAAGGAAAGTGCATTAGCGCTATTAGAAGAGCCTGAAATTTTAGTGACTTATGAAGCATGGATCGAAAGTGAAAATCAGCTCCATAATAATGAACGTTTAAACGATGAAGAGTTACTAGAAGAAGAAAAAGAAGATAACATGTGGCAAGTAGAAATCATGGCCTATATTATTGCTGATAATGGTAAATATTTTACGGGAGAAGAACTTACCTTTAAGTTACAAAATTTAATGGCTAATAAAGAATTAGGCGATCATGTATTCTATGAAGGCATAGAATACGAGGGACATGAGTGCGAGGGACATGGCCTCATCGATAATGAAGATGGTATTCCTGTTTTTTATGTATGTTGTGGCAGCTAAGTAAATAATCCATCATATAAATCAATCATTATTAATTAAAGTTTATTGTTTTGTGTGTTGGTTAATATTACTACTTTAGAATGATTTCATATACATATTAACTGGGATGAAGGGATGCGTATTGTATGTCGTTAAGTGTTGAACGTTTTTTATCTTTTTCTGAAGAGGCGCAATTGCAAACTATTAAAGATCTTAATGATATAGGACAAGAGGAGATGATTATTGAGGCATTAACTGGTGTAGGCATCGAGAATCTATCTGTACCTTTATTAGGTGAGCTTGGTAGAGTGTATAACAATCATGATAAACCGGAAGAAGCTATTAAGGTATTAAACTCTATAGATGAAGAGTATAGAGATGCTGTTTGGCATTATCGTTGTGCTTACTCTTACGGATTTATTGCTTCGAATAATAATGAAGCATATACATCTGATAATATGCAACATATGCTATCACTTGTAGATAATGGTATACGACTAGCTGTTAGTGAGAATCGAAATAATATAAAAGAATATTTCTTTGAGCTTATTGATATGTGTTATATGCAGATGGATTTTGAAAGGTGTGAGTCTGATTACCCAGAATTGTGTTCTGCTTATAGTAAATACGTAGCCGAAAAACAGAAGAATAGGATAGGTGTATCTCAGCATCGGACTATAACTGTTGAAGAGATTAAAGAAACTGACGATATGTGGACTATTAATGAACCTGCGTATTGGACCATAAATATTTATGGCTCTTATGATGATTATATAGAAACATCTAAAGAGTTTACATTAGAGCAACGATATCTTAATGCAATATGTTGGTATTTTGCTGAGGTCAATAATGGTGGTCATCACCAGTTTTTCTATAACTCTACAGGTATTGTATGGGAAGATGCTTTAGCGGGGTTGCGTCTATTCAATATGAAAGCGTTGGCAGATAATTTTCAATCAGTACTAGATTTCTTTGGCGGTACTGTACCATTTGATAGAGCGGAGCGGTGGCACTTATTACAAAAATCTGAGGATAATCCAGAGTTCTTTGAGTTTCTAGATGGAAAAGATGATGTAGTATATGAATATGATGGAATCTTTGAAGATGCATTTGTACATGAACATCCTGAATTATTTGTATTTGATGGTACCTATAAAGTTCCAGAATAAGTTTGGCTATATTTAACAAGATATAATCGATGTAACCGGTACAACTGGTACTTTCACTATGTTAATCGATTTTATTATGTAGTAACTTTCACCAAGTAGAAACGATATATTAGAGGTATTACATGTTAGATAAACAAGGCGTATATGATTGTTTGCGTGACCATCATATCGATTTTGAAATTACAGATCACGCACCATTATTTAGTATGGACGATAAGCCAAATGTGCAGTTACCATATCCTGAGTGGGATGCGAAGAATTTATTTATTAGAGACCATAAGCGGGAGCATTACTATTTAATTACCGTTCGTGGATCAAAGCGTGTAGATTTAAAACAATTTCGTAAAGATCACAAACTTAAAAAATTTCCTTTGGTTCCGAAGAAGAACTATGGGATATATTGAAGATTAAACCAGGTCATGTATCTCCATTTTGCTTGCTCCATGATGAAGAGCATAAAGTACATTATTATATTGATGCGGACTACGAAAACAATTTAATCGGCATTCATCCGAACCAAAATGATGCGACTGTGTGGCTTCAAGGCAAAGAACTAGTTAAACTTATTGAAGAGCATGGTACAATAGTAGAATATATTACATTGTAATTTTGAAGTGTTTTAGGAGCAGTTTAGGAAGATCTATGAATAGAACATTATTAAAACGTATGATAGTTACATCTGTTATTGCCGTATTAGGTGTAAGCACATCTTTTGCAGCTCTTGTTATGGAGCGAGATCAATCTGTAGATACAGCACCTATTGTAGGTATGTATCGTTTCGAAGTACCTGTAGAGCTACAAGGAACTTATAATAGTGCAGGTGTAGCTAATCTGACAGCATCTATGGAGAAAGAGCCTAATACATTATCTATGAATGTAGCCCATGTAAAGGGAAATCCAGCTGAGTCTTATGTAGTTGAAATCTATAAAGATTTAGCTGCTATTGAAGCGCATCGCAAATCTGATCATTATCAAGCTTTTGTTAATGAAGTCGGTTCTAAATTAACGAATCGTAAGATGTACGATGTACAGTCTGTACTTTTATTTGAAAAGAAAGATGCATTATCTATCGTAAATGATGGTAAGGCAGTAGTTACCTTAACTGAGTTTACTGTTGATAGCAATGAAATCGATACGGTACAACGACAATATCAACTTGATATGGAACGTGCCGTTCGGGATGATGCGGGTTATAAGGCTGGTTATGTGCTTCGTGAAAGAAACGCAAAAAATCGCTGGTACGTCATTCAGATCTATAGCGATCAGGAAGCCCTTACTAAACACTTGAATAGTCCAGGCTATCGCTTTATGATGAGCCAAATCCAAGGTAGTCTACAAGGGGTTACTACTAAAGTATTAGATGGGGATATCCTCGTAAACCATGGTGGTCAAGCTTTTGTTAGACCTTAGTCTTTGATATAATACTAATCAGTAAAGTTACTGCTAGCATATTATGTGCTAGCAGTTTTTTACTATATAATAGGTTTATAATTTAGTTAATTCTATTTAGGAGTTATACATGACACAGCAAGAACGATTGCACTATCTTTTAGAGGGATTAGTAGCTGAATATAAAGAGAAATATAACGAACATATAGATATTCCAGTAAATGAAGAAGAACAATTTACTCTATTTAGAGCACTATGTAATATTCGTCCTGCAGGAGCCATGCCCACTGAATGGATGAAGATAGAGGATGAATATTTAAATACATTAGCCCATGAAAAGGGCATTGTCACAATTAATGATATGGAAGAACGAGAGCCTCAGATTTATTTGTGGCAAGGAGATATCACTCGATTATCTGTGGATGCTATTGTAAATGCAGCCAATAATCAATTACTTGGATGTTTTGCTCCAAATCATAAGTGTATCGATAATGAAATCCATACCTTTGCTGGTATAGAGCTTCGTATGGAATGTGCTAGAATGACTGAGTATATGGAAATGCCTGAAAAGACGGGTGTAGCTCGTATGACCTATGGTTTTAATTTACCTGCCAGTCATGTTATCCATACGGTAGGGCCTATTGTTTATGATACTGTTACAGACTTAGAAAAAGAACAACTGTCATCGTGCTATAGATCTTGCTTGGAGCTAGCTAATGCTTATAGTTTGAAGTCCATTGCATTTTGCTGCATTTCTACAGGTGAGTTTAGATTTCCTAATGAATTGGCGGCCCGAATTGCTATTGATACGGTGCGTACTTATTTAAAAGAAACTAATAGCAAAATACAAGTGGTATTTAATGTATATAAGGATATAGATTATGACATCTACAACAAACTATTGGGATAACTAACATACTCCTTTTGAAATTCATAAAAATGCTGTATCATTTAATAATGACATACAAAAGGTATTGAATGATTTGTTATCTTAAGAAGGAGTTAATGTACTATGAATTATAAATACACCTATGAAAGCCCATTAGGAACTATGGTTATGCTTGGTACATTATCATACCTAACAGATTTATTTTTTATTGATGAAGCTCATGCACCTAGTTATGATGATGCGGAGTATATAGAGCAACTAACAGGTCCATTTGAAGTAACAATTATGTGGCTAAATCAATACTTTAATGGTAAAAAGCCCTTTATTACACCTCCTATCCAGTTAGAAGGTACTGAGTTCCGTAAATCCGTATGGTCTATATTACAAACAATTCCTTATGGTGAAACTACAACATATGGAGATATTGGTAAACAGATTGCACAGCAACAAGGTAAAGAGAAATTCTCTGCTCAAGCCGTAGGGGGGGCTGTAGGGCATAATCCAATTTCTATCATCGTTCCTTGTCACCGTGTTATTGGTAGTAATGGCCAGTTAACAGGATATGCAGGGGGCATTGAACGTAAGAAATATATGCTAGACCTAGAGTTGGAGCATAAATAAAGTAATAGTAAATATAAAATATAGATAATAATAAAAGAGATTACTTCTATGTATAGTTAGACATACATAGAAGTAATCTCTTTTTTGTGTTTAGATATATTTAGTTGTAATGTAAATAGATATCGTAATAATTAGAATATGAGCAAATACAATACTTTAACAATGTACTTATTTTAAATAAATTTGTTTTCTAAGGTACCAATACCGCTTATGGAAACTGTAACAATATCTCCTGGTTTTAACCAAGAATACTTACTTTCATTTTTACCTAATACTACACCACTAGGCGTACCTGTAAAGATAATGTCACCTTCTTGGAGTGTCATATATGTTGATAAGAAGGCAATAATGTTATAAGGCTTAAAAATCATTTGTTCTAGCTTTGCTTGTTGACGTATTTCACCATTTACTGCTGTCGTAATAGTAGCACCTTCAAAGTCAAAATCATCAGGAGATACAATATTAGGACCAATAGGAGCAAAGTGATCAAGCGATTTGCCAAGAATCCATTGAGAGCCTCTAAATTGTAATGTACGGGCAGATACGTCATTGCCAATGGTATAGCCTAAGATATGTTCCATTGCCTTTTCAGGAGATATGTTTTTACCAGATTTACCGATGATGATAACTAATTCTCCTTCATAATCGTAATGGAAAGTTTCGTCTTCAATGGTAATTGTATCATGATTACCTGCAAGAGCATTTAATGTTTTCATAAAGATTTCTGGAAAATCATGTGTAGCTAGACTAGTTTCAGCAATATGATCAGCGTAGTTAAGGCCAATACAAATGATACTTTTAGGATTAGGAATTAAAAAATGTTTATTTTCGTTCATAATAGGGACCTCCTAGTAAAATAGGATAATGTATATCTGAAATTATTATAATATAAATAGGGCGGCAGCTATACTGTAAAGAAACAATTTTTATATTCAATGATAGTATAGCTGGTGGCCTATTTGATAATATACATATCTATTAATATGTTACCTATGTATAGATGATATATCTTAATAGATACTATATCTGTATATATAATTTATCATCTCTATAGAATCTATTGAAAATACAAGATGATAGTGATAAGATTAAGTGTATATCAATATAAATGGAGGTTATTGTTATGAGCAAGAATATTGATTGGGATAATCTCGGTTTTGGTTATGTAGAAACCGAATACCGTTATTTGACTACATATAAAGATGGTAAATGGGACGAAGGTGGTTTAATTACTGATGCTAACGTTGTCCTTAATGAATGTGCTGGAGTATTCCAATACGCTCAAACTGTCTTTGAAGGGTTGAAAGCATACTACACAAAAGATGGTCATATCGTATGCTTCCGTCCAGATTTGAATGCAGAACGTTTGAATCAATCCTGTGAACGCCTTGTAATGCCTACATTACCTGAAGATCGTTTCCTCGAAGCTGTAAAAGAAGTTGTAAAAGCAAATAAAGACTTTGTTCCTCCATATGGTCATGGTGCAAGCCTTTATATTCGCCCTTACATGATGGGTACAAACTCCGTTATCGGTGTAAAACCTGCTGATGAATATCAATTCCGTGTGTTTACAACACCAGTAGGCCCTTACTTCAAAGGTGGTGCTAAACCAATCAAAATTCGTATCACTGATTTTGATCGTGCAGCTCCTCATGGTACTGGGCATATTAAAGCTGGCTTGAACTATGCTATGAGTTTGTATGCTATCACTGATGCTCATAACAAAGGCTATGCAGAAAATATGTATCTTGATGCGGCTACTCGTACACATGTAGAAGAAACTGGTGGTGCTAACTTCATCTTCATTACTAAAGATGGTAAATTAGTTACACCTAAATCTGATAGTATATTGCCATCTATTACACGTCGTTCTTTGATGTATGTAGCAGAACACTACCTTGGTATGACTGTAGAAAATCGTCCTGTTCGTAAAGATGAATTAAAAGATTTTGCTGAAATTGGTCTTTGTGGTACAGCGGCTGTTATTTCTCCAGTAGGCCAAATCGATACTCCAGAAGGTACTATTAATGTACCTGCTGGCATGGATGATATGGGTCCTATCACTAAAAAATTATATGACACATTACTTGGCATTCAACATGGTGAAATCGAAGCTCCTGAAGGCTGGGTAGTTAAAATTTGCTAATCCTTTAGTAGATTATATAATTTAATATGTAAATAGAAACTAATATGTAAATAGAAACGGCATCTATCATTTGATAGATGCCATTTTTTGTATTTTATTATTTTAATAAAGTAAATAAGATATTAGCAATAAACCTATTAGTAAAATAGTAGACTATTAGTTAGATTTTGCTCTACTATGCACCTTAGCCATAAATTTTTCGTTGTTAATAACAAATCGTTCATGTGTGCCACGACCAATAATACCAACACCATCAGAGGCTTCAATATCGAATGTTATTTTACGACCTTCTACAGCACTTACAGTAGCTTTTGCTGTTACTGTTGCGCCTAAAGGCGTAGGGGCCTCATGAGTAATAGATAGGGAGATACCTACTGTGCCTTCACCGTCCTCTAAATATGGCTGTACTGCAGCTTGTGCAGCTTCCTCCATAAGTGCACACATCGCTGGTGTAGCAAAGACCTCTAAAGAACCAGACTTCATTGTTTTTGCAATATTAGATTCAGTTACTATAACTGTTGCTGTAGCTGTTTGACCTGCTGATACCATATTATACCTTCTTTCACTAAGAATATTCTCATTATACTAGTATTATACATCTAAAATTAATTATTATGCTATTGAAATTATATATATTTTAACTGGTAATACCTTAGGAAATAGAATGTTTATGCTCTAAAAACAATAGTTTTAACTGGTAGAAATTAGATAAATAGAGTATTAAAATTGCTATTCAGATTAAAATTAAAGAAATGTAACTAGTTATAACTGTTCTATAGAATACGTGATATAATGAAGCTAGTCTTTTTAATACGAGGTATATATGAGTAAAAGAAATTTAAAACCTTCTGGTGAAGGTTGGGTACAGTTAATAGCAGGTATTGGTTTCATTGTTTTATTAATTGTCATAAATATAGTAGATCCTACGTTTTATCCGACTATGTGGCACTTGGCAACGAGTGGCTCTATGGAGGAGGTAGCGGAGTATATTCAAAGCTTTGGTCCTATGGCCATGGTGGTGAGTATGGTCCTCGATATTTTTGTTAATGCCGTAGGCTTTTTACCATCGATCTTTATATCTACAGCTAATGGCTTGGTATTTGGTATGTGGCCTGGGATTATTATCTCTTGGCTTGCTGAAACGATTGGTGTGGTCATCAGTTTTTACATTATGCGTTACTTCTTACGTGATACAGCGGACAAGTTGATTGCTAAAAGTACCGTGTTAATGAAAGTAGATGATTTTTCGGGTAAAAACGGTTTTGTGGTCATGTTATTTGCACGATCCTTACCGTACTTCCCGTCTGGCGTTATTACAGCCTTAGGGGCCATTAGTAAAATCAAACCTAGAGATTATATATTGGCAAACTTGATCGGTAAATTCCCATCAACAGCTCTTGAAGTAGCTATCGGTACAGATATTGTAAACTTCCAAGAGAATATGGGGCGCTTAGGAATCATCGTAGTTGTTGCAGGGGTTGTATACTTTATTCTTTGGAAAGTATATAAGAACTACATCAATAAGAAAAATGCTGAACAAGAGCATGATCCTAATGCTTAACAATTTCTAATTAATTAAATGTTATTCAATTTAGTATATATGAAAGAGGCGATAGTATGAGCTTTTCTCTTCCTGAACGCGTAACCTTAAAAGGTCCAAATTTTATTCGTGAAGTATTCGAACGTGGCGTAGGTGTAGAAGGTTTTATCAGCTTTGGTATCGGTAATCCAGCACCAGAAGCGATTCCTGTAGAAATCATCGAAAAGGCTTTTGATGAAGTGGTTCACTCTAATCCAATGAGTCTTTTACAATATGGACCAATGCAAGGTGATGCACGATTAGCAGAATTGACATTAGATCGTCTTGTAAAAACACATAAGATGAATCCGGAAGGACAAGGTCTTATCATCTCTAATGGGGCGGGTCAACTCTTAGGTCTTGTACCGATTACTGTATTAGAACCTGGCGATGAAGTATACATGGATGAATTCACTTTCACTAGTGCAATCAATTCTGTACGTAACATGGGTGGTAAAGCATTAGGTATTAAAACTGACGAGCACGGTATGATTCCAAGCGAATTAGAAAAAGCGGTCCAATCTGGTAAAGGTAAATATATTTATCTAATTCCTAACTTCCAGAATCCAACAGGCATTACTATGCCTTTAGAACGACGTAAGGAGATTTATGCTATTGCATCTAAATATGATTTATTTATCTATGAAGATGATCCATATGGTGAAATTCGTTTTGCTGGCGAATATATTCCAACTTTCAAATCATTTGATATCGAAGATCGTGTTCTGTATGCAGGTTCTTACTCTAAGACTTTATCTGCAGGCTTACGAGTAGGATTTCTATTTGGTCCTGCTAAAGTGATTGAAGCCATCCAAGCATTGAAAAATAATACGGCCGGTCAAATGCCATTAGTAACTCAAAAGGTGGTAGCAAAGGTTCTGGAGACCATTGATTACGATGCTCATTTAGATAATGTACGAAAAGTATATAAAATGAAATGTGAGGCTTTACTTAATGCTTTTGAAAAGTATGCGAGTTCTAAAGTTCATTTGACACAACCTACAGGTGGTATGTTTGCATGGATGACGATGCCTGAGGATGTAGATTGTGATGTATTCTTTGAAACTTGTATGGATCGCAATGTAGGGATTATTAAATGTGGTGCCTTTGCAGCAGATGGGGCAGGAGAAGGACATGCATTTCGTTTGAGCTATACGGTGCCAACAGTAGAGGAAATTAAAAAGGGGATGGAAATTCTCGGCGGGTTAACTAAAGAATTTTGTGGTGAGTAATATATTGATAATTTTTGATATAACGTGATACAATGTAAGCGTAGATACATTGTGTTTACCATATAAAAAAGTTTTTAATATAGATGTGAGGTATAGCCTCAAAGAAAGTAGGTGTTTACTATGGGTTGCGGTAGCAGCAGTGATTGTGGCGGATGCCCATCTCAATCTTCTGGGTGCGGTGGTGGCGCGCCTCAACAACCTCAAGATCTTACAGCTCAATTACACGAGCTTAGTTCTGTTAAACATGTAATTGGCGTAGTATCCGGTAAAGGCGGCGTAGGTAAATCCTCCGTTACCAGCTTGATGGCCATTACAATGGCGCGTAAAGGTTACAAAGTAGGTATCCTCGATGCGGATATTACAGGTCCTTCTATTCCTAAGATGTTCGGCATCAAGGAAAAAGCATATGCTGATGAAATCGGCATGTATCCTGTAAAATCCAAAGGTGGTATCGACGTTATGTCTGTAAACCTTCTTTTGGAAAATGATACAGATCCTGTTTTATGGCGTGGTCCTATTTTAGGAAATGTAGTAAAACAATTCTATACAGATGTTATTTGGAAAGACATCGATTATTTATTCGTTGATATGCCACCAGGAACAGGTGACGTTGCGATTACTGTATACCAATCCTTGAAATTGGATGGAATCATCATCGTTACATCTCCTCAAGACTTGGTATCCATGATTGTTGAAAAAGCAGTTAAAATGGCTGACTTAATGCAAGTGCCTATTATTGGTGTGGTGGAAAACTATTCTTATTTCCATTGCCCAGATAACGGTAAGGATTATCAAATTTTCGGTGAAAGCCACATCGAAGAAATCCTTCAAAAATATGGTCTATTATTGTTGAACCGTTTACCAATTGATCCGACTATTGCAGACCTTTGTGATAAAGGTGATATTGAGTCTATCGAAAAAACAAATTTAGAGGACGTATCTCTACCTGAATAGGATTCATATGATGAAAGCTGTGCATACTTAGTAATGCACAGCTTTTTATCAAATCTTTTTATCGTGAAGTATATTATATTTATGGTAAGAAGCTAGAATTATATCTTTAATTCTCATACTACAGAAATACTGAACATAGTTAGTATAGATTTTTATTTTTCTTAAAATGATACCATAGGGGGTACTGGCATTTTATTGGATGAATGTTAATGTTTTTCTAAGTAGGAGGTATGTGTATGAAAAAACTATTGAACTGGATCATTCCGGCAGCCTTTGGTTTAGGTCTGTGGTTTGTTCCAACTCCAGAGGGATTAACTCCTCAGTCATGGCATTTATTTGCAATCTTTGTAGCTACTATCGTAGGCTTCATTACTCAGCCCTTACCGATTGGTGGTGTATCTATCGTTGTTATTACTGTTGCTGCATTGACAGGTACATTAAAGATTAGTGAAGGTATTTCAGGTTTTGCTAACTCTGCGATCTGGCTAATTGTAGGTGCTTTTTTATTCTCTCGTGGCTTTATTAAAACTGGTTTGGGTAAACGTATCGCTTATAATTTGATTTCTGCTTTTGGTAGTAGTTCCTTGCGTTTGGCCTATGCATTGGCTTTGTCTGATTTGATTTTAGCTCCCGCAACACCATCTAACACAGCTCGTGTAGGCGGTGTAATCATGCCAATTACAACTAGTTTAGCAAAAGCTTTTGGTTCTGAACCACAAGATGGACCTCGTAAAATCGGTTCTTTCTTGATGCAATCTATTTATCAAGTAAATACGATTACATCTGCTATGTTCCAAACATCCATGGCTGGTAATACATTGGTTGCTGCATTGGCACTTCAATCCTTTGGTATTGGTATTACTTGGGGTGACTGGGCTATGGCAGCTATCGTTCCTGGTATCATTGCATTGATTATTATGCCGTACTTTATTTACAAAGTGTATCCACCGGAAATTAAAGATGCTCATGAAGCTCAACAAATGGTTCGCGAAGAGTTAAAAGGTCTTGGAAAGATGTCTTTCCAAGAATGGATAATGCTTGGCGTATTTATTTTAGCATTAGTTTTATGGGCTACGTCTCAATTCACAAAACTCGATGCTACAACTGTTGCATTCTTAGGTATTTCTATTTTACTTGCTACAGGCGTTCTAATTTGGGACGATGTTAAGAGTGAAAAAGGTGCTTGGGATACCTTGGTTTGGATGGGGACATTGATGGGCTTTGCCGGGTTCCTTTCTAAATTGGGCTTTATCAAATGGGCTACAGTTCAAGTTGGTGGTTATATTCCAGAAGGCTCTTGGGTAATTGCCTTTGTTGTAGCTGTTCTTGTTAATACATATGCTCACTATGTATTTGCATCTTTAACAGCGCATATTTCTGCAATGTTCGTAGCGTTCTCTGCAATCGCTATTTCTGCAGGTGCACCACCAATGTTGACATTGTTGATGATCGCATTCACATCTAACTTGTGTATGTCTTTGACTCACTATGCTGCAGGTCCATCTCCAGTAATCTATAATACTGGGTATGTTCCTCAAAATACATGGTGGAAACTTGGTTTCTTCACATCTGTAATCAACTTAATTATCTTCATGGGGCTTGGCTCTGTATGGATAAAGTTGATTGGTATGTGGTAAAATCCAGTACTGACAATTTTATAGGATTGTAATGCATGCACTTTAATTTTTTTTAGACTTAGTGTACTATGCATTTACATCGTATATAAAAAGCCGTCCCGATAGGGGCGGCTTTTTGTGATAAAATATGAGTAGTTAATAGATAATTAATGTAAATATTGTAAAATAATATACATAAAAAATTATTCAAGCTAATTGTACAAATTTTATATGATTTGTGCATAGGAGGGACCTATGAAGTTTGATAATGAACAATTATTAAAGTATATTGGCGCTTGTACATCTCCGTATCACACAGTAGATACGAGTTTACAAATGCTTTTGGACTTAGGATTTACAGAGCTCAGTTTAGAAGATGAGTGGCAGTTAGACTCTGGTTCTTATGTAGTTAACGTGTTCGGCACCACCTTATTTGCATTTCATATAGGAAAGAAACCAGAACATACATTACGTATTGCGTCGGCTCATACAGATTTTCCTGCTATTCGTGTTAAACCAAACCCTATAACCTCTGTGAAAGGATACACAAAGTTAAATGTAGAAATGTATGGCGGTCTTATAGAAAATACATGGCTTGATCGTCCATTAGGTGCAGCAGGTACGGTTGTGTTAAAAGGGAAAAATGCCTTTGACGTAGATTCTGTTCTAGTCGATACAAAACGGCCTATCGCAATTGTTCCAAATCTAGCCATTCATATGAATCGTTCTGTTAATGATGGGGTTAAACTAAATCGTCAAAAAGAAATGCTTCCTATATTGATGATGGAACGTAATAATGAAGATAATCCTACAAAACTTTTAAATAATAGAAATAATCCAAGTTTATTGCCAGAATCAGATACTCAATACGATGAGTGGACAAAGTTTTTAGCTGATGAAGTAGATTGCGATCCTTCCGAAATATTATCTTATGAAATGACGTTATATCCTACGGAACAAGGCTGTGTACTCGGTACGGAATGTGATTTTATTAGCTCACCTCGTTTAGATAATTTAACATCTTGCTTTGGTGTATTATCTGGTATTATTCAAGCTCGAAAAACGAATGTCAATGGTGTTCGTTGTGCTATACTCTTTGATAACGAAGAGGTGGGCAGTCGTACAAAACAAGGTGGGGCGGGTATGATATTACCAAATCTCATTAAACGCGTGTATGACGCATTAGGATATTCTAATCAAGAGATGGACAGTTTTATTTCTAAAGGTTTTATGATTTCCTCCGATGTAGCTCACGGATTACATCCAAACTATCCAGAGAAAAATGATATTACGAATATTCCTGTACTTAATAAAGGGTTATCCCTCAAGATTGCATGTAGCCAATCTTACGCCGGAGATGCTAAGGCCATTGCTATCGTTAAAGGCCTTTGTGAAGAAGCGGATGCACAGTATCAGATTTATGTAAATCGTTCGGATATTCCAGGTGGATCTACTGTAGGTTCAATTTCATCAGCTATGTTACCAATGCGTACTATTGATGTAGGCTTGCCTCTTTTAGCAATGCATTCAGCTAGAGAACTGATGGGGGCAGCTGATCAAGAGCAATTAAATCGATTAATGAATCACTTTTTAGGTGGTAAATAATATAAAAATAGAATTTATTCGATGTGTATTATTGAAAGATATATGATTTTTTGTAATGAACAGTAAAAAATATATTTTATACTTTCATAATTGGTATAATCCTTTAAATATAATGAAAATATTGTATAATAAGTATATATTATTATGAATATAAAAACTCATCATAAATTTTGATGAGGTCTTCCGTAATATTAATTTATCTATAAGTATAGGAAATATTCATATATTAATAAAAATGAAAGCTGATAGTTCACATTTGTGGAAGCTAGTAGGAGGCAATACATGAGAAAAATTAAATCCGTATTGGTTGCCAACCGTGGAGAAATTGCGATCCGCGTGTTCCGTGCATGTAATGAAATGGGGATTAAAACTGTAGCCATTTACTCTAAAGAGGATACATTATCCTTGCACCGTAACCAAGCCGATGAAGCCTATCTCGTAGGGGACGGTAAAAAACCAGTTGACGCATATCTTGATATTGAAGATATTATCCGTATTGCAAAAGAACATGACATCGATGCTATCCATCCAGGTTATGGTTTCTTATCTGAAAATGAAGGCTTTGCTCGTCGTTGTGAAGAAGAAGGTATTATCTTTATCGGGCCTAAAATCAAGCATTTGAATATGTTTGGTGATAAAGTAAATGCTCGTGAGCAAGCTAAATTAGCAAAAATTCCAATGATTCCAGGTTCTGATGGGGCTTTAAAAGATTATGCTCAACTAGAAGAATTTGCTGATACACATGGGTTTCCATTGATGATCAAAGCTGTTAATGGCGGCGGCGGTCGTGGTATGCGTGAAGTTCATCATAAAGAAGACCTTAGAGATGCATATGATCGTGCTAAGTCTGAAGCAAAAGCTGCGTTTGGTGATGATGATGTATATGTAGAAAAACTTATTGTAGAGCCTAAACATATTGAAGTTCAAATCTTAGGTGATGAACATGGCAATGTAGTTCATTTGCATGAACGTGATTGCTCTGTTCAACGTCGTCACCAAAAAGTAGTTGAAATGGCGCCAGCTTTTGCGTTGTCCTTAGAAACTCGTAAAGCTGTATGTGATGCTGCCGTTAAAATAATGAAAAATGTTGGCTATGTGAATGCAGGTACTGTAGAATTTTTGGTAACTGCTGACGGTAGCTTCTACTTCATTGAAGTTAATCCACGTATTCAAGTAGAGCATACTGTAACAGAAATGATTACAGATATTGATATTGTTCATGCTCAAATTAGAATCGCTGAAGGCTTTAGCTTACATAGTCCTGAAATAGGTATTCCTGAACAAGATAAAGTCCCTTGTAAAGGTACTGCCATCCAATGTCGTATAACCACAGAAGATCCTAAAAATAACTTCATGCCTGATACCGGTAAAATCTTGGCATACCGTAGCTCCGGTGGTTTTGGTATCCGTCTTGACTCCGGTAATGCATTTACTGGTGCTGTTGTAACACCTTACTATGACTCTTTGCTTGTGAAAGCGACCGCATTTGGTCCTAATAACGAAGAAACTATTCGTAAAATGCTTCGTTGCTTAAAAGAGTTCCGTATTCGTGGTGTAAAAACAAATATTCACTTCTTGATTAATGTATTGGAACATCCTGAATTCCAAAGTGGTTCTTACAATGTAAACTTCATTGAAGAACATCCTGAATTATTCGAATTGAAACCAGATCGTGACCGTGGTACCAAATTGTTACGTTACATTGCTGATGTTACAATTAATGGCTATTCTGGTGCAGGGGCTCAAGAGGTTCCTGACTTTGAACCGATTCAAATGCCATCTACTTTGGATATAAGTCCAGCATCTGGTACAAAACAAAAATTTGATGAACTTGGACCAGATAAATTCAGTAAATGGTTATCTGAACAAAAACAAGTATTCTTTACTGATACCACATGGCGTGATGCTCACCAATCTTTGTTTGCTACACGTCTTCGTACAATTGATATGGCTCGCGTAGCTGGTCATGCTGCAAAAGGTGTACCTAACTTATTCTCTTTAGAATGTTGGGGTGGTGCTACTTTTGACGTATCATATCGATTCCTACATGAAGATCCGTGGGAACGTTTGCGTATGTTCCGTCGTGAAGTACCGAATACATTGCTTCAAATGCTTCTTCGCGGTGCTAATGCTGTAGGTTACACATCGTATCCAGACAACGTAGTTCGTCAATTCATTCAACGGGCTGCTGCTAATGGTATTGATGTATTCCGCGTATTTGATAGCTTGAATAGCCTTGATAATATGCATGTTGCTATCGATGAAGTGCGTGCACAAAATAAAATAGCTGAAGTTGCATTGTGCTACACTGGCGATATCCTTGATGGTGCTCGTACAAAATACAACTTGGACTATTATGTAAATATGGCAAAAGAGCTTGAAAAAGCTGGTGCCAATATTATTGCCATTAAAGATATGGCCGGCCTTTTAAAACCACAAGCTTCTTATAACTTGGTATCTGCCTTGAAAGATGCTGTCTCTGTGCCAATTCACTTGCATACTCATGAAGGCTCTGGTAACGCTATTTATACATATGGCCGCGCTGTAGATGCTGGTGTTGACGTAATCGACTTAGCATACTCCGCATTTGCTAATGGTACTTCTCAACCTAGCATGAATTCCATGTACTATGCATTGTCTGGTCATGAACGTCAACCAGAAATGAACATCGACTACATGGAAGAAATGTCTCATTATTTTGGTAGTATCAGACCATATTACAAAGGTGTAGATAAAGCAGAAGCATATCCTAATACTGAAGTATATCAACATGAAATGCCAGGTGGACAATACTCTAACTTGCAACAACAAGCTAAAATGGTAGGGCTTGGTGATCGTTGGACAGATATCAAGAAAATGTACCACCAAGTAAACATGATGTTTGGTGATATCATTAAAGTTACACCATCCTCTAAAGTGGTAGGGGATATGACATTGTACATGGTACAAAACAACTTAACTGAAAAAGATATCTACGAAAAAGGCGATGTATTGGATTTCCCTCAATCCGTAGTTGAATTCTTTGAAGGACGTCTTGGTACTCCATATCAAGGCTTCCCTGAAAAATTACAAAAAATCATCTTGAAAGGTGCTCGCCCAATCACAGTTCGTCCTGGTGCAGTATTACCTCCAACAGATTTTGAACATATTCGTCATGAATTAAGCGAAATGGGAGCCCAAACAACTGATGAAGATATTAGTGCATATTGTTTGTATCCTAAGGTTTACCAAGATTACAATAAATTTGTAAAAGACTTTGGCGATGTATCTGTATTAGATACTCCAACATTCTTCTTCGGTATGAAACGGGGCGAAGAAATTCAAGTAACCATTGAAAAAGGTAAAACACTGATTATCAAGATGAATGGTTTCTCTGAACCTGATGAAGATGGTAATCGCATCGTATTGTTTGAGTTTAATGGTCAACCTCGTAGCATTAAGGTTCATGATAAACATGCTAAGACAACTGGTGTTGTTCGTCGCAAAGCGGATGAATCTAACCCTGGTGAAATTGGTGCTACATTGTCTGGTTCCGTTGTTAAGATCCTCATTAAGAATGGTCAATCTGTAACTAAAGGTGAACCATTGATCGTTACAGAAGCGATGAAAATGGAAACAACAATTACAGCTCCTATCGATGGTATCGTAGAAGAAATCCTTGTACGTGAAGGTAGCCGTATCGAATCTGGTGACTGCTTGCTTCGCATTGAAGATGCTTTGAAACGATAAGCTAACAATCATTTAATATTATTTCTCAAATATTTCATAAAATGAAAAATTGAAGAATAATGGAAGAATCCCTAGGAAATCCTAGGGATTCTTTGTATTTTCAAGGGTTTCATGGTACTATATAATATAGAGAAAATGGGCGTATTATGCGTTATTTTAGAATGATTAGTAGAAAAGGAGTAGTAACAGATGAGATGTCCTTATTGCCAACACACAGACACGAAGGTAACAGACTCTAGAACGACTGATGAAGGTAATAGTATTCGCCGTCGCCGTGAATGTATCAATTGTGGCCGTCGCTTTACTACCTATGAAATTATAGAAGAAGTACCACTTATGGTATTGAAGAAAAATGGACGACGTGAATTATTTGACCGCGGTAAACTACTGAATGGGTTATTGCGCTCATGTGATAAACGTACAGTTCCTATGTCCGTGATGGAGCAAGTAGTTAATGATGTAGAGCGTGACATTCGAAATGAAATTAACCAAGAGGTTACAACTGATCGCATTGGTGAGCTCGTGTTACAACAACTTAAAGACATAGATCAAGTTGCATATGTTCGTTTTGCCAGTGTATATCGTAAGTTTGATAATATTGATAGCTTTATGGATGAGTTAAAGGCTCTGAAGAAGTTAGACGCTAAAAAGCCGAAACGCAAACCTGTCGTAGAAGAATAATTGATTTTGCATTACTGATTGGTTATACATAGTTTTGAAATTAGCGATGTGTGAGGCTTTATGATAGATTTACATTGCGATACGATGATGCAACTGCTAGATCATCCTGATAGTGGTGATTTATATCGTAATACTTGGAAAATAGATATAGAAAAATTACAAAAGGCTCATAGCAAGATACAAGACTTTGCGCTCTTTATTAATATGGATGAGACGAATGACCCTTATGGTCGCTATGAAGAGATGCGTAATTTGTGTGTATCACAAATTCATCACTATGGAGAGCACATACAACATGTGCTCTCTTATCAAGATGTAGAGTCTGTATACAAGTCTGGTAAGATTGGGGCAATCATGTCTATTGAGGAAGGTGGCGTACTAGGTGGCGATTTAAATAAACTTAAACAAGCTTACCAAGATGGAGTCAGACTTATAACGCTAACATGGAACTATCCAAATGGACTTGGCGAGCCACATTGTGGTGAGCAACATAAAAAATTAACATCTAAAGGTGTTGAATTTGTTGAGGCTATGCAAGATTTAGGGATAATCGTTGACTGTTCACATCTCAATGACGCTGGTACAGAGCAATTAGGAGATATTTTAGATGTTCCTTTTATAGCATCTCATTCAAATGCACGGGAATTACGGTCTCATACGCGAAATTTGCCGGATAATCTTATTAGACTTATCGCTAATAAGGGAGGTATTATAGGACTTAATTTTGCACAGAATTTTCTCGGCACATCGCTAATTAGTCGCATTGAAGATATTGTTAAACATGGTCTATATCTCATCGACAAGGGCGGTGAAGATGTAGTGGCATTAGGAACTGATTTCGATGGGATTCCACCCGACACAGAGATTGCAGATATGTCTCAAATGAGTCGTCTTTATGATGCTTTTAAAGAGGCAGGTTTATCTGTGGAACAATGTGAAAAGTTATTCTGGAAAAATGCAGATAGACTATTAAAGGAGATTTTATAATGACTGATTTAAATCCAATCATTGCTGATCGTTTTACAGAGCATCTTGAAGTGTTTGGTAAAACGATGGAACATATGGATACCATTCAAGAAATCGGATATCGCTGTAAAGCGGCTTTAGAAAATGGTAATAAAATTTTGTTCTGTGGTAATGGTGGCTCTGCGGCGGACTCTCAACATTTAGCAGCTGAATTGATTTGTCGCTTTAAAAAGGAACGGCGCTCTCTTGCAGGCATTGCATTAACTACTGATACATCTGCATTAACAGCTATTGCGAATGACTATGATTTTGAATCTGTTTTTGCACGTCAAGTAGAGGGCTTAGGCCGTACAGGTGATGTTCTCATCGGTATTTCTACATCTGGTAACTCCAAGAATGTTGTAAAAGCTGCAGAAATGGCCCGTTCTATCGGTATGCATACCATTGCTTTCACTGGGGAAGGCGGTGGCAAATTGGCCGAACTATGTGATATTACGCTGGCTATTCCTAGTAATGTGACAGCACGCATTCAAGAAATGCATATCTTAGCTGGCCACATTATGTGCGAAATTATTGAAGAAGATTATTAACCGATAGGTTTTTACTCATAGATACACATTGTTTCAATTAAAAATTTATTTAAATTAGGAACATATGTAATTTTGATAAGGAATAGGTGGATTATGATAAATACTACCATTAGTCAGTTTTTAACAAAGCAACTGCCAAACTTGAAGATTGCCGTTGTAGGCGATGTAATGGTAGACCGTTATGTTTTTGGTGATGTAAGTCGTATTTCTCCAGAAGCACCGGTTCCTGTAAACCGCGTGTCCAAGATGAAAGAGGTCCTTGGTGGAGCTGGTAATGTTGCATCTAATCTGTCTAATTTAGACTGTAAAGTATATCTTGGTGCACTAGCAGGTAATGACGACCATGGCCATTTATTAAAAAATTTACTTGATACTGATAAAATCGATACGACTGGTTTAATAACTAGTGATGACCGCTCTACTATTACTAAGATGCGCATCTTAGGTGATCGTCAACAGATGATGCGTCTTGATTTTGAAACGATTACAGATCTAACGTACCAAGAAGAGAAACAGCTATCTAGTTGGCTCGAAAATCTATGTAAAGTTGGTATCGATGGTATTGTTGTATCCGACTATGGTAAAGGCGTTTGTACACCTACCTTGTTGAAGACAATCTTTAGTTTGGCTAAGAAATATGGTGTGCAAACTATCGTAGATCCTAAGGGTGCAGACTGGTCTAAATATAATGGTGCTACATGTATTACACCGAATGTGAAAGAACTCGGTGAATGTGTAGGCCGTAAACTAGAAAATGATGATGCTACTATCGTAGAGGCTGCTAAGTCTGTACTCGCTACTGTAGATTTAGATTATATTGTAGCTACGCGATCTGCAAAAGGGATTACGGTTATTGCAAAGGATGGTCGTACATGGCATAATCCTGCTACTCAACAAGAGGTATTCGATGTGAGTGGTGCAGGAGATACCGTTGTATCCATGATGATGACCTGTCTTGCAAGTGGTTTATCGATGCGTTTAGCTTTGCATATTGCCAATGGTGCAGCGGGTATCGTAGTATCTAAGGTTGGTACGTATCCAATACATCGTTCCGAGCTATTAGACTTATGGCATTCCTATAAACATAGTATTCAATCTAAACCATTATATACAAAGGAAGAAATGAAAGAACTCGTTTCACAATGGCAAAGCAAAGGTGAGACAGTAGTGTTCACAAATGGTTGTTTTGACATTCTTCATCGTGGACATATCACGTATTTACAAGAGGCTGCACAACTGGGGGATCATTTAATCATTGGATTAAACTCTGATTCATCTGTTCAACGCTTAAAAGGGAAAACACGGCCCATCGTAAGTGAAGAGGATAGAGCGGCCTTGTTGAGTGCGCTGCGATGCATCGATGGGGTTGTGTTATTTGAAGAAAATACGCCGGCTGAATTACTAGCGTACTTACGTCCCAATACTCTTGTTAAGGGTGGAGATTACAAAATAGAAGATATTATCGGACGGGAGTCCGTTGACAATGTAGAGGTTCTTTCGTTTAAAGAAGGTTACTCTACATCAGATATTGTAGGGAAAATAGCCACTATGGCTAAGGAGGGCAAATTATGATTATCGTAACAGGTGGTGCTGGTTTTATTGGCAGTAATATTGTGAAAGCACTGAATGATCGTGGTCGTACAGATATTCTCATCGTTGATGATCTTACAGATGGTCGTAAGATTCGCAATATTCAAAATTTAGAATTTCTAGATTACATCGATTGTGATGATTTTGATTGTGCTATTGCTGATGGTACATTTGATGTAGGCCCGATTGAAGTTGTATTCCACGAAGGCGCTTGTGCAGATACGATGGAATATAATGGCAAATATATGATGAAGAACAACTATGAAGGTTCTAAAAATCTATTCCATTATTGCCAAGACCGCCGTATTCCATTCATCTATGCATCCTCTGCATCCACATATGGTAATGGTACAAATGGTTTCGTAGAAAAGCCCGAAGCTGAAGAAGCACTTAACCCATATGCGTATTCTAAATTGTTATTCGACCGTTATGTACGTAAATATGAAGGTGAATATACAGCTCAAGTTGTAGGCTTACGTTACTTTAACGTATACGGTCCTAACGAAGCTCATAAAGATAAAATGGCTTCTTTAGTACGTCAAATGTTCTACAAAAATAAAGAAACAGGTATCATTAACCTCTTTGAAGGTACAGATGGCTACGAAGATGGCGGTCAAACACGTGATTTTATTTATGTAAAAGATGTAGTCAATGTAAACTTCTATTTTTGGGAGCATCCTGAAATCTCTGGTACTTTCAACTGTGGTACAGGTAATGCTCATAGCTTTAACCAATTCATGCAAGCTGTAATCGACTACAATGGTCAAGGCAAAATTGAATATGTGCCATTCCCAGAGGTGTTAAAAGGCAAATACCAAAGCTTTACAGAGGCTGATACTACTAAATTGTTAGCAGCTGGCTATGATAAAGGGTTTTATAAAATGGAAGATGCCGTTAAAGAATATTGTGAACTATTAGATAATAACGAAGGGTATTTACGTTAATGCGCAAGGTATTATTTTTAGATCGCGATGGTGTTATTAACAAGGATGTTAGTTATCTATATAAAATCAGCGATTTAGAGTGGGTAGATGGTGCAAAAGAGGCCCTTGCTTATGCTCATAGTAAGGGCTATGATCTCATTGTAGTGACAAATCAGAGTGGTGTAGCTCGTGGTTATTATAAAGAGTCTGATGTTCAGATTTTACATGACTATATGGCTCATGAACTAGATCGCAGTGGAGCACCGATTTTACATTTCTATTACTGTCCACACCATAAAGAAGGTATTGTTCCTCTCTATGCAGTAGAATGTGAATGTAGAAAACCTAAACCTGGCATGATTAATCAAGCCATTAAGGATTATAATGTAAATCCTGCAGAGAGTTTCCTTATAGGCGACAGTCAGCGTGATGTTGATGCTGCTGAGGCCGCTGGCATTAAGGGGTACCTATTTAAAGGCTCTAATCTATTGGATTTCATTAAAACAATAATTTAATCATTTATTCCATTTAGTTTATTTCGGAAGAATATATTTGGGTTTGTTGTGTTGTATTTGGGGAGGCTTTATGAAAGATTACAAGAATATACTCATCATCAAGATGAGTTCCTTAGGTGATGTAATTCACGCATTGCCTACCTTGTACGCTATGCGCAAGAATTGGCCTAATGCGCGTATTACATGGGCTATTCATGAGCAATTCGCTAGCCTCTTACCTGGTACACCTTGGGTCGATGACGTGATTATTATCGATAAAAAACGACTCAAAAAGCCTGCTTATTTATATCAATTGCGTAAAGATTTGCATAGTCGTCATTTTGATATGACCCTGGACCTTCAATGTATTGCTAAAAGCGCCATTGTATCTTTATTATCTGGTTCACCTGAAAAGTATGGCTACTGGGAGCTTCGCGAAGGAAGTAATCTAGTTAATAAAGCCTTAGTAGGTGAGCATAAATACGACCATGTTATCGAACGGTATCTTGATACTGTACGTGCACTTGGTGGCGAGGTGGAGGAGATTGAATTTCCTATGCCAGCCTACGTTGAGGCTGAGAAATCCATAAAACAAAAGTTGAAACGCCATGGTGTAGATGATGAATATATTGTAGTTGTACCAGGGGCACGATGGATTGTTAAGGAGTGGCCACTTCTTAATTTTGGAGAATTATGTATTCGTTTATGTGAATCTGGTAAGAAGGTTGTTATTGCCGGTGCCCCTGATGACGCAGAGAAGGGTATTTTTATTGAGAACTACGTAAAGAATGATAATCTCATCAATTTAGTTGGATCTACAACCATGCCTGAACTCATTGAGTTGATTCGTCATTGTCAGATTTTTATTAGTGCCGATACGGGACCATTGCATATTGCAAATGCTTTGAAGCGTCCTTTGATTGCCATGTTTGGTACAACATCACCTAAGCGTACAGGTCCTTATGGTGGTAGTCATGTACATCTCATTATTTCACCTACTTCTAAGGCTACACCTGAGCAACCACTAGTAGATGATCCAGACTGTATGGCACAAATTCCTGTAGACGCGGTATGGTCAGTGTATGAACAAGTACTTGGAAAGGAACTATAATGGAACTAGATTATAAGCGCATTGTGGTAACCTTTTTAATGCATTTAGGCGATGTTATATTAACGACTCCGTTTTTAGAAGTGCTTCGCAAAGCGGCTCCTCATAGTCATATTACGTATGTAATAGATGAAAAATTACAACAAGTAATGGAATATAATCCAAATATTGATGAACTTATTGTTGTAGATAAAAAAGGGCGCCATAATAGCATCTCAGGTCTCAATGAAGTGGCTCGTGAAATCAATGCTAAGGGAAAACCTGACATTGTCATTAATTTACATCCTAATGAGCGTACTTCATATTTAGCCTGGAAGATTCATGCACCTATTACAACTGGTATGAGTCATTTCCTCTTTAGACCATTCATGACAAAGTATACGCGCTTAGATCGTAAAACTCGTCATGCTGCGGATATGTACATTAATGTACTAGAGCAATTAGGTGTAACAGATACTTCTAACTCTGGTTTACATATTGAAACCTGTGAAGAATGGCGCCGTCAGGCTCAAGAGTTTTATTCTGGTCATGGATTAACTGATACTGATATACTCATTGGTTTTAATATCGGTAGCGCCGTTCCTGAGAAACGTTGGCCAGCTGAACGATTTGCTCATGTAGCAGATTACTTTGGTCGTTTAGGTTATAAGACGGTTTTCTTTGGCGGACCTATGGATCTTGAAATGGTGTATCCCGTAGTAGAACAAATGGAAACAAAGCCTATTGTGGCTACCGGAAAATTCCAGTTAGGCCCTTTGGCAGCGGCTATGAGCCGTTGTAATCTATTAATTACTAATGACTCTGGACCAATGCATGTAGGAATTAGTCAAGGTGTGCCAATTGTGGCACTGTATGGTCCATCAAATCCATTCTTTTATGGACCTTATCAAGCTCATGCTGTCGTTTTAGAAACGATGGATTCTTATGAGATTGGTAAAAGCATGAAGAAAATTATTAAAGAAGGAAATTATAAAGGATTATCTGTAATTTCTGAAGAACAGGTTATTAAAGCAGCGGAAACATTGCTTTTAGAATCGAAATAAACATATGAACTATATTGTATTTGATTTAGAATGGAATCAACCCTATAGCAATGATATTAGCTTTATGAAGCGCACAAAAATGCCGTTGACAGGGGAAATCATTCAAATCGGAGCGGTAAAACTGAATGAAAAGATGGACATTATAGATCATTTTACGATGTTCATCAAACCTCAATATCTGCCACGGATGCATAAACATGTGCGTGAGTTGACAGGGATAAGCACCCATGAGCTCAATCATGGTGTGCCATTCAAGACGGCTATGCAGTACTTTCAAAAATGGTGTGGTGATGAATATATGCTGCTTTCTTGGGGATCAGACGATATTCTTATCCTACGCGAAAATCTTATGCTTCATAAGATGAAAGCATTATCTTATGATCAATGGGTAGATGCGCAAATGATTTATTCTTATCAACGCTATGGAACAAATCAGCAGTACTCTGTGGCACATGCTATGGAGGATCTTAATATATCAACGGAGCATCTATCTGCTCATAATGCCTTGCATGATGCAGTCTTTACAGCTCACATTTGTCAGTCTTTAGATATCGCACAAGGAATTTTGCATTATGATCTAATTCGCAAGGAAAGTAGTAATCCTTTCCTATATCCTCCTATTCTTACATTTTTTATGTATGAAAATTTTTCTGAGAAAAAACGTATTGTTCATGATAGAAGAGTACGTATGTCCTTCTGTCCGTACTGTCAAACACGTTTAGAAATGACAAGACCTGAACGATTACAAGGGGATAAGCACCTAGCCATTGGAGTATGTCCTAAACATGGCGATTTTGCGGTGCAACTTAAAGTTGGAAAGTATACGATTAAGTCTGGCAGTAGTAAATTCTATGTTACTAAGGTACTGACCCATTGTACGGATGAAATTCGTTCTCTATATACTCAGAAGTCTGAAATCAATCGCGAAAAAGAGCGAAAATATTTAGAGTATCGTAAGGCGGAACAAGAAAAAGTCCGCCAAAAATAGTTATGTAAATTCAAATTCATTTTCTGAATTGTACTATATATTAGGATATGAACTTTTAGAAAGGATAGATTATGGAACGTAAATATGCATGGCATAATTATGATGATGCCACTATGGAAAAGGTATATGCTTTAAGTGATACCTATCGTCAATTTTTAGATAATGGTAAAACAGAACGTGAATGCGTTGTGCAAGCTGTAGAATTTGCAGAAGCAAAGGGCTATGTAAATCTAAATGACATTATTAAAAGCAATACGTCAATTAAAGCTGGTGATAAGATTTATTACACACATATGGATAAATCTATTGCTTTATTTAATATTGGTACTGATGATATTGAATTGGGTATGAATATTTTAGGTGCTCATATTGATTCTCCACGCATCGATGTAAAGCAAAATCCACAATATGAGGATAGTAATTTAGTATTTTGGGATACTCATTACTATGGAGGTATTAAAAAATATCATTGGGTAGCTATGCCTCTTGCTATTCATGGTGTTGTGGTAAAAACAGATGGCACTCGCATTAATATCAACATTGGTGATAAAGAAACAGATCCTGTGTTTTGCATAACTGACTTGTTACCTCATTTGGGACAAGAACAAATGCAAAAGAATGCAGCTAAAGTAATTGAAGGGGAAGCTCTTGATTTACTCATCGGTAGCCGTCCAGTTAAAGACGAAGAAAAAGAAGGGGTTACTAAATTTATTAATAGCCTTCTTGAAAAAGAGTATGGATTTATTGAACGTGACTTATTGTCTGCAGAATTAGAAATTGTACCAGCTGGTAAAGCACGTGATATGGGTTTTGATCGTTCTATGGTAATGGCGTATGGCCAAGATGACCGTGTGTGCGCTTACACATCCTTGGTAGCAATGCTTGAAGTGGATAATGTAAAGCGTACTACTTGTTGTTTACTTGTAGATAAAGAGGAAATTGGTTCTGTAGGTGCTACAGGCATGCAATCACGCTTCTTTGAAAATGCAGTAGCTGAAATTTTAACACTTATGGGTAAACCTAACTCTGTAAGCGTACGCCGTACATTGGAGAAATCTCGTATGTTGTCCTCCGATGTAAGTGCAGGCTATGATCCGCTTTATGCATCGGCGTATGAAAAGAAAAATGCTTCTTACCTTGGTATGGGTGTAGTATTTAATAAATTTACTGGCTCTCGTGGTAAAGCTGGTTCTAATGATGCGAATGCTGAGTACATGGGCTTTATCCGTCGTGTCATGGAATCTAACAATGTAACATACCAAACAGCAGAGCTTGGTAAGGTTGATTTAGGTGGTGGTGGCACCATTGCGTACATCATGGCTCTTTATGGTATGAATGTCATCGACTGTGGTGTAGCCGTTCTTAGCATGCATGCTCCTTGGGAGGTTACATCTAAGGCTGATATTTACGAGGCTAAACAATGCTATGTGGCGTTCTTAAATGCAGCTGATGAATCAATCTAAGATAATGGGGCTTTCACCAATGGTAAAAGTCCATTCTATGTGAGGTGTATATGAAGCAAACAGAATTAGGAGCAGCTATAGAGTCTGCGAAAGGAGAGGCTACAGAGGTCAAGACTGTAAAGGTAGATATTTTTGACATCCCTGAAACGAAGGTTGAAGAATATATTGCTAATCGTGAAGAGGTAGCAGAAGCAGCAGCGCAGGTTATGAAATCATACTGTGTTACCGTAAAACGTGAAACCTTAGATCCCGAAGAAGGGGAAGCAGTGGTTGGTTACTATATAACGGGTGAAATTCTAATGTGCGTCATCTTGGATCCATTTGAAGTGCCTGTTATGAAGGTAGCTCTCGACAAAGGGACTCTTAAGGACTATATTTTAGCAGCTAATGATTTAACAGAAGACATGTTAGCGTCTCTTGAAAAGTAAAAGGATTTCGTATCTTAATGTGTTCTATAAATGGACAAATGTAAAATACTTTAACCTGCTACATTGATGTAGTAAAGAAATTTGTTTATAATAGATGTATTATAATCATTGCAGATAGGAAGGAAATCCCCATGAACTTGAAAAAAGGTATTGCCCTAGCGCTCACGGCGGCAGCATTGTTGGCGTTTACAGGCTGTGGCTCAAATGGAACTACATCGAATGGTGAATACAAAGTTGGTGTTGTACAGCTGGTAGAACATCCTGCACTAGATGCGGCAAATAAGGGCTTTGTTGATGCGCTAAAAGAAAAAGGTTTGGCAGAAAAGATTACTTTTGATCAACAAAATGCGCAAGCAGATCAATCTAATTTGAATAGTATTGCGCAGCGTTTCGTATCCGATCGGAAAAACTTGATTTTAGCAATAGCTACGCCAGCGGCTCAATCCATGGCAAATGCAACCCATGATATTCCAATCTTAGGTACAGCAATTACTGATTACGAGGCAGCTAAACTTGTTAAATCCAATCAAAAACCTGGTGGTAATGTATCTGGTACGTCTGACATGAACCCAGTAGAGCAACAAGTAGATCTAATTTTACGAGTAATGCCAAATGCGAAAACAATTGGTACCATCTATAGCTCTAGCGAAGTAAACTCTCAAATTCAAGTGGAGAAGATGAAAGCTTATGCAGCTACAAAGGGTATTAAAGTTGAAGAAGTTACAGTTTCCAATATAAACGATATTCAACAAGCGGCACAAAACCTAGTATCTCAACGTGTGGATGCAGTTTATGTGCCAACAGATAATGTGGTAGCTTCTGCGATGAGCAATCTTGTAGCTATTACCGATCCAGCAAAAATTCCTGTGTTTGGCGGTGAAGATAACCACGTAAAAGGTGGGGCAGTTATGTCCTTGTCTGTAGATTACTACAAACTTGGTTACCAGACTGGTTTGATGGCAGCTAAAATTCTAACTGGTGAAGCTAAAGTTGAAGATATGCCTATCGAAATGCAGAAAGAATTTAAATTAGTTGTGGGAAAAGATAAATTAGAAAAATTGGGCATCACCTTACCAGAGGATTTGATGAACAAGGCGACTATGATTTAATACATATCTGGTAAGGAGTTATACATGAACTGGAAAAAAAGTATTGCAGTGGCACTTAGTGCCATCGCTGTTATGGCAATGGTAGCAGGTTGTGGTTCCAATACCGCAACTAATGACCAAAAGAAAATTGGTGTTATTCAATTAGTAGAACATCCATCTCTTGATGCTGCTAATAAAGGTTTCGTAGATGGTTTAGCAGCTAAAGGATATAAGGATGGTCAAAACATTAAAATTGACCAACAAAATGCACAGGCCGATCAATCTAATCTAAATAGTATTGCACAACGTTTCGTGTCTGATAAAAAAGATATAGTATTAGCTATTGCAACGCCTGCGGCTCAGACGATGGCAAATGCTTCTCATGACATGCCAATCATGGGTACAGCTATTACAGATTACGTGACAGCTAAACTCGTTCAATCTAACGAACACCCTGGTGGTAATGTATCTGGTACATCTGATATGACACCTGTTGAAAAAGAGGTTGATCTTATCATAGCATTAGTACCGAATGTAAAGCGTATTGGTGCCATTTATACATCCTCTGAAATCAACTCCCAATTGCAAGTTGAAAAAATGAAAGCGTATGCTGCTACAAAAGGTATTACTGTTGTAGAGGCAACTGTTTCCAATGTAAATGATATCCAACAAGCCGCTACCAATCTTGTGAACCAAGATGTACAAGCTATCTATACGCCAACAGATAATGTATTGGCATCTGCTATGGCTAACTTAGCACAAATTACAGATGCTGCTAAAATTCCAGTATTTGCTGCCGATGAAGGTATGACAATGACTGGTGGTGTAGCAACTTATTCTGTTGATTACTATCAATTGGGTTATCAAACAGGTTTAATGGCTGCTAAAGTTCTTGCAGGAGAAGCAAAAATTGCAGACTTAGCTATTGAGACACAAAAAGAGATTAAGTTAACTGTTAACGAAGAACGTGCTAAAAAATTAGGTATTACGATTCCTGAAGTTCTTCGTAAAGATATGAAACAATAGAGGAGAATTTGATGTTAGATTTAGTGGTAGGCACCATAACCACAGGCCTTTTATGGTCTTTGTTAGCGGTCGGTGTATTCATAACCTTCCGCGTATTAGATGTGGCTGACTTAACCGTGGAAGGTACGTTCCCAATGGGGGCAGCCATTTCTGCTATTTTAATTACAAGTGGTATGAATCCAATCCTTTCCATTTTACTTGCCGGTGTGGGTGGTATGATAGCCGGTGCTGTAACAGGTTGGATTCATACAAAATTAAAAATTCCTGCATTATTGGCTGGTATTTTGACAATGATTGCATTGTACTCTGTAAACCTTCACATCATGGGCAAAGCTAATGTATCTTTGCTTCGTATGGATACAATTTATACGATTCTTGGTGGATTTTTCCATACGCCGAATATGTGGTCTGCAGCCATCGTAGGTATTATAGTAGCTGTAGTTGTATGTTTGCTCTTATTTTGGTTCTTCGGTACCGAAATTGGTACAGCCTTACGTGCTACAGGTGTTAACCCTCAAATGATTCGCGCTCAAGGCGTAAATACTGATAATATGATCGTTCTTGGTCTTTTGATTTCCAATGGTTTTGTTGGTATGTCTGGGGCTCTCATTGGTCAATTCCAAGGCTTTGCTGATGTAGGCATGGGGATTGGTACCATCGTTATTGGTTTGGCTTCTGTAATCATCGGTGAAGTAGTGTTTGGTACGAAATCCTTTGTACGTAGTCTCATCGCCGTAGTACTTGGTTCTATTGTATATCGTATCGTTATTGCTGCAGTTCTCTACATGGGTATGCCACCAAACGATTTGAAATTATTTACTGCAATTCTTGTTGCCATCGCGCTTTCCTTACCTACATTGAAAGCAAAATGGTTGGCTCGTTAAGGAGGACACTATGTTAGAAGTAAAAAATATGGTAAAAACCTTCTTTAAGGGCACAATTAATGAAAAGACTGCATTACAAGGCATTAATCTTCGTCTAGAAGAGGGGGATTTTTGTACTGTCATTGGTGGTAATGGTGCTGGTAAAAGTACTTTGTTAAACTCCATTGCTGGTGTATTTCCAGTAGATGAAGGATCCATTACAATTAATGAGATTGATGTGACAAAAATGCCAGAATACAAACGTGCTAAATACATTGGTCGTGTATTCCAAGACCCTATGGTTGGTACTGCTGGTAATATGCAAATTGAGGAAAACTTGATTCTTGCTATGCGCCGTGGTAAAAGCTTAGGTCTTAAATGGGCTTTCAAAGATAGTGAACAAGCATTTTTCAAGGAACGTCTTGCATTATTAGGCTTAGGCCTTGAAGATCGTTTATCTGCTCGCATGGGCCTACTATCTGGTGGTCAACGTCAATCTATTACATTGTTAATGGCTACCATGCTTCGTCCAGAACTCTTATTGTTGGATGAGCATACGGCGGCACTTGACCCTAAAACTGCAGAAAATGTATTGCAACTAACAGATAAACTCGTTGCAGAACATAATCTAACAACTCTTATGATTACCCATAATATGCGTGATGCATTGCGATTTGGTAATCGCCTCATCATGATGGACGCTGGTCGAATCATCTATGATGTAAAAGGGGAAGAAAAGAAACAATTAACTGTTGCGGACTTACTTCAAAAGTTCGAGGTAGCTGGTGAAAATGCACTGAGCGACCGCATGGTGCTAGGTGCTAAATAATAGAAGAAAGTTCTAATCTATCTTTTGTTCAATTACTGTATTTTTGCTTTACAAGATAGGGCAGATACTGTATACTAAATTAGGTCGTAAGACATATCGTAAGCGAAGTATTCGATTCTCCAACGGTTACTTAAGCTTATCGGGATTATAATTTTTTAGGAGGTAACATTAATGTTAACTACAGAAGCTAAATTAGCAGTAATTAAAGAATACGCTACTCATGAAGGTGACACTGGTTCTCCAGAAGTACAAGTTGCGATTTTAACAAGTCGCATTCAATACTTAACTGAGCACTTGAAAGAGCACAAAAAAGACCATCATTCCCGTCGTGGTTTGTTGAAATTGGTTGGTCAACGCCGTAACATGCTTGACTACCTTCGTCGTAAAGATATCGAACGTTATCGTTCTCTTATCGAACGCCTTGGTCTTCGTAAATAATAAAATTAGCCGTCCTAAAGGACGGCTTTTTTATTTTGAATTGGCTATTTAGCTTTAATTGATATATAATTAGAAGGTATACATATAAGAAGATTTTTAGGAGGAATAGGAATGGAACAATTCCAAATGGACCTAGCTGGTCGTACTCTTACGATTGAGACTGGGGAACTTGCAAAACAAGCTGGCGGTGCCGTAATGGTTGGTTATGGCGATACTCGTGTACTCGTTACTGCTACAGGCTCTAAAGAGGCGAAGGATATTGACTTCTTCCCACTTACAGTAGACTATGAAGAAAAAATGTATGCTGTTGGTCGTTTACCAGGGGGGTTCATTAAACGTGAAGCGCGTCCACCTGAGTCTGCAATCTTGAATAGCCGTTTGATTGACCGTCCTATTCGTCCATTATTTAATAAAGGTGTACGTAACGAAGTACACGTAGTAGCAACAGTTATGTCTGTGGACCAAGATTGTGATCCAGCCATTTGTGGTATGATTGGCGCTTCTGCGGCATTGTCTATTTCTGATGTTCCTTGGAATGGCCCTATTGCAGGCGTTCGTATGGGACGTATCAATGGTGAATTTGTTGTAAATCCAACGAAATCACAATTAGAAGAAACAGATCTTAATATCGTTGTAGCTGGTACTAAAGATGCTATCCTCATGGTTGAAGGTGGCGCTGAAGAAGTACCGGAAGATATCATTCTTGAAGTTATCATGGCAGCTCACGAAGAAATCAAAAAAATCGTAGCATTCCAAGAAGATATGACTGCAAAAGTAGGTAAGGAAAAACGCGTATTTGAATGTAAAGATGTTCCTGCTGAAATTAGTGATGCAGTTCGTGCCTATGGTCATGATAAACTTGATGCTGCAGTTCGTTGTGCAGATAAACAACAACGTGATGCACAAGAAAGTGAAGTACGTGCAGATGTATTAGCTCACTTTGAAGAAATCTACCCAGATAACTTGGCTGATGTAAATAAAGCATTTGATGCAATGACAAAAGAAATTGTGCGTCATATGATTACTGTTGAAAAAATCCGTCCAGATGGTCGTCAACTTGATGAAGTTCGTCCAATCTCTTGCCGTACAGGCGTATTACCTCGTACACATGGCTCTGGCTTGTTTACACGTGGACAAACTCAAGTATTAAATGTCACAACAGTAGCACCTTTATCTGAAAAACAAACTATCGATGGTCTTGGTGTTGAAACTGAAAAACGTTATATCCATCATTATAATTTCCCATCCTTCTCTGTAGGGGAAACTCGTTCTTCCCGTGGACCTGGGCGTCGTGAAATTGGTCATGGTGCGTTGGCCGAACGCGCATTGGTACCTGTGATTCCGAGTGAAGAGGATTTCCCATATGCTTTGCGTTTAGTATCTGAAGTATTGGAATCTAATGGTTCTAGCTCCATGGCTTCCGTATGTGGTTCTACATTATCTTTGATGGATGCTGGTGTACCTATTAAAGCGCCTGTAGCAGGTATCGCTATGGGTCTTGTAACTCAAGGGGAACACTATACAATTTTAACTGATATTCAAGGTATGGAAGATGCTCTTGGAGACATGGACTTTAAAGTTGCTGGTACAGCTAAAGGCGTAACAGCAATTCAAATGGATATCAAGATTTCCGGATTATCCCGTGAAATCCTTCAAGAAGCATTAGAACAAGCTCATAAAGGCCGCATGCTTATCATGGGCATCATGCTTGATACAATTGCTGAACCACGTCAACAAATGTCCCAATACGCTCCACGTATTATTACAATGAAAATTGATCCCGATAAGATTCGTGACGTAATCGGTTCTGGCGGTAAAGTAATTCGCAGTATTATCGAAGAAACAGGCGCTAAAATTGACATCGAAGATGATGGTACAGTATTTATCGCTTCTGTAGAACAAGAAGGGGCTGCAAAAGCTCAAGAAATTATCACAAACCTTACTAAAGAGGTTGAAGTAGGGGAAGTATATCTTGGTAAAGTAACTCGTCTAATGGCTTTTGGCGCATTCGTAGAAGTATTACCAGGTAAAGAAGGTCTTGTACATATTTCTAAACTTGCGAAAGAACGCGTTGAAAATGTAGAAGATGTAGTAAGTGTAGGGGATGAAATCATGGTAAAAGTTATCGAAATTGATAAACAGGGCCGTGTAAACTTGTCCCGTAAAGATTGTTTAAAATAAGAGGTGTTACATGGATATTCGTGGCTTTGAAGTAGTTTCTGCTTTTGAAGAACAAGATATCAACTTACCAACACGTAAAACAACTGAAAGCGCAGGCTATGATATTGAATGCGCTGAAGCTGTTACATTAGAACCAGGCCAAGTAGTGCTCGTTCCGACAGGTATTAAAGCTTTCATGGCATACGATGAATACCTTGCCATTCATATTCGTTCTAGTATGGCTATTAAACGCCATCTAGCACTTGTGAATAGCACAGGTATTATCGATAGTGATTACTACAATAATGAGGACAATGAAGGTCATATTATGATTGCCCTTCTAAACTTTGGCAAAGAAATAGTTACCCTTGATAAAGGGGAACGCGTTGCTCAAGGTATATTCTCTAAATACCTTATTACAAACGATGATGATGCTACAGGTGTAAGAACTGGTGGCATTGGAAGCACCGGGACTATGTAAATAATATATGGTTTTGTATAAACTAGTAAAAACCGCTCAACTTTGTTGGGCGGTTTTTGTGTGTTTATTTCTCTCTTCAGCTGTAATTATTATCAATAATACTATATAATATTTATTATAGTTAGTAGAACAATTCGGGAGGCTTTATGAAACAGGAGTCAAAACAAAAAAAGAATGTAGGTACATCAGTTATGGGGAATGACATTGAGACTACACAAAATACCATGCACGTTTTGGATGAGAATAAGGTTCTTAAAAAAAGTTATGAAGATGTAGTATATATTTCTCAACCTTTTGGGGCGACCTCGTTAAATACATTAGCAGCGCGAGCTTTGTTATTTGGACTAAATCCTGTATCTTTAAAAAAGGCGCGTGTCCTTGAGCTTGGATGTTCTTTTGGCGGGAACATTATTTCTCAAGCTTTATACTATCCTGAAGCGTCTTTTACGGGTATTGATTTATCGTCTTCCCAGATTAAGATGGGAAATGAACTGATTGCGTCGATGGGACTATCTAATATACATTTGCTTGAGAAGGATATTCTAGATATTGATGATTCATTCGGTACCTTTGACTATATTATTGTACATGGTATTTGGTCCTGGGTTCCGGATGTGGTAAAAGATAAAATTCTATCTATCTGTAATAAGAATTTATCCGACAATGGTGTAGCTTATGTATCGTATAATACCTATCCTGGATGGAAACGATTAGAGCAGTATCGAGAAATCATGCAATATGCAGAGCAAAAAGAGTTAGAGCTACCGTTGATGGAGCGGACTTTATATACGAAGAATATATTGAAGCTCGTAGCGGATACAATGGGATTAGATAATCGGATAAGTCAAAAAGCGAGTTATAAAATTGATAACATCCAAAATGTGTTGAGCTCTAACGATTATTATGTGGCTCATGAATATTTAGAGCCTTTTAATGATCCTGTATATGTACATGAATTTATAAAACGTGCCAATGACCAAGGTTGTGCCTATATAGGGGATGTATTTCTTTCACGATCTTTCATAAGTTGGTTACCGGAGGATATTCACGATAATATAGCTCAATTGGCAAATGATGATTATATTGCAAAAGAGCAATATTATGATTACATTTATGATACGCAGTTTAGAATGTCCCTGTTAACGAAAAATAAACATAGTAAAAAGATTGTTCGTAATGAACGAGTTAGTATAGATGTATTATCAAAATTATATTATTGCAGCGTTGTCAATACTGGTATTCCTTCTAATATGACGGATAGTATCCATATTGCTATTAAAGAGGTTATGGATCGAGGGGATATATTTACTGTTCAGGATATAGTTGATCATATACATAGAAAGTTGCCTGGTTATACTATCGAAATGGACAGAGTTTATTCTCGTTTACTATATTTGATTATTGTAGATAATCTCGATATGTATGCCGAACCATATGAAAGAGTTGCTTTCGAAGATAATAAGGTGTATATACCTCAACGTTTTATAGATTTTATTTCTACTATAGTAGAAAAAGAAGGCAGCTCCTATATTGGTATAGGCGACATGTACAATAAAGTACAACAAGATATAGATAATGGATTTCTCTTTGTAATAAAGCAAATGGTGGAGCCTACAACAAAAGAAAAGATTCTTGCTATTATGGATGACAATATTACAGTTCAGCGTCATACGCGGGATAATATTGATTTTATTGTTCCTAATAAAGTGTACTTAGAGGAAATTTTACAACGTATAAGGATGCTCGGGTTTTTACATAAAATAAAAGATTAGAGGTATATATGGCAATTAGTAAGGAAATTCAGAAATCCAGTGAAATGAAATTTAACGGTAAGTTGATTCAAGTTACCTATGATATAGCCGATGTGAACGGAAAGGATGCATGGCGTGAGGTTGTGCATCATCCGGGTGCTACAGCGATTGTGGCAGTAACAGAGGATAATAAGATTGTTATGGAACGTCAATTTAGATATGCTTTGCAACAGACGCTACTGGAGGTACCAGCAGGAAAATTAGATCCAAATGAAGAACCGATTGTTTGTGCTAAACGGGAGCTTGCTGAGGAAACCGGCTATCGTGCAGCTCAATGGATTTCGTTAGGTACAATTGCTACGAGTCCTGGTTTCTGCAATGAAGTATTACATTTATATCTTGCGAAGGACCTTACCATGGGGGAAACCAATTGGGATCCTGATGAATATGTGGAGCTAGAATACTACACATTGACAGAACTATTGGAGGCTATCAAGAATGAGACTATTAAGGATAGCAAATCTTTGGCGGCCCTTATGCTTGCTATGCCATATCTTAAGTAAGTTTTAGAAATTTTATCTCTCAATATATTATGTATTTTATTAATTCATATTGATGATTTTAACTGTAATATGTTACAAAGTATTTTTACATTATATGAGTAACTAATCTCATATAGATTTAGGAGTACATATGTATAATCGAATTATTCTACTAGTAATGGACAGTGTCGGCGTAGGATATGCAGCTGATGCGATTAAATTTGGCGATGAAGGTTCGAATACATTGGGACATATCGAAGCTGTAGCAGGACCTATTCGCTGCCCAAATTTAAAATCCATAGGTTTAGCTAATATTGCCGATATTTCAGCGTTTGATGAGCCTGTTATTGGTGCTTATGGTCGTATGGCGGAAATGAGTACCGGTAAAGATACGACAAGCGGACATTGGGAGATGATGGGGCATCCTGTAACGGTACCATTTCCGACATTTTATGAAGGATTTCCTAAGGAATTGATGGATACTTTCACGAAGGAAACGGGTTATGGCTTTCTTGGTAATGAGGTAGCATCTGGTACAGAAATTATTGAACGCCTCGGAGAAGAACATATAAGAACAGGTAAGCCAATCGTTTATACATCGGCGGATTCTGTTTTTCAAATCGCTGCTCATGAGGATATCATTCCTTTAGAAGAGTTGTATCGCATGTGTCAAATTACACGTGATAAGGTATGTGTCGGTGATTATTATGTGGGGCGTATCATAGCTCGACCTTTTGTTGGTACACCAGGGCATTTTGTACGTACTTCAAATCGTCATGACTATAGTCGCATGCCTGAAAAGAAAATGGTGCAACAAGAGTTACAAGACGCAAACATTCCGACAGTGGCAGTTGGCAAAATCGGCGATATTTATGCTCATGTTGGCTGGGATGCATCATATCCGACAAAGTCTAACGCGCATGGTATGAACGTAGTTCCTTATCTATTGGGCCAAAGCTTTGCACGGGGGTTCATGATGGTCAACCTTGTTGAATTTGATAGTCTGTACGGTCATCGGCGTAATGTAGAAGGGTATAAGCGTGCTATTGAAGACTTTGATTACCAATTAGGTGGTTTGTTGGACTTGCTTAAAGATGACGATTTACTTCTTATCACCGCAGATCATGGGAATGATCCGACTTGGAAAGGTACAGACCATACGAGAGAAATGGTGCCTTTGCTAGCTTATAGTCCAAGTATGAGTCATTCAGTAGCTTTGGGTGATAGACATAGTTTTGCGGACATAGGTGAAACAGTATTACAAAACTTTGGATTGAAACAATGGGGGATTGGCTCTTCATTTTTAGATTCCCTGAAGGGATAAATCTAGAATTTATATTTATTTAGAGTTGAATAGATTTACATTATTGATTTTATAAATGATTACATATGCGAAATACCGCCGTATATATTTACTTTAATTGAGTTAAATACATACTGCGGTATTTTTTTATAGAGTAGATTTTAATAAAGAACAGGAAATTCTTACTTATATGTGGAAATATATAAGTATAGGAGAATACGCCCATGATTGTAAGTACGAGAGGAGGAATTATTATGAGAGAACAAGTTCAAGGTAGTGTATGGGACAAAGTATTCAAAATATCAGAACGAGGCTCATCCGTATCGAGAGAGTTATTTGCGGGAGCCACTACATTTCTTTGCGTTTCTTATGTATTAGCTGTAAATCCTGCTATTCTTGGCGCTGCCGGTATGGATGTAGGCGCCGTATTCACGGCAACGGCTGTTAGTGCTATCATTATGACATTATTGCTAGCTTTGTATAGCAATATGCCATTCGCCGGCTTATCCGGTATGGGTATCAATGCATTTTTTGCTTACACTATTGTGGTCCAAATGGGACATAGCTTTGCCTTTGCGTTAACGGCTCAATTAATCGCAGGTTTAGCATTTTTACTAATCGCAGTTACACCGTTAAAAGAATATCTGTTTAATGCCATACCTCATACAATTAAATTGGCTGTAACAGCGGGTATCGGCTTGTTTATCGCTCTCATTGGTCTTAGTAGTGCTGGGCTTATCGTCAGCAATCCTGCTACTATTGTGAGCATTGGGGACTTACAGGCACCATCTAGCTTGATATCCATTTTGGGAATCATATTAATCGCCGTTTTTACGGGACGCAATGTAAAAGGAGGAATATTTCTAGCCGTTATCATTGCTGCGGTTGTTGGGTTCTTCTGTGGGATTACAAAGTTGCCGTCGACGATATTTTCTATGCCACCATCGTTGGCACCGATTTGGTTTCATTATGATATGAGCGAACTTTTATCTGTAGATATGGTATTTGTGGCCTTTACGTTCTTGTTCGTTAATTTATTTAATGTAGTTGGCGTATTGATTGGTCTTACAAATCAAGTTGAGGTGCCTCAAGATAAACAGTTGGGCGTACAAAGCTCTTGTATGAAAGTATCTGCATTAGGTACTATCATTGGTAGTGCACTAGGTACATCTCCTCATATCGTAGCGGTTGAATCGGCAGCAGGTATCGCAGAGGGAGGCCGTACAGGCTTGACCGCTTTAACTATTGCAGGACTCTTTATAGCATCCTTATTTTTAGCGCCGTTACTCATGGTTATTCCTGTAGCGGCTACTGCTCCGGTACTTATCGTAGTAGGTCTATTTATGATGGCCTCTGTTAAAGATATAAACTTCGGTGATATTTCTGAAGGATTACCAGCATTTTTAACTATAATCATGATGCCTTTTGCTTATTCCATAGGTGTAGGTATTGAATGGGGTCTCATCAGTTATGTATTAATTAAGGTTTTGACTGGGAAATATCGAGATGTTTCCGGTGTCATGTATTTCTTGGCACTTATTTTCATTTTGAAAGAAATCTTTATGTAAGGAGGATCCTTATATGATACAATTTAATGAAAAAATTTCTCGACAGGCACAGGGGTTGGATAAGGCTACTGTCGTATTAAAGGGGGCATCTGTTTTAAATGTATTTACTGATGAATGGGTAAAAGCGGATGTTGCGATTCATGATGATACGATTATAGGCGTTGGTACCTATAGCGGTGAAACAGAATATGATTACAGCGGTAAATATATTGTGCCCGGATTTATAGACAGCCATCTCCATCTGGAATCAACCTTGGTAAATCCGAAAGAACTCGTATTTGAGGCCTCTCAAGTGGGAACGTTAGGATTTATTGTAGACCCTCATGAAGCCGGTAATGTAGCGGGTATTGCAGGTGTTGAGTACATGATCAATGAAACTGCATCGGCTCAAGGTGATGTATATGTTATGGCTCCATCCTGTGTGCCCGCTGTACCAGGTGAAGATAATGGCGCTATTTTAGATGGCGATATGTTACATAAGCTACAAGCTAATCCACGTATTTTAGGATTAGGTGAAGTCATGGACTGTTATAGTGTTATCAATAGTGATCCTTACATGATGAAAAAGTTAGATTACTTTAAAGATACAATTATGGATGGACATATTATTGGACTTTCACCAGAGCAAGTAGCAAGTTATCGTTTGGCAGGCATTACTACAAATCATGAATGTATTTCCTACAAAGAAGCAAAAGAGCAAGTTAAAAATGGTATCTATGTATGGATTCGTGAGGGCAGTGCGGCTCATAATCTAGACTCCATTGTGAAAGGGCTCGTAGAAGAGCAAGGAAATACGGAACGTTATGGTTTCTGTACAGATGATAAACATATTGAGGATATTCGTTCAGAAGGCCATATCAGCTATAATATTCGTCGTTCTATTGAACTGGGACTGACACCAATCCAAGCTTATAAAATGGCCTCCACTCATCCGGCATCATGCTACGGTTTGAAACATTTAGGCGCTATTGCACCCGGCTATAGTGCTAATCTTGTAATTCTTAATGATGAACAACGCGTAGATATTCACGAGGTGTTTTATAAAGGAAAAATGATTGAACGTGTTCTCGTAAGAGAAGAGAAGGTTGTACCAGCTGAATTACTGCATACGATTAATATAGGTACTTTCACAAAGAATAAATTAGATGTTTTTGTTGAGGGTCCGCAAGCGATTATTAATATCGTATCTGGGCAAATAGTTACACAAAAAACTGTTGAAGAGGTTCCTGTTGAAAATGGACTGTTCAAGCCTAATGCTGAGTACAATAAAATTACTTGTATCGAGCGGTATAAAGCATCTGGTAGAAATGGTATTGGTATTTTGAAAGGCTTCAATTTAAAAAATGGTGCTATTGCGTCATCCTTTGCACATGATTCACATAATCTGATTGTTGTTGGCGACAACGATGCAGATATGATGGTTGCTATTGAGCGTATTCGCGAAATTGGCGGCGGATATGTCATTGCTAGTAAAGGCAAAGTAGTAGAGGAACTAGCTCTTGAAGTAATGGGCTTAATCACAAATCGACCTCACGAAGAAGTAGATGCAAAAGTAGCTAAGATGAAAGATATTGCTTACGGTATGGGCGTGCCGAAAGGCCTAGATCCTTTTATTAATTTGAGTTTCCTTGCATTAACTGTAATTCCAGAAATTAGAATCACTACTACAGGTGTGATGGAGTTCTAGTGTTAAGTTTAATGAAAAGCTAATATAAAAAGGGGCTGTAACAGAATGTGGTTTTACCACATTCTAGTTGCAGTCCCTTTTGCTTTTATCCTTGAAACAGGATGAGTTTATTTAATTATAGCAAGCCTTGATTTTCCATCATATCTTTAATATCAAGTATGGTAGATTTACATACTACATCATAATCTAATGAACCAAGGAAGTCTGCAAATTTAGTGTCATCTTCATTTTTACAGTTTCCATATGGAATTTTACCAAATTTTTGATATGGCTCTAGAATACGATTTCGTCTGTGCTTCCACGTATTATAATAAGGACCTTTGAATTTAGTCATAAAACCATTGCTATCGACTAATACAAAGCCTTCAGATTCATGGAATGAATTTAGTTCCTTATTTATAATGCCTTGGAGTTCATCCATGGTAGAAACTTGTTGAACTGTTTTAACAATGGAAATCAAGTCAGTGTCATATTTTTGTAAAATCGTATAAAGTTCAGCTAATTTTTCTCTAGAGAATGGGACATCTATATGCTTACCATTTACGTCTAGAGTATTTTGAATCATATCGAGTACATAGAGATGGTCTTGGTCGTATTTAATGATATGAGTATCCTCTTGGCTGATGACCTCAAATATCATAGAGCAGTTATTACGTGCTAATAAATCTTTGATTTCTACTTGTAAGCCTTCAGGTAATCTATGGAAGAGGTTTTTAAATAAATCCACATGTATACCCTCTGTTGTAGATTTAGAGGCAAATACTAATTCTTCGTTGATAACGCCAAGAATGGCAAGATAACCATTTTCTTTCGTTCTAATTTCAACTGGAAAGGAGAGAGTATTAGCTAGATTATCTAACTCTGTTTCTGGGCGCTCACCAAGATTAAAGAATTTATTATAACTACGTAATTTCACATCTCCTGTAATTCGATCCACAAATAATCCACGAGCTTGTACTGTACTTTCATTCCATAATCGTTTATGAAATACACGAGAGGTAAAGTTCAAGGAATATAGGTTAGGGAAACATTGTTTTACTTTTACTAATTTTGAATTGCCAATAATATTAATATCTTCATTTTGTGTGAAGATGACATGTTGTGTCATATTTTGGAATTCATGGCGCATATAATCTTTATCATATACATCGTTTTTAATTCCATTTTTGGTGAAAGTATTAGCTGTAATATCAATGTATTTTAGTTCTCCACCAAACTCAACTTCTCCTTCCAAACAGAAGGAGTACTTTCCATCTGGAACACCACGATGACCGTGAATTTGAATGAAGTCCTGACACATGTTTTGCTCGTAATTAGTATCATAGATATTAGCGATATTTGTTTCGTAAGCGCCAAACCCATTAATAAAGGTTGAGGTAGCTATGAAGGTCATATTAGGCACATAGGAGATACCACCATGGGAAACTAAATATTTTTTGCTATGAAAGCTAAAAGGATAACATTGACGAAGTGATTTATAAAAGAGTCGCAGTTCTCGTTGAAGTGATTCCACTTCTTTTTTCGTCATATCCTTTACGATAGGTGCTACCACATCTTTCATAAAGCGTTTAGAACGATCTAAATTTGTATGAAATGCAAAGTTTGCAATATGTCGCTCGTGATTGCCTTCTAACATAATTGTATTAGGGAATGCGCTGAGACGCATCATTTCGTACATCATTTCTTTGTTTTCAATACCGCGTTCTAAATAGTCACCGCAGAAGATGTATAATGTTTTTTCATCCCACGGTGTAATAGCTTGTTGTAATGCGGTGTAGCAACCGTGAATATCACCGATAACACGCACTCGATCATATCTATTTGTTAGATTAACCGTAAAGTAATTGTTGATTTCATCAATAGAGTTAATTTTTTTACAAAACTTTGGTAATGTACTTGTTTTAATCATTTTGTACATACGATGAATGACTTGCTCTGGCACTCGTTTGTAATCGACGCGAGCCGCATTACGGGCCAAGCAATCCTCTAAGGATGTATCTGGTTCATAGTAATATACAGTATATTTATATTTGTTAAGCAATTCTTTGTAAGCATTAACAGCTTTAGATGTAGTGTGGGTAGCATCTAAGACGACAAAGTCGCCATTGCTCATTCGTTTTTCTAAACAATCTAGTAGGAGCTTCCATGCTGGACCATTATCCTCTTGTGAAATATACCAGCCATTCTCACCAAGGGAAGGGCTACGTAAAATCATACGGAAATGATCGGCTTCAAGGGTGTAAGCCTCAAGATTGTTATCACGAATCCACTGAGACTTACCACTAGCAGGAGCACCGCGCATTAATAATAGTGTTCTCATAGTAATAGTCCTCTAATCTGCCCATAGGGCTTAAAAAAATATAACTGTATAACAAAGAAAAAATTATTTTATAATTAAATAAGAAAAGGGTATAAAAAAACAGTCTCAACGGATACCCGAGAGACTGTCTTGGTTGCTTTTAAAATTATAAAGCGTTTACTTTGGCTGCAAGGTTAGATTTTTTGCGAGCTGCAGTGTTTTTATGAAGTACACCTTTGGAGGCTGCTTTATCAATTACGCTAGTAGCATGAACAAGTGCTTGTTTTGCTTCTTCTACTGCGCCTGCTTGAACAGCTTCAACGGTTTTACGAGCTGCTGTACGAATTTGAGATTTTACAGCGGCGTTTTTCGCACGACGTTCAGCATCCGTTTTTACGCTTCTAATACTGGATTTAATGTTTGGCAATTGAGTCACCTCCTTAAAAATCGTTTCTTATACCTGAATGATTATATCATACCAAATATTGATACGCAAGGACTTTTCAGCCCAATATTTTCCTTAATGACATGATTTGTAAAACATTTTCTACTGTTTATTAAGGAAAGCATATATGTGGTTTTTAAAATCAAATTACTTACTCATTTTCTAGTGTAACAATATATTAATTTTTATTTATGAAAGTTAAAAGGGTCCTTATGTTATAATGAAGAATAGAATTAAGTGAGGTGTATTATGAAAAAATTAATGATTATAGATGGCAGCAGTTTGTTATTCCGTGCATTTTTTGCATTACCACCATTAAAATCCGCTTTGGGAACACCAACCAATGCAGTATATGGTTTCTTGACAATGCTCATTAAATTGTATGAAGAAATTAATCCTGACTATATTGCCGTAGCTTTTGATAAAGGTCGTCAAACATTCCGTACTGAAATGTATAGTGAATACAAAGGAAATCGTCCAGATGCACCTGAGGATTTGCGTCCACAATTTAGTTTAATTCAAGATGTATTAAAAGCATTGGGTATTTGTGTCATCGAAGAAGAAGGCTTTGAAGGGGATGATATTCTTGGATCTTTAAGTAAAAAGTTTGGAGCCCCTGAAATGGCTGTCCAAATTATTACAGGTGACCGCGATAATTTACAGCTTGTAACAGAACATAGTCATGTGTTCTTAACTAAAAAAGGTATTTCTGATATGTTAGAAGTTACTCTAGATAATATGGAGGAGCTTTATGGTTATGGTCCTGATAAGGTTATCGAAATGAAGGCGCTTATGGGTGACTCTTCCGATAATATTCCAGGTGTACCAGGCGTAGGTGAGAAAACAGCGCTTAAATTAATTACCGAATATGGCAATCTTGAATCTGTATACGAACATATTGAAGACATTTCTGGTAAGAAATTAAAAGAGCGTCTCGTAGAGAATAAAGAGTTAGCCTTCTTATCTCGTGAATTAGCAACAATAAAAACAGATATGGAGTTATCTTATAAAGTAGAAGATTTTGTACAAAACTTCCATACTTCTGAAGTACAGCCTTTATTTGAAACTTTAGGCTTCACTAAATTAACACCTCGCATTGTTCAAGTAATGGGGGGCGAGGAAGCAGCTTTTGGAGATCCAGGCTCATTATTTGCACCACAAGAGGAGATTTCCTTAGATGATTTAGCAGATGCTAAAGTATTAACAGCCGACTTCTATAAAGATAAAACGGTAGCAGTGCATGTCATATTAGATGGTAAGACTCCATTTAGAACGGTAACGAATGCTTATCTATCTAATGGAGATACTATTGTAAAAACAGACGATACTAAAGCTGTTTTAGCTGTATTACAAGGTGCCAAAGCCATCGTTACAACTCAAACCAAGGAGATTATTGAAGCCTTTGGTGCAGATGTGCCAGCTGAGATTTCTTTATTTAATGCTGATAAAACTGCTCGTGTTCACGATATGTCGCTCATTGCGTATTTATTAGATCCTACGCGTACTAATTATGGTTATTTATACCTAACTGAGCGCTTTTCTGTACCTAGCATTGCTAACGGTAGTGTAGACGTAGAATGCGTGTCCATGGTGAAAGCATTACTCGCTATGAATGAAGTTGCTTGTGAGTCTGCGCGCCGTGAAGAGTTATGGTCTTTATATGAGACAATTGAGTTACCTTTGATTCATACCTTAGTTGTGATGGAGAAAAATGGTATCTATATCGATACAGAGAAGTTGGCGGAAACAACGGCTCGCTTTAAAGAGGAGCTAACTCAAGTACAAGAAGAGATTTATGAACTAGCCGGAGAAACGTTTAATATTAATTCACCTAAACAATTGGGTGTAATCTTGTTTGAAAAGTTGAACTTGCCAATCATCAAGAAAACTAAGACTGGCTATTCTACAGATGCGGAAGTATTGGATATGCTTCGTCATGAAAGTCCGATTGTTGAAAAAATCTTGGCATACCGTTCTGTTGCTAAATTGGTATCTACCTATTGCGAAGGTTTGGCAGTTCTTATTAATGATAAGACACATCGTATTCATACAACATTTAATCAAATGGTTACGGCTACAGGTCGTTTGAGCTCATCTGATCCGAACTTGCAAAATATTCCGGTTCGCACCGAAAAAGGCCGTGAAATTCGCGCTTTATTCTATCCAGGTACTGGATATGATACATTGGTGAGTGCCGATTACTCTCAAATTGAGTTGCGCATCTTAGCTCATTTGTCTGGCGACGAAGCATTGATTAAAGCCTTTGTGGAAGGTAAGGATATTCACCGATTTACGGCGGCAGAGGTGCTTGGTAAATCTCAAGATGAGGTAATTAGCGAAGAACGTTCCCATGCGAAGGCTATTAACTTCGGTATTATCTACGGTATTTCTGACTTTGGTTTATCTCGTGACCTTGGTATTACACGGGGTGAAGCTAAAAACTATATTGATCTTTATTTTAGCCGTTACCCTAAGGTTAAAGAGTATATGGATCGAATGGTTCAAGAGGCTCATGAAACCGGCAAAGTTCGCACTATGTTTGGTCGTCAACGCGAGTTACCTGATATTAATAGTCGTAACTTTAACCGTCGTTCCTTTGCTGAGCGGACCGCAATGAATACGCCAATTCAAGGTACCGCCGCAGACATCATTAAGTTAGCTATGAACCAAGTAGAGCAAAAGTTAGAAGAACAAAACTTTACGTCTCGACTCTTATTACAAGTGCATGACGAACTAGTACTTGAAGTGGTGAACTCTGAATTAGAAGCTATAGAAGAGTTACTACGTAGTACAATGCAGTCTGTTGTAGAGTTACAAGTGCCTCTTATTGTAGACGTACACCATGCAGAAAACTGGGCATTAGTAAAGTAATATGTATTTATAATTAATAGAAGGTATATATGTTTAAAATTGGCTTAACTGGTGGCATCGCGTCGGGCAAAAGTACAGTTCTTACATATTTTAAGGATAAAGGTATACCATGTATCGATGCTGATATTGTAGCTCGTGAAGTTGTTGAACCTGGTACAAAGGGTTTAGAAGCAGTTGTAGATGTATTTGGAACCGATGTATTGCGCGATGATGGGACATTAAACCGAGAAGCATTAGGAGCTATTGTCTTTCACAATGCAAAAAAGCGCCAACAATTGAATGGTTGTTTAAAGGATCATATTCAAAATCGAATTATGGAACTTACAGCTCATTATGAGGAGCTACATACACCAGTTTTACTATATGATATCCCTTTACTTATCGAGGGAGAATGGTATACCATGATGGACGAGGTGTGGCTCGTATATGTGAATGAGTCGACTCAAATTGAGCGCTTAATGAGCCGCAATGGATTGACAGAGGAGGAGGCATTGGCTCGTATTAATAGTCAAATGTGTCTTGAGGATAAACGGTCTTACGCGGATGTAATTATTGACAATAATGGTACACCTTTAAATTTAAGGGAACAATTAGATAACATTTGGGATGAGCGCATCGAATCAGTTTTATAAGAACCTCAATGATAGTCATTTTATGTGTCAAAATTGGTATATAAAAATTACTATTAAATGGTATAATAAGCCCATAAAACTTCGTATAATATTAACCTAGTATTTTGTTATATTTTATATCTTGGTGACTATGTATAGTTTCTATATAGAAAGGGGGATATATGAAACGTGCAACGGCAACGGCATTATCTTGTGTTGTACTAGGATGGTTTTATTTTACATATCTAGATGACCATTTGGCGCGTCAAATCGCGTATCCCTTTAACTATAAAGAGGAAGTTATAGCTGCAGCTGAGAAAGAGCAGGTACCTCCATCTTTGGTAGCTAGTGTTATCTTAGCAGAAAGCAAGTATAAAAACACAGCGGAGTCTGAAACGGGGGCTCTTGGATTGATGCAACTCATGCCAGATACGGCACGATGGGTGGCACAGCAAGTGGGGCATGGTAACTATACAGATCGTCAACTTAAAGAGCCTACTATAAATATTGAGCTAGGTACATGGTATTTAGGTCACTTGTTAAAGGAATTTAATGGTGATCAGGTGTTAGCATTAGCTGCTTACAATGCTGGTCGTGGTCATGTGGAATCGTGGCTTCGTGACAATAACTGGAATGGAATGGTCGATACGATTCCGTTTCCTGAGACCCGTAGCTATGTAAAGGCGGTCTTACAGTATCAAGAAAGATATGAGGCATTATATGGAAACAATTATTGAAGCTTGTAAAGCCTTAGACTATTCTTGGTTACCTCAAACTGTTGACGGCTTTACGTTAGTTACATCTACTGAAAGTGACTATACAATATTAGCTAATCGTATTAGTGCTGGTGAAGACGTATTAAAGGTGCCTATTTTCCACTATCAAAATGAATTGGGGTGGCGTTGGTCTGCCTTATATGATAAAGAGGTAGAGGACTATACAGTACATATAGAAATGCCACTATTTTCCTTTGTGGACATTTCTTTTGTGCGAGCCGATTCAGAGTCTTTTTGGACAGGGCTACAAGAACGATGTGTAAAAGGGCTTACAAATATGTTTATTGAACCTTCTAATAATTTTACTTTTACATATCGCCGCCGAGGGATTCCTTCATGGGACTTTTCACAAGTTATGCCTGAGGAGTTAGAAGGCTTTGTACGTGATATTGATCCAGCCCATGCGATTCGCATGATTAATGGGTCTTTTATCATCGGCGAATACCGCAAGATGGATGAGTGTACAGGCTTACTATTGTATTATAATGAATTGCGTGATGAATACTTTGCGGAACTTCGCTATAAAAGCTATCCAGAAATCGACCATCATTTAGATGCAAAAAATCTAGATGATTTAGCAGTGCTATTGCGTGAGCATTTAGGTGCTATACTAAAAGGCTTGAATGAGCGCATTGATTAAAGTTTGGATAGATTTAACTATGCTATTTTTTGTCATTTTTTGTTTTTATAGAATGACTTATGTGGGATTGGTTTCTTTAATGCCCATTCAAAAGCGTAGAATTTGTATATACACAGCAAATGTGATATACTATATATGACTTTTATATAATCTTTTAAAAGAGTGGGCTTATGTCCACTCTTTCATTTATGATTAGCTCAATTTTAGAGTATTTAGAATCAAGAGATATATACAAGATGTAGTAAGTAAGGAGGCGATGGCTATGAAAAGAGAAGCAGTGGAGGAGTTTGTATCCTCTGTAGTTGAAGGTATTATAGCCGGCACCGATATGGAACTCGTCGATGTAGACTATGTACGTGAACGGGATTGGTATTTACGTGTCTACCTTGATAAACCAGGTGGTGTAGATTTGGATGACTGTCAGTTGGTGAGCGAAAAATTAAGTGCTGTCCTCGATGAAAAGGATCCAATTACGGAAAATTATTTATTGGAGGTATCTTCTCCTGGCCTTGATCGAGTTCTAAAGAAAGATAAGGATTTAGTTCGGTATAATGGCCGTGATGTAGATATTCAGTTGTTTAAGCCTGTTAATGGCAGTAAACAATTTACTGGTGCATTACAAGGTTTTACGGACACATCTATCGACTTTACTATTAATGGTGAAAGCATAACATTTGAACGTTCTGCTATTGCACAAATTCGATTACATCTCGATTTTTAATATATGGAGGCATACGAGTGAGTCAAGAATTAATTCAAGCGGTAATGGTGCTTACAAAACAAAAAGGTTTTGCTCCTGAGGTTATTTTTGAATCCTTAGAGGCTGCATTACTGCAAGCATATCGCAAAGAACCAACATCTAATCCAGATGCGTACGTTGTGATTGACCGCGAAACAGGTGTTTATAAAGTAATGGCAAAAAAACAAGTTGTGGAAACTGTTGAATTGCCTGAAACCGAAATTAGCTTGTTAGATGCTCGCAAAAAAGATAAGCGTTTTGAGATTGGTGATGTAGTAGAAGTCGATGTAACTCCTGCTAACTTTGGTCGTAGTGCTGCCCATACTGCAAAACAAATGCTTATTCAACGTTTAAAAGAGGCTGAGCGCAGTGTAGTATATGAGGAATACTACAGTCGTGAAGGTGATATCATCACTGGTGTTATTACACGTGTCGAAGGTAAAAATGTGTTTATCGACCTTGGTAAAACAGAAGCAATTTTACCTCCAACAGAGCAAATTGCTACTGAAACATACCGTGAAGGGGATCGTATTAAATGCTATATCGTAGAGGTTAAGAAAACTACGAAAGGCCCTCAAATTATGATTTCTCGTACACATCCAGGTCTATTAAAACGTCTATTTGAATTAGAGGTTCCAGAAATCTTTGAAGGCGTAGTAGAGCTTAAGTCTGTAGCTCGTGAGCCGGGGATGCGTTCTAAAATCGCTGTATATAGTCGAGATGAAAATGTTGACCCTGTAGGTGCTTGCGTAGGTCCTAAAGGACAACGTGTACAACATATTGTTGATGAATTACACGATGAAAAAATTGACATTGTTAAATGGGATGAAGATCCAGCAATTTATATTGCTAACTCCCTGAGTCCTGCGAAGGTTGTATCTGTAGATGTAAGCGAAGAAGAAAAAGCTTCTTATGTAGTAGTACCTGATTATCAATTATCTTTAGCTATTGGTAAGGCTGGTCAAAATGCTCGTTTAGCTGCTAAGTTGACTAACTGGAAAATTGATATTAAAAGCGAAACTCAAGCTGCTGAAGAACCTTTCACAGGTTTTGGCAATGCTGAGGATGGTGAATAGTCATGAAACCAAAATCCCAACCTATGCGTACTTGCGTAGGATGTGGTGAACCTAAGGCAAAACGAGAGTTGATTCGCGTAGCCTTGAGTCCAGACGGCAATATCACTATTGATCGCAGCGGTAAAGCACCAGGACGTGGAGCTTATTTATGTGAGTCTATGTCATGTTTTGAGCAGGCTTATAAGGCAAAACGATTAGAACGATCATTAAAACATAGTGTATCTAAAGAGATATACGAAGCATTACAACGTGATTTACAAGAGAATGAGTAATCACTGATATACATGAATGAAGATAAAATTTTGAATCTCTTAGGTCTAGCACAACGAGCAGGACAAGTTATTTCTGGTGACTTCATTGTAGAAAAAGCTATAAAAAGAAAGGAACCAAAGTTAGTACTTCTCGCTGGTGACTGTGCAGCCAACAATGAAAAAAAATATACTCAATTAGCAGAAACCCATCACATTCCACTTCATAGTATTGCCAATAAAGAGGCTTTAGGAACGGCCATTGGTAAGGAAGTTAGGGTAGTAGTTGCCGTACTAGATGATGGATTTGCAAAGGCATTACTTAAAGAGATTGATCGATAATAAGGGGGTATGTAGATGTCCAAAAAGCGCGTTCATGAAATCGCCAAAGAGTTCGGCGTAGAAAGTAAGCAGGTCATTTCTATCTTGCAACAAAATAATATCAATGTTACGAAAGCAGTTAATTCTGTAGATGATTCAGGTTACGAAATTGTAAAAAAACAATTAGGTAAAAAATCTGAAGCTCCTAAAGTAGTACAAAAAATAGAAAAAAAGGTAGAACAAAAGTCTGCTCCTGCAGCTCATAAACAAGAAGTTGCGTCACATAAACAACATCCAAATCGTTCTAACGAACAGAAAAAAGATAAACATAAACAATCTGGTCAAAAACAAGACGATCAATCTAAACAAAAGGACCATAAAAAAGGCAATGTACGTCATGTACAAATCTCTGAGCCTACACGCAAATCCGATGGTAACCAACATGGTGGAGACCGCGCTAACAATCGCCCTAATAATACCCGCAATAATGATAACCGTAATAACGTTCGTTCTAATGATGTGCGTAATAATGATAATCGCAACAACGATAATCGTAATAACGACAACCGCAATAACGATAACCGCAATTCTAATAATGATCGCCGTAACAAGAAAAATAAAAAAGGTGGCAATAACCGACCTCAATCCTTGTTATCTACATCTATGCAAAAAAAGAAGAATCGCGTAAAACATCGTAACGAGCAGTACTTACATCAAAAAGCAGAAGCTGAACGTAAAGCTGAAGCAGCAATTGCTACAGAAATTGAATTGAGCGGTCCTTTAACTGTTAAAGAATTAGCTGAAAAAATGGGTCGTGAAGTATCTGAAATCATCAAGAAATTGATGCTTTTAGGTGTTATGGCCAGCATTAACCAAGAGGTTGATGTAGATACAGCTACTATTGTAGCTGAAGAGTTCGGTGTAACTGTAACTGAAGTAGAACCAGAAGAAGATCCTACAGATGTTATCGAAATTGAAGATGCACCAGAAACGTTAAAACCACGTCCTCCTGTAGTAACTATTATGGGTCATGTTGACCATGGTAAAACATCCTTGTTGGACGTAATTCGTCAAACTAATGTAACAGCTGGCGAAGCTGGTGGTATCACTCAACATATCGGTGCGTACCAAGTTCGCTACAAGGATAATAAAATCACATTCCTTGACACACCTGGTCATGAAGCGTTTACTGCTATGCGTTTACGTGGTGCAAAATCTACAGATATCGCAGTTCTCGTAGTAGCTGCTGACGATGGAGTAATGCCACAAACTATCGAGGCCATTAACCATGCGAAGTCTGCAGATGTACCTATTATTGTAGCTATCAACAAAATGGATAAACCAGGTGCTAACCCAGACCATGTTAAACAACAATTGTCTGAACATGGACTTTTACCAGAAGAATGGGGCGGCGATGTCATCATGGTCCCAGTATCTGCTAAACAAAAGCAAGGTATTGATGACTTACTTGAAAATATCTTGCTCGTAGCAGAGGTTATGGAATTGAAAGCGAACCCTAACCGTAAGGCATATGGCGTAGTTATCGAGGCTCAACTTGATAAAGGTCGTGGTGCTGTATGTACTGTCTTGGTACAAAAAGGTTCTCTTCGTGTAGGTGATACAGTACTTGCTGGTACTGCATACGGTAAAGTACGTGCCATGACAAATGAGCGCGGTGAAAAAGTAAAAATTGCTCGTCCGTCTATGCCGGTAGAGATTTTGGGCTTCTCCGAAGTTCCACAAGCCGGTGAAATTATAAATGGTATGGATGACAACGAAGCACGTGCAATTGCTGAAAAACGTATTGCTAAGCAACGGGTTCAAGAATTGCAAGCTACACATAAAGTTACATTAGATGATATTTTCAACCAAATCCAACAAGGCGAGTTGAAGGATCTTAATATTATAATCAAAGCCGATGTTCAAGGTTCTGTAGAAGCATTGCGTCAATCTTTAGAAGGCATCAAAAACCCTGAGGTTCGTATTGTTATTGTTCATGCTGCAGTAGGTGCCATTAATGAATCGGATATCATGTTGGCATCTGCATCTAATGCGATTGTAATGGGCTTTAATGTACGCCCTGATGCTAATGTTCGACGTGCAGCGGAACAAGAAAAGGTTGACTTGCGTACATATCGTGTAATTTATGATGCTATCAATGACGTTGAATCTGCTATGCGCGGTATGTTGGCGCCTCAATTTAAAGAGGTTGTTGTAGGTCGTGCAGAAGTGCGTCAGGTTATTTCCACACCAAAGGCTATTGTAGCTGGCTCTTATGTAACAGAAGGTCGTATTACTAACGACTCTGAAGTTCGTTTAATTCGTGACGGCATCGTTGTATTTGAAGGTAAGGTTGATTCTTTACGTCGATTTAAAGATGAAGTTAAGGAAGTTAAAACATCCTTTGAATGTGGTATCTCCTTAGAAGGATACCGCGACATCAAGGAAGGCGACGTTATTGAAGCTTACTTGATGGAAGAAATTGCACCTCAATTATAGGAGGTTTATATGAGTGATGTTCGTGTCAGAAAATTACAAGAATTTATCAAACAAGAGGTAAGTCAAATGTTGATGCGCGGATTGAAAGATCCGCGTATCGGCTTCACTACTATTACCGATGTTCATGTAACAGGTGATTTACGTGAAGCTACGATTTATGTCTCCTTGTTTGGTTCCGATAAGGAAAAAGAAGATACCCTTATCGCATTAAAGCATGCAGCAGGTCATATTCGTACAGAGCTTGGCAAAGTACTTAAATTACGCCATATTCCTTCTATCACATTTGATAAGGATACGTCTTTAGACTATAGCATGCATATTGAATCCCTTTTGAATGAAATCAAAAAGGATGAAGAAACAAATTAACAAAAAGGATACAGAACATGAGTAAGATTACTATTAATCAATTACATATGGCTCTGTGTGAAGCTAATTCTATTATGCTAACCGTCCATATTAGACCTGATGGTGATGCTATTGGGTCCATGGTAGCCTTTTACGAAGCCCTTGTAGGACAAGGTAAAACTGTATATATGGTAGTGGATGATGTAGTTCCTGAGAAGTACACATTCTTACGATATACGGACCACATTCATGATGTAGCGTATTTTGAAACTAATCCAGTTGATATTGATATGCTTATGGTTTTGGATGCTAGCACGTATGAGCGAATTGGCAAAGTAGGTGCACTTTGGAGTGCACCTATTTTTAATATAGATCACCATATTTCTAATACAGAATTCGCGGACCATCTATATTTAAAGCCTGACTTTGCTGCTACTGGTGAAATTGTTACCGACTTATGTAGAAAATGGAATTGGCCTATCACTGAATCTATGGGTACGGCATTATATATGGCGATTGCTACAGATTGTGGTTTCTTTAAATTTAGCAATACTACAGCAAATACTCTTGAGATGGCTGCCAAATGTGTAGCTGCAGGGGCTAGACCAAATGTTATTTCTGAAACCATAGAAGCCGTATCTGCCAGTCGTTTAGAATTAACAAAACAAGTTATGCAAACTATCGAGTTTTACAAGAATGATACGATTGCTACCATCGAGTTGAATCGTGAGGCTATGACTATACTTGGCGATGATACAGATGGTTTTGTAGATATTATTAGAAATGTTGATACTGTAGACGTGGCAATTTTATTAAAAGCAGAAGCTGATGATATAACACGTGTAAGTTTACGTTCTAAAGGTATTGATGTGAACGTTGTAGCAAGCCATTTTGGTGGTGGTGGTCATATTCGTGCTGCAGGTTGCACTATTAATCTACCATTAGAAGAGGCAAAACAAGCTCTCATTGAGGTAATTTAATAATGGATGGGATATTACCATTTTTAAAACCACCTGGCATTACAAGCCATGATGCCGTTGCTATTTGTCGTCGTATTCTAAAGGAAAAGCGCATTGGTCATAGTGGTACATTAGATCCTATGGCTTATGGTGTATTGCCTGTGTTTCTTGGTAAGGCTACGCGCCTCATAGAATACACGGATGAATTTGATAAAACCTATGTAGCAGAATGTAAATTGGGTACTTTTACGGATACTGAAGATAGCTCAGGACAACCTGTGTTGCCAGATAATGATATGGTATTGCGAGAGGGTATTGTATTGAATCGAGCTATTCAATCTACAGAAATCTCGACAACTATGGTTAAACCAGGATTTGAAGAATTGGTTAGTATTTTGAGAAAATTTGCTGGCGTTCAGGACCAAAGGCCGTCTAAGTATTCTGCCATTAAAGTAAATGGTATTCGAGCTTATGAATATGCTCGTAAAGGTATTCCTGTGGAGCTACCATTACGTCAAATTCATATTAAAAATATTGAGCTCATTGCTTATGGATTCCCTTTTTTCACGATTCGCGTGACATGCTCAGGGGGGACTTATATTCGCTCATTATTACGCGATATTTGTATTGCTTTAGGTATTCCTGGCACTATGACTTCTTTGGCACGTACTCAAGTAGGCCCTTTTGATATCGGCTCTGCTAAGATGGCCGAAGAATTGATGCTACATGGTGAAAGTCTGTTGTTGCCAACAGATACGGCTGTTTCTCATCTTTCAAAAGTAACTGTAAATAGTGTACAATTAAGAATGATGATAGAAGGCAAGCAGTTACCGATTGGTAAAGAATTTGCTTTCACAGAAATAGGTCAGCTCTATAGAGCTTATGGACCGAATGGTTTTATTGGTATTATGAAACGAAACAACCACACATTAAAAGTGGAAAAAAATATTTTTATTGAAGGATAAGTATGAAGCAACTACATTCGTTTGATGAACTACGTCAAATCAAAGATACAAAAGTATATGCCCTTGGTACCTTTGATGGCATTCATCGAGGTCATCAACGAGTTATACATAAGGCTGTTGAAGAGGCTATATCAGTCGATGGGGTTAGTATCATCATTACCTTCGAGCATCATCCGTTAACTATATTACATCCAGAACGAGTACCTAAACGAGTGATTCAAGAAGAGATTATGGATACTGTGCTAGAAGAACTCAAAGTTGACTATATTTTGCGGTTACCTATGACTGAAGCATTATTAAAAATGACTGCAGATGAATTCTTGCATGAGCTCTGCAATGATATGAATGTGGAAGCTATTGTAATCGGTGAGAACTTTACATTTGGTGCAAAGGGGCTTGGTAATCCAGAATATATGAAACAAGTGGTAGCGGATAAGAATATACGAGTTCTTGTACAGCCTTTATTACCTTGTGATGGTCGTAGTACACCTATTTCTAGTACAGAAATTAGAAAAGCTATTCATGAAGGGCATTTGGAGGATGCAAATCATTGGCTAGGTAGGCCATTCCAGTTTAAAGGAACTGTGATTAAAGGTGATCAACGGGGACGCACATTAGGATTTCCTACATTAAATCTATTACTTCCTAATGAAATGGCTACACCTCCAGATGGAGTCTATGCTAATCGTGTATGTATTGATGGTATTTGGTATGATGGGGTAGGCAATATTGGAGATAATCCAACCTTTAGAAATCAGTACCATAGATGTGAAGTACACGTTTTTAACTTTGACCAAGATATATATGGAAAAGAAGTAATTGTACAGTTCATTTCTTATATTAGAGGGGAAGTTAAATTTAATAATTTACAAGATCTTATCGATCAAATGAAGGTAGATGAAGAACAGGCTCTAGCTATTTTGGCTAATGCATAAAAGGGGGTTCTCATGGATATTAAAGAAGCTCGAAAACAGATAGATAATATTGATTCTGTATTAGTTACGGAGTTTGAGAAGCGACTCACACTGATTAAAGAAATTGGTAAATATAAGGATGAACATCACTTACCACTTATTGATGAAGAACGGGATGAAAGTATCATTGCTTTACATACTCAAAATTGTAAAGATAAAGTTTTAGCACCTTATGTTGAAAATTATATAAAAACCGTCGTTTCTATGAGTAATGAGTTCTTAAAGGAGCATATGCATAAGCATATTTTTCTCATTGGTATGCCTGGCGCAGGTAAAACTACTGTTGGTAAGGTTCTAGCAAAAGAGTTAGGCCGCGACTTTTTCGATCTAGACCAAACGATTCAAGACAAGGTAGGTAAATCCGTTCAAAATATTTATATTTACGATGGTAAAGATGCTTTCAGTGAATATGAATATAGTACAATCAAAGAATTAATTCACAATAAACCATCTGTCATTGCTACAGGTGGCGGCACTGTTACCTATGATAAAACTGTTAAATTGATGCGCAATAATGGTCTTGTTGTATTTGTTAACCGCGATGTAAATCATATTTTAGATGATTTGGATCTAGAGATTCGTCCGCTTGTAAAAGAAAGTATCGAATATATTTTTAATGTATATGAAGAACGTTATCCTTTATATGAAGAAGTAGCACATATTAAAATTGGTAACGAAGGCAGTATTACCGATGCAGTGCAAGAAATTATTGAAGCTTTGCCGAATACGGAGAAATAATGGACGCCATACGAGGATTTGTATACCGAACTATATATGAGAATACACAACGTACATATTGCGTGTTTATCCTAAAAGATTATAATGAGGAATACATTACTTGTACTGGCAAATTTGAGTCTCCTAAAGAAGGGGAAGACATCGAAGTACGGGGCCGCTATGTAGAACATGAAAAGTACGGCCGCCAATTTGATGCGAGCAGTGTTGAAAAGTTAAAACCTGATAATATGGGTGCTGCCAAGACTTATTTGTTGAATCTAGGAATAAAAGGTTTTGGTGAAAAATCCGTAGAGAAGGTACTAGAATATTTCGGTATTCGTATTTTAGAAATTTTACGGGAAGAACGTCCAGAAGAGATTAAAGATGTTCCAGGTCTCCGAAAGAGTGTTAAGGATGAGCTATTCAATACCTTACTTGGCGAAGGTATTTTATCTGATTTAAATCATTTTTTTGAAAGTCATCACATTTCATCGAAATGGAGTCGTATTGTATATACCTATTATGGTGTGCAGTCTGTCGCAGTTATAGAGGATAATCCTTATACATTATTACGTGTAGCACCGGATATGCTTTTTGGTACGGCCGATACACTAGCAGAGCATCTTGGTATTAATGGTAGTGATACACGCCGTTTAGAGGCTGGTTTAGAATGGATTCTACGTAGTCTAGATAATCAAGGTCATACATGTTTACCAGTAGACCAACTTATCGGTCGACTTGACGATTTATTACAAACTGATGTAGATGATATTGCGAACTTTATTGAAAGCCTGCTGGAACAAGGTGCACTGTATAGTACGTATTATGAAGATATCTTATATATCTATCCGCCAGAGATGTATGTTTCTGAAGTGGAAGGTGTCCACTATACTCGTGAGTTTCTATTAGAAGCTGATCCAATAGCATTAGATATTTCTAGTTTTATTGAAAAGTTTGAACGAGACAACTACATTATCTTTGGTGATGCTCAAAAAGAAGCTATACAGCTCTCATTTTTTGAAAAGTTTTCTCTTATAACTGGTGGTCCTGGTACAGGTAAAACAACTATCATCAAGGCACTAGTAAAAGGTTTCCAACTCGGTGGATTGGGGCGCATTATACTTTGTGCTCCTACGGGACGTGCTGCAAAGCGTCTGACCGAGGCCACTGAGTTTGAAGCTACTACAATTCATCGTCTATTGGTACCTGTTCAAGGTAGTGACTCCTATGACTTTACAAAGAATGAAGATGATCCTCTAGATATAGATGTCATTATCATCGATGAAGCATCTATGCTTAATGTGCGTTTATTCTATTCTTTGATGGCTGCTATTCCAAAGGAAGCTCATGTCATTATTGTGGGTGACGTAGATCAATTACCACCTATAGGTGCTGGGTTCGTATTAAAAGATTTATTAGATAGTGATTGTGTGCCCTATACACGACTTAATCAGATTTATCGTCAAAGCTCTGGTAATACTATCGTTGAAAGTGCTTACGCAATTAACCGTGGTGAAATGCCTAACCTGGAAGGTGTGAGCGAAGAGTTTTCTTTTATTCCTGTTAAATCTTATGATATGATGATGAAAGCCATCATTGATGTATATAAACGTGAACAAGAGACGATAGAGGATGAATTAGATATTCAAATTATTTCTCCTATGCGCCGTGGTGAAGCAGGTAGTACATTGATATCACAATATGTACAACAAGCCGTAAACCCTCCAGACAGCTATAAGGGAGAAGTTCGTGTCAATGGCATTACGTATCGCGTTGGGGATAAGGTTATTCAAATTCTCAATGATTATGAGTTAGAAGTGTTTAATGGCGAAATTGGCATTATCTATGCTATTACGCGGACCGATATTTGTATTCGATTTATCCATAAAGAGGTTCGTCTACCTATTGATGAAGCACATATGATTATGCCTGCTTATGCTATTACAGTTCATAAGAGTCAAGGTAGTGAGTATGGTGTAGTTATTATTCCATTTGTTCCACGTTATGGTGGTATGTTACAACGTAATTTGTTGTATACTGCTGTTACACGGGCAAAGCGTAAAGTAATTATCGTTGGTACTACGAGCGCAGTTGAACGTGCTGTACGTACTGTTAATGCCGATGAACGTTACACATTGTTTAAAGAACGACTACAAGGGAGATGTGATTCGTAATGAGTCTTTGGGATTTCCTATTTCCACCTGTATGCCCTCACTGTGGTGCACCCGTAGCAACACAAGGGGATTGGTGTAAAGCTTGTTTTACAGATCTATTACATATTCGTCATGTACCACATAAATTTTTACACTATGTAGATGATGTATGTGTGTTGGCCGAATATCGTGGTGGTCTAAAGTCTATGATTTACGATGTAAAATTTAATGAAAAAAAGGAGCAGTCCAAAGGGGCCGCTCCTTTTTTAGTATCGTACAACTTTTACATGAAATATAATGAGTCTAACATTGTGAACAGTAATTGTAAAATTATGTATGATTATATTGTTCCCGTACCATCTAGCGAAAAGAAAAAAGCTAAGAGAGGATATAATCAAGTAGATTTATTCTTTCTTGAATGGGCTCATTCTTTATGGGAGATAGATAGAAAAAAATTTAAATGGTTAGATTGTATATACAAGTTTGATACTTCTCGAGATATGTGGGGATTAACAAATAAAGAAAGACATCAAAATATTGATGATGCCTTTGTTATATGTGCTGATTATAAGGATATTGATTTTACCAATAAGAATATATTAATTGTTGATGATATATATACTACAGGTGCCACAATTGAAGCTGTAGCAAAAGTCTTACAAAAGCATAAAGCGCTACGCGTTGATGCCCTTACACTGGCTAGTGGTAGTTTCTAATCTTTATTACTAAATGTAGGAATATAATATTTGATTTCATATTAGCCAAGCACATCAATAAATGCTTTAACTACATCAGGATCAAAGAGGGAGCCAGATGCACTAAAGAGTTCTTCTTTTGCTTTAGCTTTTGTTTTTGCCCAAAATTCAGTAGAAGGATTAACTGTTGTATCATAGTAATCTGCTACAGCAATAATTCGAGCTCCTAACGGAATATTGGCACCACGTAAATGTTTGGGATAACCAGAACCATCCCATTTTTCATGATGATAACGAATATAAGGTAAAATTTGTTGGCAGCAAGGATAGTTTTCAATCATATTGGCACCACTTGCAGCATGTTGTTTATACTTAGACATTTCTTGCTTATTAAGATATGGAGATTTTTGGATTAATGCATTAGGAACCATTAATAGACCCACGTCATGAAGTAAAGCTGCGTGACGAATCTGTTCAATTTCATTTAATGGTAAACCCATTTTAGCTGCGATGCTAACAGCATAGTTTGAAACCTGAATAGAATGTGTATAGAGATGATAGCTTTTCATTTGTATCATCTGTAAAAGTTGTGCGCTTATGGCTTCTAAACTGTCTTTCTCCAGTTCATACAAACCTGATGGTTGCATCAATGATAACATAAACATAATAAACCCCTCTAACTAACAAACTGAACATATGGTACAACCCCTCGTACTTATGTTCATATCGTACAACTTTAGGCCGTTCTAATTTAACAGTATACAAATTATACACCATAAATAATTTTTTGTGTATGATACGTATGTTCTTACAAATATGTTGTATTCATATTTGGCATACGAAAACTAATTGACAATTTAAGAATCCACTAGATATGGTACTTAAAAAATATGATTTTAGAAATATTAAAATATTATGAAGAATATTTTAGGTTTTCTATTCCAATTTTCTATACATCAACAAATAGGGGTTGCAAAATTTATTCTCATTGTTCTAAGAATTATACGATAGTATGTTTGGTAAAAAAATTATGTTTGCCTACTTAACTATATAATCAAATTTTTTTAAAATAATAGTAAAACTAGACATAAATACTGTTATTCTTTATAATACGTCTATACGGGTCTGTGGTTGAAAGTCGAGGCTAGTCGCAGGCAAAACGATCCACATAAGCAGCCCAAAGGGTTGTGAGCATGGTGCGGCTTAGGTGTAAGTCCTGCCGATAAAATCGAGAGAGGTAGTAGTGGGGAGTCTTGGACTTATGAGCGAACCTTCCAGCAGGCGAGTGTGGGGGCAAAGACCAGGTCAGCCGTATAGGGGCACATGAGGCTTTTCTCATGTGCTTTTTTTATACAGTTGTATATTATAAAATCTATAGAAAACCACTAACTATGGGAAAGTTTATATACATAACCGTAATATTTATACAAATAATGTATAAAATTAAAATATAAATATAGCGATTTTGCGATTGTATCTAAAATTATATACAAAATTATTGACATAATTATACTTAATCTATATACTATTATAAAGTAGTAGTAAGTTAAAATAATGAGGTTGATAATATGTTAAATAGCAAAGTAAAAAAAATAATTCTTGGCGGTTGTATGTTAGTGATGGCTGCTTCTTTAGTTGGTGGATGTGGTTCCTCTAATCAACCTACATCTAATAAACTTGTCGTTGGCACTAATGCTACATTTGTTCCATTTGAGTTTAAAGATGAAAAAACTCAAGATTATACAGGTTTTGATATTGAATTGATTCGTGCGATCGGTAAGCGTATTAATAAAGATGTAGAGCTAAAAAATGTAGCTTTTGATGCTTTGATTCCAGCTTTGAACACACATGATATTGATGTTGCTGCATCTGGTATGACTATTACAAAAGCGAGAAGTGAAAAAGTATTATTTTCTTCTCCTTATTATGAAAATGCCTTAGCAGTAGTATATAAAGATGGAACGGCTGTGAATTCTCTTGATGACTTAAAGGGTAAAAAAATTGCAGCCCAATTAGGTACTACTGGTGCAGATTTAGCTCATAAAATTGAAGGTACTACTGTAAAAGAATTTGACCATAGTAATGAAGCTTTGTTAGAATTACAAAATGGTGGAGTAGATGCAACTGTAATCGATTTACCTGTAGCTCAATATTACAGTACTAAGCATCCTGACCAACATATTAAATTTATGGCATATCCAAATACTAAAGAATACTTGGGCTTAGCAATTAATAAGGATAACAAAGCATTGCAAGAAGAAATCAATAAAGCAATTGCTGATATGAAGGCTGATGGTGAATTTAATACATTATATAAAAAATGGTTTAATGTAGATGCACCTGCTGATATGCCAGTAGTTTTAGAATTTAAATAATAGGAGAGATTATGAGTTTTAATTGGGGGTTAATTGCGGATAATTTACCGCTCTTGCTACAAGGTGCTCTAGTGACTGTAGAAATTACAGCCATGTCTGTAGGTTGTGGCTTTTTTATCGGTCTTTTAGTATCTTTAGCAAATTTATCTAAATTTAGATTAGTTAGATTGCTTGCAAAATGTTATGTAGATATCATTCGTGGTACACCATTACTGGTGCAAATTTTCCTAATCTATTTTGCCTTGCCTATGATTACAGGTCAACGGATTGATCCATATATTGCGGCTGTTACCGCATGTAGTATTAACTCTGGTGCTTATGTATCTGAAATTTTCCGTGCTGGTATTCAATCTATTGATAAAGGTCAAATGGAGGCCGGTCGTTCTCTTGGTTTAACTTGGGGACAAACCATGCGTTACATCATTATGCCTCAAGCTTTTAAAGCAATTATTCCTCCGTTAGGGAACGAATTTATTGCCATGTTGAAAGATTCCTCTTTAGTTTCTGTTATCGGTTTCGAGGAGTTGACACGTCGTGGTCAATTAATCATTGCTAAAACCTATGCATCCTTTGAAATCTGGGGTACGGTTGCTGTGATTTACCTTATTATGACAGTGACTATCTCACAATTAGTTGGATATCTTGAAAGGAAATATAGCATTAAATGATTAAATTAGAAAATGTACATAAATCTTTTGGTAAAAATGAAGTACTAAAAGGTATTAATTTACATATTGAACAAGGTCAAGTTGTTGTAATCATCGGTCCTTCTGGTTCTGGTAAAAGTACGGTACTGCGCACTATGAACTACTTGGAGGAACCTACATCTGGTAAGGTTATCGTAGATGGCATGGATCTTTCTGATAAGAAAAAGTTAAATGACGTTCGTGCTGAAGTAGGAATGGTTTTCCAAAACTTTAATTTGTTCCCACATATGACGGTTATGGAAAACCTTACCTTAGCACAAACTAAGGTTCGTAAAACATCTATGGAAGAGGCTAAGAAGATAGGTCAAGCTTTACTTGATCGAGTAGGTTTGGCGGATAAAGCCAACGCATACCCTGATTCTTTGTCAGGCGGTCAAAAGCAGCGTGTTGCTATTGCTCGCGCTTTAGCTATGAAACCAAAAGTAATGCTTTTTGATGAACCTACTTCAGCTCTTGATCCTGAAATGGTTAGTGAAGTGCTAGATGTTATGAAGTCTTTAGCTGAGGAAGGTATGACGATGGTCATCGTTACTCATGAAATGGGCTTTGCGAAAAAGGTAGCGGATAGAGTGTTATTTGTTGATGGTGGCTTGATTTTAGAAGATAATACACCTGAACGCGTATTTGATGCACCTACCAATGAAAGAACAAAATCATTCTTAGATAAAATTTTGTTAGATTAAATAATATAATTATAGGAAGCAAATTCTAGAATTAGAAATTGCTTCCTGTTTTTTTACATTAAATTTAACCTATCTATTTATATTATATATGTATAGCTTAATATCTATTAATATATTTGATAACCTTTAGAGTGAATTTATTAATTATAAAGAGTTTGTATAAAGATTTACAGGGTAGATTAATCTGAAAAACACGATTATTGCTATAAATATTTGTGATATAACAATAATTTATACAGTCATTTTTAAAAACAATAATTTTTAATTCACATATTTTTATGATTATAAAAATATACAATTAATTTATAGGGCTTATATAATTATTTATGACATGTATAGATATAGGGATTTTTGAGATTTACAGCAAATGATATTCTTATTTCTAGTGTTTGTATATTCATTAAAAATGTAAATATTGTTGTTTGATATTTTATACATGCTGTGTTATGATACACATATAGAGCAAGACAGTAAGACAATATATATATTTTTAGGAGGATGTTACCATGTTAGGTAAAGTAAAATGGTTCAGCGCAGAAAAAGGTTATGGTTTTATTGAACGTGAAGACGGTAGCGATGTATTTGTACACTACTCTGCAATCCAAGACGAAGGTTTCAAATCTTTGACTGAAGGTCAAAATGTAGAATTTGAGATTGTTGATGGAAACCGTGGACCTCAAGCCGCTAACGTTGTTAAAGCGTAACTACATACCAAAAAAATTATAAAAACAATATATAATTGGACCCCGATAGTATATACTATCGGGGTTTTTTGATTTTCTATATACATTTTATACATAATTCTACAAAAAATATAAAATTTTTAGATAAAAAAGAAGGAGTTTTACAGTTAGATGTAGAAATACTAAATATAACACGAGAGATAAGGTTATATAATACCACACACTCGCATCTCGTGGATGATTTTTAGAAAGGGTGTTGACTTATGAAAGTAGCAATTAGAGGAAAAAACATTGAAGTGACAGATGCCTTAAGAGCATATATCGAAAAAAGATTGAGTAAATTGACTCGTTACTTCGATGATGAGTTAGATGCACAAGCGGTTTTATCCGTTGTAAAAGATAAATCTACAATTGAACTTACATGTTTTGTTGATAAAATCGTTCTTCGTGGTGTGGAAACTAACGATGATATGTACGCAGCTATTGATTTAGTAGTAGATAAAATTGTTCGTCAAATCCATAAATATAAAACTCGTTTAGCTAAACGTTTCAAAAAACAAGAAGCTTTCCATCCTGAAGCTTTGGCAGCTCCTGTGGAAGAAGAAACTATTGAAGTTGTAAAACGCAAACACTTTGTTGTGCGCCCTATGGATGTTGAGGAAGCGATTTTACAAATGAATCTTATTGGTCACGATTTCTTTATGTTCTTTAATGCTGAAACTGAAGCGATGAACGTTGTTTATCGTAGACATGATGGTTTCTATGGTTTGATCGAGCCAGAACTTCAATAATATATAATGTCGGCTGAACTTAATCCTAACTCCTTTCTACTTTAAATCAGCCGATTATTATATTAAGGTGGATGACTTAAAATAGTCATCCACCTTTTTTGCAAAAATAATACTATAAATAATCTTGAAATGCCTTGAATTCTTTGACTATTCAAGGCTTTTTCGTTATAATAAGTTAGATAAAATAATGTAAGATGTCCCGTAGAGGAGTGATTTGTTTGTTAAGCTTTTTACAAAGGCTATTAGGCAATAATAACGCAAAAGAAATTAAAAAAATGCGTGCTATTGCAGATCATATTAATGAAATTGAACCTAATTATATTAAATTAAGTGATGCTAACTTAGTGGCAAAAACTGATGAGTTTAAACGTCGTTTACAAAAAGGGGAAACGTTAGACGACCTATTGCCAGAAGCATTCGCTGTAGTTCGTGAAGCATCTAAACGCGTTTTAGGCATGCGTCATTTCGATGTACAGTTAATGGGGGGCATTTGCCTGCATAATGGTAATATCGCGGAGATGCGTACTGGTGAAGGTAAAACATTAGTAGCTACATTGCCCGTATATTTGAATGCATTGACCGGTAAGGGTGTACACGTTGTAACAGTAAATGATTATTTGGCGACTCGTGATAGCGAGCAAATGGGACGTTTATATAATTTCTTAGGACTTTCCACGGGTCTTATTGTGGCTAATCTTGACTTTAATCAACGTAAAGAAGCCTATGCGTGTGATATTACATATGGTACAAATAATGAGTTTGGTTTTGACTATTTACGCGATAACATGGTAACCGATGTTGTTCAAATGGTACAACGACCATTGAATTATGCCATTGTGGATGAAGTAGACTCCATTCTTATTGATGAAGCAAGAACACCATTAATTATCTCAGGCCCTGGTCAACGTTCCACTGATAATTATTATAAATTGGCTAAAATTGTTCCTCACCTTATAAAAGATGAAGACTATGTTATCGATGAAAAACAAAAAACTATTGCCCCTACAGATTCTGGAATCGCAAAGGTTGAAAAAATGCTTGGCGTTGAAAACCTATATGATGCAGAAAATATCGAGTTGAATCATTTGCTTGGTGCTTCTTTGCGTGCCTATGCTATGATGCATCGTGATACAGACTATGTGGTTAAAGATGGTGAAGTTGTTATCGTCGATGAATTTACGGGCCGTTTGATGTTTGGACGCCGTTACTCTGATGGTTTACATCAGGCTATTGAGGCTAAAGAAGGTTTGAAAGTTGAACGCGAAAGCCAAACCTTAGCATCTGTTACATTCCAAAACTATTTCCGTATGTATGATAAATTAGCAGGTATGACAGGTACTGCTAAAACAGAAGAAAAAGAATTTATCGATATTTATGGATTAGAGGTTATACCAATTCCACCGAATAAGCCTTTAATCCGGATGGATTTGCCAGATCAGATTTTTAAAACTAAAGCTGCTAAATATCGTGCCGTAGTACGTAATGCAGTAGAACGCCACCAAATAGGGCAACCTATTTTGATTGGTACTACATCTATTACACAGTCTGAAGAACTTTCAGATATGTTGTTGCGTGCAGGTGTACCTCATAAAGTATTGAATGCTAAACATCATGAACAAGAAGCAGAAATCGTTGCAGCTGCTGGCCAAATGGGAATGGTAACAATCGCTACTAATATGGCTGGTCGCGGTACTGATATTACTCTTGGAGAAGGTGTGCCAGAACTAGGTGGGTTAGCCATTTTGGGGACAGAACGCCATGAAAGCCGACGTATTGATAATCAATTACGCGGACGTGCTGGTCGTCAAGGGGATCCTGGTTCTTCTCAATTCTTCTTATCATTAGAAGATGACTTAATGCGTATCTTTGGTGCTGACAATATTACAGGTATCATGGATAAACTTGGTATGGAAGAGGATGAACCTATCGAGCATTCTTTGATTACTAAATCTATTGAACGTGCTCAAAAGAAAGTAGAGGATCATAACTATAATATTCGTAAATATGTACTTGAGTATGATGATGTTATGAATCAACAACGTGAAGTATTATACGAACAACGACGCCGTATTTTACGTAACGAATCCTTGCGTGAAACAATTAATGAAATGATTGACAAGCTTGTTACCGAATCTGTAGATGCTTATGCTGATGAAAAGCTCTATCCAGAAGAATGGGATTATGAAGGTCTCTATAAACATTTAAGTCAATATTTCTTAACAGAAGAGATTATGTCTTCTCAAGATATGGAAGAATATAGTCGTCAAGACTTATTAGAACGCTTATTAGAAATTGCTCATGAAGAGTATCAAGATCGCGTTGATATGCTTGGAGAGGCTATGTTTAGTCAACTTGAAAAGGCGATTATGTTGCGCGTTGTTGATAATAAATGGATGGAACATTTGGATAATATGGATATGTTACGAGAAGGTATTGGCCTTCGTGCATATGGTCAAAAGAATCCGTTGGTAGAATATAAGTTTGAAGCTTTTGATATGTTCCAAAACATGATTGCAGCTATTCAAGATGAGACAATCATGGCATTATACAAAATTCGTGCACAATTGATTCAAGAAATCGAAGAACCAGTTGATCACTTAGAAGGTGCACAATCCCATCATGAAGATGTGTTGGAGCCACAAAACATAGATTAAGATTTGTGAATGGCACGTTGCTCAAAGGGATTTCCACTGGGCAACGGCCATTTTTCTATTTTGTTAAGGTAATAGTTTATTGATGTAATAGACTAATTAACTAAAGGTGGTGAACATAAATTGTTAGAAGATCTAAAACCGATTATTTCTAATTTAGAAGAACGTATTTATGGGATGAGGGATTCACTTTAACATCGCTCAAAAGGAAGACCGAATATTTACACTTGATGTACAGATGAGTGATCCTACATTTTGGGATAATCCAGATAAAGCTCGTGAGATTTCTCAAGAGGCCACACAATTAAAAAATGCTGTAGAAAGCTATAAGCAACTTGTTAGTGATATTGAAGATGCTAATGTGATGCTTGAAATGGCTATAGATGAAGATGATCTCTCCATGGAGAGTGAAATCAAGGAATATGTTAAGCAAATAGAAGAAACCTTGGAAAAGCAAGAAGTACTTTTATTGTTAAGTGGTGAATATGATGCAAATAATGCTATTTTAACATTTCATGCCGGTGCTGGTGGGACTGAGGCACAAGATTGGTGTTCTATGTTAATTCGCATGTACTTGCGCTGGGCTGAAAAATCTGGCTTTTCCATCGAGTTAATGGATGAACAACCTGGTGATGAAGCAGGAATAAAATCTGCTACATTCCTTGTTAAAGGTGAAAATGCCTTTGGTTACTTGAAGTCTGAGAAAGGTGTACATCGTCTCGTTCGTATTTCACCATTTGATGCTGCGGCTCGACGTCACACATCATTTGCTGCTGTCGATGTAATGCCTGAAATCGATGATACTGTGGAAATTAATATCGATATGAAAGACGTTCAAGTTGATACATATCGTGCTAGTGGCGCTGGTGGTCAGCATATTAATAAAACCGATTCTGCTGTTCGCATGACACATAAGCCGACAGGTATTGTAGTACAATGCCAAACACAACGTTCTCAAATGCAGAATAGAGAACAAGCTTTACGTTTGTTACGGGCGAAACTATTTGAGTTAGAGCTCGAAAAGCAAGCTGAACTTAAAGAACAGATTGGAGGTACCTACCAAGCAATTGAGTGGGGAAGTCAAATTCGTTCCTATGTATTCCATCCATATAATCTTGTTAAGGATCATCGTACTAGTGTAGAAACTGGTAATGTTCAAGCTGTTATGGATGGCAACTTAGACCCATTTATCGAAGGTTTCTTAAAAAAAGAGGCTAACTTAACAATTTAGGAGATACTATGAAAAAGTTTTTACTATTCCTATTAGTGCTAATTATTGCTCTTGTAGTGGCATCCCAATTTTTATTACCATCTTTTATTGGCTCTCGTATTGAAAGTCAATTAAATGAAACATTGAAACCAACGGCTCAAACAGTAAATGTTGAGGCTCAACCTGCTTTCAAAATTTTATATGGTGAGGTAGATCGTGTTTATGGCACTTTGGAGAATATTAAACTGGGTAAATTGAATTTTGCTAGCTTCCGATATGATGCTAAACAAATTCTTGTTAATCCAATTTCTTTATTAGCTAGTCAACAAATTGATATCGTTAGTGTTGGGACTGCTAGTATTGATGGGACTATTAATAAAGCTGATTTAGCGACTTTCTTAAGTAATGAAGCAGGTAGTGATATTCAAGACGTACAAGTTGACATTAGTAAAGATAATATCAGCCTAACCGGTAAAATGAATGTAGGCATGGTGTTTAAAGGAGATGTTAAATTAGATGGGAATTTAGAATTAAAGGGCAATACATTATTGTTTTCACCTAAAAAGTTCACCATAAATGGTGCTACAATTCCTGGTATGACATCTAATGTGTTAGAAAGTACTCAAATTTATGACTTCAACAATTTTCCAATTCCTGTAAAAGCGGAAAGTTTGACTGTTGATAATGGTGAAATTCTCATTAAAGTTAAACCTGTACTCAACTAGAAAGGATTTGTCGTGAATCATCGGAACACACAAAAAAGTAAGTACTCATGGATTCTTATACTTTGTATTATTATAGGTCTTTTATCTTCCTTATACTTAGTATTTGAACGCCATCAGATTGAGAAATCTCAAAATCATATTGAAAATATTGTAGACTATGATGCAGTTTTACGAGCCAGCGCCTTTGAAAAGCGTAGTCAACAAGAAGCTTTTGATGCATTACGTAATGCTGGTGTGACTGCTTTTGCTATTTATGATCGCACGTTAGAAAAAGCAAAAGATGCGGGCCAAGTTAAAGTATTAAGCTCTGAAGAGATGGACTCTGTTCGTGTTAATGGCGCTGCGATTAAACCTGGGGCGACTTATGTGGCATTAATTTCAGGTAAAGAAGGTTATTATAAAGAAATTCGAGAGGATTTATACCACCGTATTGGCAAGGACAAGGTGAAAGAGCTTAATACAAGTATTGGTCCTGTTCTTGAATTGTATGGTGCAACAGCAGATAGCTATGCAAAGATGAATCTTGGTATTTCAAAGTTGCAAGCACAAGAGGTTGCAGATCGTGGTTTCAATGTTATCGTTCGTCCAACAAACTATAGAAACGTAACATCTGAAGATATTCAATATGTATTTAAACGACTTGAAGGCATTCCTCATGTAACAGGGATGATTTTTGCTGGTAAAGAAGCTCTAGGTGCACCTAATTTAACGGATGAAACATTAGCATTACTAAATAAAAACCATATTCCACTAGTTGGTATCGAAGCTGTAAATCAGTTGCAGTATGAGCCACAACAAGGTTTCTTGGAAATGGCGGCCAAAAATAATTATAGTGTAGGTCGTGTGTATACTATCGCTAAAGAGGAGTTAAAGAAAATTACCCCTGAAGAAGCGGCACAACGCTTTTACATTAGTGATATAGAACGAAATATTCGTTTTAACTTGTTTCCGATGTATGAAACAGGTATAAATAATGAAACTGTTTTACAGACTACAATCAACTATATTAATATAGCTACAGAGAAATTGGCTGTAAAAGGTTATGAATTTGGTCCAGCGGATATTTATCCTGCTTATACACCAAATCCATTATTAGTAGTTATTACAATGATCGGGGCTATCGCACTTTTTGTATATGTTCTACAAATGATGTTACCAATGTCTAAGCATACGCAACTTGTGGCCTTTTTTGGCATTTCTTTGGCATCCATTGTTGTATTTATTCTTACAAGTGGTACCTTAATTACTCAAATATGGGCTCTATCTAGTGCTATTATGGCTCCTGTAGGTGCTATGATACGCTTGATGGAAGAGGGGCGCCGTTATGATGGTGCACGTCCATTAGGTGCCATTAAGTCTACGATTCTTGCCTTATTATATCTTGTAATTGCTGCATTATTTGCTGCTATTGGCGGAATGTATATCGCATCTTTATTGGGCAATACGAAATTCTTTATGGAGTTTGCTCTCTTTAGAGGTGTTAAGTTGACCTTTGTTCTGCCAATTATTTTAGTTATTATTGCGTACCTTCAACGATTCCCATTGTGGAACGGCCGCATGATTAATTCCAAAGAAGAAGCGAAAACATTTGTAGTGGAATTCTTAACTATGGATGTTAAATTATATGTATTCTTTATAATAGCAGCACTTGGTGGTGCAGTATGGGTATTTGTTGGCCGTAGTGGACACACTGCAGGTGTTCCTGTACCAGGCTTTGAACTTATGCTACGTCGTTTTCTTGAAAATACAATGTATGCGAGACCGCGTGAAAAAGAGTTCATTATTGGTCATCCTGCTTTAATGCTAGCTACCTTTGCGTTCATGCGTAAGTGGCCTACAGTAATTCATTTCTTGTTAACTCTAGCTGGTGTTATTGGCATTGCTTCGATGGTTGAAACCTTCTGTCATCTTAGAACGCCAGTGTTCATGTCCATCATGCGTGGTTATGATGGTTTGTTAATTGGCGCCCTTTTTGGAGTGCTTCTTATCATCGCAGTACGGTTTATGATGTACGTAACACAATGGTTCCAAGCTAGGGAGGTTGACCATGAGTAATATTGTTATCTCTGGTTATTATGGCTTTGGTAATGCTGGTGATGAGGCCATGCTTTGTGCTATTATCGATGCTATTCGTAAAGAAGAGGCTGATGCACATATTACTGTAATTTCTGGTAATCCTAAAGAGACTAGTAAAAAGCATAATATTAATGCTGTAGGTACATTTTCTGCATTGGGTATCTTAAAAGCAATTGCTCATTCGGATCTTGTTATTAGTGGTGGTGGTAGTTTATTACAAGATGCTACTAGTATTCGCAATACTTACTATTACTTAAGTATTATGGCGTTAGCAAAGTTGCTTGGGAAAAAAGTAATGCTATACTCCCAAGGTATTGGTCCTTTAAATCGTTCATCAACACGTCGTGCCGTTGGATTTGTATTGCGTTTTGTAGATACTATTACAGTTAGAGATTCTATTTCAAAGGATGAACTAGTTTCTTTGGGAATTGAAGATGTAGAAGTTACTGCAGATGCGGTATTGGCCATGCAACCAGCAGATCTTTCAATTGGCTCTCATATTCTGAAAGGGTATATATCTAAAATATCTGAAGCAGATGAACAACGTAAACGAATTGGTGTGGCGGTTCGTAGTTGGAAAGAGGATACAGAGTATAGAGAATCCTTAGCTAATGTATTGAGCAGATTACAAGAACAAGATAATGTGGAAATTATCTTTATTCCTATGTCACATCCTGAGGATACAAAAGAGGCTAAGATCATTGCCAGCTATATGCCGAATGGCGCTATTGTGCTAGAAGGTCCGTTCTCTACAGAGCAACAAGTGTCATTATCTGGAAATGTGGACCTCATGATTGGTATACGTCTTCACGCTTTAGTTTTTAGTTCTTTAATGGGAAAACCAGTTATTGGTATTTCCTATGATCCTAAAATTACAAGCTTTTTACATATGATTGGTCAAGAGCCTATTGGCACAATGACTCATTTGCGTGAAGAAGCCTTATATCAATGGTGTCATAAATTGTTGAATTCTCGTGAGGAGTATCAAGCATCTTATGATCGCATTGAATCATTGCGTGTAGATTCCCAACGCAATGCAGAAATTGCTATTTCATTACTTAAAGATTATTAATATATTGGATTTTATCCAGAAAGTGAGGTCTCTATGGCTACATTAACACAAGATGTTAAACAATTAGTTCAAGAGAAGGCAAAAGCTATTCGCGTTGGTATTGTACAGTCTGTAACGGCAGCGAAATCCGGTCACCCAGGTGGTTCATTATCCATCGCCGATGTGATGGCCTTGTTGTACTATGTTGAGATGAATGTAGATCCAGCAAATCCAAAAGCTCCTAATAGAGATCGTTTTGTCCTTTCTAAAGGTCATGCAGCGCCTGCACTATACGCTACATTGGCTGAAAAAGGTTATTTCCCTAAAGAAGAACTTTTGAACTTACGTAAAATTAATCATATGTTACAAGGCCATCCTGATATGAAACACACACCAGGTGTAGATATGTCTACAGGTTCTTTAGGACAAGGCATTTCTGCGGCTTGTGGTATGGCATTGGCAGGCAAAATTGATAATGCAGATTACCGTGTATACTCTATTCTTGGTGATGGTGAGCTTGAAGAAGGTCAAGTGTGGGAAGCTGCAATGTTTGCTGGCTTTTATAAACTGAATAATTTGACAGCTTTTGTCGATTTTAACGGTCTTCAAATTGATGGTGATATTACTAAAGTTCTTTCTCCATTACCAATTCCAGAAAAGTTCAAAGCTTTCAATTGGAATGTTATTGAAGTTAATGGTCATGACCTTGATGAGCTTCATAATGCTATTGAAACTGCGAAAGCTTTCACAGAAGGCCCAACATGTATTATCATGCATACTGTAAAGGGTAAAGGCGTTGAAGAGATGGAAGGTCAAGCAGGCTGGCATGGTAAAGCACCAAGTGAAGAGCAAGGTGTAGCCTTTGTTAATGAAATTATGGGGGTGCAATAATGGGTAAAGCAACACGTGAAGCATATGGTAATGCGCTAGCTCGCATTGGTAAAGAGAATACTAATATTATCGTACTAGATGCGGATTTATCCAAATCTACTAAAACAGACACATTTAAAGCTGTGTGCCCAGAACGTTTCTTTAACGTAGGTATTGCAGAGCAAAACTTGATTTCTGTTGGTGCTGGACTTGCAGCGGCAGGTAAGATACCATTTGTATCATCTTTCTCCATGTTTGCTACAGGACGTGCATTTGAACAAATTCGTAATGCTGTATGCTATCCTAAATTAAACGTGAAAGTATGTGCTACACATGCGGGCATTACTGTTGGTGAGGATGGTGCAACGCACCAAAGTTTAGAGGATATTTCCTGTATGCGTACATTGCCAAATATGACTGTAGTGGTACCTGCTGATGAGCGTGAAACAGAGGCTGTTATCGAATGGGCTGCATCTTATAACGGCCCAGTATACGTTCGTTTGGGGCGTGCTGGTGTAGATGATGTAACAACAGAAGGCTACTCATTTGTGCCAGGTAAATCTACTATTTTGGTAGATGGTTCTGATGCTACAATTATTGCTTGTGGTGCATTAGTTGGACCTGCTGTAGAGGCATCTAAAACTTTATCTAAATCTAATATATCTGCACGTGTTATTAATATGGCATCTATTAAACCTATTGATGCTGAAGCAATTATAAAAGCTGCTGCGGAAACTGGTGCTATCGTTACAGCTGAAGAACATAATATTATTGGTGGACTCGGTTCTGCTGTATCTGAAGTAGTAGTATCTAATAAGCCTGTACCTATGGAATTCGTTGGTGTCCAAGATACATTTGGGGAGAGTGGAACACCAAAAGAACTAATGGCAAAGTATGGCTTAACTGCCAATGATATTGTAGAAGCCGTAAAACGTGTAATCGCTCGTAAATAATCAAAGGGGATCCCATGATTGAATTTAAGAATGTTAGTAAAGTCTATGATAATGGTTCTGTTGCATTAGACGATGTGTGTTTAACCATTAACGATGGTGAATTTGTTCTCGTTTGTGGTCACAGTGGTGCAGGGAAATCAACATTATTTAAGTTATTAACACATGAGGTAGTGCCAGATGCTGGTACTGTCATTGTTGATGACTTTGATGTTACGCGTATGAAGCGCAGTAAAATTCCTAAATTGCGGAGAAAGCTTGGCGTTGTATTCCAAGACTTCCGATTATTGCCTAATAAAACGGTAGCAGAGAATATTGCTTTTGCTCTTGAAGTTATTGAAGAAAAACCAAAAATCATTAAAGAAAAGGTGAGTCATGTATTAGACCTTGTTGGTTTATCTGAGAAGGCTAATGACTTACCAGAGGATCTTTCTGGCGGGGAACAACAACGTGTTGCTATTGCGCGTGCAATTGTTAATCGCCCAACAGTATTAATTGCTGATGAACCTACTGGTAACCTTGATCCTGATACTAGTAAGGATATTGTTGAATTGTTTAAGCATATTAACAATTTCGGCACTACCGTTATTATGGTTACTCATAATATGGATCTTGTTTCATACTTGAATAAACGCGTTATTCGTTTAAAAGACGGCCGTGTTCAAAGTGATAATATGAGAGGTGCAGAAATTAATGAAGCCTAGAACGATAAAATACTATTTTAAAGAAGCACTGAAGTCTATGAAACGTAATGGGCTTATGACATTAGCGTCCATTTCTACAGTAGCTTTATCCTTATTTATGCTCGGTGTATTCCTTTGTGGTGTCATTAATTTGAATAACATGGCATCCAGTCTAGAAAATCAAGTACAGTTAAGTATTTACTTAAAGGATGGCTTAACAACTGATCAAATTATGGCAGTAGGAAAGCAAATTAAGGCTATACCTAACTTAAAGCATTTAGAATTTGTTAATAAAGAGCAAGCTATGAAGGAGTTCAAAGAACGCCTTGGTGATCAGCAACAATTGGTGAATGCTTTAGGTGATGTAAATCCGTTGCCTAACTCATATGTGTTAACCTTTGATAATCCTAGCGATGTAAAAGCAACTGCAAAATTAGCTACGACATTCCAAGGCGTAGAAAGTACACACTATGGTCAAGATATTGTAGAAGAGCTTTTCCGCATTACGCAAGTAATTCGTATTGGTGGGATTGTATTGATTGCTTTCCTAGCAGCTGCAACACTATTCATCATTTCAAATACAATTCGGTTGACTGTCTTCGCACGTCGTAAAGAAATTGCAATCATGAAATATGTAGGTGCTACTAATGGATTTATTCGTTGGCCATTTTTGATTGAAGGCATGTTGTTAGGCTTAATTGGTGCTATCATTGCCGTTCTTTGCGTTGGTGAATTTTATCACTTCATCACAATGGAAGTTTCTGAATCATTAGCATTCTTCCCTTTAGTACCAATGTTCCCATTCTTCTATGATGTAGCCCTTTATATCTTAGGTGGCGGCATAGTAGTAGGTGCTATTGGTAGTACTATTTCTTTGAAACAATACATGAAGGTGTAATGTTTATGAATAATAGTATATTTAAATCTCGCTTCGTAGCGGCAATTTTGACTGGTATAGTGGTATTGGGAACACCATTATACATCGTTGCAGAGGACGAAGATTTAACAAATCAACTTGATTCAATTCAACAACAAGTTAATCAACAAAATGCTAAAAAGGCAGATGCTGAAACTGTAATAGTCAGTGTATCCGAACAGTTACGTCAAATCGAAGAACAATTACGTCAGGCTCAGCAACAATTGGATTCTATTCAACAACAACGTATAGCTGTTGAAAATGATATTACAGTGAATGAAAAATTACTTGCTGAAGCACAAAAACGACTAGAAGGGCGAGAAGCCGTATTTTATAAGCGTGTACGTGATATTTATATTAACGGTCGTTTAAGTTACTTAGATGTAGTTATTGGATCTAAAGATTTTACAGACTTTGCTAATCGTTTAGAAATTTTAAAACGAATTATTGATTCTGATATTAAATTAATTGAGGAAATCAAAAAAGAGCGCGCTGAAATAGCGGCTCGAAAGCAAGCACTAGAACAGTCTCGTGCAAAATTAGTTGAGCTTGAAAAAGCAGCTGCGGCAAAACGAGCTGAAATAGAGCAAAAGAAGAAAGAACGTGAGGTAGTTCTTCAAAAGGCTCAAAATGATCGTGCTACAGCAATGCAAGCAGTAGAAGAATTAAATGCATCTTCTGCACAGATTACAGCGTTATTGAAAGCACGTCAAGCAGAGCGTGCCGCTGCTCGTGCTGCGGCAGCGGCTCAACAATCTTCACCAACTTACTCTTGGGTACAAGGGTCTGGTCAACTTGGGTGGCCTGTAAGTGGTGAAATTACCTCTCCATATGGCTATCGTACACATCCGATTTGGGGCACTACAATTTATCATTCTGGCATTGATATTGGTGTTGATGAAGGTACACCTGTTCATGCTGCAGATGGTGGTACTGTTGCTTGGTCGGGTTGGATGGGTGGCTATGGTTATGCCGTAGTTATCGATCATGGTAATGGCATGTCTACTCTTTATGGACATAATTCTGAACTTGCTGTCTCTGAAGGGCAAGATGTAGGTAAGGGTCAAGTTATTGCCTATGCTGGCAGCACAGGTAATAGTACAGGGCCACATGTACATTTTGAAGTTCGTATAAGTGGGGATCCTGTGGATCCTATGGGATATTTATAATATGAAATTTGATACACGTACAGTGTTATGGAGTCTATTGAAATATATAGGCTCTGGCATTGTTATTATGTGGCTTACATTTTGGTATCTTTCCGGTTCATTCTGGGGACTACCAAGATTATTTATAGCCTATTATACTGCGAGTCAAGTTTTTATGACACCTATGGCTAAAACTACCCTTTATGATGGTATGCTAAAGGGGTTAATTGACTCTTTGGGAGAACCGCATAGTGTTTATTTAAATGCAGAAGAATATAAATCCATGAAAATGCAAACATCTGCAACATATGCTGGTGTTGGTATGGTCCTTGGTACTGATGATAAAGGTCTATATGCAGTTAGCGTAATGGAAGACCAACCAGCTTTTAAAGCTGGAATTAAACCTGGAGACCACATTATTGCTATCGATGGACAATCCACTACTGAAATTCCGGTAGAGGAAGCATCTTCTCGTATTCGTGGCGAAGCTGGTACTACTGTATCTCTAGTTATTGAACGTAATGGTGAAAAGTTGCATTTTGATATCACTCGTGAATCCATAGTTTTGCCTACTGTTAAAAGTAAAATGCTTACTAGCACAGTTGGATATATTCGTATTAGTCAGTTTGCAGAAAATACCGCAGAAGATTTTGCCACTCAATATAAAGAGCTTCAATCTCAAGGTATGAAGGCCCTTGTCTTGGACCTACGAGATAATCCAGGCGGTTTATTATCTACTACTGAAAAGATATCTAACTATATTATGCCTCCAGGTACACTCGTAACAGTACAAAATCGATCAGGTAAAAAGGATACTTATAAGTCAGATGGACCTGATGTAGCTATGCCATTGGTTGTTTTAGTTAATAAGGGCTCTGCTAGTGCATCAGAAATCATAGCAGGCGCTGTTCAAGATCGTAAATTAGGCACTATCGTAGGTACTAATACATATGGTAAAGGTACCGTTCAAACTATTTTCCCTAGTTTAGATGATGAAGGAATTAAAGTAACTATTGCTAAGTACCATACACCAAGTGATCGTGTTATTGATGGAACAGGTATTAAACCTGATGTAGAAATCGATTTACCAAAAGGTGTACATCCATCTAGTACATTAGATGATATTCAAATTAAAAAAGCATTAGAGCTATTACAGCAATAATGCATAGGAGTTAAATTATGTTTATAGATAGAGCGCGCGTCTTTGTTAAAGCTGGTGACGGTGGGGATGGTATGTCCAGCTTCCGTCGAGAAAAATACGTGCCAAATGGCGGCCCTAGTGGTGGTGATGGTGGTAAAGGTGCGGATGTTGTTTTTAAGGCTGACAAGAATATTAATACGCTTGTAGACTTTAGATATAAACGTCAGTTTAAGGCACCAGCTGGCGGTAATGGTGAAAGCTCTAATAAGCACGGTCGAGGTTCCGATCCTCTTATCATTCCAGTTCCATTGGGTACAGTAATTAAAGATGAGGAAACAGGAAAAATCTTTTGCGACCTTGTTAACGATGGCGATACATTTGTTATTGCCAAAGGTGGTCGTGGCGGCCGTGGCAATGCTCGATTCCAAACTAGTGCTAACCGTGCACCAACCTTTGCAGAAAAGGGTGAACCTGGTGAAGAATTCTGGTTACAATTAGAGCTTAAAGTATTAGCTGATGTAGGTTTATTAGGTTATCCATCTGTTGGTAAATCTAGTATTTTGCGAAAAGTATCTAAAGCTCAACCAGAGGTGGCAGCATATCACTTTACTACACTAACACCAGTACTCGGGGTAGTTACAATTTCTGGAGATCGTAGCTTTGTTTTGGCCGATATTCCGGGCCTTATTGAAGGGGCTAGTGAAGGTGTAGGTTTAGGTCACAATTTTCTACGTCATGTTGAACGTACGAATATTTTAATTCATGTTCTAGATGTATCTGGTATGGAAGGCCGAGACCCTAAGGTCGACTTTGATGCGATTAATGAAGAGTTACGTAAATACTCTGAAAAATTGGCTAATAAGAAACAAATTGTAGCTCTCAATAAGATCGATATGGTCTTTGATGACACGACGATTCCCGAAACAAAAAAATATTTTGAAGATAAAGGCTATGAAGTATTTCTCATTAACGCCTTAAGTGGTGAAGGTTTGTCAGAGCTTATGGAACGAGCTTACTACTATGTAGAAAACTACGAACCAGAGCCTGAAGCAAATGATGACACAGTTGTATACGAAGCAAAACAAGATGTAGAATTTGTCATTACTCGTGGTGATGATGCTGCTTTCTACATTACTGGTAAACGTATTGAACGATTAGTAGCTATGACAAATCTTGACGATGATCAATCTCTTCGTAGGTTCCAACGCATTTGGCGCTTTATGGAGCTTGATGCAAAATTGAAGGAAAAAGGCTGTAAAGACGGTGATGAAGTTGTAATCGGCGATCAGCGCTTTACTTTCCAAGAGTAGGAGTAATAATGACAGGAAAACAAAAACGGTATTTACGTTCATTGGCGGCTACAATACCACCGGTTGTCCAAATTGGTAAAAATGGTTTAGAGGATAGCGTTATAGATAGTGCTCGTGCAGCGATTACAGCACGTGAGCTTATTAAGGTTAAATTACATAATAATAGTCCTGAAGATAAGACAATTTTTCAAGACTTAGCAGATATGCTTGGCGCTGAATTAGTTCAAGTAATTGGTTTTAATGGTGTTTTATATAAAGCTAAAAAAGAACCTAAAATCATTTTGCCAAAATAATTTTATATCTAGTAGATCATAAAAATTTGTATACATCGTAGTTAAGAATTTCAACCTTAGGAGGTTAGTCTATGCGCAGCGCCATCGTTAATGCAAAACGAATTGTAGTCAAAGTTGGTAGCAGTACGCTTTGTTACACTAACGGACATTTAAATTTGGAGCGTATTGAAAGATTAGTGCGCCAATTATCAGATTTGGCTAACCAAGGTAAAGAGATAATTCTTGTTTCCTCTGGTGCTACTGGTGCAGGTCTTGCCCCTTTAGGCTTTAAAGAAAAGCCTAGAGATCTCGTATTAAAACAAGCAGCTGCTGCAGTAGGTCAAGGTATTCTCATTCATATGTACGAGCGCATGTTTCGAGAATATGGTCGAACCGTAGGGCAAATTCTTTTAACGAAAGAGGATAGTACTGGACGACATAGTTATCTTAACTTGCGTAATACATTACATACTTTATTGCAACTTAACGTTATTCCTATTATTAATGAAAATGACGTGGTTGCTATCGAAGAATTTAAAATCGGTGATAACGATACATTATCTGCTACTGTTGCAGGTATTGTAGATGCAGATTTACTTATCATTTTGTCAGATATTGAAGGCTTATATACAGCTAACCCAGCCACTAATCCAGATGCTACTTTGATAGAAACTGTTTCTGAAATTAACGATGAAACCTATGCTATTGCAGGTGGTGCTGGTTCTAATATGGGAACGGGTGGTATGTATACAAAAATTAAAGCTGCTCATATGGCAACAAATTCTGGTGTACCAATGGTTATCACCTCAGGTGAAGTAGAGGATTCTGTTCGTCGTGTATGTAAGGGTGAACAAATTGGGACACTCTTTGAAGCCCATGATGCAAGTTTATCTGGTAAACATCATTGGTTAGCTTTTGGTAAACGATTAAAAGGCTCCATTACGATTGATGACGGATGTGCTCGCGCTGTTTTAGATAAGGGTGCTAGCATTTTGCCCGCTGGTATTATTGAAGTAGAGGGGACTTTTGGACCTGGTGATACAATTTCCATTTATCATGATCATAAGGAAATTGGTCGTGGACTTATTAATTATAGTATTGATGATATGAAGGCGATTAAAGGTCACAATACAAATGATATAGCCGAAATTCTGGGTATTAATACGACCTATGATGAGGCTGTACATCGTAATAATCTAGTTTTATTACACTGAGGAAATCCTATGAACCAGTATGAAGAAATTTGTAAAGATATGGGCCAGAGAGCTAAAACGGCATCTTTTGAATTAGCCCAACTCGACCAAGAAACTTTAGATTCTGCATTGTTAGCAATTGCTGATGCTGTAGAAGCACAAACAGATGAAATTATGGCGGCTAATGAGTTAGACCTAGAAAAATCTGTTGACTATAATTTACCTCGAACTATGATAGATCGATTGACTTTGACACCTAGTCGCATTGCTCAAATGGCAGAAGGGGTGCGTCAAGTGGCTGCTCTTGAAAGTCCTGTAGGTTCCATTATAGAAACAATCACTCGTCCTAATGGTTTGATTATTGAAAAGCGATCCGTACCTTTTGGTGTAATTGGTATCATTTTTGAAGCCCGTCCTAATGTAACCATAGATGCAGGTGTTCTTTGTTTAAAGACAGCAAATACTACAATTTTACGAGGTGGTAAGGAGGCATTTCACACGAATCAAATCATCGTGTCTATCATACGGAATACCTTAGAGTCGTTAGGTATTAATGGTGACTCTATTCAACTCGTTGAGGTGCTTGATCGAGATATGGTTGGAGTACTTTTACAACAACGAGAATATATTGATGTAATCATTCCACGTGGGGGTGCTGGACTTATTCGTCGTGTTGTAGAAGATAGTAGTATTCCTGTTATTGAAACTGGCAGCGGTGTATGTCATACCTTTGTTGATGAATTTGCTGATTTAGAGATGGCTTTAGAAATTGCAGTCAATGCTAAAGTTCAACGTCCATCTGTATGTAACTCTATGGAAACCTTACTAGTTCATCAAGCTGTGGCTAGAGAGTTTTTACCACGCCTTAATATAGCACTACTAGAATATGGTGTTCGTATTCATGGTGATGAGGCTGTAGCTCAATATATGGAGAATACAATTCCTTTAACAGAAGAGTCTTTCAGCACAGAATACAATGATATGGACTTAAATGTGCGTATCGTTGAAAATCTTGAAGAAGCTATTGATCATGTGAATCGGTATACGACACATCACTCTGAGGCTATTATCACAGATGAACCTATGCGTGCTAATGTGTTTATGAATTTAGTAGATTGCTCTACTGTGTATCATAATGCATCTACACGTTTTACAGATGGCTTTGAGTTTGGCTTTGGTGCTGAGATTGGCATTAGTACACAAAAACTCCATGCTCGAGGCCCTATGGGGTTACAAGCTCTAACATCTTATAAATATTTTGTATTTGGAGAAGGCCAAGTACGGACGTGAAGAAATTATATTATTTTTTAAGGGCATACTATAGATACATTCAAACACCAAAGGGACGATATGAATGGATATCCTATATAAAAGCATTGCTCATATTCATCATTATTTGTGTCATTGTCATTAAGGGAGTGACCACATTATGGTAGATAAACGTCGTATAGGTATAATTGGTGGAACATTTAATCCCATTCATTTAGGTCATCTAATGATTGCAGAGGTGGCTTGTGAAAGCTTTAATTTAGAAAAGGTTATCTTTGTACCTGCTCGTATTCCACCACATAAGCAACATGATGTGATTGATAGTCATCATCGCTATGCTATGACGGCGGCCGCAGTTTCGGATAATCCAAATTTTGAAATTTCTGATGTAGAGATGCGCCGAGAAGGCCCTTCGTATACCGTTGATACGATTCAATATTTTAAAAAACTATATGGTCCTACTGTTGAATTTTACTTTATTGCAGGGACTGATACTATTCGTGCATTACCGACTTGGAAATTTATAGATGAACTTATAGATGAGGTTCATTTTATTGGAGCTACTAGGCCAGATGGATCAAGTGCTATTGATTCTACTTTGGATGAGTTAGGATCTAAAGCACGTGAAAAAATACATGTTATGGAAGTGCCTGAAATGAAATTGTCTGCTACGTATTTACGAGAGCGCTTACGGTCTGGAAAGACAGTTCGTTATATGTTGCCTAAATGTGTAGTGGATTATATAGAAGAAAACCATATATATGGGAAGGAATAAATGATGTTATCGTTTGATGAAATACAACATAGGGTAAGCCAATGGATGGGGAAAAAACGTTTTAAGCATACTCTAGGTGTTGTTGAATCCGCAACTCAGTTGGCTAAACTTTATAATGTTGATGTAGAAAAAGCACGATTAGCGGCATTGCTACATGATTGTGCTAAAGAAATGCCTTTGAAAGAGATGCAAGATTTGGTGAAGGGGAATAATTACAAAGCTGATGAAGAATTATTAGCCAATGGTAATCTTTTACATGGATTAGCAGGTATGATTCGAGCTAAACTTGAGTTCTCTATAACCGATTCAGAGATTTTAGAAGCTATTCGTGTTCATACAACTGGTAAGGTGGGAATGTCTAAATTAGATAAAGTTATATTCTTAGCAGATTATATTGAACCCAATCGTGATTTCCCAGGTGTTGATGAACTTCGAAATGTGGCTAAAAAAGATCTAAATAAGGCTGTATTGCTTGGTTTTGACAATACTATTAACCACCTTATTGAGCAACATCTTTCAATTTATCCTTTGACCATTCTTGGTCGTAATGATGTATTAAAATCTTGTAAATAATGGAGTTTTTATATGGACGAACGTGAACGTGCAAGAGCTCGCCGACGTAGAAAAAGACGTCAACAAAAGTCATCTGTGAAGTGGCCTAGAGTTATTTTGGCTATTGTTGTAGTTTTTACTTTGCTCGGTGGGATAGGGTATGGCATATATAGTGGTGTATCTTATGCATATAGAGCAATTGTTGGAACTACTGAAGCTACTGAAGCCGTGATAGATAGTGGAAATAAACAGGACGCAAATACTGTATCAGTAGAGCAAAAAGGCTTAGATAAACCTTTATATTTTTTGGTTATCGGCACTGATGACAATAATCCTAGTCAAGGTGATAGTCTATTCCTATTATCTGTAAACCTTGATCAAAAAACGATGGACGTTATCGGCATTCCAAGTAATAGTAAAATCGATAATCGTGATCAAACCGATGCGACTATGTTAAATAGTATTTATGAAAAAGGAGGCATTGAACTTACTAAAGCTGTAATTGAGGATATGTTCCATATTTCAATTCCGTACTATGTAGTAATTAATCAAACTGCCTTCAAGAAAACTAATGATGTGTTAGGAAATCAGCAAATTTATGTAGAACAACCGATGGAACATATTGATGCAGAAGGCAATATAGATATTGATTTGCGACGTGGTTACCAAACTTTAGATAGTAATAATGCCTTAGCATATTTACGATATTCAGATCCTAAACACGATACCTTTACTCGTGTGCAACGACAAGAAAGATTCCTAAAATTGTGGGTGGAACAAGAACATAATGCATTTTTCTTAACAAACGCATGGCATATTTGGCGTATTTGGGATCATTATGATAGTAATATTTCTACTTTAGATGCTATTAAGTTGGTATACAATGCGAGCAAAATTAATAAGGAAGAAATTCACTTCTATATTCTTCCTGGAGAAAAAGAGCTTATAGGGGAAACGACTTATTGGAAGGTAAACCCTACGGAAGCTCAACGTTTAGTAGGGATAACAATGGGTAATTTGCCAGCTAATGAAATGACACAATTTATATCTGCGCCAACTAATAGTACGTCGAAGGTTGCACCTGAATCAGAACATAATGGTGGCACTATTACAAAGCCAACAGAACCTGGTGAGGAGAGCGGTAGTAAGCGATAAGATAAGAGGCTAAATAATGAAAAAGAAAGAAGATATTAAACAAATCGTATTAGAGCTTGCACAAGCTGCATTTGATAAAAAAGGGAGAGATATTGAAATTCTTGATTTAGAAGGAATTTCTATGTTAGGTGACTATTTCTTAATTGTTAGTGCAAATAATAGTAAGCAATCTCAAAGTATTGCTGATGAAATGGAAGATAAAGCAGTCGAATTAGGTATAACAGTACAGCATAGAGAAGGTTATCGTGAAGGTGAATGGATCTTATTGGATTTTGGCGATATAATTTGTCATGTCTTTGGTGGTGATGAATTGCGTGAATTCTACAGTCTAGAAGAATTGTGGAATGATGCTGGTCGAGTTCCATTTGAAGGAGTATAATATGGCTACAGAATTGTTGGAAAATACAATTGCCACATTAAAAGTGTTGCGTACTAGTGATCAAGGTGCTTTTTTAGATGGTCAAACTGGCAATACTAATGATGATATATTGCTTCATAAAGATCAACAAATTGCTCCTGTGGCTATCGGAGATGAAGTCGAGGTTTTTTTATATCGAGATCCAAAAGGTCGTTTAACTGCCTCTATGCGTCTACCCGCCATGAAGGTTGGCCAAATTGGTTATGTTGAGGTTATCAATACTACAAATTTTGGTTGTTTCGTTGAGGTAGGTACAGAACGTGGTATCTTTATGCCTCATGCGGAGATGCGTGGTAGACCTCAGGTAGGTGAAAAAGTATGGGTTCGTCTATATACTGATAAATCCGGTCGTTTGGCGGTATCCATGGATGTAGATGATGAAATGCGTCGTGCTTCTAAAGCTGCAACAGAGGCTATGGTAGGACAACTTGTAAAGGGGGCAATCTATAATTTAACTAGTGAGGGGGCTTTTTTTATTACCCCTGAGCGTTGGATTGCCTTTTTGCATCGTTCTGAAATGACGAGAAAGTTAAAAGTAGGGGAAATGATTGAAGGTCGTATTACTTTCAAACGTGATGATGGTCGCGTTAATGTCTCTATGCGTCCTACAAAGGAAAAGGCTCTTGTTTCAGATGGAGATATTATCATGGGGTACCTGTTAAATCGTGGGGGTAAGATGCCTTATAGTGATGAATCTTCTGCTATGTTGATTAAAGATAAATTTAACATTAGCAAAGCTGCTTTCAAACGTGCTTTGGGGCATTTAATGAAAGAGAAAAAGATTGTTCAAGAGGAGGGGTGGACATTACTTACCGACATAGGTCGGCAGTGGACACCGCCTGTTAATAATGAGTCCCAAGATGAGGAATAAAGTCAATGAAAATAGTCATTGTAGGTGCTGGTAAGGTTGGTTATTCATTAGCACAACGACTTATTCAAGATGATCATGATGTATATGTCATCGACCGTTCTCCAGAACGCATTCATAATCTTGAAAATACGTTAGATGTTAGTCTAGTTCTAGGGAATGGCAGTGATGTTCAATTATTGAATGAAATCGATATGTCTGATGTTGGTATGTTTATTGCTGTTACTGATTCAGATGAGGTTAATATGCTATCCTGTTCGGTAGCTAAAATAAAAGGTGTTCCTACGACTATTGCACGCGTTCGCGATAATAGTGTGGCGGAACATATGGATGAGGAGATACGAGCTCAATTAGGTGTTGATCTCTTCATCAATCCTGAAATGGTTACAGCTCAAGAGTTATTACGAATTTTAGAAACACCATCAGCTATAGATGTTGAGGAGTTCGGACAGGGTGCTGTGCGCCTTATGGAATTCAAATTGAATAATGAATTTCCTCTATTAGGACAGCCATTAAAAGAGATTCGCTTTCCTGAAGGTGTTCTGTTAGTTGGTATTTTACGCTATGGTGAAATGATTATTCCTCATGGTGAAAGTCGATTACAGGCTGATGATAGTGTATTTTTTCTAGGTTTGAAAGAGTCCGTTTCTGAAGTGGAGAACCTTTGGTTCCATAATTATAATACATTCTATAAACGGGCTGTCATTATTGGGGCAGGTCTCTTAGGTCGGAACTTAACTGTATTACTAGAAAAAGCTGGTTTTTCTGTGAAGGTTATTGAAAAAGACTTTGACCGTTGTGAGAACCTGGCAAATCAAGTGGATAAAGCCATGGTTATCAATGGAGATGGCACTGATTTTGATTTGCTCGAAGCTGAGGAAATTGCTGATAGTGATGTAATTATTGCTCTAACTGATGACGATAAACTTAATTTACTAGTAGCACTCGTAGGTAAGCATATGGGCATCCCCAAAACCGTTGTTCGTGTGGGACGGCCAGAATATATTATGCTGATGGAGCAAGTAGGTATTGACGTTGTATTTTCTCCACGTTTATTAACAGCAAGTCAAATTTTGCGCTTTGTACGAAGTGGAGAAGGGGTTGTATCTATTTCCACCTTTGAAGGTGGTAAAGCGGAATCTATCGAGATTGAAATTACCAATGAATCGCCTGTGGCAGGTAAACAATTAAAAGATATACGTTTACCTGGGAAGGCCTTGGTAGGTGTAATTTTACGGGAAAATGAAGCTATCGTACCTCGTGGTAATACTCAAATTTTAGATGGTGATCATATCGTTCTCTTTACATTACCTGAATCGGTAAGCAAATTGCTTAAATATCTTACTTAGTAAGGAGGGGCTATGCGAATTCAAATCGTTATGTCCTTAGTGGGTCGACTACTCTATATATTTGGGATTTTTACTTTAATCCCTTTTATATACAGTGTTGTATTTGAAACTGCATATTGGTCATTCCTTATAACTACAAGCCTTTCTTTAGTTTTGGGGACGCTTTTATCTTATTACGGTTGTGAAAGTCAAAGCTTTAGTATTCGTGATGGGTTCCTAGTTGTATCCTCTACTTGGATATTCACGGTTATTTTGGGGGCTTTACCTTTTTTGGGGAGTGGCATATTGACTAATGTTTTTGATGCTTTATTTGAAGCCACTTCGGGTATTACTGCAACTGGTGCAACTATTATTTATAGTGTTGATGCGTTACCAAACACATTTGTATTGTGGCGTGGTCTTATGCACTGGGTTGGAGGGATGGGGATCATCGTCCTTATCTTATCATTTTTAAAGAATTTAGGAGCAGATGCAGCACATTTCTTTAATGCAGAGGCATCTGTACCAAAGCCTGGTGTTGTAATGCCGCGTATTCAATCAATGGCCACCAAGCTTTGGCAGTTGTATATTGCCTTTACTGCTCTTTGCTTTCTTATGCTGTGGGCTGGCGGCATTGAACCTTTTGATGCGTTAAACTATGCCTTTTCTATTATTGCTACGGGTGGATTTGCACCGACATCAGCAGGGGCTTTTATTTATGAACAAAGTAATTATATTTGTTTCGTATTTATATTCTTTATGTTTCTTGCTGGTGGCAATTTCTCTGTGTATTACAATGCACTTCAAAAAGGAATTCGCGTTTTAATTAATGATTTTGAAACACGTATGTACTGGCTTGTAGTGTTTATTGGTATTGCCATTGTATCAATATCTCTAGCATTACAATCTATCTATTCTAGTCCTTTAGAGATTGTTAGAAATGCTGCCTTTAATTTAGTTTCGCTTCAAACTGGTAGTGGTTTTGCTATTAGTGATTATGATTTGTGGCCTGCTGCAGCACAGATGATGTTATTTATTTGTACATTTTTTGGTGGTTGTAGTGGTTCTACAACGGGCGGTGTAAAAATTATACGACTTATTATTTTGATTAAGAGTTCTATAATTTATCTGCGAAAATCAATTCATCCTGATATGGTTCAAGTAGTACGTATTAATGGCAAACCGATGCCTACTAAATGGATCCAGATGACACATCAATTTTTATTTTTATATTTAATGATTTATGTGGTATCTGTTTTTCTAATGACTTGTACTGGTCTTAATACATATGATTCTATGCAAGTGGTTACGGCCTTTCTTAGCAATGTAGGACTAGGGTTTGGTGGCTTTGGTCCTACTGATTCCTTTAATGTTATGCCGGATACTGCTAAATGTATTGCTATTGTAGACATGTTACTAGGTCGTTTGGAGTTATTTACGATTTTAGTTATGCTTCACCCTCAGTTTTGGGAAGGGTATTTTATTAAAAAAGAGGTTCCTAAACGATATCGTATTCTATAGGAGGGCGGGAACTATATGGAAGTTATAAAACGTCCTCTAGGGCTTTATAAAGCAAATTGTTATGTGCTTATCAAAGAGGGAAAATCTATAATCATTGATCCGGGCTTTCATTCTAACCACATTATTGATATGGTTGCAGATTCTGAGCCCATAGCAGTTTTATTGACACATGGTCATTGTGATCATGTGTCAGCCTTGGATGAAGTGTGTACACATTATAATATTCCCGCTTATTTACATCCTTTAGATCAAGAGTTGTTACAGTTAATTCGACGGAGACCAAGTGTATATAAGAAAAAAATGTATACACATTGTAATGATTTAGTAGAGGGGCAATTAAATTTAGATCCTTTTGATATATTAGTTCATCATACACCTGGGCATAGTGCGGGATCGGTTTGTTTAGAAATTGGAGGTTATCTATTTACTGGTGATACCTTATTTAAGCAAAATGTGGGAAATACAGATAATTATAAAAGTGATCCAGCTGATTTGATTAAGAGTTTGAAATATCTTTTAACCTTGTCCAAGGATTTGATTGTTGAGCCAGGACATAGGGAATCTACCATATTAAAAAATGAGGAAGAATTTATTAAAAATATTGTAGTATAGTGTTGACAAAAGTCCTGATAACCGATATACTAAGCAAGTACTTTGGTTACGGCCCCGTGGTGTAGCGGTTAACATGTCGCCCTGTCACGGCGAAGATCGTCAGTTCAAATCTGATCGGGGTCGCCATTTATGCCTCGGTAGCTCAGTTGGTAGAGCAACGGACTGAAAATCCGTGTGTCGACAGTTCGATTCTGTCCTGAGGCACCATTTATATGCGGGAATAGCTCAGCGGTAGAGCACCGCCTTGCCAAGGCGGGGGTCGCGAGTTCGAATCTCGTTTCCCGCTCCAATTTTATATGGCGGCATAGCCAAGCGGTAAGGCAGAGGTCTGCAAAACCTTTATTCCCCAGTTCGATTCTGGGTGCCGCCTCCACAATCGTTACCCATGCCGGGGTGGCGGAACAGGCAGACGCAACGGACTTAAAATCCGTCGGTTGGAAACAACCGTACCGGTTCGATTCCGGTCCTCGGCACCAATTAAGACTAACTTTGGGTTAGTCTTTTTTCTTATATACAATTAAAACGATTTGTGAAAATTATTACTATAAGTTACGTATAAATATATAAGAGATAGATAAATCTATGAATAAGAAACCTAAGTTATTAATTAGTGAATGCCTATTTGGTGTACCTTGTCGATATGATGGCAAAGACAATTATATAGAAACGATAGAGGCTCTAAAGGAATATTATGAATTAGTACCTGTATGTCCGGAAGTGTTAGGGGGACTTAGTACGCCTCGTGATCCTGCGGAGCGGCAGGGTGAACGTATATGTACTGTTAATGGAGCTGATGTTACCAATGAGTTTGTAAGAGGTGCTCAATTAACAGTTGATATTGCACTAAAATATGGTTGCAAGCAAGCTTTGATGAAGGCGAAAAGTCCTAGCTGTGGATATAAGCGCATTTATGATGGAACTTTTACTAGAACAATGAAAAATGGCCATGGATGTACTGTAGAGGCTCTACTTGAAAAGAATATAACAATTTATACTGAAAATGATATAGAGCTTTTACTTGCAGAAAAAAAGAGATGAGTTTAACTCATCTCTTTTTGATTATATCAAGTTATTTTACTGGTAAAATAACTCAATATAATAGAAAAATAATGGCTACAATATTAATTAAAGACTACTTGTTTGCATTAACAGGATCATTTGCTAATGGTTGTTCACCAAGTAATGTAGTTAAGTTATGTAGATTAAATCGATATTGAGCATTACTAAAATCTCGTGTTGCATCATATCGTTGACTTGGAGCATGCATGAGACCAACTAATGTATCGTATAGCAAATCATTAGTAAAGAATTGATGCTCGTGTTTTGCAAGTACCTCAGCAGTCTGTGGATAGGTTGAGCGATATTGTGGAGATAGGTATACCCAGAATGGAATATGTGTCATAACAAAATCAAATGTATCAGGGTTATGCGATTTGTCTAAACTTTCACCGTGATCGGAGAAATACACCATGGCTTGTAGGTTTAATTTGTCTTTGCCATAATTGTAAATTTGTTGTAATAACCAGTCTGTGTATAATTGGCTGTTAGCATATGCTTCTTGACCATCAGGATACGGACCTTGTTTCCACTTGCTAAATTCATGAGGGTAACGGTCATTGTAATAAATATGACTACCCATAATATGTATAACGATAAAGTTGTTTTTGGTAGGATCTACAGTTTCTAATAATGGCAATAGAGCTTCATCATATCGATCTGAGAATGCATAAGATTCATGGGCCCATTTTGTTGTGTCTGCAGTCTTAGCCATTAATGAAATAGCTGTATCATATTCACCGAATACACCTTGATTGCTAAACCAAGAAGTCGTGTATCCCGCTTTTTTAGCAATATCTAAGATATTGGCTGAATCAAGAAATGGTTTATCATCATATTGATTTCGTTCAGATAGTGCACGCTCCAAGGTTGGTACTGTTTGTACGTACGATGAATAGGCATTATCAAAGAAGACAAAGTCTTTATTGTCCGAACGCATATTGCCTTGCCATGGAGTATCGTCATATGGGAAGTTTGGATTATATACTTTCATATAATCTCGAGAACTAGATTCTCCAATGACTAGAATAATAGTACCAGGTGTTTTGTTCACCGCTGTTTCCTTTGTGTCTAAATTAAAGGAATCAAATACTAAGTGGTGATTATCATTATATTGTTGCATTTGTTTTACATAATCGCCTGCAGCAATCCAGTTCGCCACAATACAGGTTTGTGGGAACAAAAAGAATGGTACATATACTAAAAAAGCTACAAGGGATGCGATAAGCATAGCTGAGCGCATAGGGCGTGTAGTATTTAAGTTTACTACTGCTTTCATCCCTAAGTTAGACCAGTACAATAAATAAGTCCATAAGATAAGACCAATACTTATTGTTATAAGACCAGGTATTCCAGCTGCATTCTTTAAAAAACCAAATGCTTCTTCTGGATTGGTCATATATACGGCTAGCAGACTGGCTGGCGTTAAGCAATGCCAAGTAGTCATGTAATAGCCAATTTGTAAGAATGGTATTAAGCTCAAGATCATGGAAATGATAGCCATGATTAAGGATGTTGTTTTATGGAAGCGATTTGTTTGGTTCAGTAAAAACTGAATGCCTGATAATCCCATGAAAATTAATAAGCCAAATAAAAAATCATTAGCAAATTCATAGAAGTATAATGGCTTCACATAGGACCAATGGAATAAAAGAGGAAAGGTAAGTGCCCATAAGATTCCGACTAGGCCATACCCTAAAAAAGGCCTGTGGAAAACGGTACACCCCATAAAATATTGAAATAAAAAGGTACCTACAATTGTTGGTACAGCTAAAATCGTAATATCCTCTACATCAAGCCCTAAGGTTATGGGCTCATAAATTAAAAATAAGATGATATATAAAACAATACCTATAATACCAAAGCGAAAAATTGGATTTCGCCCAATTTGCCTCACACTCGATGACATAATAAATCCTCTCTAAAAGGAATACACAATAACGTATCTTTTTTTAATATAAAATAATTACAATAATAAAGATAGCAGATGAGTGTAAAAAAAACAATTATTTGAAAGTACTACTATAAATGCTTTATAATTATATAGTTAAAAACATTTTTTCTGAGGATTGGGTTTTATGGGAGATTATAACTACAAGTTGGACGTTTTTGAAGGTCCCCTTGATCTGCTCTTGCATCTCATTGAAAAACATAAAATAGAAATTACCGATATTCCTATCGTTGAAATAACGAGTCAATACTTGGCATATCTAGACAATTGGAACCATTTTGATATTCATTATAGTAGTGAATTTCTTGTTATGGCATCTACCTTATTACAGATTAAATCACGCATGTTATTACCTAAGGCTGAACCTGAGCCTGATGAAGCAGAGGATCCACGTGACGAGTTGGTAGCAAAATTAGTAGAATTTAAGAAAATTAAGGATATTATATCTCTATTAATGGAGCGTACCGCTGTATCTGCGAATATATTTAGTCGTCCTGAAGAAACGAGTGTGCTTGGATTAGATAGTGTATATAATTTGGAACTTTCACAGTTATATCAAATTTTTTATCAAACTATAAAACGGGCTAAAGAGTTACCAGAAGAAGAGACGATTCGTGAGGTAAAGGTTGAAAAGGATACGTATAGTTTAGAGGACATGATTATATCCTTGTCTAGTCGTATACATCGTGGCGAATGTCTATATTTTAGGGAGTTATTAGTAGCAATTGATACGAAAAGTGGTATGGTAACTATCTTTATGGCTGTTTTAGAATTATTAAAACAACAAGTTATGGAAATGCGCTATGAAGATGATGATATTATATTCACTGCTACCTTAGAGAGGGCCGTGTAGAAAGGGGGCCATATGAGCTTACCAACGATGCATTTAGAAGCCGTTTTGTTTTCATCGGCAAAGCCTATATCGATAGATATGTTAGCAGAAGTGTTTGGGCTTTCCACAGAGGCGACACAAAAATATATAGAAGAATTACAACGAGAACTAGAAGAACAGAATCGAGGTATTCGAATACGTATATCTGGAGCTGGTGTTGAATTAGTAAGCGCTGTTGAATGTGCTGATTATGTTGGGCATATTCGTAAAAGAGAAGATAAATTATCTAATGCGGCTATGGAAACATTAGCTGTTATCGCCTATAAGCAGCCTATTACAAAGGCTGAAATCGAAGAGGTGCGCGGTGTAAATAGCGATAAAATTATAAAACAATTATTAACTCGATCTCTTATAGCTGAATTAGGTCATAAGGATACTGTAGGTAGACCGATTCTATATGGCACGACTGATGAATTTTTGAGAAGTGCTGGTGTAGAATCGATAGAAGCCTTACATCAAGAAGTTTCGGAAACAGAAGGATAGCATGGAACGATTACAAAAATATATTGCCAGTTGTGGTATTGCATCACGGCGTAAGGCAGAAGAACTAATTACAGAAGGTAAAGTACAGGTCAATGGTCGCAAGGTAACCGAATTAGGGGTCAAAATTAATCCACAAAAAGATAAGGTTAAGGTTAATGGTCAATTATTGGCTCAAGAGAAACCAGTATATTATTTGTTAAATAAACCAAAGGGTGTCATTACATCTGTGTCTGACCCTCAAGGTCGAGAAACGGTTTTAGATTATATAAAAAATGAAACGAAACGAATTTACCCTATTGGTCGTCTCGATTTATATACAGAAGGTTTGTTACTGCTTACGAATGATGGAGAGTTGGCACAAAATCTAACGCACCCATCTAAAGGCGTGGAAAAAACTTATGAAGTTCGTATCAAAGGTCGTGTTCGCGATGATGATTTGCAAATTATTGCAAATGGGGTAGAGCTTGAAGATGGTATAACTGCACCTGCAACAATTGTAGATTTAGGTTTTGATGATCATAATGGTGTACATGAAGTAGAAATTACAATTCATGAAGGTCGTAATCGCCAAGTTCGTCGTATGTTTGAACACTTTGGCTATCGTATTCATAATTTAAAACGCATTGCTTATGCTGGTCTTACTTTAGGTGGTGTAAAACGCGGTGCTTCTCGTCAACTAACAATTCGTGAAGTAAAAGCGCTAAAAGCATTGGGGTCAGAAAAGGCATGAAACAAATCATAGTCATTGGCGGTGGTGCGGCAGGTCTAATGGCAGCTGTTATAGCAGGCCGTGAAGGAGCACGCGTCATCTTATTGGAAAAAATGAATATGGTTGGCAAGAAAATGGGCATTACCGGTAAAGGTCGCTGTAATATTACGAATAGTGCAGATATGGCCGAATTTATAAAAAATACGCCTGGTAATGGTAAGTTCTTGTACGGTGCCTATGAACGCTTTAGTAATGAAGATCTTCTGGACCTATTGCATAGCTGGGGGTTAAAAACTAAAGTAGAACGTGGGGGACGAGTGTTTCCTGAATCCGATTCTGCATTAGAAGTACGCAATATCTTTATGAAAATCCTAAAAAAGTATAATGTTCAAGTTCACTTAAATGAACCTGTTACATCGATTACTGTAAAGGATAATCGTGTAGTTGGTGTTACAACGGATAAAGAACAATATGCTTGTGATGCTGCTATCATTTGTACTGGTGGCGCCTCCTATCCATTGACCGGTTCTACTGGTGATGGTTACGTTTTAGCCGAAAAAGTGGGACATACTATTACTGATATTCGTCCATCCTTGGTACCTATCGTTACAAACGAAATGTGGGTAAAGGAAATTATGGGGCTTAGTCTTCGTAATGTTGAGGTTTCTGTAGTTTCTAAAAATAAGGTGCAAGCTAAACAATTTGGGGAGATGATGTTTACCCATTTTGGTCTTACGGGGCCTACAATTCTATCGTTAAGTCACATGGTAGGTAAGTTGCTTCGTAAGAAGAATCCTCAAATTACTATTGAAATTAATCTTAAGCCTGCCTTGACTGCAGAAGTATTGAACAAGCGCTTGCAAAAGGACTTTGATTTATACTCAAAAAAACAATTGGCTAATGGTATGAAGAATTTATTGCCGGTGAATCTTATTCCAATTGTTATAAAGCTTGCTGAGCTAGATTCTACTAAACCAATTAATCAAATTACAAAGGAAGAGCGTTTGCGCTTATGTCATGTGTTGCAACATATGACATTAACAGTTAAGGAATTACGACCAGTAGCGGAGGCTATTGTAACAGCTGGTGGTATTTCCTTAAAAGAATTTAATCCTAAAACTATGGAGTCTAAATTGATTGGCGGTTTATATGGTGCTGGCGAAGTACTAGACATTGATGCTTTTACAGGAGGCTATAATTTACAAGCTGCCTTTTCCACAGGCTATGTGGCGGCTATGCATGCCGTACACGGTGATGAAGAATAGAGGTTATTATGAGCACTAAAAAAATTGCCATTGCTATTGATGGTCCTGCTGGGGCTGGTAAAAGTAGCATTTCTAAAGTAGTGGCGAATGAATTAGGGTATTTATATATCGATACAGGTTCCATGTATCGCGGTGTTACATGGGCAGTTCTTGATAGTCAAATCGATGTTAAGGATCAAGCTGCTGTAGAAGCTTTATTACCTTCTTTAAATTTGACTTTAGAGCCTACTGCAACAGCATGCAAGGTCTATATTAAAGGTGAAGATGTTACATCATTAATTCGCCAGCAGCAAATTAATGATAATGTATCGGCTATAGCTTCTTATAAAGGGGTTCGACAATATTTGGTAGAACGCCAACAAGAGATGGCCGCCGTTGGTGGAGTTATATTAGATGGACGTGATATCGGTTCTGTCGTATTACCTAATGCAGAGCTAAAAATTTATTTAACCGCTTCTGTAGATGCACGTGCAAAACGTAGATGGTTAGAAGTACAAGGTACATCAAACGAGCAAACACTAGACGAAATTAAAAAGAATGTTGTTAGTCGTGATGAAATGGATAAAAATCGTGAAGAGTCTCCACTAGTATGCGTTGAAGATGCAGTGGTTATAGACTCTAGTAATATGAATTTCGATGAAACTGTGGCATATATATTGAATTTAGTACAGGAGACAATCAATCATGAATAAATTTTCTACCTGGTTATGGCGTACCGCTTTTTGGCTTCGCTATAAGGTAGGGTATGGGTTGAAAGTATATGGTCGCGATAATTTTCCAATGGAAGGACCCGTTATCGTGGTGCCTAATCATTTAAGTAATAACGATCCCCCTATCTGTGGCTATGCTTTGCCTAGACATGTACACTTTATGGCTAAACAAGAATTATTTGTGAATCCCATTTCACGTTTTTTTTGTACATGGCTTGGTGCATTTCCGTTAAATCGCGGTGCTATTGATAAAGTTGCTATTCGTCATGCCATGGGACTACTTAAAGACAATAAGGTTTTAGGCATATTTGCAGAAGGAAATCGTCAAAAAAGTGGTAAACTTGGTAAATTCCATGATGGTGCAGCATCAATTGCTCTTAGAACAGGTGTCAGCATAGTGCCTGTTGCTATCATTGGCTCTCACAATATGGAACGTAATAAAGTGGCTTGTATTATTGGTAAACCGATTCCAGTTGAAAAAGCTAAAGCGACTCCAGAAGCGATTCAAAAAGTAAATGATAGTGTTAAAAGTGAAATCCAACGAATGATAGATTCTTATCATAACAATTGTATAGAGGAGACTTTATGGAAATAATTTTGGCTGAAAACCATGGTTTTTGCTATGGTGTAAAACGGGCTGTTGAAATGGCAAATGAAGCTGCAAATAACGATGGTAAAAGCTATACATTAGGTCCTATTATTCACAATCCTCAAGTTGTAGGTCGTCTTGAAGATAAAGGGGTAAGCCCTGTTCAAGAAGTGTCTGATATCGCTGAAGGCACAATGATTATTCGCTCTCATGGTGTAGGACCTGCTATTTACGAAGAGGCAGAAGAAAAAGGATTACATGTTGTGGATGCCACATGTCCACATGTAAAAAAAGCACAGCAAGATGCAAAGTCTGTTATAGATGAAGGTATGACTTTGGTGATTTTGGGAGAAAAAAACCATCCTGAGGTCAAAAGCATTAATTTATGGGCAAATAACGAAGGAATAATCATCGAAGATGAAGAATCCGCCCAAAAACTACAAGTTGTGGAAAAAATGGGCGTTGTTGTACAAACAACCTTTTCACAATTCAAATTTAACAGTATAATAGACATATTAGAGAAAAAATCTAAGAATCTTAAGGTTTTCAAAACGATATGCAATGCAACGCAAGAACGACAGAATTCTGCCGTTGATTTAGCACGTAATGTAGATCTTATGATAGTGATAGGCGGTAAGAACAGCGGCAACACAAACCGATTGGCAGAGGTTTGTCGTGACGTTGGATGTACAACGTATCACATTGAAACTTCTACTGAATTACAACTGGAATGGTTTAACCGAGTACAGACGGTAGGAGTAACAGCAGGAGCATCGACTCCCGACTGGATTATTAAGGAGGTCATTGAGACAATGAAAGATTTTGCAGAATTATTAGCAGCCGAAGGTCAAGAAGAATTTAAGAAAGGGAACGTTGTAGAAGGTACAGTAGTTCAAGTCGAAGATGAACGAGCTTATGTATCTTTTGGCTACAAAACTGAAGCCATTTTGAACAGAACTGAAATTTCTTATCCAGCACCAGAATCTGCCAAAGATGTGTTAAAAAATGGTGATGAAATTAAAGCAGTTATCATGAATCACATCAAAGAAGATAATCCTATTTATCTTTCCATGACTCGCTTGGCTAAAGATGAAGATTGGCAATATGTTATCGAAGCACAAGAAAAAGATGAAGCTATCGTATGTAAAGGTATTGATGCTATCCCAGCAGGTTTAGTAGTAACAGTTAAATCCCTTCGTGGTTTCATTCCATTGTCCCAAGGTGATGTTCATTTTGTGAAATCCTTGGACAACTTGGTTGGTACAGAATTTGAAGCTAAAGTACTTGAAATCGATGAAAAGAAAAACCGTTTGGTTCTTTCTCGTCGTGCAGTATTGGAAGTGGAACGTCAAGCTAAATTAGCTGAAGCATTGAAAAATATCAACGTTGGCGAAAACTATAAAGGTATCGTTCGTAAAATTATGCCTTATGGTGCATTCGTAGATATCGGCGGTATTGAAGGTTTACTTCACATTTCCGATATTTCTTGGCAAAAAATCAAAAAAGTGGAAGATGTTCTTTCCGTTGGCCAAGAAATCGAAGTTAAATTACAATCTTTCGACGCTGAAAGCAATAAATTATCCTTGTCCTTAAAAGCTTTATCTAAGAGCCCATGGGACGTTGCTGAAGAAACATTGCATGTTGGCGATGTTATTAACGGCAAAGTTGTTCGTTTAGTAGCTTACGGTGCATTCGTAGCTGTTAATGACGACATCCAAGGTTTACTTCACATTTCTCAAATTACAAAACAACGTAATGCGAAAGTTGAAGATTACTTGAATCGTGGTCAAGAAGTTGAAGTTAAAATCATTTCTCTTAACAAAGATGAAAAGAAATTGGGTTTGGCTTTGACTGAATTGATGGAATCAAAAGAAACTGCAGAAGACGCTGAATAATTCATTGTCTAATATAAGGCTAGCCAAGGTTTCCTTGGTTAGCCTTTTTGCGTACTTTACTTAGTATATGATAAAATATAGTAATGTATTAGATTAGATAATGAGGTGAAACTATGGCAAAACCATTAGTGGCTGTTGTAGGCCGTCCAAACGTAGGTAAATCTACACTTTTTAATGCCATTGTTAATAAACGTATCTCTATCGTTGAAGATATTCCTGGTGTGACAAGGGACCGTATTTACTTCGATGCAGAGTGGTTAAATCGTGAGTTTACAATGATCGATACTGGTGGTATCGAGTTCATTACTGACAATAGTCATGTTATTCCTAAGATGATGCGACTACAAGCGGAATTAGCAATTGAAGAAGCAGATGTAATTCTATTTGTCGTTGATGGTAAACAAGGTATTGTACCTGCTGATGAAGAGGTCGCAAATATTCTTAGAGCTAGTGGAAAACCTGTTGTACTCGTAGTTAATAAGATTGATAGTGTAAATCAAGAACCGAATATTTATGAATTTTACAATCTTGGTTTGGGGGACCCCATTGGTATTTCCGCTAAAAATCTTATGAATTTAGGTGATCTATTGGATGATACTGTAAAACATTTTCCTCCAGTAGGTACTAATGTAGATGATGAAGATACTATTCATGTTGCTATTATAGGTCGTCCAAATGTGGGTAAATCTTCTTTGACTAACGCATTGTTAGGACAAGATCGTGTAATTGTATCTGATGTAGCAGGTACTACTCGAGACTCTATTGATACGTATTGGACTCATGAGAATCAAAAGTTTGTACTTATTGATACAGCAGGTATGCGTCGTAAGTCTAAAATCGAAGAAGCCGTTGAACGATATAGTATTGTTCGTTCTTTGCGATCAGTAGATCGTGCTGATATTGTAGTCCTTGTACTAGATGCTCAAGATGGTGTTACAGAACAAGATAAAAAAATTGCAGGTTACGCTTACGAAGCTGGCAAGGGTGTAGTGATTGTTGTAAATAAATGGGATCTTGTTGAAAAAGATGACAAAACAACATTGCGTTTTACTGAAGATATTTATGATGAATTAGGTTTCTTGCAGTTTGCACCTATCCTGTTTGCTTCTGCTTTAACTAAGCAACGTATTCATCGTTTAGCTGATATGTTGAAGTTCGTATCTGAACAACAATACCGTCGTGTATCTACAGGGACGTTAAATCAATTATTACAAGATGCACAAACCGTAAATCCTGTGCCGTCTCGCAATGGTAGAATTCCAAAAATCTATTATATGACGCAAGCTAGTGTTAAGCCGCCTACATTCATTTTATTTGTAAATGAACCAGAGCTAATTCACTTCTCTTATATGCGTTTCTTAGAGAATCGATTGCGTGAATCCTTTGGTTTTGAAGGAACACCGATTCGTTTAGTATTACGTGGCAAGAAACGGGATGATGAAGACTAATGGATATTATGATTATTGTATATGCTGTATTATCATATCTTATCGGTTCGATTCCTAGTGGATTAATTATAGGTAAGTTTTTCTTTAATACAGATGTACGGCAATATGGCTCTAAAAATATTGGCGCTACTAATACATATCGTGTTATAGGTCTTAAAGCAGCCTTACCTGTATTTCTATGTGATGCTTTAAAAGGGGCAGTAGGAGTAGTGCTACTCTCACCCTATGGGCCTATGTTTATGATCTTAGGTGGTATTCTTGGAATGATGGGGCATAACTGGTCTGTTTTTCTGGGCTTTAAAGGTGGTCGTGGCGTTGCTACGGGTTTAGGTGTACTTATTGCTCTTTCACCAATAGTAGCATTGATTTGCTTTTTGGTATGGGGTGTTATCGTATACTTCACTAAACTTGTATCTTTAGGCTCTATCATTGCCGCTGCATTAGTACCAGTACTGATGTATTTCACTGGAGAATCCTTCTGGTTTGTTGGCTTTGGCGGATTAGCAGCTTTGTTTGTCATTGTACGTCACTGGGATAATATTAAGCGTCTACTTGCTGGAAATGAGTTAAAAGTAGAGCGTATTAAAAAGGATTAAAGAATGAATGTTGTTGTTATCGGCTCTGGTAGTTGGGGGACGGCCCTTGCTATTAAATCCGTTTTAGCTAGAAATACTACAACTATATATTGTCGTCGTCCAGAATTTGCGGATAAACTTGCAAAAGACTTAGAGAATAAAGACTATTTACCAGGTGTAAAACTTCCAGAAGAATTACAATATAGTTCTGATTTAGAGGCTTGTATTAGTAATGCTGAAGTGGTATTAATGGTTACTCCTTCTGTACATGTACGTACCAGTTTAGAGGCTATTAAACCGTATGCTCATAAAAATCAAGCCTATATTCTATGTTCAAAAGGTGTAGAACGAACCAGTGGCAAACTTTTGACGATTGTGATGAAAGAGGTTCTTGCTACCATAGGGTGTAATTTAGCGGTTTTGTCTGGACCTAATCATGCAGAAGAGGTTGGTCGCAACTTACCTGCTGCATCTGTGCTGAGTACTGAAAGCCTAGAGGTAGCTACAACATTGCAAAAGGCATTATGTAGTCAAAATTTTAGAATTTATGCAAATACTGATATGATTGGTGTTGAACTAGCAGGAGCCACGAAAAACATCATTGCCCTTGCAGCTGGTATTGCAGATGGTTTAGCTTTAGGGGATAATTGTAAGGCTTTACTATTAACACGTGGTCTTCATGAGATGACTCGATTTGGGGTGGCCTTAGGGGCCAAAAAAGAAACCTATGCTGGTCTTGCTGGTATGGGGGATTTGATTGCTACTTGTATGAGCCCACATGGTCGTAACCGTGCGGCTGGTCAAAAACTAGCCGAGGGTAAGACTATGGATTTTATTGTTAATCATACTAATATGGTTGTAGAAGGATTTTTCGCAACAGAAATTATTTATACAATGGCTTGTAAACATCAAATTGAAATGCCTATAACGAAGGCTTTATATGAGGTTTTATACGAAAAAAAATCTCCATCCATAGCATTAGCTGAGTTGATGGGGCGTGATATTAAAATTGAAGTATCATAAATAAAAGATACTTTTAATTTGGTTATTTATATACTATAATTAATGAGTATAATCTTGTGAGGGTTGTATGCGAATTATTGGCGGAACTGCTAAGGGACATGCTATAAAAGCACCTAAAGGATTAGATACTAGGCCTACACTTGATCGTGTTCGTGAAAGTGTATTTAATGTATTAGCAAATAGAGGTATATTTGGTTCTGATGTACTAGATATATTTTCTGGCACTGGTGCAGTAGCAATTGAAGCCTTAAGTCGTGGTGCAGCACATGCAGTAGCAGTGGACTTTAAAACGGGAAAACTAATTTTAGAGAATGCTAAACATTGTCGTGTGGATGATCGGTTAGAAATTATTCCGAGGAAACTTTCACAATTAAAAAATTATATGGTAGGGCGACAGTTCGATTATATATTTTCTGACCCGCCATATGAAAATGGATTTATACAAGATACCATAGATTTGGTTGTAAACTATGATTTGTTAAAACCTGAAGGTGTTTTATTATTAGAACATCATAAGGATGAGGTTTTTACCTTACCAGAATTATGGGAATGTATAAAAGAACAGAAATTTGGTTATACGGTAGTTTCCTATTTTGTAAAGACAGCCGAAAGGAGCTAAACCTGTGCGTATAGGTGTATGTCCGGGTAGTTTTGACCCAGTTACTAATGGACATGTTGATATTTTTGAACGGGGCAGCCGATTGGTTGATAAATTAATCATTGCTGTCAGCTCAAATCCGAATAAAAATTCCTTATTTTCTATGGAAGAACGGGTTGAGATGATTCGAAATTCTGTCAAACATATTCCTAATGTTGAAATTGATTGTACAGGTGGCTTGCTCAATGAGTATGTTAAATCCAAGAATGCTACTATTATTATTCGAGGATTACGTGCATTGAGCGACTTTGAATATGAATTTCAGCGCGCATTATTTGCAAAATATTTGGATGATGACATTGAAACAGTATTTATTATGACAAATAACAAATACTCTTTTGTCAGCTCCACGGGTATTCGTGAACTAGCTAAATTTGGTGGTAAGCTAGATGGTCTTGTTCCGGATGATGTTAAGGAAAAACTTGAAGAACGCTTTAATACGGTCCATAATAAATAGGGGTGAATTGTATGAAAACAGAAAAATTATTAGAAGATTTAGAGGTTCTTATTGAATCTAGCAGCCGTATTCCTATGACTACAAAACGTATGGTTGAGGAAGACGAAATTATGCGTATTATTGATTCTATTCAGGAATCCTTACCTTTGGAACTTGAAGAATCTCGTCGTATTGTAGCAGATAAAGATAAAGTGTTAGCTGATGCTCAACGTCAGGCTGAAACTTTGATCGATCAAGCTAAAGACTACATTGCTAAATTGACAGCTGAAAGTGAACTTGTAAAACAAGCTCAAGAACAAGCTAATCAAATTATTAATGCAGCAAATCAATCCTCTGATGAGCTGAAAGCTAGCTCCATTCAATATGCTGGTGATGTTCTTAAATATGTTGAAAACAACTTGGAGAAAACATTGGAAAGCTTGCGTCAAAATCGTGAAAGTTTGAAACAAACCGAACAACGTACAGAAGAAAACCAATAGTTTAAACAAAGGCTAGATATCATATTATATCTAGCCTCTTTTTATATTTTAAAGTCCATAGAAAACTTAAGATAAGTAATATCAAATTTCAGATCAATATGTAAAAAAATGTGAGCAAAATAATGAGCCAAAAATAAAAGCGAAGGGATACCTTCGCTTTTATCATTCTCTATAGCTTTCTGGTTTTTTAGGTTCCACAATCATAGTTTGATGGGTATTAAAAATAACAAATCCCAAAGGAGATCCAGGTGGCTTTTTGATATTTTTTATGTATGTATAATCTACAGGAACCTTACTAGTATCACGAGCCTTACTAAAGTAGGCTGCATATTGTGCTACTTTAGATAGAATCATATCGTCTGGCTCAACATTGAGTCTCAAAATAAGGTGCGAACCTTGGATATCTTGTGTATGGAACCAAATGTCAGTTGGCTTTGCAAATCGGTGTGTTAAATATTCGTTTTGTTGATTGTTACGACCGATGAATATTTCACCTTCATCAATTGTTAAGTGAATGTAGTTAGATTTGCCAAGCTTGTAAGATAATGGTTTTTTTGATTTTTTTATGATACCTGCATCCATGCATTCTTTGCGTATTTCTTCTAAGCTTTCACGAGTAGTGGCTAAGGAGATACTGTACAGAATGGATTGTAAGTATGCTAGTTTTGTGGTACTAGCATTGAGTTGGTACTCGCCGCTAACCATACGATTTTTTAGTTTTGTATAAAGCTTATAATACCATTGTGCATTTTCCACAATCGTTAAGTTTGGCTTTAAAGGAATAGTTAAGATTTCGTTTTCTTCGGAAAGAAGATTTTGCAATTCAATAGAAGGCTCATATTGCACTTGAAGGTGTGCATTTATCATTAGAAGATCACCATATAATTTATAGGTTTCCATTTTCTTAGTATCTTCTAATTCATCTTTGATCTTTTGATGGCGACCTTCTTCCTTTTTGATGGCTGCTGTTAAGATTTTTTCTAACTCTTTATCAGCTGTATGAATTGCTTTTGTATTATGAATGGATTCCTCTAAGGCTTCAGAAATAGTGTTGTATTCTTTTAATACCTTATAGTTATGTAATAAAATACTTGCGTAAGCTTTTTTATTGTTATCGTTGACTAAAGTAAACAAACCTTTGCTATTTTCGAGTTTTACCTTGAGGTCGTACAAGGCTTTAGCAAGTGTATCTAGTTGAGAAGTATCTAAATCAGTTATGATTTCTTCACCACTTAATTTGGAAATATATAAAAGCTCATCCAATAAAGGTTTACCAAAACCGTTAAAGATAGCTCGAATAGATTGCTGCACAGAACCATTACCAAAGGAAGTAAGTAGATTTTTTATTTCATTATTATCAAAGTCCATTAAACTTACGCGATTAGCATTTGGTGGTAAATCATACTGTAGCTTTGGACTAATAGAACGTTCACGGTTCATGAGTGGAGAGACGTGAATTAAAGATTCTAAAATAATACCGTCTTGTACAAAAATACAATTGGAATATTTGCCCATTAATTCAACATAAATATATGTACTCGTAATGGAACCGTCCATTTCAAGTTTATCCGTTTGGATGCACATGATTCGGTCGCCATTGATTTGTTCCACCTTTACAATGCGGCTACCTTCAATATGCTTTCGTAAGAACATACAAAGTGAGCTTGGTTCTTTTGGTAAATCTTGCAGTGGTTGACTAAGATACATTGCTGGTGTAGCACCTACGGTAATGATCAAGTTTTGGTCTTCGTTGAGTGCTCGAATTTTAAATAATAATGTAGTTTTATCTATTTGATATAGCTTTTGTATTTGACCTGTTTGTAATCGCTCGTTTATTTCTTTAGCAAGTACAGACATGGTGAGTCCGTCTAAATTCATAGTACTCCTTTCAAATATATTTAGAAGTATAGTTTAGTATACCATAGTGTACATATAATTCTTAGTATTTAACACGGATTGTGTAATTCGTGGTACAATAATAAAAACTACTAAGGAGGATGACTTATGAAAAGTATGACCGGTTTTGGTTCTGGCACAGCAACCAAAGATGGTATTACCTGTACTGTAGAAATTAAGTCCGTAAATGCACGCTTCTTGGATCTATTTATTCGTAGTCCAAAACAAATGAATCCTTTTGAAAGTATTATTCGTGGAATGATACAAGATCGCATTACTCGTGGTAAGGTTGAGGTATCAGTTTCTATTTTAGATGCAGGAGAGCGACCTAAAACTTTCACTATTAATAGTGTATTGAGAAAGCAGATACAAGAGTTATTGGTACAAGAGGAGTTCTATGATAACCCCAAAAAGGTACCTTTACAAGCTGTAAATTCGATTTCTAACGAATGGATTCAACAACAAGATACACCAATTGCTGAAGAGGTACTTTCAGATATTGTAAAAGAAGCAACTACTCAAGCATTAGATGCTTTAATAGCAATGCGAACTGCGGAAGGTCAACATATCAATCAGGATTTATTAGAACGTATCGGAACACTTGAATATATAATTACTAAAATAGACACTAATAAAGCTGGTGCTGTAGAAGCATATCGGGAGCATATAAAAACTAAGATTCAGGAATATTTAATTTCTTTAGAAGCGAGTATTAGTGAAGATCGTTTTATACAAGAAATTGCTCTATTAGCTGATAAGACGGATATTACGGAAGAGATTGTCCGATTTACCTCTCATGTGGTACAATTAAAAAATACACTTGCAGATACAAATTCAATCGGTCGTAAGATTGATTTTATTTTGCAAGAAATGAATCGTGAGGTAAATACAATCGGCTCCAAAGCAATGGATTCGATTATTACTGAGTTTGTGGTTCAACTTAAATGTGAGTTAGAGAAAATTAGAGAACAAGTACAGAATGTAGAGTAATAGGAGGTCTATGAATGAGTATTCAATTACTGAATATAGGCTTTGGTAATATGGTATCTGCTAACCGTGTTATGGCTATTATTAGTCCTGAATCCGCCCCTATAAAGCGGATGGTTCAAGATGCTAGAGATAAGGGATTGCTCATTGATGCCACATATGGTCGTAAGACACGTGCTGTATTAGTTATGGATAGTGGTCAAATTGTATTATCTGCAATTCAACCTGAAACCGTAGCACATCGACTTGTGCAACATGATGTGGATGTAGATACAGTGGAATCATAGGAGTGCATATGTCAGACAGAGGATTATTAATCGTTATATCCGGGCCATCTGGCGCAGGTAAAGGTACGATTTGTGCGAATATTCGTAAAGAAATGCCTAATTTAGTTTATTCCGTTTCTATGACAACCCGTGCTCCACGTGTGGGTGAAAGGGAAGGAATTAACTATTTCTTCCGCTCTAAAGATGAATTTGAGTCTTTACTTAGTGAAGACGCATTCTTAGAATATGCTAAGGTATATGATAATTACTATGGTACTCCAAAACAGCATGTAATGGATTTATTAGATGATGGGAAAAGTGTACTATTAGAAATCGATATTCAAGGCGCTATGCAGGTTAAGGAACGTTTTAGCGATGCTGTATTTATTTACATTGTACCGCCGTCACTATCTGAGTTATCTGAACGTTTACATAATCGTGGCACAGATGCTAAAGAAGTCATTGATAAACGATTGTCATTGGCTTGTTCAGAATTGGCCTTAGCTCATCGCTATGACTATATCGTCGTAAATGATGATTTAGCAGAGGCTTCTGAAAAGGTTGCTTCTATCTTGCGAGCTGAATCTTGTAAGATTAGTCGTAATAAAGAGCAAATTCAATATATTTATAAACAATATCAAGAGTCTAAGGAGAAGTGATAGTATGATGGTAAAACCTCCATTAAAAAAATTGGAAAGCCAAGTAGATAGCAAATATACATTGGTGACTTTAGCGGCTAAACGCGCTCGCGAATTAACAGATGGCGAACCTTGCTTAGCAGAATCTACACATGCGACTGACAAGCCTGTATCTTTGGCATTTTATGAAATTGCTGAAGGTGAAGTGACATATAAACGCACTAAAGAAGGCATTAAATAAAAAATCAATTCCTTGTATCATTGATACAAGGAATTTTTAAAAGGAGAAGAACATGCGCGGAAAACATATCATTGTCGCAGTATCTGCAGGTATTGCAGCGTATAAGGCAATTGAAGTGGTAAGCAGACTTCGTAAAAAAGGGGCTGAAGTAAAGGTTGTAATGACACAAAATGCAACGCATATTGCGTCACCTTTAACATTTGGTGAAATTAGTGGACATCCTGTAGCTTTAGAAATGTTTGAACAAGTTCATCAGTGGGATGTAGAACATATTGCACTGGCCACTTGGGCAGATGCATATGTAGTTGTGCCTGCAACAGCAAATGTGATCGGAAAAATTTATGCAGGCATTGCTGATGATATGTTAACTACAACAATTATGGCCACCACAGCACCTAAGTACCTTTGTCCTGCTATGAATACAGAAATGTATAATAATCCTATTACTCAACGCAATTTAGAAGGATTACGTTCTTTGGGCTACCATATTATGGACCCTGCAGAAGGTTGGTTAGCTTGTGGCATCACTGGTGTAGGACGTTTACCGGAGCCCAAAGCAATTGTGGATTGGCTAGAAGCTAAAATGTGCAGTACCAATGAGTTTGAAGGTACTACTATACTTGTTACAGCTGGCGGAACACAGGAGAGTATTGATCCTGTTCGGTATATTGGAAATCGTTCTAGCGGTAAGATGGGGTATGCCATTGCAGAACAGGCTGCACGCATGGGGGCTAAAGTTATATTAGTAAGTGCTCCCACATCCTTGCCTATACCAAATGGCGTAGACTTTATTTCTGTAGATTCCGCGGTATCTATGCAGGAGGCTGTTGAAGCTCGTTTTAATGATGTTAATGTAGTTATTATGGCTGCCGCTGTTTCTGACTTTAGAGTCCTTCATAAAGCAGAGCAAAAAATAAAAAAAATGGAGTCTATGACCATAGAACTTGTAAAAAATCCAGATATTCTACAAGGGTTGGGCTCTAAAAAAAGTCATCAAATTCTTGTTGGTTTTGCGGCAGAAACAGAACATGTAATCAAGTATGGTCAGGATAAAGTGGCTAAAAAAAATCTAGATATGCTTGTAGCCAATGATGTAAGCAAATCGAATGCAGGTTTTAATGTAGATACGAATGAAGGCTATTTTTTATATCCTGATAAAGAGCCTAAAGAAATGCCTAATATGAAAAAATCTGACCTTGCTCGACATATCCTTAGAGAAGTTATTGATTTAGTAGCAAACAGAACTGACATAAATTAATTCTTGTGTGTGTTGTTTTAAAAAGGGTGTGTTTTTCTTACATGTTTGCTATACAAAAAGCATATTTAGACGGCTCATTAGGAAAAGGAAAATGGAGTAATAATATTATCGCCGGATTGGTCGTAGGGGTTGTGGCTCTGCCTTTAGCAATGGCCTTTGCTATTGCTAGTGGAGTTACACCGCAGGCGGGCATTTATACGGCAATCATTGCAGGTATATTTGTATCCTTGTTTGGTGGCTCCCCTGTTCAGATTGCGGGCCCTACAGGGGCATTTATCGTTCTATTGAGCAGTATCGTTGTCAATTATGGCTTTGAAGGCTTACAAATTGCGACCATGATGGCAGGGATTATTCTCGTTTTAATGAGCGTTGCAAAGTTAGGAACGGTTATACGGTTTATACCCACACCTGTTATTATGGGTTTTACAGCGGGTATTGGTGTTACAATTTGGGTGGGGCAATGGCCATATTTCTTTGGCTTTCCGCAGTTGCCGTATATGGCTCATTTCCATGAAAAATTATGGGCTATGATTCAGTCCTTACCATACTCTGACTTACCTACATTGGGTATTGCGCTCTTAAGCTTAAGTCTACTGTTAGTTTCACCTAAAATCCCATATATCAATAAAGTTCCAGCTCCTATTGTAGCTATGGTTGTTGCTACGGTTATTCAAGCCATCTACCAATTTCCTACGGTTTTAACCATTGGCAGTGCTTTTGGTGGTATACCTCAAGGTTTGTCAGAATTTTCTGTACCCAAATTGAGCTTTGATAAAATCTTATCCTTAATTGGTCCAGCTTTTACAATTGCTATGCTAGGCGCTATTGAATCCTTATTGTCTGCAGTTGTTGCTGATGGTATGAGTGGAACCAAGCATGAATCTAATACTGAACTATTTGGACAAGGATTAGCTAATATATTTGCGCCATTGTTTGGTGGAATTGCATCAACCGGTGCTATTGCGCGAACTGCTACAAATATTCGACAAGGCGGTAATTCTCCGGTGGCAGGGATTGTTCATGCCATTACATTAGGGGCTATCCTTTTATTTTTAGCTCCATATGCAATATATATTCCATTGACATCTATGGCAGCTATATTATTTGTAGTAGCCTATAATATGAGTGATGTACCACGTTTCATACAGATGCTTATTCTCGCACCTCGTCCAGATCAAGTAATATTATTGCTTACTTTTTTCCTGACGATTTTTACGGATTTAGTAGTAGCTGTAAATGTAGGTGTAGTTCTTGCAGTGTTGCAGTTCATGCGCAAAATGGTTAATACAATTGATGTGCATGAAGCAAGTAGTGCCGAATTATCAGCACAGATTAGGCATGAGATTACAATCCATCCAGAAATAATGGTATACACTGTAGAAGGCCCATTATTCTTTGGTGCTATAAGTGCATTTGATAGAGCGTTAAACTCTATACATAAAGATCCTAAATATTTAATCATTCGTTTTGTAAAAGTACCATTTGTAGATTTAACGGGTTTACGTATTTTACGAGGTATTATTGAAGAACTTCAAAAAAGAGGCATAGAAGTTTTGCTTAGTGATGTGAGTTACGATATACGTAGAGAGATGTATAAATCTGATTTCTTGGATATTCTGGGCCGTCATCATATGTATCGTCAGTTTGAAAGTGCCCTTCATAAGGCCGAACATGATTTAGCTTTAAAAGAGGCAAGAGAGGTATAATAATGACTTGCTTTCTCACTGTAAATACACTATAATATTTTTGTAACTCATCAAGAGTAGTGGAGGGATAGGCCCTGTGAAGCTACAGCAACCATTCCAAGCGGAAAAGGTGCTAATTCCTATGACAAATGTCGTTAGATGGGAGGGTCTCTCATGAGTGCATGAGAGACTTTTTTCGTATTAGGAGGATAAAATGGCTGAAAAACATATGTTTTTTACTTCTGAATCTGTTACTGAAGGCCATCCAGATAAAATAGCTGATCAAATTTCTGATGCTGTTTTGGATGCGATTATTGAAAAGGATCCAACTGCTCGTGTGGCTTGTGAAACTTTAGTTACTACTGGTTTAGTTCATGTAGTAGGTGAAATTTCTACTCACACATATGTTGATATTCCTCGCATCGTACGTGATACAATTCGTGAAATTGGTTATACTCGTGCAAAATTTGGTTTTGATTGTGATACTTGTGGTGTACTTGTATCCATCGATGAACAATCTGCGGATATCGCCATGGGCGTTGATGAAGCACTTGAATCAAAAGATGGCAATGGTGAAGTGCTTGATAAAATCGGTGCTGGTGACCAAGGTATGATGTTTGGCTATGCATCTAATGAAACACCTGAACTCATGCCTTTGCCAATTTCCTTGGCACATCGTTTATCTCGTCGACTTACAGAAGTTCGTAAGGATGGGACTTTAACTTACTTACGTCCAGACGGTAAAACTCAAGTTACTGTAGAATATGTTGATGGTAAACCTAAGCGCATTGATACAATTGTTATTTCTACGCAACATAGCCCTGAAGTGACCCAAGAACAAATTAAAGCCGATTTGAAGCGTTATGTAATTGACGCAGCGTTGCCTGCTGAATTCGTTGATGAAAATACTAAATACTTCATCAATCCAACTGGTCGTTTCGTAATTGGAGGCCCTCATGGTGATGCTGGTTTAACTGGCCGTAAAATTATTGTAGATACATACGGTGGTATGGCCCGTCATGGTGGCGGTGCATTTTCTGGTAAGGATCCATCTAAAGTGGACCGTTCTGCAGCATACGCAGCGCGTTATGTAGCTAAAAATGTTGTAGCAGCAGGTCTTGCTGATAAATGTGAAGTGCAAGTTGCTTATGCAATTGGGGTTGCTCATCCTGTATCTATTTTAGTTGATACTTTTGGTACAGGTCGCATAGAGGAAACAAAAATTCAAGAGCTTGTTAAAAAACATTTCGACCTTCGTCCAGCAGGAATCATTGAAATGCTTGATTTGTTAAAGCCTCATTATCGTAAAACTGCAGCGTATGGTCACTTTGGTAGAACTGATGTGGATTTACCTTGGGAACGTACAGATAAAGCACAAATTCTAAAAGAAGAAGCTGGCTTATAATACAAAAGGTCTTGGTAGAATTTCTACTGAGACCTTTTATAATAAACGAAAGGAAATAATGTATGCGCGTAGCACAAGTTATAATTAACAGACCAGCCAAACAACTTCATAAATCTTTGAGCTATTTAATGCCTGAAAAGTTTGGTAATGTTTTGCCTGGTACGCGCGTACTCATTCCTTTAGGACATAGTCGTGAAGAAGGCATTCTTATTGGTTACGACGAGTTAGTTGAGCCACCAGAGTTCACTTTACGAAATATTGTGCAAGTATTAGATAGTGAACCTTGGTTTACACCGGAAATGATGGATACGGCCCGTCGTCTAAATGAGTATTATTTATTCTCTTATGGCGATGCATTGCGATTGTTTACAGTGAATAAGACATTAAAATCTTACGAGGCACCAAAGGAAGAATGGTTAGTAGTTATGCCAGAATTTTCGGTGGCACAATTTAGTGAACGGAAAAAGAAACAACGAGAATTAGCAAAATACTTACTTGAAGTGGGCGGAGCATCTAAGGCATTACTGCTAGCTAAAGGCTATTCTCGTATGGTCATTAAACAAGTGAGTGAAGCTAAAGGTATTGTCGTTGAAGCTCGTTTTAAAGCCACAAAAACAACATTTGATGAGCTTTTAACAGAAGAAGTTAATATTCCTCTTACTGAAGCTCAACAAGTTGTATATGGACCAATACAAGATGCAATGAATAGCCATGAACATAAAACCTTTTTACTTCATGGTGTCACTGGTAGTGGTAAGACTCAATTATATTTACGTGCTACAGCAAGATGTATTAGTCAGGATAAAACGGCTATTATTTTAGTACCTGAAATTATATTGACTGATCAAATTGTGAGACGATTTGTAGAAACTTTTGGTGACGAAGTTGTAGTATTTCATAGTAAATTGACGGTACAACAACGGAACAATAATTGGGAGCGTTTGCGCCGTAAGGATAGTCACATTATTATTGGTGCTCGTTCTGCCGTATTTGCGCCAGCTGAGGATATCGGCCTTATTGTGGTCGATGAAGAACATGATCCATCTTATAAACAAGAGGATATGGTTCGATATCATGCACGTAACGTGGCATTGTGGCGTGCTGAGGCACATGGTTGTCCCGTTATTTTAGGTTCTGCTACACCATCTGTTACTTCGTACTATAAAGCTAAGCAAGGGGAGTATCATTTACTAGAGTTGCCAAATCGCATTTTTGAGCAACCTATGCCGAAGGTTACTATAGTAGATATGAAGGAAGAAATTCTTCATGGGAATTACTCCGTTTTTTCTTATGCCATGAGTCGCTTAATTCAACATACATTAGATGAGCATAATCAAATGATTATTCTGTTAAATAGACGCGGTTATAGTACTTTTGTTATGTGCCGGGATTGTGGGGAAACTATTATGTGTCCTCATTGTGATGTAGCTATGGTTTATCACCAAGCTGGTGAAGAATTGCGTTGTCATTATTGTGAACATCATGAACCAATTCCAACTGTTTGTCCCAAATGTAATAGTAAGAGGATTAAGTTTTTTGGTTCAGGCACACAAAAGGTAGAGGAAGAGTTACGTCGTCACTTTAAATCGGCCCGCATTGCTCGTCTTGATCAAGATGTGACAAAAAATAAGCAATTAGCAGAAGATATTTTACATGATTTTGGGGCTCATAAATATGATATTTTGTTGGGAACACAAATGGTATCTAAAGGACATGACTTTAAAGATGTAACAGCTGTTGGTATTTTAACAGCCGATTCAGTTTTGAATATTCCCGTTTATACAGCTTCAGAACGAACTTTTGATTTACTTACTCAAACGTCTGGACGTGCCGGTAGGGGTGAAAAACCGGGTAGCGTTGTAATACAAACATATAATCCTTTAAATTATGCTATAATAAAGAGTAAGGCTCATGATTATATAGGCTTTTACAATGAAGAAATTCAAAACCGTAAAGCTTTAGGATATCCTCCATTTCGCGAAATGATTCATATGGTTGTGCGTCATCAAGATATGAAAACATTAGAGTCTATAGCAAATCGTATTGTCGATGACTTGGAGTCTTATAAAGGAAATCAGGATATTTTGATTAATGGTCCTTATGAAGCGCCTATAAAAAAAGTGCGCGATATGTATCGTTTAGCTATTATGATTCGCGGTACAGATTTAACGAATTTGAAAGAATATATATATAACTCATGGATTTTCACGCAAGAAGGACTGCTGATTGACGTGGATCCCGTGTAGTGTAGGAGTATCAATGGCTGTATTAGATGTTGTGAAAGCAGGTCATCCCGTTTTAAAACAAGTGGCGGAACCTGTAGAACATGTTAATAAAAAACTTAGAGCCCTTATCGATGATATGGCTGAAACTATGTATAAGACTGAAGGGGTTGGTCTTGCAGCACCCCAAGTGGCTGTAGCTAAACGTATTATCGTTGTAGATGACCAATCTGGTAGTGGTCTTATTGCGCTAATTAACCCTGAAATCACTCATGCTGAAGGTTCTCAAGTTGGACCTGAAGGATGCTTAAGTGTGCCAGGATATTTCGGAGATGTGGAACGATTTAATAAAGTCACCGTTAAAGGTATTGATCCACATAATAAGAAGGTAACTATAAAAGCTGAAGGTTTTTTGGCGCGTATTTTCCAACATGAAATTGATCACTTGGAAGGTCATTTGTTTATTGAAAAAGCAACTAACTTACGATTAATTACTGATCATCCAGAGGAGAAAGAAATTGTCTGATAATAAACAATTACGCATCGTTTTTATGGGGACACCAGACTTTTCTGTGCCTACCTTAGAGGCTTTGATTCAAGCTGGTCATTCTATTGTCGGTGTGTATTGCCAGCCTGATAAACAAAAAGGGCGTGGTAAACAAGTTCAAATGCCCCCTGTAAAAGTAGCTGCTTTAGAGCATGACTTGCCTGTATATCAACCAGTCACTTTGCGTGATGAACAAGTGAGAGCCGAATTAGAAGCATTACAACCAGATGTAGTGATTGTTATTGCGTATGGTAAAATTTTACCTCCTTGGCTTATTCGATTGCCGCAATATGGTTGTATTAATGTTCATGCCTCTATTTTACCTAGTTATAGAGGCGCTGCGCCAATTCATTATGCAATTCTTAATGGAGACTCTAAAACGGGTGTTACCATAATGCATATGGATGATGGACTTGATACAGGTGATATCATTGACATTGTGGAGATAGATATTTTACCCGGTGAAACGACAGGACAGTTATTTGAACGTATAGCTGTACTGGGGGGTGAAACTATAGTGCCTGTATTAACTCGTTGGGTTAATGGAGAAATTGTGGCTACACCACAAGATGATTCAATGGCTACACATACTACTAAGATTACAAAGGAAATGGGGCAGATCGACTGGTCTAAGCCGGCTAATGAAATTGCAAATCTCATTAGAGGACTTAATCCAGCACCTGGATGTTATACATATCTCGATGGAAAACGTTTAAAAGTATGGTCTGGAGAAGTGGTTCCCAGTGATACGACTCACTGTTTGATAGATGTCCATGGTAAACATGTACCAATTGCTATATCAGCTACAACTGTGCCTGGTACAATCGTATCTAAAATAGCCGGTTTAGGTGTATTTTGTGGTGATGGAAATATAATTCTATTAACAGAAGTCCAACCAGAAAATAAAAAACGCATTTCTGCAATTGATTTTATAAATGGTCATCAAATAAAGGAAGGTATCGTTTTTGGGGACTCAATATAAGCAGTACGAAACGTATCCGTTATACTTGATTTTATCAACTATTACATGTGCTTTGCTCACAGCAGTACTAGCCTTTCTAATGTATATATTAGAACCAGGACTTTTACAATTGCATCCATTTGCATCAATTATAAGTAGTGTAGTTATATCTATACTTATTGCTATTATATGGATTTTGTGCTTATCTTTAATTGTTGCTAGCACAGGTATTATACGGTTACATCCTATTGTTTTAAGACTAGCCAATCAGTTTATTTATGGATTATTTCCATTAACTTTGGCGATTGGTAAGGTGAGAGGGGTTACTAAGGATCAACTCCGCCAGTCTATGATTGATTTAATCAATCATTTAGTAATGCTAGATATGTATACGGTAGATCCAGCACGTATATTATTATTAACTCCTCACTGTTTACAAGAAAGTTCGTGTGTTCATAAGGTTACACATGATGTATATAATTGTAAGCAGTGTGGGCGATGCCAGGTTGGTAATTTGTTGCAAGTGGCTAAGGACTATGGTTGTCAATTTATAGTTGTCACTGGAGGCACCTTAGCGCGGATGAAGGTAAAGGAGGCACGGCCAAAAGCTATTGTAGCAATAGCTTGCGAACGAGATTTAGCAAGTGGAATGGCTGATGTATTTCCCATTCCAGTTATTGGGGTATTAAATGAACGTCCTAATGGGCCATGTTGTAATACAACAGTCGATTCTGAACGTGTTCGAGCAGTAGTAGAACAATTGATTGGTAGGAATAGTAATGATAGAGGTAAAGACTAATCAACAACAAAATATTCGATTGCTCGCTGTAAAAGCATTGAGTGAAATTAATCGCAATGGTGCTTATGCAAATATAAAGTTGCAAGAGTATTTACAGAAATATCATCTATCCGATTTAGATCGAAGATTCTTTACTGAACTTGTGTATGGAGTCATTCGTAGAAAAAATTACTTGGATGCTATTATTGTTCACTTTGCAAAGCGACCCTTAAAGAAACTATCTTCTATGGTTGTGGAAATTCTTAGACTTGGTATTTATCAAATTATCTATATGGATAAGGTTCCTGAAAGTGCGGCTGTTAACGAATCTGTTAAACTTGCCAAAAAGCTAACTAGAGGTTTATCTGGTTTTGTAAATGCTGTTTTACGTTCGGTTTTACGTGAAAGTGATAGCATTTCTATCGGTGAATTAGCTAAGTCCGAAGCTGAAGAAATTTCCTTTATCTACAATCAACCATTATGGCTTGTCAACTTATGGATAAAAGAAATGGGAAAAGATAAGACCGTAGATCTTTGTTCTTGGTTTAATGAACAACCTCGTTTGACGGCTCGCATAAATACAGTGAAAGTATCTATTGAGGATTGTTTAAAAGAATTAGAAGATTTAGATTGGATTGTAGAACAGGATACATATATTCCTGAAGTAGTTTATATTGATGGACATCAAGGTTATTTAGAAAAAGCTAAACCTGTTTTAGAAGGTCATATTACTTTTATGGATAAAGCATCTATGTTAGTAGCCCATGTGGTAGATCCTCAACCAGGAGAGCGTATCTTAGACTGTTGTGCTGCACCAGGTGGCAAGTCTATGCATATGGCAAGTCTTATGAATAATACAGGAGCTATTATGAGTTGTGATATTTACGACCATAAATTAGAACTGATTAATCAAAATGCTGAGCGATTAGGTGTATCTATTATTTCTACTAAGCTTCAAGATGGTCGTTATCTTCCTGATAATTGGAAAGAACAATTTGATCGCGTCTTAGTTGATGCTCCTTGTTCTGGTCTAGGTATATTACAAAAGAAATTAGACATGCGTTGGCGTAAAACAGAGTCTTTACTTATTGAGTTGCCGCCGTTACAACTTGAAATATTAGAAAAAGCCTCTGAAATGGTTAAGGTTAATGGATATTTAGTATATTCCACATGTACTATGAATAGTGGTGAAAATGAAGCTGTTCTAAATAAATTCTTGGCAATTCATAAGAACTTTATCATCGATCCTGTATCATATAAAGGGGCACCACAAGCTATAGATGGTATGATTACAACCTATCCACCGCGAGATCATATGGATGGTTTCTTTATGGCTCGCATGAAACGCTTATCATAATATAAGAAATGGAGCACCATGATAGAATTATTGGGTAAGTCTTTAGAAGAATTACAATCTATCTTTAAGACCCATAATATACAAAAGTTTCGAGCGAAACAATTAATTGACTATATATATCATAGATATATTTTTGATTTTGAAGACATGACACAATTTCCGAAAGACTTACGTCAATGGCTAGGTGACAATTGTGTTATTTCTTTACCTACATTAATTACAGAGTCTATTGCCCCTGATGGAAAGACTCGCAAAATACTTGTAGAGATGTCAGATCAAAGTCGTGTGGAAGCAGTTTTGATGGAGCAACACTATGGGTATTCTGTATGTGTTTCCTCTCAAGTGGGGTGTGCTATGGGATGTGTATTCTGTGCTTCTACACAAGGTGGCTTATACAGAGATTTAACAGTCTCTGAGATTATTGGACAAGTTGTCATATTTGGGGCTCTTACTAAAGAGGAAATACACTCTGTTGTCGTTATGGGCGCAGGGGAGCCTTTACAAAATTATGATAATGTATTACAAGCATTACAACTACTACATGATCCTATGATTTGTAATATTAGTTATCGTAAGATGACGATTTCCACTTGTGGTTGGGTTCCTAATATTTATAAATTAGCTGATGAAGGTTTGCCAATAACCTTAGCACTTTCATTACATGCTACAAATAATGAAGTTCGTCGTAGTATTATGCCCGTTGGGGCACGTTATGAATTGACGGAAGTCTTAGATGCGGTAAAATACTATTATAATACGACACAGCGTCGTGTTACCTTTGAGTATATTCTTATAGATTCTGTAAATGCATCTATGGATGATGCTCATGCTTTGGGGAAAATCTGTAAAGATTTCCCAAATTGTCATGTTAACTTGATCCCAGTTAATGGCAATGAACATATTGAATTATATAAACCATCTATTACGAATATGAATACATTTAAAGACATCGTTAGTTCCTATGGCGTATCAGTAACGGTACGAAAGGAAATGGGCGATGCAATCCAAGCCGCATGTGGACAGTTAAAGGCTGCTCATGGTCGGAAAAAGGAGAATCATGAATAATTTTGTTGGTTTAAGTAAAATTGGGCTTGTACGCCAGCGTAACGAGGACCGTTTTTTCATTGATGGCCATATTTGTGCTGTTACTGATGGCATGGGTGGTTATAGCGGTGGTGAAATCGCAAGTACCTATGCTGTAGATGAAATAAAAGAATATTTGTCCTCCCTTGAAACGATAGGTCAACAAGACTTATGTGATGCTATAATTCACGCTAATCAACGTATTGTAAATCGCGTTGCTTGTGAAGAACGACTTGCTGGTATGGGTACTACCGCTGTAGTTACAGCTATAAATGGTAATCAACTTTACTGGGCAAGTGTTGGTGATAGTCGTTTGTATGTATATAGAGATGGTCATTTACGACAAATTACTACGGATCATTCTATGGTACAAGAATTATTAACAGCTGGAGAGATTACAAAGGATGAAATGCTAAATCACCCTCAACGTAATTTATTAACCCGTGCAGTCGGTGTTGATGAAATCTTAGAGGTTGATAGTGGTGTAGAGTCTATTCTTCCCGGTGATCGTATTTTACTTTGCACTGATGGATTAAGTGGCTATGTATCTGATGATGTAATTGCCTCTGCATTACAATCAACGGATGATGATATGTTGGTTATTGAATCATTGATGGAAGCTGTATATGAAGTCGGAGCAGGAGATAATGTGACCATTGTGGTGGGAACAATCTAATCTAGAAATGGAGAAATAATGAGTACTATGAATATAAAAGGCATACTTCTAGATAACCGCTACCGTATTGTTGATAAAATTGGCGTTGGTGGAATGGCTGATGTATACCTTGGAGAAGATACCTTACTAGGTAGACAAGTAGCAATAAAAGTATTGCATGCTAATTTTGCAAATGATGATGAATTTGTGACTCGATTTAAACGAGAAGCACAAGCGGCAGGTAAATTAAATCATCCCAATATTGTAAATATGTATGATGTAGGTTTTGACCAAAATTTACATTACATTGTCATGGAATATGTAGATGGTGAAACCTTAAAGAAATATATAACTCGTCATGGAAGACTGTCTATAGATGAGGCTGTTAAATTTACTATCGCCATAGCTGAAGGCTTAGAACACGCTCATACAATGGGTATTGTTCATTGTGATATAAAACCACATAATGTTATTATTACCAATACTGGGCGCGTTAAAGTAACTGACTTTGGTATTGCTCGTGCAATAAATGCAACTAACACAGTTATGTATACGAATTCGATTTTGGGTTCTGCACACTATTTATCACCAGAGCAAGCTAGTGGTAAACCGGTAGATGGAAATACAGATATCTATTCATTGGGTGTTGTATTGTATGAAATGCTTACAGGTCGTGTACCATTTGAAGGGGAAACGCCAATTGCAGTAGCATTAAAACACGTTCGTGAGAAGGTAGAACCTCCAACTCGATATAATCCATCAATTCCTCCGCTTTTAGAAGCTGTTGTTATGAAAGCATTATCTAAAAATCCTGCAGATCGTTTTGATTCTATCTCTGATATGATCAGTGATTTGCGGTTATCTCAAGGTTTTACAATGGGGAAAACACAACGTCATGAACCATATGATTTTGCTACACAAATGATTCCTGCGGTTGATCCTGAAGCACTTGAAGATCTAAGTACTATTCAAGAAGAACGTAAAGACGAGGGTAAAAAGAAGAGTATGTTAAGTAAAATTGCATCGATTCCACAAAAATACATCGTTCTAGGTGCTGCTGTCATTTTTTTAGTAGCATTTTTAGGTGCTTTCTTAAGCTACGGAAATTTCTGGAGTAATACAACAGTAGATGTACCTAATGTGGTAGGCAAACAAGTTTCTGTAGCAAAAAATATCTTAGAAGATAAACATTTGCGTGTGTCTACAAGTGAAGTTACGAATCCTGATGTGCCAGCTGGTCAAGTTATTTCTCAAACACCTGGGGCTGGAGAAAAGGTTAAAGAGCAACGGACGATTCACCTTGTAGTTTCTAAAGGTGTAGGCGATATTACGGTGCCAGATTTAACTGATTTAACTGTCGATCAAGCCCGTCAACGACTTAAAGATTTAGGTTTAGTTGTGGGGAAAATAACACAGCAATCTGTAGATGGTAAAAAAGATGGTGTAATTATTGCTCAGAGTCCTTCAGGAGATTCTAAAGTGTCTAAAGGGACAACAATTGATCTCGTAGTAAATAAAGCGAAGGCTAAGAAAGTCAAAGTACCTAATCTTGTTGGTATGACATTAAAAGATGCTCGTGATACATTGAGTAATATTCAACTAGGTGTAAACCAAGTATCTGGATCTGTGGAAGAAAAATCTGTGGTTATAGAGCAAAGCATTAAAGCTGGTGATGAAATTGACGAAGGTTCCACATTAAATCTTACGACTGAGTTCAAAGATGATAAAAAGAAATCCGATAAAAAAGAAGGAAACAGTGGTAATAAAACAACTGGTACTATAGATGTTACTGTACCAGCTGGTTCTAAAAATCAAGAACTTAAAATTGTCGTAAAAGATGATGAAGGTTCTGCCGTAATCTATGATGATACGAATAAACCTGGAGATCGTGTTGTTAAAAAAGTGTCTGGTGTAGGTAATGTACGTATTGAGGTGTACCTCAATGGTGCATTAGTGCAAGAAACTGCATTATAAGAGGTACTATGATTACAGGCATTGTTGTCAAAAATATGAATGGGTACTTTTATGTACAAGATGATACAGGTACCATTCATGAATGTAAGGTTCGTGGCAGACTTAAGCAAGGACGCTATAGTTTACTTGTAGGGGACCGCGTTACGATTTCGGAGGATGGGTTCGTTGAATCCATCCATGAACGTCATAATTCGATGGTTCGCCCTGCAGTAGCTAATATTGACCAAGTTGTATTAGTTGTGGCTGCCCATGAACCAGATATTAATGAGTTATTACTCAATAAAATGCTCGTTATGATTGAACATGCGGATATACCTATTGTACTATGTATCAATAAATGTGACTTGATGGATTCAGAGACGAAAGCTATGGTTGATCTTTATAAATCAATCGGCTATGAGGTTTTGATGACATCCACATATAATATGACAGGCATTGATGATTTACGTCATGTGCTTCAACATAAGGTAACGGCTTTTGCAGGACCATCTGGTGTTGGTAAAAGTAGTCTTTTAAATTCGGTAGACCCAAAATTTGCGTTCCAGACTGGGGAGGTAAGTGATAAGATTAAACGTGGCAAACATACTACTCGTCATGCTTCTTTATATAGTTTAGATGCAGATTCTTTTATCATGGATACACCTGGATTTAGTGCTATTGAATTTAATGATGTTTCCCTTGAAAGATTGCCTACATTATTCCCAGAATTTGGTGAATATGTTGATACTTGTAAATTTAATCCTTGCTATCATGAACATGAACCCATTTGTGGGATTAAAGCTGCTCTAGAAGCTGGTCATATTCATCAAGGACGATATGATGCTTATATGTCTATACGTAATGATATAGAAAGTCAACGAAAGAGGTTTTAATATGATAAAAATTGCACCATCTATGCTTTCCGCAAATTTTGCGGTGTTAAGCGAGGAATTAAAATCTATTGAAGCAGCGGGGGCTGACTTATTACATATCGACATCATGGATGGACACTTTGTTCCGAATCTAACCTTTGGTGCTCCCATTGTGAAAGCCATTCGTCCATATACAAAATTACCATTTGATGTGCATTTGATGGTTACTAATCCTGGTGATTATGTAGAAGAATTTGCAAAAATTGGTGTAGAATATTTTACTTTTCATCAAGAAACTGTACCTCATATGCATCGTTTGATTCAACATATCAAGCAGTGTGGGATGAAGGCTGGTGTAGCATTGAATCCTAGTACACCTGTATCTCTACTAGAAGATGTAGCTGCAGATTTAGATATGATTTTAATTATGTCTGTGAATCCAGGATTTGGAGGACAATCTTTTATTAAGAATGCCATAAAAAAAGTTAAACAAGCTAAGATATTGTTAGAAGAATTAGACAATTCAACGGCAGTCATTGAGGTGGACGGTGGTATTAACGATATTACTTGTGTACCGATTAAAAGAGCGGGGGCTACAGTTTTAGTTGCTGGTTCTGCAGTGTTTGGAGCAGAAAATCGTGCAAGTATGATTGACTCCATTCGCAATAATTAAATAAATAGTTTCATAATATTCTATAATTCAAATTTGAATATAAGATCGTACATCAATAAGAAAGAGAATGTATTTAAAATAAGGAGTGAGGAATACTTAAAGAATTCCTCACTCCTTGCTTGCTTTTGCTATGATTTTTTGTTAAAATTATTAGGTATGAAAAATATGCACGTCAGTGGACTTCGGTACTGTGCCTAATTTTGGGTGACCCGAAGGATGAAGCGGCGGAGGTTAATTAACAGGAGGTGCCACAATGGCAGTAGTATCAATGAAACAATTATTAGAGGCTGGTGTACACTTTGGTCATCAGACTAGAAGATGGAACCCTAAAATGGCGAAATTCATCTTCACTGAACGCAATGGTATTTATATCATTGATTTGTCTAAAACAGTTAAAAAAGTAGAAGAAGCTTACAATTTCTTGCGTGAAGTTGCTTCCCAAGGCGAAGTAATCTTGTTTGTAGGTACTAAAAAACAAGCTCAAGAAGCTATTAAAGAAGAAGCTATCCGTGCTAACATGTTCTTCGTTAACGAACGTTGGTTAGGCGGTATGTTGACTAACTTCAAAACAATTGAAACTCGTATTAAACGTTTAAAACAATTGGAAGCTATGGCAGAAGACGGTACTTTCGAAGTATTGCCTAAAAAAGAAGTTATCGGTCTTCGTCATGAAATGGATAAATTGGAAAAATACCTTGGTGGTATCAAAGATATGCCTAAAATGCCAGGTGCTCTTTTCGTAGTAGATCCTAAAAAAGAAAAAATTGCTATTGCGGAAGCTAAAAAATTGGGCATTCCAGTAGTTGCAACAGTTGACACTAACTGTGACCCAGATGAAGTTGATTTCCCAATTCCAGCAAATGACGACGCTATCCGTGCTGTTAAATTGTTGGCTGGTAAAATGGCTGACGCTGTTCTTGAAGGTCGTCAAGGCGAATCCTTCGAAGAAGCATTAGATAACATGGTAGCTGACTCTGCTGAAATGGTTAGAGACGGTAAAGCTTAATCGTTGTCGTATTAGCATTTGAAAGATAAATCTATAACATATATAATTGGGGTAAGGACTATATCCTTACCTTAATTAATACTAGGAGGAACAAAATAATGGCAATTACTGCTGCTTTGGTAAAAGAATTGCGCGACATGACTGGCGCAGGTATGATGGACGCTAAAAAAGCATTGGTTGAAACTGACGGTAATATCGATAAAGCGGTTGACCTTCTTCGTGAAAAAGGTTTGGCTGCGGCAGCTAAAAAAGCTGGTCGTATTGCAGCTGAAGGTGTAGTACAATCCTACATTCATGCAGGTGGTCGTATCGGTGTTTTAGTGGAAGTGAACTGTGAAACTGACTTCGTTGCAAAAACTGATGATTTCCAAAATTTAGCACGTGATATCGCAATGCAAATTGCGGCTGTAAATCCTACATACTTGAACCGTGAAGAAGTTCCTACTGAAGTCATTGAACACGAAAAACAAGTATTATTGGAACAAGCTAAAGTAGAAGCTGAAGAAGACGTTAAAGCTGGTCGTAAACCAAAACCTGAAGCTGTTTTAGAAAAAATGGTTGCTGGCCGTATCGAAAAATTCTATAAAGAAAATTGCCTATTAGAACAAGTATTCATTAAAGATGGTGATAAAACTGTTACAGACATCATTAATGAAAGTATTGCAAAAATCGGTGAAAACATCAACGTACGTCGTTTTGTTCGCTATGGTTTAGGTGAAGGCATTGAAAAACGCCAAGATGACTTCGTAGCAGAAGTAATGGCATCTGTTGGTAAATAATTAATAAACAATAAGAGAACACCGTACAGTGTTCTCTTATTTTGCAATAGAGGAGTAAAAATATGGCAAAAAGAAACTTTCGACGTATTGTTTTAAAGTTGAGTGGTGAAGCATTAGCAGGTGAACAAGGTTTTGGTATTAATCCTGATGTTGTCGAAGAATTTGCAAAAGAAATTGCTGCTTTAGCAAAATCCACTAATTTAGAAATCGCAATTGTTGTTGGTGGTGGTAACCTATGGAGAGGTTTAGCTGGTAGCAATCAAGGTATGGATCGTGCTACTGCTGACTATATGGGGATGCTTGCAACAGTGATGAACTCCTTAGCATTGCAAGATGCATTAGAACAAGCTGGTGTAGATACACGTGTACAAACGGCTATCGAAATGCAAGAAATTGCAGAACCTTATATTCGTCGTCGCGCTATTCGTCATTTAGAAAAAAAACGTATCGTCATCTTCGGTGCTGGCCTTGGTAAACCTTACTTCTCTACAGATACAACAGCTGCATTACGGGCCGCTGAAATTGAAGCCGATGCTATTTTAATGGCAAAGAAATTTGCAGATGGCGTATATGATTCTGACCCTAAGACAAATCCTAATGCTGTTAAATTTGATGAATTAACATATAACGAGATTATCACAAAAGAATTAAAAGTAATGGATGCTACATCTACAACTTTATGTAAAGATAACAATATTCCTATTATTGTATTTAGCATGGATATTCCTGGTAATATTACAAAAGCTGCTAAAGGTGAAGAAATAGGGACCATTGTTCGAGGAGAATAATTCATATGGAAATTAAAGAATTGTTACAACAAGCAGAAGACCGCATGAATAAGTCTATTGAGGCTTTAAAACATGAATTCGCATCTATTCGTACAGGCCGTGCTAGTGTAGCACTACTTGATAAAGTAATGGTTGATTATTATGGAAGTCCATCACCCATTAATCAAGTTGCGAATATCTCCGTGCCTGAACCTCGAATGATTGTGATTGCACCTTGGGATAAAACAATGATTGGTGCTATTGAAAAAGCAATTTTACAATCTGATTTAGGTTTGAACCCTGGTAATGATGGTGCACAAATTCGTTTAAGTATTCCTCAATTAACTGAGGAACGTCGTAAAGAAATCGTTAAAGTAGTTCATAAAAAGGCTGAAGATGCAAAAGTTGCAGTGCGCAACATTCGTCGCGATGTAAATGAAGCATTAAAAAAAGAAGAGAAAGCTAAAACGATTACTGAAGATGATGCTAAAGATGGTTTAGATCAAATCCAGAAGCTTACCGATGCTAAAGTTAAGCAAATCGATGAGTTAAAAGCAGTAAAAGAAAAGGACGTATTAGAAGTATAATGTTAGATTCTAATAGCCTTATTGGAATACCATGGCAGCTTGCAAAGTCTCGTTTGCAGGCTGCCCATATTCCTTTTAAGGTAATGATTGGTGGATCCTTTAATCGCTTCTTTGAAATTTCAGATAAAGGATTTTATGTGGCACGTATTACAAAGGTTGATGAGTGCTTACATATACTACTATATAGACCAATGATTGCCAGCGACTTCGGAAATTCTATCGAGGTAGACTATGCTAAAGAAATTATTTAACCGTAAACGTTCTGATACGCCTGTCATTGATCGTAATATAATTCCACAACATGTTGCTATTATTATGGATGGTAATGGACGATGGGCTAAACGCAGAGGCATGCCGCGCTCCATGGGGCATCGTGCTGGTGCAGATGTATTAAAAGAAATTGTTATGGCCGCAGATGAGATCGGAATTAGAGCTCTTACGGTATATGGTTTCTCCACGGAGAACTGGAAACGTCCTGAACAGGAAGTTTCTTTACTTATGTCTCTCATAAAAGAATACTTAAATAATAATGTTAAGTTTATGCATGAACATAATGTACGCATTCGATTTATTGGTTTTATTGGAGGGCTTTCAGAAGACCTACAAAAAATCATTCAAGATGCAGAATTATTAACTCAGAATAATACAGGCCTCACATTACAGTTAGCGATTAACTATGGTGGGCGTGATGAAATAGTTAGAACTATCCGCGACATTGTAAAATCCGTTGCGGATGGCGTTATTACAATGGACAAAATTACTGAAGAATATATAAGTTCTCAATTATTCACTAAAGAGTTTAGTGATGTAGATTTATTAATTCGTCCTAGTAGTGATTTTAGAATTAGTAATTTTTTGTTATGGCAACTAGCGTATGCTGAATTTTGGTTTACCGATTTGCATTGGCCAGATTTTACTAAGGAAACTTTACTTGAAGCTGTGGCGGCATATCAGAAACGAGAACGCCGATTTGGTGGCTTATGTGATGAGGAATAAAAAATGTTAAAAACACGTGTTATTACCGCTGTTATTGGTTTTATTATTGCCTTAGGGGCCATTACATTTGGTGGATTAGTGTATGATGTGCTAATTACACTTTTAGCTTTATTAGGGTGGCGTGAGTTTGTATTACTTGGTAAAGCTAAACGTGTTCGGATATCCATTATATGGGGATATATTAGCATTTTATTGCTAATGATTGCTCTTGCATGTCATCAGTATATTATAGCTATAGCTATTTTAGTATTAAGTTTATTTGCCAATTATATGTTGTGTACATTTGGTGAAACTAAGTACTCGATGTCTAGTGTATCCTTTAGTGTATTTGGTTTATTATATATTGGTATGGGTATGACTTCATTGCTCTTGATTCGTCATGATTCAATTTACATGAATTTATCAATGCCTTTTGAACTATATAACTGGGGCACTATTACACTTTGGTTATTATTGTTTACTACTTGGGCTAGCGATACCTTTGCATACTTTTCAGGTCGAGCTTTTGGTAAACGTAAAATAGTACCATCCATTAGTCCTAATAAAACACTAGAAGGTTTTATTGGTGGATTTATCGGCTGTATCCTTACAGGTGCAGTATTTTCGTATATCGTTGGCATTCCTTGGTGGATGGGAATCCATGTAGGTATGATTAGCGGTATATTAGCACCATTAGGTGATTTGTTTGAATCAAAGATTAAACGACTATGTAATGTAAAAGATTCTGGTACATTATTACCAGGTCATGGCGGTGTATTGGATCGCTTTGATAGTTTATTATTTGCGGCTCCTATTACATTAATATATATATTACTATTTTCGTACTAATTTCATAGAGGTACACTTATGAAATACCTAAGTATTATCGGCAGTACTGGCTCAATCGGTACACAGACGCTTGATGTGGTGTCTCAACATCCAGATCAATTCAAGGTGGTTGCCTTAGTGGCACATCATAATATTGACCTCTTAGAACATCAGATTAAAGAATATAAACCTTTGGTGGCGGGTCTTGTAGATGAAGGTGCTTTTAAAGAATTACAAGCACGCTATACAGGTCCTACAAAATTGATAGGTGGTAAGGAAGCCCTCATTGCAGCAGCTACAATTCAAGAGGCAACAATGATTGTTACTGCTATTGTAGGTGCTGCGGGCATTGAGCCTACAGTGGAAGCTATAAAACAAGGTAAGACTATAGGTCTTGCTAATAAAGAAACTCTTGTTGCTGGAGGTCCATTAATTACGGCTTTAGCTAAAGAACATGGCGTGCAAATCCTACCTATCGATAGTGAACATAGTGCTATATTTCAGTGCTTAGAAGGACAGAAACGTGACAATGTTGATTCTTTAATTGTCACTGCTTCTGGTGGTCCTTTACGCACATGGGATTCTAGTAAAATTCAAACTGCAACTGCTGCAGATTGTTTGCGACATCCTACCTGGAATATGGGTAATAAAATAACTATAGACTCTGCATCCTTATTTAATAAAGGATTAGAGGTAATAGAAGCTCACTGGTTATTTGGTTTCGATTTTGATCATATTGATGTAGTAGTACATCCTCAAAGTATTGTTCATTCTATGATACGTATGAAGGATGGTGCGATATTAGCGCAAATGGGTAATCCAGATATGCGCGAGCCCATTCAATATGCTTTGACGTATCCAAAACGTGAAGTTTTAAGTATGAATCATCTTGATTTTACTCAAGCTCTACAATTGGAGTTTTTACCTCCACGATATGACGATTTTCCTGCACTTCGACTTGCGTATGAGGTAGGACGTGCTAGTGGATTTAAACCTGCTGTATTTAATGCAGCCAATGAAACGGCAGTATATGCCTTTTTAGAAGATAAAATCGCCTTTGGTGATATTTATAAAGTCGTTACTTCTGTTCTTGAATCTATGGGACCAGAAGATGATTTTACATTAGATAATTTATTATCCATCGATAGATGGGCCCGTGAAAAGGCAACATCGTTGATGTTATAGGAGAATATATGATTACGGCATTAGCCACAATATTTGTATTTGGTTTAATCGTGTTTATTCATGAATTAGGCCATTTTATTACAGCTAAGATGTCAGGTATGCAAGTTGATGAATTTGCTATAGGTTTTGGTCCAGCCATATTTAAAGTACAAAAAGGGGAAACTTTATATTCTATTCGTATAATTCCTCTTGGAGGATTTAATCGTATTGCTGGTATGACACCTGACGAGCCTCTTAATGAGCGCTCCTTTTATAATAAACCTGCGTGGAAAAAATTTATTGTTATTTCTGCAGGGGCTGTATTTAACTTTATATTAGCCATTGTACTTTTCTTTGGCCTAAATGTGACTGTAGGAAATCTTACATATACAAATGAACCTGTAATTGGTAACATTATTGCCGGTAGTTCTGCAGAACAGGCTCATTTAGAAGCTAACGATAGAATTATTACGATTGATGGTAAAAAAATTAGTACTTGGGATGATATTCGTCCTAACTTACAAGGCACAGCAAACCATGATGTAACTGTTGTTGTAGAGCGTGAAGGAAAAACTATAGAGACTACGGTAATACCTAAAATGGAACAAGATAGTCCTAAGATTGGCATCTACCCTAGCTTTACTCGTGAAACTTATAGTATTGGTGAATCTTTGAGCCTTGCTGTTAGTCGGACGGGGCAAACTATTGTTGCTATGGTCAGTGGGATTTACGATATGATTCGTGGCACACAAGCAGCCGAATTATCTGGTCCAGTAGGAATTTCCCAAATGGCAGGTGCTATTGCACAATCAGGATTTGCACCACTATTAAGTTTTGCTGCATTCCTTAGTATTAACTTAGGGGTTATTAATCTTTTACCATTACCTGTTTTAGATGGTGGTCACTTGATTATTATCTTGGCGGAAGCTATAACAGGCCGTAGATTACCTGCTAAAGCTCTTATGTATATACAAATGGTTGGGGTTGCCTTAATGGTAGCATTATTCTTATATGTAACAACGCAGGATATTTTCCGTTTACTATAAGACAGATGGGAGATTACAATGATTGTACGTAAACCAACAAATGGTATCTATGTAGGTACAGTTAAAATCGGCGATTATGCACCGGTAAGTATTCAATCTATGATTACTACGGATCCAGTACATACAGAGAAGGCAATTGCAGAAATTAATCATTTAGCAGAGGCTGGTTGTGAACTGGTTCGTGTCGCCGTTCCTACAATGGCATCTGCAAAGGCTTTAAAGGCTGTTAGAGCGGGCATTTCAATTCCTTTGATCGCCGATATTCACTTTGATTATAGATTAGCTTTAGAAGCTATTGAAAATAATGTTGATGGATTGCGCATTAATCCAGGAAATATTGGTGGTGAAGATAAGGTTTTAGCCGTTATTGAAAAGGCAAAACCTAAACAAATCCCAATTCGCATTGGTGTTAATGCAGGCTCTTTACCAAAGCATATTCTCGATGCTCATGGAGGACATCCTACAGCGGATGGTATGGTTGAAACAGCTTTAGAACACGTAAGAATTTTAGAAAAACTCGATTATCGTCAAATGAAATTATCTATTAAAGCAACGGAAGTACCTCTAATGGTGGAAGCATATCGTAAGTTATCTGATAAGATTCCTTATCCGTTACATTTAGGTGTAACAGAAGCTGGTACTATTAAACAAGGCACTATTAAATCTGCTATGGGGATTGGTGCATTATTGCTCGATGGCATTGGTGATACATTACGGGTATCCTTAACTGGAGATCCAATTCACGAAATTGAAGTAGGTAGAAGTATTTTAAGTAGCTTAGGATTAAGAAATTTTGGGGCCACTATGATATCTTGTCCTACATGTGGTCGTTGCCAAGTAAATTTATTTGATATGGCTGGTATTGTAGAAGAACGTCTAGCATCCATAAAAGCGCCTATTAAGGTTGCCGTTATGGGGTGTGTTGTAAATGGTCCAGGGGAAGCGCGTGAGGCCGACTTTGGTATTGCTGGTGGTGATGGTCAAGGTATTATTTTCCGTAAAGGGAAAGTTATTAAGACTGTACCAGAAGCCGAATTAGTAGATACATTGTTTAGAGAAATTGACCAATATTTAGAAAATTTAGATGAGGAGTCTTTATGTTAGCCACTAAATTATATGCACCTACATTGCGTGAGGTTCCATCTGACGCTGATGTAGTAAGCCAACAGCTTATGCTTCGCGCTGGTTTTATGCGTAAAACTGCAAATGGTTTATATAGTTTTTTACCATTAGGTTGGAGAAGTATTAAAAAGATTGAAGCTATTGTACGTGAAGAAATGGATCGTGCTAGTGCTCAAGAAATTATGATGCCAATTTTACAGCCTGCAGAAATTTGGAAAGAGTCTGGCCGTTGGAACGCATATGGCGCAGAAATGATGCGTATCAATGATCGTCATGATAATGAGTTTTGTCTAGGACCAACACATGAAGAGATGATTACAACCCTCGTTAAAAATGAGATTAACTCATATCGTCAATTACCAGTCAACTTATATCAAATTCAAAGTAAATTCCGTGATGAGCGTCGTCCACGTTATGGCTTGATGCGTAGCCGTGAATTCATTATGAAAGATGCTTATTCTTTTGATGTAGATGAAGCGGGTTTAGATGAATCCTATAAATCTATGTACGATGCATATACACGTATTTTTACACGTTGTGGTCTTACATTCCGCCCAGTAGAGGCTGATAGTGGTGCAATCGGTGGTAGTGGTACGCATGAGTTCATGGCCATTGCCGAAGCTGGTGAAGCTGATATCGTATATTGTACTAAGTGTGATTATGCAGCTAACATTGAAATCGGCAAGCCTGGTATCATGAAGCAAGACGAAGAAGTTCTTCATGAGTTATCTGTTGTGGATACACCAAATGCAAGTTCTATTGAAGCTGTGGCAGACATGTTAAATTTACCATTACATAAAACTATCAAAGCGGTAGTATTTTCTATTGATGGTAAAGTGGTATTAGCCATTGTTCGTGGTGACCATGAAGTAAATGAAGTCGCTGTACAACATGCCGTTCTTGGTGCTGTAGAGCCTGAGATGGCCACCCCTGAAGAATTGGAAAAAGTAGGTTTAATAGCTGGTTTCATCAGTCCTATTGGTTTAAAACAAACAGAAGAATTTGCTATTGTTGTTGATGAATCTGTTATGGAAACTTACAATGTTTGTGGTGGCGCTAATAAAAAAGATGCTCACTACGTTAATATCAATCCAAAACGGGACTTTAATGTAGAAGATATTATTGTTGCTCCAATTCGTTTAATCACGAAGGACGATGTGTGTCCTAAATGTGGGGGTGCTTTAGAACATGCTAAAGGCATCGAAGTGGGTCAAGTATTTAAATTGGGTACAAAGTATTCTGAAGCATTACAAGCTACATTCTTAGATCAAAATGGTCGTCCTAATCCAATGATTATGGGTTGCTATGGTATCGGTGTATCTCGTACACTAGCTGCTGCTATTGAGCAATATCACGATGAAAATGGTATTATTTGGCCACGTTCTATCGCTCCATTTGAAGCAGTTATTGTTCCAATTAATGCAAAAGACGAAGCATTAATGTCTACTAGTCAAACTATTTATACTGCATTACAAAATGCTGGTGTAGATGTATTGTTAGATGATCGTAAAGATCGTGCAGGTGTTAAGTTCAAAGATGCTGATTTGATTGGTTATCCACTTCGCATTACAGTAAGTAAAAATACTCTTGAGAATAACGAAGTAGAAATTCAAATCCGTAAGTCTGGAGAAGCTCTTCCATGTGCTATTGATTCTGTATCTGATAAAGTAACAGAATTGCTTCAAAACTTATAATAGAATTGCGATTCTAGTGAATGTTCATTAGGGTCGCAATTTTTCTTTCTAAACTTGAATTAATAGATTAAATAAGTCATAATTAAATGATAGAATATTTGGAATGGAGGTGCTATATGCTTGTAGATTTTCATATGCATTCCATCTTTTCAGATGGTGTTGAAACACCTAAAGATCTATTGCAACATGCCATAGACTGTAATGTATCTATGATGGCTTTAACCGATCATGATGAAATAGACGGCATTCAAGCATTGCGTGCTGCTCAAAAGAAGTTAGATCCTAATGAATCTATTAAAATCGTAAATGGCTGTGAATTTAGTGCTGATTATAAAGATAAGTCAATTCATATTTTAGGATATTGTTTTGATGAAAATAATAAAGATTTAATCGATTTTATTACGTTTTTTAAAGGAAAACGTGAAGAACGTATCGATGAAATTATCCGTCGTTGTAATAATGAAGGATATTATATTACAAAAGAAGAGCTCATTAAACAATTTCCTGATACTAAAGCTTATGGTCGCCCACATATTGGTAAACTTTTAATTGATGGTGGTTATGCCAAGGATATTAATGATGTATTTAAAGGTATTCTTCGAAAAGATAGTCCTTGCTATGTTCCTAAGGTAAAAGTAGAGGTTCCTTATATTATTGATATTATACATAAAGCTGGAGGACTTGCTGTTATGGCTCATCCTAAATTGGTTACCAGTGATGAATATGTGTTGGAAATGTTAAATTATGATTTTGATGGTATGGAGGTATATCACTCAAAGCATAATGATGATGATGTGGAGCGATATAAAGAATTCGCTAAAAAGCATAAGCTATTTATTACTGGTGGTTCTGATTACCATGGTATTGTAGGCAAGAAACCTGATAGATTTGGTGATTACTTAGTATCTGGTAAGGATGTATCAGAATTTATTAGTTTGTTATAAATGACGAGGTAGACTATGGAAGTCGTTGCATTTGTAGGTAGTAGTGGCACAGGTAAAAGTCATCGTGCCCTCGTAGTTGCTCATGAAAATAAAATTGAATGTATCATCGATGATGGTATTTTGATTCATGATAATAAAATTGTAGCTGGCTTTTCTGCAAAAAAAGAGTCTAGTCGTTTAAAAGCTGTTCGTCGTGCTATTTTTCAAGACGAAGTACAAGTTAAATCCGTACGAGAACAATTAGATAAGATTAAACCTAATAAGCTTATGATTATCGGCACTTCTGATAATATGGTTAAGAAGATTACTAAAGCTTTAGGCTTACAAGAACCTGATCGATATATTCGTATAGAAGATGTTGCAACACCTAAGGAAATTGAAAAGGCACAACATGCACGTCTTAAAGAGGGTAAACATATAATTCCTGTGCCGACTATGGAATTAAAGCCACACTTTAGGGGGTATTTGATTGATCCAATCAAAACCATGTGGCGCCGCAGGACTTTGAAAAAACAAGATCAAGATACCTTAGGTCAAATTGGTTCTGAAGGATTTGAACGTTCTGTTGTACGGCCTGCTTTTAGCTACTATGGTCGACTCACTTTTGACGATGAAGTAATTATTAAATTGATTAGAAATGGGTTAAAAAAAGTAGCTGGTGTTGATGAGACCAGTATAATTTCTTTTAAAAAAAGCGACAAAGGTCAAAACGGTCTTGTTGTTGATATGGCTGTAGTTATTGAACATGGATATCCTGTTAAACCGTTGATGCAACAGGTACAAAAATCTGTTCGCAATGAAATTGAATATATTACCGGCATGTCTATTGAACGCATGTCCATTAAAGTTAAGAATATTATTGAAACAAAACGAAAGATTGTTAAAGTGTAGGAGTTAGAATGAAGTCTTATTATATTTACACCTATGGTTGTCAAATGAATACCGCCGACTCTGAGCGATTATCGCATCAGCTGGAATCTGTTGGGTATATACCAACAGAGAATGTTGAAACTGCAGATTTAATTCTGCTAAATACTTGTGCAGTGCGTGAAAATGCAGAAACTAAAGTTTATGGGCGTATAGGTGAGCTAAAAAGACTAAAACGTAATAATAAAAACTTGATTATCGCCGTCACAGGATGTATGGCTCAAAAAAATCAAGCAGAAATGTTTAAACGAGCTCCTCATATTGATATTGTATTAGGCACTCATAATATTCAACATATTAACGAGATGATTGAAGAAGTACAACATGGACATACGCATCAAATCAGCGTAGATATGGATAACTCTGTATTGCCTGAATTAGAGGCAAAACCAAATGGCTCTTTTTATGCATGGGTACCTATTATGAATGGCTGTAATAAATTTTGCACCTATTGTATTGTTCCCCATGTACGTGGTAGAGAGATTAGCCGTCCTGTAGAGGCCATTGTTAAAGAGGTTACAGACCTAGGGGTTAAAGGATTTAAAGAGATCACTTTATTGGGGCAAAATGTAAACTCTTATGGCCTAGATTTTAAAGATGGTACAGATTTTGGTACATTAGTTGATGCTCTTGATGGTATTCCTGGTATAGAACGTATTCGCTATATGACAAGTCATCCTCAAGATATGAGTAAGTCTATGATTGATGCTCTTGGTAGGTCATCCAATATTGTGACGCATTTACATTTACCTATTCAATCTGGTTCCAATCGTATTTTAAAGAAAATGAATCGTCATTACACGGTAGAGCATTATAAAGAATTACTTTCTTATTGCCGTAAAAAAATAAAAGATGTGGTGGTGACTACGGATATCATTGTAGGTTTCCCAGGAGAAACTGAGGAAGATTTTCAAGCTACATTACAATTATTAAAAGATGTGCGCTATGACATGGCGTATACGTTTATCTACTCTAAGCGATCTGGAACGCCAGCAGCAACTATGGATGATCAAATTCCAGAAGAGATTAAGCGCGTTCGCTTACAAACATTGATGGATGTACAAAATGAAATCTCTTATGAATTAAATAAACCTATGGAAGGACAAGTATTTGATATTATTGTAGAGGGACCAAGTCCTCGTGATGAAGACATGTGGTTCGGTCGTACATCTGGTAATAAAATGGTTTTATTCCCTAAGGATGACTCCCTATCAATTGGTCAAACTGTACCAGCTCATATCGATAAAGCTCAAACATGGGTTTGTTATGGTAGTATTGTAAAATAAATTATTAGAATCAAAAAGAACTCGTCACTATTATGTTAACTCTAAGGTTAGATTTTTTATCTAAAATTAGTTTGCTAAACATGTGGTGGCGATGTTCTTTTTTACCATAGATGCTGATTAGAAATCATATGTGTTATAATAATAGAATAATATAAAAGTTGTATATTGAAGATATTCATAGGTATGAACACCATTTACATTTTGTATTTTTACAAAGAAGGTGTAACTATGAAACTTGATTTAAACGCTGTAGGCGAAACGGCATTATTGACACTATATGCGAGAGCGAAAGATTATGAGTCAGAACAATCCGTATTAAAGGATCAGAAATCCTGGGATATTTTAAAGCATATTGATTATGATTTTGATCAATTTAAAGATGTTAAGATGTCCTATTATGGAATTTTAGGACGGGCTAAAGTAATCGATGATGAGATACGAAACTTTATATCTCTATATCCAGATTGTATCGTCGTATCATTAGGTGCCGGTTTAGATACTATGTTTTATCGAGTCGACAACGGTTATATTGATTGGTATAATATCGACTTTGCCGGAGTGATTGAAGCACGTACACAATTTTTTGAGCCTCATGAACGAGTCCATAATTTAGTGAGTTCTATAACTGATGAATTGTGGACTAAAAATATTGAGATAAATGGACGAAAACTACTGCTTGTTAGTGAAGGTGTAGTTATGTATCTTACACTGGATGAAATGAAGCAGTTTTTAGGCTTGCTGACTGATTCTTTTGAAGAGTTTACGTTATATCTTGATATGATTTCTCCATATGTGGCGAAACGCACTAAACAACATGATATGCTTAGTAAAATGAATGTTTCTTTTCAGTGGGGAACTAAGGACGGTCATGAAATTGTAGTTATGAATCCTAAGCTTAAACAGACTGGACTGATTAATTTTACAGGAAGTATGTTATCCTTAGCACCTATTGTTTATAAATTATTATACCCGTTTATATATTTGTTTAATAATCGTATGGGAATATACGAATATAAGCGGAATCTGTGATATGACTCATAATATATGAGGTGAATATGAGTAAAAAGCAAACACCTATGATGGAGCAGTATTTAGATATTAAATCTAGATACTCTGAAGAATTATTGTTCTTTCGATTAGGTGATTTTTATGAATTATTTAATGAGGATGCTTTAGTCGCATCACGTGAACTTAATATTACCTTAACAGGTCGTCCTACAGGAGATGAGGAACGCACACCGATGTGTGGCGTTCCTTTTCATGCGGCTGAAAGCTACATAGAAACGCTTGTAAAAAAAGGATATAAAGTTGCTATCTGTGAACAACTAGAAGATCCTAAAGCAGTTAAAGGCATTGTTAAGCGGGATGTTATTAAAGTTGTTACTCCTGGTACAGTGATGACAGAAAATGGTAACGATGCACGGTCAAATAACTTTTTATCATTATTTTATATGGTAAAAGATACGTGGATTCTTGTGTTTTCTGATGTATCTACAGGGGAAGTTATTTGGCACCGCATTACTGATTGTGAAAAACGCAGTGATATGTACGATGCACTCAGCATGTATAGACCAAGTGAAATCATATTGCCTGAAGGAACGATATTACCGCAAGATATTCAGGATTTTATTGAAAATCAATTTAGTAATGTCGTATTTTCTCCTTTTTTTACATACTATACACAACGTGAAGTAGCTGAAAAAGCTGTAACTCATTTCGGTGATTTAGGCCTTATGGAAGAGGATGTATGGGAAGCATTAGGTTATATGCTTTTGTACTTAGAGGATATCATTAAATCTGAAATTTCTCATATCAACTATGTACATCAATTAAGTGTAGGTAATCGCCTTATTCTTGATACATCTTCTTTGCGGCACCTTGAAATTACTCATAATTTACGCGATGGTGGACAAAAAGGTACTTTACTGGATGTACTAGATCGTACGTTGACACCAATGGGGGCACGCCTTTTAAAACAATGGCTTGAAAGTCCATTAACTGATATAAATCAAATACAACGTCGTCAAGCAGCCGTTTCAGAACTTATTACACGCGGTGCTGAACGTTCTCATATTCGTAACTTTTTAGATTGTATTTACGATTTTGAACGCATCGTTGGTCGTGTTGAAACCGGATCTGTGTCTCCCAGAGATTTAACGGCTCTTCGTGAGTCATTAGCAGTTCTACCTGATATTAAGAATGTATTAGGTACATGTTCAAGTCTAGCTTTAACATCTATTAATGAGCGCATGCAAGATCATAAAGATATTTATGACTTATTATGTCGAGCTATTGCAGAGCAACCAGCGTTGACATTAAAAGACGGTCGTGTTATTAAAGATGGATTTAATGCTGATTTAGATGAGCTACGTTCTTTAGCGACTAATAGCGAGCAATGGCTTGCTAAGATGGAAGCGGATATTAAAGAAGCTACAGGGCTTTCAAAAATTAAGACTGGTTATAATAAAGTGTTTGGCTACTATTTCGAGGTATCCCATAGTAAATCAGAACAAGTACCGGACTATTTCATACGAAAACAAACCCTGGCCAATGCTGAACGCTATATTACGCCTGAGTTAAAAGAGTTTGAAATTAAAATTCTCAGTGCGAAAGATAAAATCATCGCGTTGGAACACGAACTATATCAACAATTACGCAATGACATTAAACTCGTTATCAAAGATGTGCAAGAAACGGCACGTGCTCTTGCAGACCTTGATGTATTGTGCTCTCTTGCTTTGGTTGCTTATGAAGAAAATTATATTTGTCCAACTATTGTAATGAATGGTCAAATCAATATTCGTGATGGTCGTCATCCAGTTATTGAAAAGTTTTTAAAACGTGAGGTATTTGTACCAAATGATATCGTTCTAAATCATGATGATGAAGAATTTTTACTCATTACAGGCCCTAATATGGCAGGTAAATCTACTTACATGCGTCAAGCGGCTATCTTAATGATTATGGCACAGATTGGTTCCTTTATCCCTGCTCGTGAGGCATCTATCTCACCTGTGGATCGTATTTTTACACGTGTCGGTGCTAGCGACGATATTTCTACTGGTCAAAGCACGTTCATGGTAGAAATGAAAGAGGTAGCGTATATTTTAGAAAATGCTACTCATAATAGTTTAATTATTCTCGATGAAATTGGTCGGGGTACGAGTACCTTTGATGGTTTGAGTATCGCACAAGCCGTAGTGGAACATATTTGTAAGCACATTCATAGCAAGACTTTATTTGCAACGCACTACCATGAATTGATTTGCTTAGAAGAAAGCTATAGTAAATTAAAAAATTATACCGTTGCAGTTAAAGAAAAAGGGAAAGATGTTGCTTTCTTGCGTCGTATCATTAAAGGTGGTGCAGATCGCAGTTATGGTATCCATGTTGCTAGACTGGCGGGCCTACCTAACTCTGTATTAAAACGAGCTGAAGTGATTTTAGAATCCTTGGAAGATCAAAGTCATGATGCAAGTGACTTAAATAATCGAGTTATGGGCGCTCAACTTACTAATGTGGCAAAACCACCTGTTAAGCAAGTTAGTGATTCTCCACTAGGCAATTTATTTACCCATTTCGTAGTAGATAGCTTACTGGAAGTCGATGTAATGAGTATGACTCCAATTGAAGCATTAAATAAATTATATGAACTACAAGAGGAGGCTCGTAAAGGAGGCGGGAAATAATGGCAACCATTCACGTATTGGATGAAACGACAATCAATAAGATAGCTGCCGGTGAAGTCGTTGAACGTCCCGCATCAGTTATTAAAGAACTCATTGAAAACTCCATTGATGCGTCTGCCACTAATATTGAGGTTGAAATTGGTGAAGGCGGTGTGGCCTATATGCGGATTACTGATAATGGTATCGGTATGACGGAGGAAGATGCTCGCTTGGCGATTCTACGTCATGCAACCTCTAAAATTCAACAAGTAGAGGACCTCTTTGATATTGCGTCCCTAGGCTTCCGTGGGGAGGCTTTGGCTAGTATTGCCTCTGTATCTCATTTCTCTTTGACTACTCGTAAAGCAGACTCTGATTTGGGGACTCGTATTACTGTTGATGGCGGCACTTTTACCGATTGCATTCCTTATGGTGCGGCACCTGGTACAACTATCGAAATTAAAGATTTATTTTATAATACGCCGGCTCGTCGTAAATTCTTGAAAACGGAGCGTACAGAAGCCTCTAAAATTCAAGATATTGTAGGGAAATTAGCTCTAAGTAATCCACATATTTCTTTTAAGCTTATCATCGATGATCGGGTAGCTATTATTACACCAGGAAATGGCGATATTAGTGATACTGTAGCTGCGCTATATGGATATAAAACCAAAGATGATATTTTTACTGTTGCCTATGAAAGTGATTCTATCTATATCGATGGCGTAGTGAGTAAGCCCACACTTCTTAAAAGTACAAGGATATGGCAGACCATTATCGTCAATAATCGCGTGATTTCTGATAAAACCATAATGAAGGCCATCGATAATGCATACCATGCACTATTGCCGAAAAATGGTCATCCTTTGGTGGTACTAAATATTACTGTTCCTGCGAGAATGGTTGATATAAACGTACATCCTCGCAAGAGTGAAGTTAAATTCTCAGATGATAAGATTATATTTAAAGCCGTATATCACGGTATCTTAAATGCTTTAAATAATCCACTCCATGAGAGATACGAACGAGAGTCATCATCTTATATGACGGGTACAGTTGCTAACATATCCGATAAATATGGTAATGATATTGCTAGTAATAGTGATATTAAGAATTTTAGTTCTAATAGTACATTCTTAGCTGGTAATACTACTTATAATTCTTATCAAGCACCTACTGTTGTACACGATTCGATGCAGTCAGCTGAACATATAGCAACAGCTATAGATTATGATAAGGTTTTTGGTGGACGCCGTACAAAAGGCTATGAAGTCATGCGCGGTGAAACTTCGCAGTTTGTGGAAAATCTTAAAACAAAGGGGTATACACCACCTGCACCTAAGGCTACTTATGAACAATCCTCTTTTGTAGATGAAAGTTTTGAAGCTGTTCCTACTGCATACACTAGTTATACTTCGGAAGATGTAGAGAAGTTTAAATCCTTGTCTCACGATATTCGTAACGAAGAGATAGAAGATCGTACAATTCAAAACTCGGGCTTTTTACCAATGGGTCAAGTTGCATCTTGTTATATATTAGCTAAAAAAGGTGATGATCTATATATCATAGATCAACATGCTGCACATGAGCGTGTGCGTTATGATAAGTTGTGTAAGTCTTCTGAATCGATTCCTATGCAATCTATTTTGGTTCCTCAGTATAGTGAGGCCACAGATGATGAAATGAATTTAGTAGAGGAAGAACGAGAAACATTACTTGATCTTGGATTTGATGTAGAGTTAGGTGGTCCTACTAAGATAAAATTAGTAGGGGCTCCAGTAGATTTAGTAGAGTCAAAAGCATTTGAAATTCTGCAATATATATTCTCTTACTTACATGATCATCAACAGCCTACTAAGGCCCAATTACGACATGAAATGTTAGCTTATGCATCTTGTAGAGGGGCCATCAAGGCAGGTCATAATTTAAATATGTATCAAATGACTACCTTAATTGAGGACTTATTTAGTACCGAAAAACCATATGTATGTCCTCATGGTCGTCCTACGATTATCAAATTTACACCTGATGAATTAGGTAAATTATTCTTACGGTCTTAATATGAATATATTAACTACAGCTCAAAAATCTAATGAGGCCATTCAAGAGGAAGCCAAAGCTTTGGCTTCCTCTATGCATATGGCCTATATAAAAAGAGGAAAATTATCTATACCAGCATTATTTAATGCTCATCCATGTGATTTTATTGCTGTTCTTTCTGGTAATGGCTTAACTATTCATTTTCCTGATAATCAGCAACATAGATTTCATTTATCCATGGCTCAATTACGTATACTACGTTTGCAACGTGGAGAAGGAGATCATTTAATTAATGCTGTTCAGACAATACTAAGTACTAATGAAATAACTGATAAAGAAGAATTTTTGTTTCTTGATTGTACAATTGGTCTTGGTAGTGACAGTATCGTTGTGAGCTATGCCTTTCCTCAGGCTAAAATAAAAGGTCTAGAAGGTTCTTTACCTATATGGCTTGCCACATCTTATGGTTTAGCTCATTATTCGCATAATGTGAAAAGTGTGACGGACGCATTACGTCGTATTGAGGTAAGTTATGATACCTTTGAAAACTATGTACCTAATCTACCAGATGAAAGTATAGATATTATTTATTTTGATCCCATGTTTGAGGTCCCTGTAGAGGATAGTCCTCAATTTAAACCACTTCGTGGACATACTGTGGAAAGTCATATTGATGATAAAATTATGGAGGAAGCTATGCGTGTTGCCTCTTATGGTGTTATCATTAAAGAACGACCATTTAGTTCTGTCTTTCAGAAATATCCACCTCACCAATGGGTAGGAGGAAAATATAGCCGCATAGGCTATGGTGTATATATGAAGGAGTTATTGTGAATCCCTTAATTACCATCGTTGGACCTACTGCGGTAGGCAAAACAGATCTTACCTTGGACTTAGCAGAACAGCTACATGCTGAGGTTATTTCTGGTGATGCTTACCAGGTTTATAAACAATTCAATATTGGTACCGCTAAACCATCGGTGGATGAACTTAATCGGGTGAAACATCATCTCATCGATATACTGGAACCAAATGATTCATATTCGGTATCTATTTTTCAAGATCAAGCTAAAGAAATAATTGCAAGATTAAAAGATAGAAATATCCTTCCTATTCTGTCTGGTGGTACAGGACTGTATGTCCAATCATTATTGGAGAACTACAACTTTAATGATGTTAAACCTGACGAATATTTGCGAGCAGAACTCGATGAGCTCTATAGTACAAAAGGTATTGAAGGCTTACGAGAATATGCTTTCACATTAGGTAAAGAGCATAATATAGAGATACAATATAGCGACAAACATCGTTTGTATCGAGCTATTGAGATATTGCATCATGGTGATGTAGATTCGTTGCGAAATCAGACAAAAGATGGTGTATCCTATAAAGGGCCTGTCATCGGTCTCATGAGAGATCGTGATAAATTATATGAACGTATCAATTTACGCGTTGATATGATGTTTGATGTGGGTTTAATTGAAGAGGTGGAACAACTCATAAAATCTGGAGTGAATCCAGATTGCCAAGCTTTTAAAGGTATTGGCTATAAAGAGGTTGTAGACTATATAAATGGCAATATAACATTAGATGAGTGTCGTGACTTAATTAAGAAGAATACACGTCACTTTGCTAAGCGCCAAATTACATGGTATAAACGTATGCCATATATAGAATGGATACATATTGATAGCAATACACCTAAAGATTTTATATTTAATAAAGCTATGGATTTAATCCATAGAGAAGGATTAGCATGACATTAGAAGAAATACGCAGTAAAGCCCTAGAAATGGCTGAACCAGAATTTAAGAAATTTGAACCTATTGCATTGGCCAATACAAAAAAAGTATTAGAAGCCTTTAAGGAATGCCAAGTATCTGATTATCATTTCACTGGTACTACTGGTTATGGATATAACGACGTAGGGCGTGAAAAATTAGATGAAGTATTTGCCTATGTATTTAAAGGTGAAAAGGCTATCGTTCGTCCTCATTTTGTTTCTGGTACACATGCGTTAGCTACTACATTAATTTCTTTGATGGGAAATGGCTCTAAAGGGACAGAGTTTATCTATGCCGTAGGGGCTCCTTATGATACAATGCAATCCGTTATCGGTGCCGCTCGTGAAGTACGTGGTTCTTTAGTAGAAAAAGGCTTTACCTATACTGAGGTTCCATTGAAAGATAATACCTATGATGTTGAAGCTATTGCTAACGCTGTTAACGATAATACGCGGGTAGTAGTGATTCAACGGTCTCGAGGCTATAGCACACGTGAACCTTTATCTATTGCAGATATTAAGGTTATTGTAGATGCTGTAAAAGCTAAAAACTCTAAAACGATTTGTTTCGTAGATAATTGTTACGGTGAATTTACAGAGCTGCAAGAACCATTAGAAGCTGGTGCTGATATTATGGCTGGCTCTCTCATTAAAAATGCAGGTGGCGGTTTAGCACCAACTGGTGGTTATATTGTTGGTAGAGAAAACCTTGTAGAGGATGCAGCGTATCAATTGACAGCTCCTGGACTTGGCGATCATATGGGTTCATATGCTCCTGGTTATCGCTTGTTCTTCCAAGGTTTATTTATGGCACCTCACGTAGTATTACAAGCTCTTAAAGGTGCTGTATATACGGCTGCTGTAGGTGAGTTACTAGGTTATGATGTATTCCCTAAGGTAAATGCTGATCGCTATGATTTGATTCAAGCCATTAATCTGAAAAATGGGGAAGACATGGAGCATTTCTGTGTAGGTATGCAAGCCTATTCTCCTGTAGATGCTCACGTACATCCTATTCCTGGGGATATGCCTGGGTACGAAGATAAAATCATCATGGCTGGTGGTACCTTTGTACAAGGTTCCTCTATTGAACTCAGTGCCGATGGTCCTATACGTCCACCATATACAATTTTCATGCAGGGTGGCCTAGTGTTTGAACATTCCATGCTTGGTATTTTAGGAGCTGCTGAAGAACTATTAAAACATATAAAACATAGATAATGTTTAGAATCTCTTTCTTTTGTGAAAGGGATTCTTTTTATTTCAAATCTTTTCAATATACCTATTTCTAGGCTATAATATAAGTTGCTATAATTTTATAGCAATACTACTCGGACTTTTACACCGAACTAGTGTTTTACACGTCAGGCTTTCACCCTGATTAGTTTTATGATCAAGAGATCATTAAAAGGAGAAAGTATGGAAAAAGTTATCGCTGTAGCTATGAGTGGCGGCGTAGACAGTTCTTTAACTGCTGCAATGCTATTAAAACAAGGCTATAAAGTATTTGGTATTACCCTATGGTTATGGGTGAGTGGTACGCCCTATGATGAGGTGCCTCTTGCCGTAACTGATGCTAAGAAGATGTGTGATTTTCTTGGTATCGAGCATCATGTTATCGATGCTCGTGATGTATTCTACGAAAACGTAGTAGATTACTTTGTAAAAGAATATGCCTATGGTCGTACGCCAAATCCTTGTGTATTTTGTAACAAGAACATCAAGTTTGACTTGATGCTCAATCGTGCTCTTGAATTAGGTGCCACACATATGGTAACTGGTCATTATGCACAAGTAAATTATAATGAAGAAACAGGTCTATATGAGTTACATAAAGGTGTTGATCCTACAAAAGACCAAAGTTATGTTATGTACAATATGAACCAACGTATTTTGAGTCATCTTATGTTTCCATTAGGTGGTCAATGTAAGACTGAAACACGTAAATTAGCTGCTGAATACGATTTGCCAGTCGCTAAAAAACCAGATAGCGTAGATATTTGTTTCTTGCCTCATGGGAATTATCAAAAGCTAGTGGTAGAAGAAATGAAGGGTAAGCCAGAGTCTGGTAATATCGTTACCGAAGATGGTGAGGTATTAGGTAAGCACAACGGCTTATTTAATTATACGATTGGTCAACGTAAAGGCCTTGGTATTGCTTATAAACACCCTTTATATGTTATTGGATTTAATGGGGATCGTAATGAGGTCATCGTGGGTCCTAATGAACGTCTCTTTACAAATCGTATGATTTGTAAGTTCTATAACTTCTTAGATGATACAATTCATAAGGAATTGAAGGCAGAAGGAAAAATTCGCTATGCAGCTAACCCTTCTCCTTGCACAGCACGTATTTTAGATGACGATACAATGGAGGTTATTTTTGAAGAACCACAACGGGCTATTACCCCAGGTCAGTCTGTAGCCTTTTATAATGGCACTCAATTATTGGGAGGTGCTGTTATCGATCGCGTATGTTAGAAAGGAGAATGCAAGTTCTTTGAACTTGTTTACATAGTATGTCAACGAAAAAGATTCGAAACTTCTGTATTATAGCTCATATCGACCATGGTAAATCAACCATCGCTGATAGATTAATTGAATATACTGGTACATTACAAAAACGTGAAATGGAGGCTCAAGTTTTGGACTCCATGGACCTTGAACGTGAACGCGGCATTACTATTAAAGCGCAATCTGTTCGTATTTTGTATAAAGCGCAAGACGGTGAAGAATATATTTTGAATCTCATCGATACTCCAGGCCACGTCGATTTCAGCTATGAAGTATCTCGTTCTCTTGCAGCCTGTGAAGGGGCATTACTCGTAGTCGATGCTGCACAAGGTGTGGAAGCACAAACGTTGGCAAATGTATATCTCGCTTTAGAACATGATCTTGAAATCATTCCTGTTATTAACAAGATTGATTTGCCGTCAGCAGATCCTGATCGCGTTAAACAAGAAATTGAAGATATTATTGGTTTAGACGCATCTGATGCTGTATTATGCTCTGCCAAATCAGGTATCGGTATTCCTGATATTTTAGAAGCTATTGTAAATAAAGTTCCTGCACCACCAGATAAATCTGATGAGCCAACAAGAGCTTTGATTTTTGATAGCCGTTTTGACGCGTATAAAGGTGCTATTGCTTATGTCCGCGTAAAAGAAGGGTCTATAAAAGCAAAAGATACAATTCGCATGATGCATGATAAAAAGGACTTTGATGTTACAGAACTCGGTATTTTTACTCCCAATCTTGTACCTGTGCAAGAATTACAATGTGGCTCAGTAGGTTGTATTGCAGCTAGCATCAAAAATGTAAAAGATTGCCATGTAGGCGATACTGTAACATTAGCTAATAATCCTGCAACTGAGCCATTGCCTGGTTATCGTAAGGCTGTATCTATGGTGTACTGTGGCCTTTACCCAACAGAGTCTAAAGACTATGAAAACCTTCGAGATGCATTAGAAAAGTTACAGCTTAATGATGCTGCCTTAGAATATGAAGCAGAAACATCATTGGCATTGGGCTTTGGTTTCCGTTGTGGGTTTCTCGGCCTTTTGCATATGGACGTAATTCAAGAACGTTTAGAACGTGAATATAATTTGACACTTATTACGACGGCTCCATCTGTAAATTACAAAGTGTACAAAACAAATGGGGAAATGCTCGAAGTCGATAATCCTGCTAAATTACCACCTCCAACGGAAATTGATTACATTGAAGAGCCTTATGTAAAGGCTACAACAATTGTACCTAAAGATTTTGTTGGTACTATTATGGAGTTGTCCCAAGATAAACGCGGTGAATATCAATCTATGGAATATTTGGATGAAACACGAGTATCTGTCGTTTATCACTTGCCATTGAGTGAAATCATTTATGATTACTTTGATAAATTAAAATCCGCTACAAAAGGTTATGCATCCCTTGACTACGAATTGATTGGATATAAACAATCTCCAATGGTTAAGATGGATATTCTCTTAAATGGAGATCCTGTGGATGCATTGTCCATTATTGTACACAAAGACCGTGCAGCTGCACGTGGTCGTGCATTAGCTGAGAAATTGAAAGAATTGATTCCTCGTCAAATGTTTGAAATTCCTATTCAAGCGGCGGTAGGTACAAAAATTGTGGCTCGTGAAACTGTAAAAGCTTGGCGTAAGGATGTTTTGGCAAAATGTTACGGTGGCGATATCTCTCGTAAGCGTAAATTACTTGAAAAACAAAAAGCCGGTAAGAAACGTATGAAGTCTGTCGGTTCCGTAGAGATTCCACAAGAAGCATTCATGGCTATTCTCAAGGTTGAGGACTAATAAAATGAAAACAGATTCTGATATTCTGAATCTGTCTACACTGAGGGATATGGGGCTATATGTCCATATCCCTTTTTGTAAACAGAAATGTATGTATTGTGATTTTCCTGCTTACCAAAATTTACAAGATTATTACGAAACCTATGTATATGCTTTAGTTCAAGAAATCGATTTATGGGTCTCTGAACATCCAGAGTCAACATCTAAAGCTATTGATACAATTTATTTTGGTGGAGGTACGCCTACAGAATTATCGATTCAACATCTACAGATGATTCTTGATAAAATCAAAAACACTTTTACAATTACTGACGATTGTCATATGACTATTGAATCGAATCCTGGGGAAGTAAATTTACATTATTTAACGAAATTAGTTAAATTTGGTTTTAATCGTATTAGCTTTGGTGTTCAAACATTTGACGATAAGGCACTTACCATGCTTCATCGCAGTCACAACGGGGAACAGGCAAAACAAGCCGTTTATGATGCTAAAGAGGCGGGCTTTTCTGATATTAATATTGATTTGATTTATGGATTACCAAGACAATCCTTAGACGATATTAAACGTAATTTAGCAGTCGTAGAAGAGTTGCCTATTAATCATATTTCTACTTATGGATTACAAGTAGAAGTGGGGACCTATTTATATCATTTAGTTCAGAAAAATCTTATTTTCATTCCTAGTGAAAGTATAGATGAATCAATGTATGATACAATGATGGCTGGTTTAAAAGAATTGGGTTTTGAACGATATGAGATTTCAAATTTCGCCAAGGCTAATTCCTATAGTCGTCATAATTTAAAATATTGGCACTATATAGATTATTTAGGCTTTGGTGCTGGTGCTCATTCCTTCTATGACGGAGTACGCCGTAGTAATAATCGTAATGTAATGCCCTATATACAATCTGTTGACAGATATATTATGCCTACTATTGATACGGAGACGATTACTTTAGAGCGAGCTCAAGAGGATTTTTCCTTTTTAGCCCTTCGCACTAAATGGGGCCTTGATGAGCAAAAATTCGAAGATAAATTTGGCGTATCTGTCCATGATTTATTTGGTACTGCTTTAGATGATTTAGTTAGTAAAGGTCTATTAGAGTATCAAAATGGAAGTTATCATTTAACCGCTGAAGGTGCCAAGCATGGGAACTATGTATTTAGTCAATTTATTCGTGAGTAATTTCTCACAGTTTCTCAAAATCTAATATGTTAGTATAAATAGGATGATGGTGAATAAGCATGCTAGATTTGAGGAGGAGCGATGAAGACATCTGTAATATTACACGGTTTACATAATGAATTTACTTTAGATCAAATGAAAGCATGCATAGAACTTGCTGAAAAATATGGTGGATCCTTCCGTCATGTTGTAACAGGTATACAAATTACAGGTATTGAAAAAGATGATAAGGAGCAGTTTATTTCTGAATTGCCTGATGGCGTGACCACTGTTATTCATAGAGGTGTTAATTCCTTAATTGCTTGTGTAGGTAAAGGCCATTGTAAAAATGGACAAATGGAAACTAAAGAATTGGCTGATTATGTAGAGAGAAAACATTACGGCCGAAAAACCTCTCACAAGTGCAAAATCGGCATCAGTGGATGTGGACGTAACTGCCCAGATGCAATGGTAAAGGATATTGCCTTTATCGGTACATCTCAAGGTTTTATGTTGGCTGTTGGTGGTAATACAGGCATGAGACCTGAAGCAGGAAAAATTTTAGCAAGAAAACTAACTATTGAGCAATCTAAAAAAGCTGTAGATATTTTGATTGATTGGTATGCTAAATATGGTGAACCTCGTGAACGTATGGGGAAACTGTTAGAGCGTCTTGGCAATCCATTAGAAGGGGTAGAACTATAAATCAATTAGTACATTTTAGTTCTAATTGATTTATAGTTTATAGTCCGTAAATTCTTGGGCCAAAAAAGTATTTTAACTAAGAGTTTATTGACAACTAAATTATTATATATAAACACTTATACTATTTCAGGTTTTAATAATAGAAATTTTATTAGAACTACATATTCTAATCTTTAAATTTTGGGATATGTCATAAATGTAGATAGTATAAGTGTTTTCTTATTGTTGCACTTTGATTTTTTGACTAATTAATCAAAAATATTGATTTGTCTTTTTGACTAAATTGATATTATTTGACTTTTTTGGCATTTTTTAGCTTGACAATTTTTTTTAATATGGTAATATTATACATGCGATTAGCACTCAAAGTTAATGAGTGCTAACAAGAGGTGTCATTATGGATGAAAGAAAACAGCGCATCTTGCGAGTCATAATTGAAGACTATGTTAAGTCCGCAGAACCTGTAGGATCTCGAACGATTGCTAAAAATTATGATCTTGGCATCAGTCCTGCTACGGTGCGGAACGAAATGTCCGATTTAGAGGAATTAGGCTATTTAGAGCAACCTCATACATCGGCTGGACGTATTCCTTCAGCTAAGGGCTATCGCTTATATGTTGATTCTATGCTGAGTCGACAACCTGTTCCATTACAGGATGCTGAAAAAATTGAAATGTTATGGAAGCGTTCCAATGGATCAACGAGTGAACTCTTTCTAAATATGGCTAAACTACTTTCACAGGTAAGTCATAGCATGAGTTTATTCTTAGCACCAGCCCATGATAGAGCATTAATCAAATACATTCATGTATTACCGCTAGATAGTCATCAAGCCATTATGGTAGTTATTACTGAAACAGGAGCACTCGATAATGAGTTGATGTACTTTGGTGAAAGTGTTTCACCAGAGCTTTTACAAAGTCTAGCCATACAATTTAGCAATGCACTACAGAATGTAAGTATTGGTCATGTAACGGCTGAGGCTTTAGGATCTATATTGGTCCATATGGAAGGACCGCAGGGAATTTTATTAATCCTTTCGGAGACATTATTACGAGCTATTAATAAACGTAAGTTGTTCTATTCGGTAGGTACCACAGAGTTGTTAAATCAACCAGAGTTTAAGTCTGTTGAGAAGGTACAACCCTTGCTTTCCTTAGTGGAAGAACAAAATCAATTAGGACAGTTATTAAAAGATGATTCTCCAACACCTGTTAAGGTCAAGATTGGTATTGAGAATGAAACTGAAGCGCTACATTCAATGAGTGTGGTACAAGCTGATTTTACGAATCAAGATCAGCCTATCGGAACTCTTGCTATTCTTGGTCCAACGCGGATGGAATACGGACGTATCATCGGCATGTTGTCCCATATGAAACATATAATGGAAACTATGGTAAAAGAACAAAACAGAAAGGGCAAATAATGGCTGAAGAACAAGACATTAAACAAGAAACAGTGGAGGAAACAGAGGATACTACGAATGTAGAGGAACCAACTGTTGAAAAAACTGAAGAAGCTGTGGCTGATGCTGCTCAAGTGTTAGAAGAACTTAAAGCCGACTTTGATAATCGCTATAAACGGTTACAAGCGGACTTTGAAAATTTCAAACGTCGTACTAACCAGGAAAAAGAGCAACTTGCTGGATATGTAAAAGGGGATGTATTAACGGACCTTCTTCCTGTATTGGATAACTTTGAACGGGCCGTTCAAAGTCCTGCAGAAGGGGAAGCAAAAGTATTCCTCGATGGATTCATTATGATTCATCAAAATTTGATGGCTATGTTATCTAAACATGGTTTAGCTGTTATTGAAGCTATGGGTCAACCATTTGATCCAAATTTCCATCAAGCGATTATGCGTGTATCGTCAGATGAATATGAATCCGATACGGTGTGTGAAGTTTTGCAAACTGGCTATACTGTTGATGGTCGTTGTATACGTCCAGCAATGGTAAAAGTTGTTGAATAGATTATAAAGTTTTAGGAGGTATATATTATGGCAAAGGTAATTGGTATTGATTTAGGGACAACAAACTCTTGTGTTGCTGTTATGGAAGGCGGCGAACCTACGGTTATTACAAATCAAGAAGGTGCACGTACAACTCCTTCCGTTGTTGGGTTTGCAAAAAATGGAGAACGTTTAGTTGGTCAATTGGCTAAACGTCAAGCTGTATCTAACCCAGAAAATACAATCATTTCTATTAAACGTCACATGGGTACAGACTACAAAGTAACTGTAGAAGGTAAATCTTATACTCCTCAAGAAATTTCTGCAATGATTCTTCAAAAAATCAAAGCTGATGCAGAAGCTTACTTGGGCGAACCTGTAAAACAAGCTGTTATTACAGTTCCTGCATACTTTACAGATGCTCAACGTCAAGCTACAAAAGACGCAGGTGCCATTGCAGGTCTTGAAGTACTTCGTATCATCAACGAACCTACAGCAGCTGCTCTTGCATATGGTGTAGATAAAGATGAAGATGGTAAAGTTCTTGTATTTGACCTTGGTGGTGGTACATTCGACGTATCTATCCTTGAACTTGGTGACGGTGTATTTGAAGTATTAGCAACATCTGGTAATAACCACCTTGGTGGGGATGACTTCGACCAACGCATTATGAACTACCTTATTGAAGAGTTCAAAAAAGAAACTGGTATCGATTTATCCAATGATAAATTAGCTGATCAACGTTTAAAAGAAGCTGCTGAAAAAGCAAAAATTGAATTGTCTGGCGTAGCTAGCACAAATATCAACTTGCCATTTATCACAGCTGATGCTACTGGTCCTAAACATTTGGATGTAACATTGACTCGTGCTAAATTTGAAGAATTAACTGCTGATTTGGTACAAGCTACTATAGAACCTACTCGTAAAGCTATGAGTGATGCTGGTTTATCTGCATCCGATATCGATAAAGTATTGTTAGTTGGTGGTTCTAGTCGTATCCCAGCTGTACAAGAAGCTATTAAAAAAGTATTGGGTAAGGAACCAACAAAAAACGTTAACCCTGATGAATGTGTAGCTATCGGTGCTGCTATTCAAGGTGGCGTATTAGTAGGTGAAGTAAAAGACGTATTGTTACTTGACGTAACTCCATTGTCTCTTGGTATCGAAACAATGGGCGGTGTATTCACACGTATTATTGATCGTAATACTACAATTCCTACATCTAAATCTCAAGTATTCTCCACTGCAGCAGATAATCAACCATCTGTAGATATTCATGTATTGCAAGGTGAACGTGAGTTCGCAGCAGATAATAAAACATTGGGTCGTTTCAACTTGGATGGTATCCCAGCTGCTCCTCGTGGGGTTCCTCAAATCGAAGTAACATTTGACATCGATGCTAATGGTATCGTACATGTAAAAGCTAAAGATTTAGGTACTCAAAAGGAACAAAAGATTACTATTACTTCTTCTAGCGGCTTGAAAGAAGAAGAAATTGATCGCATGGTTAAAGAAGCTGAAGCTCATGCAGCGGAAGATAAAGCTAGAAAAGAAGAATTAGATATTAAAAATAATGCGGACTCCCTAGTATATCAAGCTGAGAAAGCATTGAAAGACCTTGAAGGTAAAGGCGACGCTTCTTTGATGAAAGAAGTAGAAGAAGCGAAAGATAAATTGAAAAAATCTATCGAAGCTGGCAATATCGAAGATATCAAAAAAGATAGTGAAGCTTTGGAACAACCATTACATAAATTAGCAGAACAAATGTATGCAGCAGCTCAACAAGCTCAACAAGCAGCTGGCGGTGCTGAACAAGGTCAACAACAAACAAAAGCTGATGACAATGTTGTTGATGCTGATTACACAGTAGTGGATGATGACAAGAAATAAGAAGGGTTGGTAACGAATGGCACGAGATTATTATGACATCCTAGGGGTTAGTAAAAATGCCTCTCAAGATGAAATCAAAAAAGCCTTCCGTAAAAAGGCACGCCAATACCACCCAGATGTAAATAAAGATAATCCAAAGGAAGCGGAAGCAAAGTTTAAAGAAGCTAACGAAGCTTACGAAGTCTTGTCTGATGAAACTAAAAAAGCTCAATATGACCAATTCGGCCACGACGCCTTCAAACAAGGAGGCGGCGCTGGTGCCGGTGGTTTCCAAGGCGGCTTTGGCGGTTTCGGTGGTCAAGCTGGAGGCTTTGGTGATATCTTTGGCGACATTTTTGGTGGCATGTTTGGTGGTGGACGCCAACAACAAGGCCCTCAAAAAGGTAATGACTTGCGTGAAGATATCGATATTTCCTTTGAAGATGCAGCCTTTGGTAAATCTATGGAAATTGAAGTGCATCGTCATGAAGAATGTGATCACTGTCATGGTACTGGTGGTGAACCAGGCTCTCGTGTCGATACTTGTCCAAACTGTCATGGTTCTGGTCAAGAAGCGGTTATTCAAAATACTCCATTTGGACGTATGCAGTCCGTTCGCACTTGTTCCCGCTGTCATGGTACGGGTAAAAGCATTGAAAAACCTTGCTCTAAATGCCGTGGTACTGGCGAAATGTTGGCTAAACGGAAGATTTCCATTAAGATTCCAGCTGGTGTAGATAGCGGATCTCGTTTACGTGTAGCTAATGAAGGGGAACCTGGAATTTTAGGCGGTCCTAAAGGGGATCTCTATGTATATATCTTCGTTCGTCCTCACAAGGAATTTGAACGAAATGGTAATGACGTTATTAGCCGTGTAAATATTAGCTTTGCTCAAGCTGCTCTTGGTGCGACTATACAAGTTAACACTTTAGATGGTAAAGTAGAGTTAAAGATTCCGGAAGGTACTCAAACGGGAACGGCATTCCGCGTAAAGGGCAAAGGTATACCATATTTGCGTAACCCTAACCAAAGGGGTGACCAACACATTGTGGTAACCGTCCAAACGCCTAAGAAGTTGACAGACACTCAACGTGAGCTATTGTTACGCTTTGCAAATGAAAGTAATGAAGATGTAAATAACTTACAAGTGAGCAAAAGTCTCTTTGAAAAAATCAAGGACTGTTTAACGAAATGAACAGCTCATGTGAAGGAATGGTTTGTTCCATCACATTCCCTATAAAGGAGCATATATGCAATGGATAGAAGTATCCATTGTCTGTGAAAGAGTAGCCACCGATGAGGTGACTACTCTTTTTGACGATTATGCAGACAATGGAATTATAGAAGAAGATGTTGAAAATCAGCCTAATTTAATAAAATTGTCTATGTACAGTGATCCATCACTAGATGCCGATATGATTAAGTCTGATTTGAAAAAACGTCTTACAGAAGCAAATATTGGAATTATATCGATAGATACAGATATTCTTGATGAGTCAACTTGGTTAAACTCTTGGCAACAGTATATTGAACCTACAGAAATTTTACCTAACTTAATCATTAAACCAGCATGGCAGGAATACAATAATGTAGATAATGAAATTATTATTGAAATTGATTCAGATATTTCCTTTGGTACCGGGTCTCATGAGACGACACGGACTTGTGCAGAGCTATTAAAATCCTATAGTAAATCTATGGATCTTGATACAGTTACTTGTTTGGATATTGGTACTGGCACAGGTATTCTTTTATTAGTAGCAGCCCATTTAGGTATTAAAAATTTAGTTGGTATAGATATAGAAGAGTATGCTGCAAATCAAGCTAGAATTAACTGTGAGAATAATCATGTATCTGCTAAAATCATTTGTGGTAATTTGGATAGTGATTTCAATGGTACTGCCCAATTAATTTTAGCTAATCTAACAGTGGATCCCCTTAAAATACTATTACCTCAAATTGGTAAGAAACTGGATGATAAGGGCATTTTGATTATTAGTGGCATTATTGATGATCGTTATGATGAAATCATGCCATATATTGAGGCTCATTGGCATATTATTGAGGAGCGCGTTGCAGGGCCTTGGCATACGTTTGCGCTAGAAAAACGATGAAAAAAATATTTATTCCTACACCATTAGATGAAATAATAGAATTACCAAAAGATGTGACCCATCATGTACTACATGTATTTCGCCATAATATGGAGAAGCCTATAACTGTAACCGGCAGCGATAACCGTTGTGGTATATATCAAATTACAGCAGAAGTAGACGGTAAAGCGCAAGCACAACTGATTGAATATGTAGAAGGAAATGTAGCATCTTATCGTACTATCCTGGTTCAATCCTTATTAAAAGGTGAAAAACTAGAGTGGGTCCTACAAAAGGCGACGGAGTTAAATGTGGATACAATTTATCTTGTGCCGACAGTTAACTGCGTAGCTAAATATGATGAAAAAAAGCTTCAATCAAAAGTAAATCGTTGGGAAAAAATAATGCTAGAAGCAGCTCAACAATGTGGACGAAATCACTTGCCTACACTCGTAGTAGGAGAGACGCTTTTACAAGCATTAGACATTGAATCTGATGCGTTGAAATTGGTAGCCTATGAAAATGAAGCAGGTCAGACTATCAAAGATGTACTTAAAACTTTACATTCCGATAAGTCTGTAACTGATGTTTTAATTTGTATAGGTCCTGAAGGGGGCTATCAAGAGAAGGAAATCAATGCTATTATAAAATATGGTGGAAAATCAGTATCGCTAGGAAATACAATTTTACGGGCTGAAACTGCTGCTATTGGATCGTTATCGATGATTCAATATGAATTAGAATTATAAATAAAATACGAATAGAGAGGTGCAATGAAAACCGTTGCTTTTACAACCTTAGGGTGTCGCGTAAACCAATATGATACAGATGCCATGAAAGGTTTATTTTTACAAAATAATTACGAAGCGGTAGACTTCGATGAAAAAGCTGATATATATGTAATTAATACCTGTTCTGTAACGAATATGGGGGAAAAGAAATCCCGTCAATTAATCCGCAAGGCGAAACGTCAAAATGAAGATGCCTATGTTATTGTAACTGGTTGTTATGCTCAGCTTGATCCAGATGCGATTGCCGCTATAGATGGTGTTAATCTCGTTATTGGTACCAATAATCGTTCTAAAATTGTTGAATTAGTAGAGCAATTAGAATCTACAGAACGACAAATTAATGCTGTTCGGGATATCATGAAGGAATCTAACTTCGAGGAAATGCCGTTATATGGTAATGAATCTGACAAAGCTCGTGCGTTCATGAAAATTCAAGAAGGTTGTAATAACTATTGCGCCTTTTGTATCATTCCTTATACTCGAGGAAAGTTAAAATCTCGTAAAGTTGATGATATTGTACAAGAGGCAAAACGTTTAGTAGATCATGGATTCCATGAAATCGTATTAACTGGTATACATTTGGGTAATTACGGTGTCGAATTACCAGGTCGTCCAACATTAGCTGATGTGGTAAAAGCTTTATTAGAGATTCCTAATTTATACCGCATTCGTTTCGGATCCATTGAATCCGTAGAGGTTTCTGATGAGTTAGTAGAATTAATGGCTACGAATAAACGTGTTTGTCCACATTTACATTTACCGTTACAAGCAGGTTCTGACCATGTATTAAAGTTGATGAAACGCCATTATACATTACAAGAATATAAAGATTTAATTACAAGTTTACGTTCTCGTATTAAAGATTTATCAATTACAACTGATATTATTGCTGGTTTCCCTCAAGAAACTGATGAAGACTTCGAAGAAACATTGAATACAGTACGTGAAATTGGATTTTCGCACATTCATGCTTTCCCATACTCCATTCGTGAGGGTACACCTGCAGCCACTATGGCGGATCAAGTACCAGAAGCTGTTAAGAAAACTCGTGTAGCACTTTTAAATGGTCTTAGCCAATCTGGTTATGAACGATACGCAAAATCACGCATTGGTAAGCCTGGTGAGATTCTCATCGAAAAGGAAGAGAATGGATACTACATGGGCTTAACAAATGAATATATAAATGGTAAAGTTAAGTCAGATGGGACACGTAAAATTGGTGATCTCGTTGGTGGAACTGTTGTAGGTTTAGAAGATAATTATTTAATTATTGAGTAAGGAGTTAGATTATGAGTGACTGCATTTTTTGCAAAATTATCAATGGTGAAATTCCGTCTAAAAAAGTGTTAGAAAATGATAAATTCTATGCTTTTCATGATATTCAACCTGTAAAAAAAGTTCATGTATTAATCGTACCTAAAAATCACGTGTCTAATATTGCACATCTTAATGAAAAGAATGCAGATTATGTTGAAGGGTTACTGCCATTTGTTCGTGATGTAGCAAAAGAGCTTGGTATCTCTAAAGATGGATATCGTTTAATTTTTAATACTGGTAAAAAAGCAGGTCAAACTGTATTCCATATGCATGCACACCTTTTAGGTGGAGAAGAAATGGGCTGGCCAGAAGCCTAATTTTGAGTATTATGTATTCTTTTTATAATACTCATTAAAAAACCTATAAAATATACTTGAAAATATTGACAACATCTATACCTATACATATAATATTATATGTGCGTATGTAAATTATCAGCACTTCCCGAGATTATTTTTGGAGGGAGGGATATAAATGTCTGAAATCAAAGTCGGTAAAAACGAAACGCTTGAAAGTGCTCTTCGTCGATTTAAACGCTCCTGCCAAAAAGCGGGTGTTTTGTCTGAAGTAAGAAAACGCGAACACTATGAAAAACCAAGCGTAAAAAGAAAGAAAAAATCTGAAGCAGCAAGAAAACGCAAATTCAGAGCATAAGATGATTACCCTAATTCTGCCTTTTCATGGCTTTATGAAATCCAGAATTAGGGTTTCTTTATTATATACATAAGGAGGAAATATGAGTTTAAAAGATCAATTAAAGGAAGATATGAAAGCAGCTATGAAAGCTCGTGAAGAAGGTAAAACAGCGTTATCTGTAATTCGTATGGTCAATAGTGCCATAAAAAATACAGAAATCAATGACAAAATTGAGTTAGATGATGCTGGCATTCTTGGCATTTTAGCTAAGGAAATGAAAACTCGTCAAGATTCCTTAACAGAATTTGAAAAAGCAGGCCGTGAGGACTTAATTAGTCATGTAAAAGAAGAAATGGCTGTATTGCAAAAATACTTACCAGAGCAATTGAACGAAGATGAAATTCGTACAATTGTACAAGAAGCCATTGCTGCATGTGGTGATAACGTAAATATGGGCAATGTTATGAAACATGTAATGCCAAAAACAAAAGGTCGAGCAGATGGTAAGGTTGTCAATAATATTGTTAAAGAATTACTTGGATAATATATAGTGATATCAACGACTATTCTATATACACTTATTGATTACAGTTGATAGTAATAGGTGTATTAGATATAACTTTAAGAGAATAATGAAATTCTATAGAAAGTTATTGACATATATTTTCAACATATGATAATATAAACTCAATAAAATAATTGGTCAACGAAGACTCCACTTTAGATATATAGTTTTATATTTATTTGTTGGAGTCTTTTTCTTTTAGGAGGAACAAATATGTCGACAACTAACGAATTATTATATTACATTCCAGCGGGTCAATATGGGAAAGAAGGCGTTCTTGCATTATTAGAACAACATCCTGAAATCAAGTTCGTATCTCTTGTAGGTATTGACTTAGCAGGTAATGATACTGATGAAAAGATTCCTATGTCAGCATTCTTCGATGACTACGAATCTTTCTTTGAAGGTCGTGCTGTTCAAACAGATGGTTCCTCTGTAGTACTTACAAATATTGCTACATTAAATAATGCTCGTGTAGATATGTGGGGCGATCCAAGTGTAAACTGGTTTGTTGATTACAACTACGAAAATATTGATCCTGTTACAGGCTTACCAACTGGTACACTTCGTATTCCTGCATTCTTGATGCATAACTATCGTTATGTAGATTCTCGTTCTATTTTAAAACGCAGCTGCGACTATGTTCGTGCTGAATTATTGGACTTGATTAAAGAACATGGCTTACCTGGTATGCCGCATGTGAAAGCTGATGAAGTTGTAGATATCATTTTCACATCTGCAACAGAACTAGAATTCTGGGTAAAAACTCCATCTAGAACAGTTACAAAAAAAGAATTATCCGTATCTCAAAAATTACAAGAACAATACTGGCAACGTACTCATGGTACAGTTCGCACTGCTTTAGAACAAGCTGTTGAACGTCTTGATAGATATGGTATGGTTGCTGAAATGGGTCATAAAGAAGTAGGTGGCGTTAAAGCTAAACTTGATGAAGATGGTCATGAAGCAGTTGTATTAGAACAATTAGAAATCGACTGGAAATTCTCAAATAATCCATTACAAACAGCAGATAATGAATTACAAGCTCGTATCATTGTTCGTGAAGTATTCCGTGAAAATGGTCTTGATGTAACATTTAATGCAAAACCAATAATTGGTGTAGCTGGTTCTGGTGAACATACTCATTTTGGTGTTATGGCTAAATTAAAATCTGGTAAAGTTGTTAACTTATTTAGCCCAGAAGATATGCGTAAAGAATCTGCTAGCTCTTTAGGCATTGGTGCAATTATGGGACTTTTAAAACACTATGAAGCTATTAATCCATTCATCAGCTCTACAACAGATTCTTTAAACCGTTTAAAACCTGGATTTGAAGCGCCAGTATGTATTGTTACATCTTTAGGTACTGATCCATCTGAACCTAGCCGTAACCGTACAATCCTTTGCGGTTTAATTCGAGATATTGATAATCCTATGGCGACACGTTATGAATTGCGTTCTCCAAATCCTTACACCAATACATATACTGCTTTAGCATTGATCTTTATCTCTGCATTTGATGGTATGAAATATGCCATTACATCTGGTAAAACACAAGCTCAATTGGAAGCAGAGCTTTCCAAAGAAGTAGGTGAAACATCTGATTATCTTGCTACAAATCGTGCATACCGTACTGAAAAAGATGTGTTTGATGATTTCACACAAGAAGAACGTAATCAAATGTTTGGTGTTGCGCCAGCTACTGTATGGGAAAATATAAAGGGTTACCAAAATAATCCTGAATTAGTAGAAACATTGGCTCAAGGCAATGCATTTGCTAAAGATTTAATGGACTCCTTTATTGCCTCCATTCTTAAACGTTGGAAACTAGTATTGGCTAACCGATTAATTCCAAATAATTTGGATACAGTTCGTAGCATGGTTGCAATTCATACTGATAGCCGAAATAGTGTAGATGATAAACGCTTTGCAGAAGTTAATGACTTACGTTTCTACCTTGCTAAAGATAGTGACGATCGTAAATCCTTATTCACTCGTTTAATTGATGCACTTAATGATGGTGAATATGATTTAGCATCCCAATTACAAATCGAAATGAATGATAAAATGGAAGAATTAGAAGCTAAATACGCTAACTACGCTAAAAATATCTTCTAAGATGCTAGTTGATAGTGTTAAAACGTAAAAGTTTTAAAATAAAAGAGACTCTACTAATATGTAGAGTCTCTTTTATGCTATTAGGATTTGTTATTAAGAAATTTTTCTACTAGTACTAAACAACAAACTAGAACTAAAATGGAAATAGACCATAATAACATATTTAAAGCTGATTCATGATCGATAATTAGTAAACGAACAATGGCGGTAATACCAATATATAAGAAGAAATCAAGAGGAAAATGGAAATTATTCTTAAAGTACTTAATTATGAGTGCAATAAATTCAAAGTAAAGAAAAAAGGTAATTATCTCTTCAATCAATAAAGAATAAGTACTATAGCCTTGAATATTGGCCCATGCAATAAAACCAAAATTTACTAGACTATTGATTAAAGCAATGCATAAACCAATGCCAACACCAATAAGTGCAATATTTTTAATGGTTAATATAAGCTGAGAAATACGAATCCACATACATACTCCAATTAAAATAATAAATTACTATAGGACATATAAAAAGACCGTACACCGTACGGTCTTTTTACCTTTATATTAAGCTATTAGCAAAAATCTTAAGATTAGATATCAGCTTTAATAGCTTCTAATGCAGCATCGAAGTTAACTGCTTGAGTTACTTCAGGTACATATTCAACATAAGTTACTTTGTTATCTTTGTTGATTACTACAACGCCACGAGTTAAAAGACGAAGCTCTTCAATCAAGAAACCATAGTTTTCACCGAAGGAAGCATCTTTGTGGTCAGACAAAGTAACAACTTTATCTACGCCTGCAGCACCACACCAACGTTTTTGAGCGAATGGTAAGTCCATAGAAATTGTCAATACGACTACATCTTCGGAAAGTGCTGTTGCATCTTGGTTGAACCAACGAGTTTGAGCATCACAAACACCTGTATCAAGGGAAGGAACAACGGAGATAACTTTTACTTTACCTTCGAAGTCTTTTAAAGTTTTAGCTTGCAAGTCATTGCTCAATACAGTGAAGTCTGGAGCTTGTTGACCTACTTTAATTTCTGGGCCAACTAATGTGATAGGGCCACCTGCAAATGTTACTACGCCAGTACGTTTTTCCATGTTGTATTCCTCCTAAGAGTTTTAATTCTAATTATGTAAAATATAATTTCTTTATATGCATAGTATAACATTTACATTACCATAAGTAAACTAAAAAATTCGATATAGTATTAATTAAAAAGATCGTTACGATTGATTACTGTAAAAATTTAAAGAGGCCATTTAACTAATATTAATATTGATGAAATAGAACTGCTACTGTAATAAAATATTTAATCTAACTGTTATACGTATAGGTGTATTAATGTATCATAAAAAATGTGTATACTATAAAGAGAAAAGTTAACGTAATAAAATTTGTTGATTTAGCTTTTACAGTATTGATTTAAATTCATTTACAATATAATGATACTAGTAATTATATAGGCAATGATTTTGATTAGACTTAATAGGATATGTTAGAGAGGACCTATGAAACCAATAGATTTATTTATGCAGTTTTTCCGGCGTGAAGGCTGGATCTATGCCATTGGCTTAACTATGTTGATGGCAATTGACGTGGCTTTTTTATTTGTTCCTCAATTTATTGGTAATGCTATAGATACGTTGAGCAATAATAAGGAAGGGTTAGTCACTTATATTTTTTATTTCATTTTATTATTTATTATTATCACTATTTTAAAAGTTATCTCACGCAGAACCCTATTAGGCTCTATTCGTCGCATGGAGTATCTTTTTCGTGAGATTTTGTGTAGTAAAGCATTACAAGTAAAAACAACGTACTATGAGGCTAATGGACCTGGTAAGGTTATGGCGCTCATGACTAACGATGTAACATCGCTACGTGTTGCCCTTGGTCTAGGTGTAATGATTATAGTGGATATTATTTTCTATTCCATTGTGGGCTCCATAATTTTAATTCAAAAGATTAATACTGTATTAGCTTTTAAAATTATGACACCTGTATTCTTAATTATTGTGGCTATATTTGTACTAGGCAGAAAGCTACGTATTAAACAACGTAGTGCACAAGCTACTTATAGCGATTTAACAGAGTTTGGACAAGAGTTATTTCAAGGGATGGATGTTATTCGCGCTTTTAATCGTGAAAGCATTATCTCTAATTCTTTTAAAAAAATAAATAAACTTAATTATAAGAAGAATATGGATGTTGCACTACTAGATGCAATATTAACACCGTTGACAAGAATTGCACCCTTTATTTGTATCAGTATTAGTATTTTTATTTGTGGACATTTAGCTGTAGAAGGCAAAATGACTATAGGCGAATTTGTTACTATTAATTCATTCATAATGTTAATTGTGGGACCTTTAATAGGCTTTGGTGGCCTTATTTCTATTGTACAAAAAGGTCTTGCTTCTTTAGATCGTATTATGGATTTTTTACATTTGCCTACAGAAACAATAGATGATACAGATGAAGTATTGCCGCTTGAGGATATTCATATTCGATACTTAGATTTTACTTATGAAAACTCTAAAGGGCATGCATTATCTCAGTTGACAACGACAATACCAAAAGGTTCTTTTATCGGTTTAGTTGGTAAACCCGGTTCTGGCAAAAGTACATTGTTTAAATTGCTTATTGGATTACAAGAGTGTCCGGAAAAATCTATTTATTTTGGTAATCAAGATTTAGCTACTGTTTCTTTATCAAAGCTTAGAAACTCAATTGCTTATGTGCCGACACAATCTTACCTATTAAGTACGACCATTGCTGATAATATTAAATTTGGTAAAGCTTTACCTATGCACGAAACTGTAGAGGTGGCAGCACAAAAGGCAGATTTATATAGAGATTTAGGCGATTTGTTAAACGATGATTTACATGAGCTTGCTGAAGAAGGTCATGATTTATCAGGTGGACAGAAGCAGCGAATCAATATGGCTCGCGGCTTTTATAAAAATGCGCCATATGTATTACTAGATGATTGTTTTTCCGCTTTAGATGCAGTAACAGTTACAACCATATTAAATTCATTACATAATGTAAAAGATCAGACGATTCTATGTATTTCACAACGATTAGAGGTTGTAGAGAAAGCAGATAAAATACTAGTATTTGATGAGGGGCGTATCGTAGAAGAAGGTACTCATGAGGAAATATTAGCTAACAATGGTTTATACCGTACCTTATATGAAGCGCAGAATGGAGGGGGCCATCATGAAGAAGCGTGATCTAAAAAATGACTGGGCTCTATTCTCCTATATAACTGGCTACATTAAGCCTTATTTAGGTATTCTATTTTTAGCAACTGTTGCGCTCGCAGGAAATTTAGTACTATTACTTTTACGCCCATATTTAACTAAGCAAGTTATCGATCTTGGATTTGCCACTAATGATATCGCTGTTATTGAATACTATGCTTTAATGTATGGCTTTACTATAATTGGTAGTGTATTGTTTATCTTTGTAGAGAATTACTTTTTAAAAAGTTTTGGTCAAAAAATTATCTATAATATTCGTAGTATTATATTCCAAAAGATTCTTAATAAACCACATGATGAATTTTATAAGTTGCCAATTGGGAATTGGGTAACTCGCATTACTAATGATGTAGAGTCATTACGTACATTATATACAGATGTAATTCTGAATTTGGCAAGTAGCGGTTTAATGATTATTGGTATATTAGGATTTATGTATGCCATTAATGTACCTTTAGCAATAATCATGACAATTTTACTACCTATAATGGGTGGAATTATTTGGGTGTTTCAAAAGTTTTCTCGCAAAGCATTCCGTCAGGTAAGACGTTCTGTAGCTGCTTCTAATGCAAGCATCAAGGAACTGTTAAATTATATTGTAATCGTAAAATCCTATGGTGGCGAAAGAGCAATTGAGGAACGTTATAATACTGTTAATAAAGGTTTCTTAGAAGCAGGTCTTTTTGAGGTTACCACATTTTCTATTTTTAGACCGCTCGTAGATGGTCTATTCTTTGTTGCGTTAATTGTTATTTTTACAACTACGAATTTAATAGACTCCGTAGCTGATGCTGGTACAGTATTTGCCTTTATACAATATATGGACCGATTCTTCCAACCATTAAAGGAAATTGCAGATAAATATAACTCCCTACAAAGCGCATTAGCTGGTGCTGAAAGATTAGTTCCCTTATTAGAGGAAGAAGAGCGTCAGATGGCTAATGAAGTTCCTGATGAATTTAAACATATAGAGACTATTGAATTCGAGCATGTATGGTTTTCCTATGAAAATAACGACGTTTATGCGCTAGAGGACTTTACATTCACTATTAAAGCTGGAGAATTCATCGGTATTGTAGGTCCTTCTGGTAGTGGTAAATCAACACTTTTATCATTGTTGATGGGAATCTATAAACCAACAAGAGGGGCTATCTATATTAACGGTATAAATATTGCCCAATATGATAGTTCTGTACTTCGTCATTTAATGGGATATGTTTTTCAGCAAGCTTATCTATTTAAGGGTTCCATTAGAGATAATTTAACACTTTTTGATACATCAATTTCTAATGAGGATATGGTCAATGCAGCAAAACAAGTTAACTTGCATTCTATGATTGAACACCTTCCGGAAGGGTATGACACACCGGTTGGTTATTTAGGCTCCTTATTATCTGATGGGCAAAAGCAATTATTGGCTTTTGGCCGTACCTTGATTAAAAAAACACCTATTCTATTGTTAGATGAAGCAACGGCTAACATTGATAGTCATACGGAGAAGCAAATTCAAGCAAGTATTGAAAATATTCGAGGTAGTAAAACAATCGTAAGTATTGCTCATCGCCTTTCAACAGTTAAAGATGCCAATAAAATAGTGTATATGGAATATGGTAAAATAATAGAAATAGGATCTTTTGATGAACTTATCAACTTAAAAGGGGCCTTTTATAATCTCTGGAATAATCAACACAGTGGGAGTTAGTATGGAATATATCCAATCTAAAGATAATAAGACCATAAAGCGAATTATCTCTTTAGGGCAGCGTAAAAATCGCCAAAAATATGGAGAGTACATTGTTGAAGGTATTCGATCTATTCGAGATATTGCAGCTATGGGGGCAGTAAAAACAATTGTTATACGTGAATCTAAAGCGCAAGATAAACATGTATTAGATTTATTAGACTTAGATACTGTTCAATTTGTACCTAAATTTATTGCACAAGATCCAATATTTGATAAGGTGGATAATACCGTAAATGGACAAGGTGTAGTTGCTATTGTATCAAAACCAAAATACGATATGGAAAGCATTCACATTGATGATGGTTTATATATTACATTAGATGGAGTTCAAGATCCTGGCAATCTAGGTACCATAATTCGTACAGCAGTTGCAGCAGGTGTAAAAGGTATATTTTTGATGAAAGGAACTGTGGATCCTTTTAATGACAAGACAGTGCGCAGTACTATGAGCGCCTTACATAAAATACCTTTATATGAGGATATTACCTTATCTCTGTTACATGATATGGTAACCGAGTCTAATATGACTACCTATGTAACTGCTTTAGAACATTCCAATCCTTATCATACTGTACGTTATGCTAAGCGAACTATGCTAGTATTAGGAAACGAAGGGAATGGCGTAACACCAGAGGTTATGAATCTATGTACAAATCGTATTATGATTCCTATGTATGGTGATATGGAATCCTTAAATGTAAGCGTAGCTGCTGCATTATGTATGTATAAAGTACAAGAACAATTGATGCCTTAGTATATATGATAAAAATTTATGACCTTATAAAAAGTCCTCTACTAGTATACAAGTAGAGGGCTTTTGTATTGATTTTTTAGTTGTGTATTTGGTACAATAACATATATCCTTTGTGGGAGAACAAAGTTCTCCCTTTTTTTCATGAAAAGGAAGATAACTATGTCCAAATTAATTGTAAATGCAGACGATTTTGGCCTTCATAGTGCAGTTAATGCTGGTATTATTGATGGTCATCGTAGGGGTATTATTACCAGTACCTCTTTAATGGCAGGAGGAGAAGCTTTTACAGAAGCCGTAAGTATGGCAAAACAAAACCCTAAGTTGGGCATTGGTATTCATATTACCTTGGTGGGTGGGGTGAAACCAATATGTGATCCATCAGAAGTTTCATCACTTCTCACACCAGAAGGTGTATTTCCAGAGAACTATGTAGAATTTATTAAACGTATTTACTCTGGCAAAATCAATTATAGTGAATTACGTAAAGAGATTCATGGACAAATAGCTCAAATAATGGATACCGGCTTAAGGGTAACTCATATTGATGGACATCAACATATGCATGTGCTACCAACGGTATTGCCAATTGTGATTGAACAGGCAAAATCCTTTGGTATACATGCTATACGTATACCCGATGAGTCTACTGGCTTTATGAATTATATGTATTCCCCAATTCGATTTCTTGGTAAAGTTGGTTTATCAACGGTTGCGGCTAATGCGCGACCAGTCATACGAAATAATTGTATGACTACAACCCAATATTTTTGGGGCATGGTAAATGGAGGCCATATAAATCAGAAATCTCTAATGGGTATTTTAAAAGCGGTAAATAAACATTCTGGTACCCATGAATTGATGGTTCATCCAGGTAGTAATAGTAGTATTCTTAGTAAGCTTTATAATTGGGGTTATCATTGGGAAGAGGAGTTGCAAGCACTCTGTTCCAGTCATACGCGATTATATATAAGTCAACATGATATAGAGCTCATTAATTATGGAGACTTGGTATGAGTAAAATGATGAAGAGAGGCATCTTTATGTTTCTCTTGTTGTTGGCTGTATCAATTGGTATCATTTACTATACTATTGATTTAGATGCATTGAAAGCCATATCATCTTTTAATAGTATTTCCTTATTATTAGCTTTAGTTGCTTTAGTAGCAGGTATGTATTTTGATGGATTACGACTTCAAAGGCTCGTAAAAATTGGTGGTTACAAGTTATCGATACGAGCAGTGTTACGAGTTATTTTTAGTAATTATTTTATGGCTATGTTGACACCTGGAGCTAGCGGGGGTGCTGTCGCGCAAGTACTGGTGTTGAGAAGTTATGGCGTACCTATATCTAAAGGTACACCGATTGTATTAATACGTACCGTATTTTCCATTATGTTTTTGGTCATTATGCTACCATTAGTATTTTTACGAGATGCTATTGAAATTCCATATATCTCTCGTGATATGCTTTTGATTTTTGCCGTGCTTGTTGTTATAGCGGCCTTAGTGGGAACTTATATATTACAGACTAAATATATGCGTCAATTTGTCTATAATCTAGCACAACGATTTAAAGCACATAACACTAAAGATTGGCTTTCTAAATTAGAAACATTAAATCAAGGTCTTGGTTTACTTTATAAACAACCTGTCCAATCTTTAATAGTTTTTATTGAATCTGGTTTGAGTTTATTATGCTTATATTGTATTGCACCCGCCTTAATGTATGCTTTCACACCAGATATTCCTATTATCGATGTTTTAGATCGCATGATTTTATTAAATCTTATTTTGTATTTTGCACCAACCCCAGGGGGGACAGGCATTGCAGAAGGTCTATTTGTAGTATTATTTAGTGCCTTTGTACCTAATGGAACAGTGGGCATCATCGCTGTAGGATGGCGTGTTATGGCTGAATATATGCCATTCTTCATCGGTATGTATGCAGTATTAACATTATATGGACGACAATTCGTTGCCCAAGAAACTTCAAGAGAACAATAAGGGAGTGTGCTCTATGTCTAAACCAAAAAAAGATAAATTTTATCTGGTTCAAGAAGATATTTTACCAGAGGCTATAAAAAAGACGATAAAAGTAAAAGAAATTCTAAAACTAGGTGAGGTTAAAACAATTAACGAAGCAGTTGAAAAAATGGATTTAAGTCGATCTGCGTATTATAAATACAAGGATTATGTTTTTCCATTTTTTGAAATTGCTCAAGGGAAAATTGTTAGTATTTATGTTTCTATGTCAAATGAATCTGGTATGTTATCAAGCGTTTTGAAAGCCATTGCTGAACGTAACGGTAGTATTTTAACGATTAATCAAGATATTCCATTACAAGGCATTGCGAATAGTAGTATTTCTTTTGAAACCAAGGATTTACAAGGTTCATTAGAAGATTTATTGCTAGATATTCGCTCTATGAAGGGTATTATCAAGGTAGAGATTTTAGGCCAAGCATAGGCTAATTAAGAGAGTAGGACGATTATGACCACTATAAAAATTGCTTTATTAGGTTTTGGTACTGTTGCACAAGGTACTTTTAACTTATTGCAAGACAATGCTGAATTAATTAAAAATCGTACAGGTGTCAATGTTGAAATTTCAAAAATTTATGTACGAAATCCAGAAAAATATAGTCATATTACATTACCAGAAACAGCTAAATATGTAACTGATATTGATGAAGTGTTAAAAGACGATTCCATCCAAATGGTAGTGGAATTGATGGGTGGTACAAACTTTGCAAAAAATTGCGTAGAAGGAGCCTTAAAAGCTAAGAAGAATGTGGTAACTGCAAATAAAGACTTACTAGCAGAAGCTGGTCCATACTTATTAGACTTAGCGAGTAAAAATGGGGTAGACTTACGTTTTGAAGCATCTGTTTTAGGTGGTATTCCTATAATCCGCACATTATATGAATCGTTAGCCGGTAATCGTATTACTGAAATCATTGGCATTATGAACGGTACTACAAACTTTATTTTGACTAAAATGTCTGAAGAAGGTTTAAGCTATCAAGATGTATTGAAAGAAGCACAAGAGTTAGGATATGCAGAGGCAGATCCTACAGCTGATGTTGAAGGCCTTGATGCAGCTCGTAAATTGGCAATACTTGCATCCATTAGTTTTAACCGTCGTATTTTCTTTGAAGATGTAACTGTAGAAGGTATTACTTGTATTGATACTGAAGATATAAAATTTGGGAAAGAGTTTGGTTACAATATTAAATTATTAGGTATTGCTAAAGAAACTGCTCAAGGATTATCTCTAAATGTATACCCTGCATTTATTCCTACTACACATCCATTGGCATCTGTTCGCGGATCCTATAATGCGATTTATGTAAAGGGGAATGGTATCGACGATGTCATGTTATATGGTCGTGGTGCAGGTAGCTTACCGACAGGTAGTTCTGTAGTATCTGACATTATGGAAGTGGCAAAGAATGTTTCTTATAATGAAACGGGACGTTTGAAACCGTTCTATTATGATCAAAAAGATATTTATTCTCCAGGTAAAATTCAATCTAGCTACTACTTGCGTTTAGCAGTAGATAATAAAACAGGTGTACTAGCAAAAATCTCTGCAAAATTAGCAGAACAAAAGATTTCTGTTTTATCCATCGTTCAACGAAATATGGATCCAGAAACTGCAGTTCTTGCCATTGTTACATCTAAATGCCCAAGATCTTATATTTTAAATCTTATAGACTCTTTTAATAGCTTGCGCTCCGTTAAGGCTGTTAATAGTGTCATTCGTATTATGGAAGCTTAATTATGAATACTGTTCGTGTACAAGTACCTGCCACTAGTGCAAACTGTGGCCCAGGTTTTGATTGCTTAGGATTAGCACTAAATCTTTATAATATATTCAGCTTTACACCAGATGAAAATGCTACAGAATATACATATACTTTTGAAGGTTTTGGTGCAGATATTCTACGCGCTGAAGATCCTAAAAAGAATCTAATTGGTTTCGCTATGGATCAAGTTTTTGCTACTGCTCAAGAACCAATTCGATATGGTCATATAACTTCTGAAACCTTGATTCCTCCCTCTCGTGGACTAGGTAGTAGTAGTACGGCTATCGTAGGGGGGCTTTTACTGGCGAACGCATTGGTAAAGCATCCACTTTCAAAAGAAGAGTTACTAGTTATAGCAAATCGTATGGAAGGTCATCCAGATAATGTGGCGCCAGCTATTTACGGAAATTTATGTTGTGCTACAGGTTTAAAAAATAAGGTACTAAACACGGTCATTTCTATTCCTCCGGAGCTACATTTTGCTGTTGTAGTACCAGAAGTCATGGTATCTACTGAATATGCTCGTTCTGTGCTACCAAATCATATTCCATTTAAAGAAGCTGTACAAAATGTAAGTCATGCTTCATTATTTGTAACAAGCTTAATTACGCATCAATTAAGTAATTTATCTGTTGCCTTAGATGACAACTTGCATGTACCTTATCGTAAGACATTGATTCCTCATTGTGATGAAGTTTTTGAAGCCGCAAAAGTTGCTGGAGCTTACGGTGCTACTATCAGTGGATCGGGTTCTACTCTGATTGCATATGTTGATAAAACTCATGTACAAGAGGTAGCAAAGGCTATGGGGGCCGTATTCACAGCAAATGAGATTGAAAATAAAATATATTGCTTAGAAGCTGATACAACTGGAGCGTTAATTATATAGTTTATGGTATAATTATAGTGTTAGGCACAGTCCATAACAATAATTGGAGGAAACTATGAACAATATAAAAACAACACTTTTATTAGCGACTCTAACAGCCATTTTAGTGGTTATTGGTGATATGATTGGCGGCAGAAGCGGTATGATTATGATGTTTGTCATATCCATGGGTATGAATTTTATGTCCTATTGGTACAGCGATAAAATCGTTTTAGCCCAATACAATGCTCAACCTGTTACTGCACAGTCTAATCCAAAACTATATGCAATGGTAGATCAATTGGCTAAAAATGGTAATTTACCAATGCCAAAGGTTTATATCATTCCCAGTGAAGTACCGAATGCATTTGCAACAGGTAGAAATCCTAGTCATGCAGCAGTTGCTGTTACAGAAGGTATCCAACGTCTATTAACTGATGAAGAATTAGAAGGTGTGCTTGCACACGAATTAACACATCTTAAGAATCGAGATACATTGATTAGTACAATTGCAGCTATGATGGCTGGTGCTATTTCTATGATAGCCAATATACTTCAATTCACTGCCATATTTGGGCGCTCCGATGATCGAGAAGGCACTAACCCTTTGGCGCTTCTTGGTACGATCATTATTGCACCTATCGCAGCTGGTCTTATTCAGATGAGTATTTCCCGTACTCGTGAGTTTTTAGCTGATGAGGGAGGCGGAGATATGTGTCGCAACCCATTAGCACTGGCTTCTGCACTTGCAAAAATTGACTACTACTCTAAACATGGTGCATTGCCTAATGCAAGTAATGCTACAGCCCATATGTTTATTATTAACCCTATGATGGGAATTGGTGAAAGCTTGAGCAATCTTTTTAGTACACATCCTCGCACGGAAGAACGTATTCAAAAGTTAAAGAAACAAGCTATGAATCCAAAGTATAAAGAAAAGGTAATATTATAATTAGTATCTACTGGAGGGTATCATGCAAGAAACATTAGTTTTAATTAAACCAGATGCAGTTAAACGTCAATTAAGTGGTGAAATCCTTAGCCGTTATGAACGTAAAGGCCTTGTTATTAAAGCATTAAAACTCTTACAAGTACCTCGTGAATTAGCGGAAGAACACTATGCAGAACATAAGGAAAAGCCATTCTTTGGTGAATTAGTTGATTTTATTACATCAGGCCCAGTTCTTGCTTTTGTGTTAGCTGGTGAGAACGCAATTGTATCCGTACGTGCTTTAAACGGAGCAACAAATCCTGTAGATGCTGCCCCTGGTAGTATTCGTGGTGACTATGCCCTAACAATGGATGCTAACGTAGTACATGCTTCTGATTCTCCAGAAGCTGCTGCTCGTGAAATTCATCTTTGGTTCCCTGAATACAAATAATCTCAAGGTTGGGATCATTTAGCTTTTATTTCTACATCCATGTATATCTATAGGAGGTAATCATATGGCAAGTAGTGTTTATACAAAAACAGGTGATGCTGGTACAACTGGTTTATACACGGGAGAACGTGTACAGAAATCATCTTTACGCGTAGAAGCTTATGGTACAATCGATGAATTACAAGCTTTTTTAGGATTGGCTCGCGCTTATGCTGAAAATCCACGTGTTGCTGCTGAATTATACGATATTGAGCGAAACTTATGGACATTAATGGCTGATATTGCAAGTTTAAATACTGCTCCGGTAATTACTGAGCAATATGTAAAGCATTTAGAAAAAGTTATTGATCGCTTTGATGCAAAGTTAGAACCTTTATCTAGTTTTGTCATTCCCGGTGAAAAACAATCTTCTGCTTATTTACATGTAGCTAGAACGATTACTCGACGTGCGGAACGCGCTTTATGGCGAGTATTAGACGCTGGTGAAAGTGTTCACGAATCTAATTTAAAATACTTAAATCGTCTATCCGACCTTTGCTTTATCTTGTGTCGTGTAGAGGAAGAACTTGGAGCTGAATAAACAAAAAAAGCTATGTATTTTACATAGCTTTTTGCTCGTTATAGACCTATTGTGAAATTGTTTGGTTTAAAACATCTTGAGGGCTAGGATAGTAAAAGAAGATATGAGGAATTTCATAACGGAATTTTTCTCTTAATAAATTGGCTAATGTTGTTTCAAAGTTTATAATTTTATCAGCGCCGAAATCAAAGTCTTCAACTAATACTAATAGTTGTGCTTCAACTTGCGGTGCATTTTCAGGTAAAGCTTCTGGTGGTAGAGGAACATTCACTACTACTCGTGCAGTACCAATATATTTACCTTGTCCGTCATCGATGGCAACACGATATGTATTATCCCATAGCGTAGCCATCATTTTTAGTTTCATATTCATAATTTCCATAGTATCGCTCCTTTGTTATACTTATAATGATACTGAAATTATAAATTCTTGTATAGGTGCATTATGAAATCACAAATTATATTGTGTTCCGGTGGGGCACGCAGTGGAAAAAGTGAATTTGCTGAACGTTTAGCATTGGCTACAAAGGGGCCAAAAGCTTATGTAGCTACGGGCCAAGCTTTTGATGAGGAAATGGTGGATCGCATCAAAAAACATCAAGAGCGACGAGGAAAAATATGGAATAATTTTGAAGTACCTTTACATTTAGCTGATGAATGGGAAAATATCAGTCAATCAGCAGATGTAATTCTTATAGATTGTTTAACCATGTTCACTACCAATCACATGATGGCTTATGGCTCCATTCGTGGTCAAGAAGATGCTAATAGATTAGAACAGACAATACTTTCAGAATTAGACACTTTATTAGACTCGATACAATCATGTGAAGGTAAAACAGTTATATTTGTGACCAATGAAATTGGGTTAGGTATTGTGCCGGATAATAAACTGGCTAGATATTTTAGAGATATTGCTGGTCGTGTGAATCGAGCAGTAGCTTCTGTTGCAGATAAACTCTATTTAACAATTAGTGGTGTTACCATTGAATTGAAATCACAGGAGGTTCATATAAATGGCTAAGAAAATCATGTTTCAAGGAACGAGTTCTAATGTAGGTAAAAGTATTCTTTGTACTGCATTATGCCGTATTTTTTATAGAAAAGGTTTTAAGACCGTTCCTTTTAAAGCACAAAATATGGCCCTCAATTCTTATGTGACAAAATGGGGCGATGAAATTGGCCGTGCTCAAGTCGCTCAAGCCGAAGCCGCTGGTATTGATCCAATTGTTCAAATGAATCCTGTGTTATTAAAACCTACAGGAAATCAATCGTCTCAAGTTGTATTGATGGGGAAACCTGTTGGCGTATATAGTGCCAAAGAATATCATACAAAATATTCACTAACCGCTTTAGATAAGGTTAAAGAATCTATTGATTTCTTAGACTCAAATTTTGATATGATGGTTATCGAAGGTGCCGGTAGTCCTGCAGAAGTTAACTTAAAAGCAAATGATATTGTAAATATGCGTATTGCCAAGATGACTCAAGCTCCAGTTTTTCTCATTGCAGATATTGACCGAGGTGGTGCTATTGCGTCCATTGTTGGTACCTTAGAATTATTAGAACCAGAAGAACGCGATCTTATTAAAGGTATCGTTATCAATAAATTCCGTGGTGATATCAAACTATTAGAACCAGCTCTTACATTTATTGAAGAAAAAACAGGTAAAAAAGTGGTAGGTGTTATTCCTGCCATTGAGAACCTCGATATTGATGAAGAAGATTCTGTTGCATTAGAGAACAAACGCAATAGTGGTACTAAAGATATTCAGGTCGTAGTTATGCAAACACCTAAAATCTCTAATTTTACAGACTTTGATGCACTTAATTATGAGCCAGATGTATCTGTCCGTTTTGTAGGCCCTGGAGATGTTATCGGTACGCCAGATTTAATTATATTACCTGGTTCTAAAAATACATTGGCTGACTTAACATATTTACGTGATACAGGCTTTGCTGATGAAATCAAAAAATTGGCTGCTCAAGGTACACCTGTTATCGGTGTTTGTGGCGGTAACCAAATGTTAGGTAAAACTATTTATGATCCTCATCATATGGAAGGTGATATCGAGGAAATTGAAGGACTTGGCCTTGTTGAATCATCTACGACTATGAAGGCTCAAAAAACAACCCATCAAGTACAATTCAATGTATCTAATTTACAGTTTTTAAATGGTACTTTTAGGGGGGAAAATTTAGTAGGCTATGAAATTCATATGGGGGATACTACGCCACTAGCAGATTCGGTGTCTCGTTGCTTTACAATTACAAGTCGCAGTGAAGAGGCTGTCAATGTTATTGATGGTTTTATTGATGGTAATCATCAAGTAATGGGTACATATATTCACGGTGTATTTGATAATGACGAGTTTAGACGTTTTATTATCAATCAATTACGTGAACGCAAGGGATTACAACCATTAGATGTAGTATTCCATTATTTTGACCATAAAAATGCGGCATATAATCGCTTAGCTGATATTGTGGAGGAACATCTAGATATGGATTATATTATGTCTACCTTGGGATAGTAGAGGAGATATATGGAACATTTAGCAATTTTTCACTGGTTTTCAAAGTATAACTTTGTGTGCATACCAGTTTTAGCATTTTTATTGGATTTAATTATTGGGGATCCCAATAGTAAATATCATCCAGTGGCCATTATAGGACGTATAATATCTTTTTTTGAAGCCGTTCTTTATAAAGACACTGATAATGATACGAAGAAATTGTGGTACGGTGGTATTGCAGTAGGTTTAATTCTTATATCGGTATATATCATAGTATCTTTATTGTTATGGCTAGGTGGAGTAGTAGACGAATGGGTATACTATGCTTTCGAAGTAGTGATTCTCTACATTGCCATTTCTCCACGTTCATTGGCTGGCGCAGGTTTTACCATTAGTCAGTTAATAAAACAAGGTAATATCGTAGATGCTCGCAAACGTTTATCATGGATTGTGGGACGAGATACGGAAGACTTAGATGAAAGCGAAATCACTCGGGCTACAGTAGAAACAATCGCGGAAAATACGGTAGATGGTATTATTGCACCTTTTTTCTTTTTTATTATCGGTGGCCCTATGGGGGCTATTCTTTATAGAACTGCTAATACTATGGATTCTATGTTAGGCTATAAAAATCAAAAGTACTTGTACTTTGGTCGCGTAGCTGCACGCTTTGATGACATATTAAATTGGATTCCTGCCCGAATTACCTTTGTATTATTTGTAATTTCTGCATTCTTTTTACGCTTTGATGCTAAAAAGGCAATAGAAATCGGTTTACGTGATGCAAAAAAACATCCTAGTCCTAATGGGGGGTATGCAGAAGCACCTGTGGCAGGGGCCTTACATATCCGTTTAGGTGGTTACAATCAGTATTTTAAAAAAATGACCTTCCGTGAATATATGGGAGATCCTATTGAAAAGCTAAACCGTAACCATATTACTCGAACAATTTATATGATGTATGTTACGACTATACTAATGGTCATCATTAGTACAGTTATTACCTATGGGATGAATGTATAATGACACCTTTTTTTATAGCACTACAATTTTTAACGCGTTTAAAAATTGTAAATCAAACTGAATGGTCTGTAGAGGACTTTGGTAAATCTGTTGTAGCCTTTCCTTATGTGGGCCTTATTATTGGTCTCATATTAGCTATATTATATGGCGTATTATCGCCATTTATTCCGATCATGCCATTGATGTTAATTATCGTTGTGGCTGAGTTTTTAATAACTGGTGGCCTTCATGCTGATGGTTTGATGGATACAAGCGATGGTTTGTTTTCCGGCCGTGAAAGAGAACGTAAACTAGAAATCATGAAAGATAGTCGTATAGGCTCCTTTGGAGTTGTTGCTTTTGTATTTGTTACACTTTTGAAATGGCAATTATTAGCTTCGATTCCATCGGCTGAATTTATTCCTATGGCACTCATTATGATGCCTTTAATGAGCCGTTGGTCTATGGTTTTTAGTATTCGATCCTATCCATATGCTAGAGAACAGGGGATGGGGGCAGCATTTGCTAATTTAGCACCTAAACATGTTATTACTTATAACACCATATCTACGTTCTTTATGCCTATTCTATTACTATTAATCGGTTTAGTATTATATACACTTTTATATGGTGCTTATGCAATTTTATCAGCACCTGATGTAGGATATTTGGTAGGATTAGGTGTGTTAGTATATGCTACTATAGGTATTTTCCAAATCAATATTGTTAGCATGATTATTACGTATATTATTAACCGATTATTAAACCGCTATATTGTAAAAGCGTTAGGTGGCACTACTGGTGATACATATGGATTTGTTGTGGAAGTAACTGAAGTATTATTGATACTGGTATATAGCATAATTTTATCTATACTATCAGCTACAGTAGTTAATAATCCAACTATGTTCTAACTCTAAATTTTTGATTTTCAAAGTTTTAATATTTTTAGAACGTATACTTTATTTGATGTGAAAGGAGTTTAATGTGACCTATTATGTAAGAGCCCCAGGTACATGTGGGGAATTTCTACAAGGTTCTATTGATGGTCAGTCATTTTTAGTGACATGTCCAATTAATCGATACTCCTACGCATTGAGTAATGTAATACAACCTTTTTCTAAAGAATTTTGTGCACTTCAACCAAAATCGGCACAAGCTCGTAAATTAGTACAAGAGTTGGTCCAAAAAAAAAAGAAAAATCAAATTTGCCCGCCTGTGTATGTAAGATCCGATATTCTACAAGGAAAAGGCATGGCTTCAAGTTCGGCAGATATTTCTGTAACAGCTATGGCTACAGCTTTGGCCATGGACTATGATTTATCATTAAAAGAACTTGAGCAAATTTGTCTATCTGTAGAGCCTACAGATGCCTCTTTTTATCAAGGTGTAACTCAGTTTGATTATATTAAAGGGACTATCTCTAAGCCATTAGGTATGTGCCCACCTTTAAAAATCCTCGTTTTTGACGAAGGCGGTAGCATTGATACAGTTAGCTTTAATAAACAAGCAGATTTACAAAATAAAATTTTAGAAAAAGAATCTATTATACAAGAATCCTTTGATTTGTTTAAACAGGGTCTTACAACGCATGATATAAAGCTTATTGGCCAAGCTGCTACATTGAGTGCCTTTGGCAATCAGCGTATTTTATATAAACCTAATTTATATGACTTTCACGATGTAGGTAATTCTTATAATAGTGTGGGAACAATCATCGCTCATAGCGGAACCATTATGGGACTATTATTCCCCGTTGATTATGGTCGTATTGATGATTGTAAGAATGAGATTTTGCGTAAGTTGCCACAATTAACCTATGTAGATACGGTTGAAACTACGAATGAAGGATTAACTTATATTAAACGATAAAGTATTTCATAGAAAGAGAATAGTATGTCTAAAATACATGGGGGCAATATCTTTCAGTTTGCCCATGAACAACGAATTGAACCATATGAGGTTATTGACTTTAGTGCTAATATCAATCCACTAGGCCCTAGCCAACGTGGCTTATCTGCATTAGAATCTCAATTGCGATATATATCACATTATCCGGATGCTACAAATGATGATATATTAAATGCCATTGCTGATATCTATGGTATGAATAAAAATCAAATTGTAGTTGGCAATGGAGCGGCAGAGCTATTATATGCAATTTGTCGGTTACCTGGCTATACGGGCGCTTTTGTTCCCGCACCAGGTTTTTCTGAATATAAAGCGGCTTTAGAAGCAAGTAGAATTCCAGTACGCGATATTTATTATCGACCACGGGAAGATGAACATGGAAAACCTTATTTTGAGGTTCCTTATTTAGCATTAGAAACTTTTGCAGCTGAGTTAAAGGGGCAAGATGGTCGTATTATTGTATTTCTAGGTAATCCCAATAATCCAGATGGTACGTTACTTGATAAGAACCATATTCTTACTATTGCAAGCATGCTGAAAGATGCTAATAGTTTACTTGTTATAGATGAGTCCTTTATCGACTTTGTTGGTAACGATACATTACAAGATAATGAATACTCCATGCGCTCCCTAGTTAACGAGTTTGATAATATTATTGTGGTTCATTCTTTTACAAAATTCTATGCCGTGCCAGGGCTACGAATTGGTGCTGCTTTCAGCAATCCTCTTATCATTGAGCAACTAAATAGTTTTATTCCAACTTGGTCTGTTAACACATTAGCTCAATCCTATACAGAGGCGGCTTTGAATGATGTAGAGTATGTGAAACGAACAAAACAAGTATTACATGAAGAGCAACTTTTTATGTATAATTCATTAGATACTATAGATGGTATTACTGTATATCCGCCTTCAGCTAATTTTATGTTGTTCCACATTGAACAAGAAGGAATAACAGCAGAGTCGATTAATGAAGCGCTTAAAAAATATAATATGATTGTTCGCAACTGTGATTCTTATATGGGATTAAATAATCAATGGGTTCGCGTTGCAATAAAAGATCATGATACTAATGTTAAGTTAGTAGAAAAATTAACAGATATTTTGAAAGTATAGGAAGACTATGAAGACATTGTATATTGTGCGCCATGGTGAAACTGATTGGAACAAAATGGGAAAATACCAAGGCATCACAGATGTTCCACTTAATGAAAATGGTTTAAATCAAGCAAAGGCATGTGGTCAGGCTCTTAAAGATGTTAAATTTGATCGCATATTATCTAGTGATTTGAGTCGTGCTTTAGTTACAGCTGAAGTCATTCGCGGTGAACGTACTACTCCTATTACAGTAGATAAACGCTTACGAGAACTTAATTTTGGCGATTGGGAAGCTATGTTATTTTCAGATATCGAAGATCGTTGGCCTGGTTTGATAGATGAAATGTATTTGCGACCACATCTAGTTAAGGTTCCTAATGGTGAAAGCTTTAAGAATTTACAAGACCGTGCATGGGCAGGTCTAGAGGAATTCATCAATGTTAATAATGAGGAGGAAACACTTCTCATTGCTTGTCATGGTGGAACTATACGAACATTATTGTGTAAATTATTAGATATTTCCATTAGTCATTGTTGGAATTTTAGTCAAGGTAATACAGCAATTAATCGTATATTCTATAATGGCATGGGAGAATTTGATCATAATATTTTAAACTTGCTCAATGATACAGCACACGTAGATGTATTACAAGGTCATGCATAATGCGACTAGATAAATTATTAGCCAATAAAGCCTATGGTAGTCGAAAAGAAGTCCATCAAATCATAAAAGATAGAAGGGTTACCATCAATGGCAGTATAACAACGAAAAAAGATACTCATATTGATATTGATGTTGATATAGTTGCTGTTGATGGTAAGATTGTTAGTACTACTCAACTATATTATGTAAAATTTCATAAGCCAAAGGGCTATGTTACAGCGGTAGAAGATTCTAGTCACCCTGTTGTTATGGATTTACTCCCTCCAGAATTCATAAAAATGGGAGTAGTTCCAGTAGGCAGATTAGATAAGGATACAGAAGGACTTTTACTATTAACTAATGATGGTGTGTGGGGACATTCTATCATCAATGGTAATAAACATGTGCCTAAGGTTTATTACGTAGAATTTGAAGGAACGCTATCTGATGAAGGTATACAACGTATTAAAGAGGGAATTCTTCTTGGAGATGGTACGCAATGTAAACCGGCAGAAATTGAATTTGTATCGTTACATTCAGTACATGTAACAATTGAAGAAGGCAAGTATCATCAAGTTAAGCGCATGATTGGTGCTGCAGGTGGTACTGTAACATATTTGAAACGTCTTACGATTGGTCATATTGATTTAAGTGGCATTGAAGAGGTTGGTTCTGCAATGGAATTGACCGTTGAACAGATAGAGGGCTTTAAAAAGTAGCATAAAATTCTATTCAATATAGGTATTTTATGGTAAGATTAATTGTACTTTATAGACTAGGAGCAAGATTATGAATGGATTAAATCTGCTACAACAGTATATTAAAGAGCAAGAATTAACAGGCGTCATTTTAATAAGCCCTATAAATTTACATTATTTTGCAGGCTTTACTGGTACTACAGGCTTTGCTATCATTACTCAAGATAAAGCCTTTATGATTACTGATTTCAGATATACTGAACAAGCAACAAAACAATGTGAAGGGTACACAGTTATTCAATATGAAACAACTGTTATGGACACTCTTATAGATATATTCAATGAACATCATATTCACGAAGGTTTATTCGGTATAGAAGGCAAACAAATGCCTGTGGATACGTATGAAACTTTATGTGATACATTAGATGAACGCTTTAATTTTACATCTATCAATTTTGCAAAACTACGTGCGGTTAAGCGTGAAGATGAATTAGACTTATTGCGTAAAGCTGCTAAAATTGGTGATGGTGCTTTTGCTGCCTTGCTACCACAACTAAAGGTAGGGATGACAGAAAACGAAGCGCGCATTATATTAGAATCAGAAATGTTAAAACGTGGATCAGAGGAACCTTCCTTTGCAACCATTGTTGCTTCTGGTAATCGTTCTAGTATGCCTCATGGTGTAGCCAGTGATAAGGTCATTGAAGCAGGTGATTTTGTTACCTTTGACTTTGGTGCAGTATATAAGGGTTATCATTCTGATATGACTAGAACTATTGTAATGGGGCCTGCCTCTGAATTACAAAAGAACCTGTATGGTATAGTTTTAGAAGCACAAAAACGTGGCGTAGCTGCAGTTCGGGCTGGTATTACTGGTAAAGAACTTGATGCAGTTTGTCGTGATTATATTAAAGAACATGGATATACCAAGGAATTTAATCATGGTACTGGGCATGGCGTAGGTCTTGAGATTCACGAAGAACCAGTAGCCAATACTAAATCCGATACGGTATTTACAGAAAATATGATCATTACGGTAGAACCTGGCATTTATATAACAGGTACTATCGGATTGAGAATAGAGGATAGTGTCATCGTCAAATCTGACGGCTATGAGGTGTTGACACATAGTCCAAAAGAGTTAATTGAAATAGGTATTTAGAAGGAGAAGAGTTAGATGATTTCCAGTAATGATTTTCGTCCAGGTGTAACCGTTGAAATTGACGGTAATGTATGGCAAGTAGTTGATTTTCAACACGTTAAACCAGGTAAAGGTGCTGCATTCGTACGTACTAAAATGAAAAACTTGCAAACTGGTTCTGTAGTTGAGCGTACATTTAATGCAGGTGAAAAAGTGCCTAAAGCACATGTTGATCGTCGTCGTATGCAATACTTATATGAATCTGATGGCTCTTATACATTCATGGATAACGAAACTTATGATCAAGTTGAACTTACCCTTGAACAATTAGGTGATGCTAAAAACTTCCTTCTTGAAAATATGGAAGTATCCATCATGTTTTTCCAAGGTATCGTAATCGGTATCGATTTACCTGTAGCTGTTGAACTTCGCGTAGTTGAAACAGATCCTGGTATCCGTGGCGATACTGCGACTGGTGGTAATAAACCAGCCGTATTAGAAACAGGCTACACTGTAAAAGTACCTCTCTTCATTGAAGTAGATGATGTACTTCGTATTGATACTCGTACAGGACAATACATCGAACGTGCCTAATACTCATTGATATGTATTGGGGCAAGATCTTTTCAAGGAATCTTATTCCCCATATATCGTAACATTTGCACTGTAAGCACTTGTCGTCTATGTAATTATATATAGGGACAGGTGCTTTTTTTGAAAGAGGCCAGTATGACCAAGAAAAATACTGAACTAGAGTCGGGTAAGATTAAGATTAACGATGATGTATATGCTACAATTGTAACAATGACAGCGCTTGACACAAAGGGAATTCATCATATGAGTTCCACCTTTAATGATGGCGTTAACACTTTTTTTAGACGTAAATCCGATCATGAAGGTGTTAAGATATCCTTTAACGATGAAGGAGCAATATCAGTTACACTATATGTGTGCATTCAGTATGGATATCGTATTCCTGATGTTGTTTTACGTCTACAAGAGCGCATTAAAACTGCTTTAGTCTCTTATACAGAAATTGAGGTTCAAACTATTGATGTAGTTGTACAAGACATTATTTTTGATGATTTAGTAACACCTCAACAGCCATAGGAGGTATCTCTATGAGTTCAGATAATCAATTAAATTATGGTTTAGACACGGATACCATTGATATTGCAGATTCTGTCATCATTGATGTAGCAACAAAAACTTTAGGAACCATTCCTGGTATTCATTCTTTAAGCCCACGCTTTTACGATGAGTTGGTAGAGGGTATTACACATGCTTTTGGTCAGCGTAGCTTACCTGGTATCAATGTAAAGCATCGTAAAGGTTTTATTGAAATTAACATTTATATTAAAGCATTGTATGGATATAATCTCATTGAATTATCAAAACAATTGCAATTAGAAATCAAACAAACCTTAAAAAATATGCTAGATCTTGATCATATTAAGGTTGATGTGCATATTGAAGGTATTGTAAAAGAAAAGGAGCCAGTTTTACATGGTAACTAAGCGAAATCGGCGAGAGGCTCGTCAATACGCATTCCAAATGTTATATGCCAATGAATTTCATACTGATCAAAATGATGTTCAATTTCCTGAAGGAAACATTCATAAAGCAATGGATAAGGCATATGCAAATAGTATTATAGAGGGTGTACTATCAAACACTGAAGCAATTGATGCTACATTACAGCCATTCTGTAAATCTCGTAAAGTAGCAAATTTAGATAAGGTGGATCGTTCTATCTTACGTATTGCCGTTTGGGAAATGAACAATAAAGTGGAACCTTTAGAGCCATCTATTGCTATTAATGAAGCCATTCAATTAGCTAAAGAGTTTGGCTCTGATGCATCTTATAAATTAATTAATGCAATCTTAGACGCATATAATAAGAGTAAATAATGAAACGATATTACTTAGGCATTGATACGAGTTGTTACACTACAAGTTGTGCCATTGTAGATAGCGACTTTCACATAGTAGGGGAAGCACGTAAAATCTTAGAGGTAAAACTGGGTGAGCGAGGACTACAACAATCAAATATGGTCTTTCAGCATACAAAGGCATTGCCTAAGTTAATGTCAGAGTTGCCTCAGGTATCGATTAGCGGTATAGGTGTTAGTGGTTTTCCACGGCGCGAAGAAAATTCGTATATGCCAGCCTTTATGGTTGGGTTAGGCCAAGGAGAAACCTTGAGTCATCTTATGAATGTGCCTTTACATATTTTTGCACATCAAGAGAATCATATATTAGCTGCTTTGAGGGATTTAAAAAATATTCCTAATGAGCCTTTTTTGGCATTACATCTATCAGGTGGCACGACAGAACTAGTATATTGCCATTATCAAGGAAACGGTATTTTTGAATCTCACATCGTTGGTGGTTCTAAAGATTTACAAGGGGGGCAATATGTTGATCGTATAGGTGTCGCATTGGGCTTACCATTTCCTGCAGGTAAACATTTAGAGGCATTAGCATTACAAACTACAGAATATGAACCATTGCCATCATCTGTAAAAGACGGATGGATTAGCTTTGCCGGTCCTTGTAGTGCTGCTATGCGACGTATAAATAACGCTATGAGTGAGATGGATAAATCTAAGTTAGCTAGAGCTGTTTTTACTTCCATTGGAAATGCTCTAGAAAAAATGATTACTTATCATACTAAAGAGAAATCTGTACGTGCACTCATTGCTGTAGGTGGTGTGATGAGTAATAGTTTACTTCGTAAGCGGATGGAAACCTATTGTAAACGAAATCATCTCCAATTACATGTGGCGCAACCACAATTCTCTGTTGATAATGCCACAGGTAATGCTTTTGGTGCTGCTTATTTACAAGAATCTAGAGGATAATCGTGAATGTATTAACCATTACACAATTAAACAATCTCATAAAACGTACCTTAGATCGTGAATATCTATTAAAGAATGTATATGTAAGTGGTACCATTATTAATGCAAAACGTCATAGTAGTGGTCATATGTATTTTTCTTTAAAAGATGAGGAATCTGCTATTGATGTAACAATGTGGTCTAGTACAGTCATGCAAAAGGGACTAGCTAATGCCATTCAAAATGGTTTATTAGTAACTGTAAAAGCATCTGTTAACTTTTACAATAAAATGGGCCGTTTAAATCTCATTGCATCAGATATGCAAATAGGTGCTAAAAGTCCGTTACAGCTCGAATTTGACACTCTAAAACGAGAGTTAACTGCTTTGGGGTACTTTGATGATAGCCATAAAGTAGGTTTACCCTATATGGCGAGTTGCATTGGTATTGTTACATCCCAATCTGGTGCTGTATTACATGATATTCTACATGTTAGTAAACAACGCAATCCACTAGTTCAATTTAAATTGTTTTCCGTTCCTGTACAAGGTAGTACCGCAGGCCCAATTATAGCAAAAGGAATTGCTACGGCAGATGCTGATCCAGATATTGATGTTATCATCGTTGGTCGTGGAGGTGGATCTATGGAGGACTTGTGGTGTTTCAATGATAGAGCTGTTGTAGAGGCAATTTATAATGCTCATACACCGATTATTTCGGCGGTAGGTCATGAAACAGATTACACCTTATGTGATTATGTAGCTGATGTACGTGGTGCTACGCCTAGCCATGCTGCAGAAATGGCAGTACTTCCAATTACTACATTACAAGATCAGTTGACAGAAAAAGAAGAGTATTTACACGAATATATACGCTATACACTACAACAAAAACGTACAGATTTAACATTGCTCTTTAATCGAAAACTTGGCATTCCAGCTCTGCAATTTTTACATAAGCAAAAATCACACTTACAAGAGCTTTCACAAACTCTAACTAATGCAACTAAAGAACGATGTAATGCAGAGAGACATAGCTTAGTATTATTGGCACAACAGTTAGAGTCACTAAATCCATTACAAATGATGATTAAAGGTTTTGCAAAGGTTGAGCATGATAACAAACCTATTACTTCGGTTGCCCAATTACAACCAAATGACGATATACGAGTTACACTAGCTGATGGTTATATTACTGCTACGGTAAAGGAGGCGCACAAGGATGGCCGCATCACTAAAAAGTTATGAGAAAAAATATAAGGCCTTAGAAGATATTGTTAAGCAATTAGATGATGGGGATATGACCATTTCTGAGCTTTTATCACAATATAAAAAGGGCTTAACTTTGGTAAAAGAATGTGCTGAAATGCTTGACTCTGTTGAAGATGAAGTACAACAAATTATCGAAGAAGTCCGCATCAGCGAATAAGGAGATTCTATGTTCAAAGATTATTTAGCATCTAGCAAACAAAATATTGAACAATGGTTAGGCGAAGTACTTAATAGCCCAAATCAAGAATTTGAACAACTTTATGAATCTATGAATTATAGTTTAATGCAAGGTGGCAAACGAATACGACCTATTTTAACTAAGGCTGTGCTAGAAATGCTTCATAAAGAGCCAGCGGATTATAAGGAATTTCTATGTGCTATGGAGTGTATCCATACGTATTCATTAGTTCATGATGATTTACCAGCTATGGATAATGATGATTATCGCAGAGGTAATTTGACCAATCACAAAGTATACGGTGAGGGACTTGCTATTTTAGCCGGTGATGGGTTATTAACATATGCCTTTCAATTGATGACTTCAAATACAGTTGCTAGTGCACAGCAAAAACTAGATGCTATACAATGTGTTGCTACTGCGGCTGGTCCAGAAGGTATGGTTGGGGGACAAGCCTTTGATTTGCTCAGTGAAGATAAACATATTCCTTTAGAAGAATTAAAGGTTTTACATACTGGTAAAACAGGTGCACTATTTAACGCTTCTGTAGAATTAGGTCTTATTCTTGGAAGTGCTAATAATACTACGCGAACATTCCTTATGGAATATTCTAATTGCCTGGGATTATTATTCCAAATTACTGATGATATTTTAGATGTAACCGGTACTATTGAAGAATTAGGGAAAACACCCGGTAGTGATATTCGCCAACATAAATCTACCTATGTATCTTTACTAGGTTTAGATCAAGCAAAACATCAAGCCTACTTAGTAGGTAGCCAAGCTCATGATGCGTTAAACTTGGTTTCTTATGATACAACTATACTATCAGCATTAATTGATTATCTTTTAGAACGTACGAATTAATGGGTATTACCTGTAGAAGGTATAAACAATGATTGATATATTACCACAAATAGCACATAATTATATCGCACAAGCTGCATTTTGGGGCTGGTTTACGGCTCAAGCTATCAAATTTGTATGGCAACTCTTAAGACATGGTAAATTCCGACCAGAGCGCCTTGTTGGATCTGGTGGTTTTCCAAGTTCACATACATCATTTGTAATTGCTACAACAACAGCGATTTACCTTAAAAATGGTGTAACGGATCTATTTATATTATCCTTAGTATTTTCAATTGTTGTTATGTATGATGCGTCTGGTGTACGATTAGAGGCAGGACGACAAGCTCAAATACTTAATCAAATTGTAGATTATTTTACCAAAAAGAATATACCTGTTGTCATTACACGTAAAGAAGCATTAAAAGAGTTGTTGGGACATACACCTATCGAAGTATTTGGTGGTTTAATTCTTGGTATTCTTGTGGCCTTTATTCAGTTTTATTGTATTTATCATGGTGTAATATGAACAATAAAGAACGATTAGATATACTCCTCGTTAATCGAGGCCTTTTTGAAAGTAGAGAAAAAGCAAAAGCAGCTATTATGGCGGGCCTTATATTTATGGATACTACGCGCATAGATAAAGCAGGCACCAAGATTCCTGCGGATGCTAATATTATTGTTAAAGGCAATACTTTACCTTATGTAAGCCGTGGAGGACTTAAATTAGAAAAGGCTATTCAAACTTACCCTATCGATTTACATGGGACTGTGATGATTGATATAGGAGCTAGTACAGGTGGTTTTACAGATTGCGCATTACAAAACGGTGCGTCTAAGGTTTTTGCCATCGATGTAGGATATAATCAATTAGCTTGGAAATTACGCCAAGATTCACGTGTAATCAATATGGAGAAACAAAATATCCGTACTGTTACTGCTGAACAAATAGGTGAACTTGTTGATTTTATTTCTATTGATGTAGCATTTATTTCTTTAGACAAAGTTTTACCAGTAGCTACTAATTTATTAAAAGATACGGGCTCACTGGTGGCCTTAATAAAACCACAATTTGAGGCTGGTAAAGAAAATGTTGGTAAGGGCGGTATAGTGCGAGATAGTGAAATCCATAAAGAGGTTTTACATCGTATTCTACATGTTGCGTATGATTGTGGATTGTATACACATGGCTTAACTTTCTCACCAATTAAAGGTATGGAAGGTAATATAGAGTTTTTAGGTTATTTTAAAAAGTACGAAGAAGGGGCCTTAACCATTGATGATATTTTGATTGATACAGTGGTTGCAGAAGCTCATTCATTATAGGAGATTACTATGCGTATCGGATTCTTCCCCAATATGGGGAAAAGCAATATTATGGCAGTTCTAAAAATGGCTGCACATATTTGTAAAGATGAAGGTATCGAAGTATTTTTGCCAGATGATCTCGAATCAGATGCACCTGCACGAGTACTTAAGATTCCTGAAACTCATATTTTAAGTCGTCCAGAAATCTTCAAACAAATAGATATTGCCTTTAGTTTTGGTGGTGATGGTACCATCATCCATCTTGCAAGACAAATTTATCCATATAATGTACCTGTTTGTGGTATTAATCTTGGCGAACTAGGTTTTTTAAATCAAATTGAAATTCATCAAATGCAAAGTCATATTAAACGTATTGCTAATGGTGATTATAATATTGAAAAGCGTGGACATTTATATGCTTATATAGAACGTCATAAGGGTAAAGAGGAAGAACTAGTTCCTATCATTAACGAAATTGTTATCACTCGTGCTGAGCCTGCTAAAATGGCGCGAATTAATATGTCTATTAATAATCAACACACGCAAATGTATCCATCGGATGGTTTAATTATTTCCTCTGCTACAGGTTCTACCGGCTATAATCTATCGGCTGGTGGTCCAATCATGAAACCAGATAATCGGTCCATCATTGTCACCCCAGTAGCGCCACACTTAATTCAAGGTGTAAGCCTTGTTTTAGAGGAACATGATACGATTCAAATTACAATGCCGGAAAGAGAACCACAATTACATATTTGTATTGATGGTACATTTGACTATACTTTTACAAATAAAGAAACCTTACATATAAGCTCTAACCCTGTATATTGTTTATTTGTACGATTCAAGGATCAATGTTTCTTTGGTACACTATTTAAAAAGTTAGCATCTCGTCGAGATGAATTGTTATAACCAAATCTCAAGTGGGGTGGTTTTGTGATTAACATTAACAATGCTGTTCAATTCCAACATTTAATCTGGGATCGATGTATGGAAAATGCCAAAGTGGTAGTAGATGCTACTTGTGGTAATGGCCATGATCTTTTATACCTTTCTAAACGGGCACAAAAAGCATGCCATCTATATGGAATTGATATTCAAATGAAAGCTATTAAAACTAGCAAAGAGCTTTTACAATCAAATGATATTGCACCAGAAGTAAGTTTAACGTTTATTCATGACTCTCATGATTTGGCAGTAGCTCATCAATTAAAAGATGAAGTTATTGATTTAATGATTTTTAACCTTGGATATTTACCTGGAGGAGATCACCAAGTTGTAACAAAACCTCACCAAACCATTGATGCCATAAATGAAGGTTTACACAAACTTTCCAAGTCTGGAGTTATTACAATAGTTGCTTACCCTGGAACAACAGAGGGATTTGAAGAAATGCAGTCTCTTAAATCGTATTTATCAGATTTAGATCAGAAAATATATAATGTATGCCATTGGCATCCGATGAACCAAATACATAATCCACCTGAGTTATTTATATTGCAAAAACGATAAAACGAAATATATCTTTATTCATTATGAATAAAACTCATACTCAGTTAGTAAAACCCCCTTTATAGGGGATTTTAATTATACATGTATATTTTTCTATTTTTAAATTATTAATTCCCTATAAATAGATGAACCTTATGAGCTATGAATTTGCACGTTATCAATATATAGAATATTAACAATATTTTAAATATTAATATAATATGCATAAGACGTATAATATATGCGATTTATACCATATATTAATTATGAATATATGGTATAATATTATCAGAAAGATACTATTCTCTTTTATGTGCAAGGTTTAAAAAAGGGAGTTCAAAATGAAACGCTATCGCTATAACAAAATTAAAGAGATCGTGCAGTCCAAGGCGATTGAAACACAAGAGGAATTAGCTGCGGCTTTACTAGAAGAAGGTATTGAAGTTACACAAGCTACAGTTTCTCGTGATATTAAGGAATTAATGTTAATCAAAATTCCTACAGGCGATGGACATTATCGTTATGCATTATCTCCAGAGGAAAATGTAGTTTTATCTCGTAGTCGTATTAACCGACTATTCCAAGATTCTTTGATTAAGGTTGATCACAGTTTAAACCAAGTTGTATTACATACAATCCCTGGTTCTGCTCAATCTGTAGCATTTTCTATCGACCATGCAAAATGGACTGAAATTATTGGTACATTAGCAGGGGACGATACTATTTTGTTAATTGCAAAATCCGAAGCTGAAGTTCCAGCAATTTTAGCGAAAATTCAAGATTTAATGAAGGACTAATAATATGTTAACGCAAATGAGCATTCGCAACTTTGCGTTGATTGAGCAAATGAATATTTCATTTAATGATGGCATTACTATCTTTACCGGCGAAACTGGGGCAGGGAAATCCATTCTTATGGATGCCTTTAGTATCCTATTAGGAGAACGCGCAAGTAGCGAGTTTATTCGTCACGGTAAAGATAGTTTTGTTATTGATGGAATATTTGATATTGCTAATCACCAAAGTATTCAAGACCTATTAGAGTCTAAAAATATCATGATAGAAGAAGGCCAGTTAATTCTATCAAGATCTTTTAACCGTAATGGCAAATCTAGTATATTGGCTAATGATCAACCAATACCTTTAAAAGCTTTAAAGGAGATTGGTCAATACTTAGCAGATATTCACGGACAATATAGCAACCAACGTTTACTAAACGCTGATACACACCATGAATATTTAGATACTTTTAATAAAGAAGGAAAGGAAGCCTATAAAGCTTATACTGATGCGTATAAAATTTATAAGCAAGCAAAACAAGATGTAGATCATTTACAAGAAAATATGTCTGAGCGTGCTCGAGAGCTCGATATGTTAAGATATCAAATCGACGAAATCGAAGATGCTGGGTTAAGCATTGGTGAGGATATTTCTATTGCGGAAGAACTTAAGCGTCTAGATAGTTTTGAACATATTGATAAGGTATTAGGTTCTTGTTATGATGCCTTTTATAATGGCCGACAACCATTACTTGATACGATTAATTCGATTAAGGTAGAGGTTAATGATCTAGTAAAATATGACAGCGAGTTAAAAGAAGTCTCAGAAATGGTGGACTCTGCTTATTTCCAACTAGAAGAAGCTGCACAATCTTTAGATCGTTATAGGGATACTATCAGCTACGATGAAGAGCGTTATAAGTATTGCCAAGACCGAGATACCACAATTTATAGCTTAAAGAAAAAATATGGTGAAACCGTAGAAGATATTCTAGCATACGAAGAAAAGGCGCAATCTCGTTTAGAAGAACTAGAAGGCCTTGTATTTGCTCAAGATGAATTAGAAACACGTCTTGAAGAAGCAAAAAAGGTAGCAGAAGAAGCGTTAACAGTTTTACACGAGGTACGTCAAAAAAATGCAAAAGAGATTGCTACGGCCTTACATCAAGAATTAGTGGATCTAGGGATGCCCAAAGGGGATATTCAATTTCATATTGAAGAGGGGACTGAGTTATCCTCATTAGGTGCAAAGTCTATTGAAATGTTATTCTCTGCGAATAAAGGGGAACAGTTATTACCTCTACATAAAGTAGCATCTGGCGGTGAGTTAGCTCGCATTGCATTAGCCTTTAAATCAGTATTCCGCAGTGACGCTTTTAAAACGATGGTATTTGATGAAATTGACGTTGGTATCAGCGGTGATATAGCACTTAAGGTGGCAGAAAAAATACTTAATTTATCTAGAACAAATCAAGTATTTTGTATTACCCATTTGCCTCAAACTGCAAGTATTGCGAAACAACACTATCATCTATCTAAAATCGAGCAAGATGATCGTACAATCTCTACATTAGTAGTCTTAAATGAGGAAGAACGAGTAACTCAAATCGCGTCTATGATGTCTGGTAAGGAAATGTCTGCTACAGCACTTGCGGCGGCGAAAGAACTTATTGACCATTTTAATTGACTAAAATCGCATAATTACTTATACTAATAGTATTAAATGAATATGTTGATAGAGGTGCGAGTATTAAGAGTAATCATGAGGAGTAGGCATGCATTGATCCATGATAAAAGGGATGCTTGCCGAAGTTCGATGATTGCGACTCATCGTTCTGGTTGTCTATTTAATAGATAGACAACTGTCATCAATCTTGTATTGGTGGAGTGCTATCATTGAGCTTTTTGTAAGAGTATATATAGTTATATAATCTATAAGGCCAGTGGATGCATCCACTGGCTTTTTTGGAGGTATATATGATTCGAGTAATGGTAAATGGCGCTGGCGGCAAAATGGGTCGTGAAGTGGTCAAAGCAGTACATAACGATCCTGATTTAACATTAGTTGGTGGTATTGATCCGACTAAGGCAGGGGAAGATGTAGGCTCTGTAGCAGGAATCGAACAATTAGGTATCAAGATAAATGCCTCCATCGATGAGGTATTAGATACAAATAAACCTGCTGTGATTGTAGATTTCACTAATCCTGCAGTTATTTATGAAAACGCGAAGAAAATGTTATCCGCTGGTATTCATGTAGTCATCGGTACTACAGGATTGACCGCAGAACAACGTGATGAACTTGATACAATAGGTCGTTCCAATCAAGCGAATTGCTTAGTGGCGCCAAACTTTTCTCTTGGGGCGGTAATGATGATGAAAGTGTCTGCAGAGCTCGCTCCATATTTCCCTAATGTAGAAATTATAGAATTACATCATAATCACAAATACGATGCGCCTTCTGGCACAGCTATTTTAACAGCTAAATTGATTAACGATGCTAAACAAGCTGCTAAGGTAACTGCTGATGAGGATTTAACTCGTGAAAGCTTACCAGGTGCTCGTGGTGCTAAGGTTGACGATGTAACAATTCATAGTGTACGCCTTCCAGGTTATGTGGCTCATCAAGAAGTATTATTTGGTGGTTATGATGAAACATTAACCATACGTCATGATAGCTTAAGCCGTTTATCTTTTATGCCAGGCGTAGTATTAGCATGTAAAAAAATTAGTTCTAAAACTGGCTTAACATACGGTTTAGAACATTATTTATAATTTTTGTGCAAGGAGATGTATCAATGAAAAAACCTAATGTTGCTATTCTAGGTGCTACTGGTGCAGTAGGTGCTGAATTTATTACACTTATTGAAGAACGTAACTTTCCTTATGAAAACTTAAAACTATTAGCTTCCGCTCGTTCTGCAAGTACAGAACTTACTGTGAATGGTAAAACATATATTGTAGAAGAAGCAAAACCTGAATCTTTTGATAATATTGATATTGCGCTATTTGCAGGTGGCTCTATATCTAAAACATTAGCGCCTGAAGCCGCTAAACGCGGTGCTATTGTAATCGATAACTCTAGTGCATTCCGTATGGATCCTGAAGTTCCACTCGTAGTACCAGAAGTTAACCCAGAAGATATTTTGAAACATAAAGGTATCATTGCAAATCCTAACTGCTCTACAATTATCATGAGTTTAGGATTAAAACCTCTTCATGATCTCTCTCCAATTAAACGTGTAGTTGTAAGTACATACCAAGCTGTATCTGGGGCAGGTAAAGAAGGTATTGAAGAACTTGAAAATCAAGTAAAACAATATACTGTAGGCGAAGAAATGACAGCAAATCTGTTGCCAACTGGCTCTGCTCCTAAACACTATCCTGTAGCATTCAACTTATTGCCACAAATTGATGTGTTCTTAGAAAATGATTATACTAAAGAAGAAATGAAGATGGTTTACGAAACGCAAAAAATTCTTCATGACGAAACTATTCAAGTAGTTCCAACTACAGTTCGTGTTCCTGTATATCGCTCTCATTCTGAATCTGTCTTGGTAGAAACAGCAGAACCTGTATCTGTAGAGGCTTTCAAGGCGGCATGTGAAAAATTCCCTGGTTTACAAGTTAAAGATAATCCTGCTGAACAAATTTACCCTATGCCATTGTATACATCTAATCAAAACGACTGTGAAATAGGTCGTATTCGTAAAGACTTATACAATGACAACGGTATGAACTTCTGGATTGTAGGGGACCAAATTCGTAAAGGTGCAGCTCTTAACGCGTTGCAAATTGCTGAGTACTTGGTGGAAAAACAAGCATTTTAATCTATCAAGGGGAGGACATATATGAAAACCTTTGGTCGAGTGTTAACAGCTATGGTGACATCCTTTAATAATGATGGATCCGTAAATATTGAAAATTGTGTTGCTATCGCCAATCATCTGTTAGATAATGGCTCTGATGGTCTTGTAGTTTGTGGTACAACGGGTGAAAACCCAACTATGTCTAGAGACGAAAAATTAGCTTTATTTAATGCAATTGCAAAAGAATGTGGACATAAAGGTTCGATTATTGCCAATGTAGGTAGTAACGATACAATGGCTTCTGCAGAATTTGTAAAGGAAGTTTCTAACATCGATGGTATCGATGGTTTGCTAGTTGTAGTACCTTATTACAATAAACCGAACCAACAAGGTCAATATTTGCATTTTAAAACTATTGCAGAAGCTACTACATTACCAATCATGGTGTATAATGTACCAAGTCGTGTGGGGACAGGTATTTTCCCAACTACCTTAGTTCAACTACATAACGAATATCCACATATTTGTGCTATCAAAGAGGCAAGTGGTAATTTAATGATTGCTTCTGAAATTAAGCGTTTAATGCCTGGAGATGATTTCATGGTATATAGTGGGGACGATGGTCTTACATTACCGATGTTATCTATTGGAGGATGTGGAGTCGTATCTGTAGTATCTCATGTAGCAGGCAAAGATATGAATGCTATGATTCAAGCTTATGAATCTGGCCATAACTACGAAGCGATTCGTATTTATCAAGCTTTATCAGAAATTATAAAAGCGATGTTCATCACCACAAATCCGATTCCTGTTAAATATGCAGCCCGTAAAATTGGCTTACCTGTGGGAAAATTTAATTTACCAATGTGTGAACCAACGGCTGATGAAGCAGCATATATTGATAAAGCATTAGCAGAATATCTAAAATAAAATATCAGTATAAAATAAAAACCAGTAACTACATTGTAGCTACTGGTTTTTATTTTATACTACAATCTTACTGTTATTTTTGATTAGAGTGACATTATTTGTATTATATTAATTGTATTTTAATGTAAAAATTTATAATTATGGTATAATTTCTCTGGAGATAGTATTTTTAACTATACTCTAGTCTACTGTTAATTCATGATAAACAGACAAATTGTGAAAGTTCGAACCGACCAATATGGCGGGTACATTTAAAACACAAGGAGTTTAGCATGATACTAACAATGTTAAAAGGTAAAATTCACAGAGCTACTGTGACACAAGCAGAGCTTGATTATGTAGGGAGCATTACAATTGATACAGATTTATTGAATGCATCCGGAATACGAGAATATGAACAAGTTCAAATTGTAAATATTAATAATGGAGCACGTTTTAGTACATATACTATTGCCGGAGAAGCAGGTAGTGGTGTTATATGTTTAAATGGTGCTGCTGCACGACATGTGCAAGTACATGATAAGATAATTATCATGTGTTATGCACAGCTTGATGAAAGCGAAGTTGAGAGCCATAATCCTCTCGTTGTATTTGTAGATAATAATAACAAGATAAGTCATATAAAAAACTATGAGAAACATGGTTTATTAGTTGATCAAAAATAATTGTCATTGATCGAATTACAGTAGACTGTATAGGACTATCTTCGTATTTACAATATAACGGAGGAATATAATGGAATTTATAACAACTATCGAAAATGTACGGAATACAGTAAATAGCTGGAGAAAAGAAGGTTACACAATTGGTTTTGTACCAACCATGGGATTCTTACATGAAGGACATGCTGAATTAATAGATCAAGCTAGAAAAAATAACGATAAGGTCATTGTCTCTATATTTGTAAATCCTATTCAATTTGGAGAAAATGAAGACTTGAGTACTTACCCTCGTGATATTAATAGCGATAAAAAGTTATGTGAATCACATGGTGTCGATCTTATTTTTGCTCCAAATCCGGAGGAAATGTACCAAGATAAAAAGGCATTTGTAAACATTGCGGATTTATCTGATACATTGTGTGGTATTCGCAGACCAATTCACTTTAAAGGCGTTTGCACTGTGGTGGCAAAATTCTTTAATATTACTCAACCAACAAATGCGTATTTTGGTGAAAAAGATGCACAGCAATTAGCCATTATACGTAAAATGGTCTTTGATTTAAATTTTCCTGTCAATATTATTGGTGTTCCCATTGTTCGTGAAAAAGATGGTTTAGCAAAATCTTCGCGTAATACATATTTGTCTAGTGAAGAACGGAAAGCCGCTACCATATTGTATAAAGCTATTCAATTGGGAACACAAACTATACAATATGGTTGCTCTGCTAAATGTATCATTGATACTATGACAGACACTATACAAACCGAACCGCTTGCTAAAATAGATTATATTTCAGTTGTTGATGCTAAGACTATGCAACCTGTACAAGAGGTTACTGCCCCAGTATTAGTGGCTATAGCCATATATATTGGTTCTACACGACTTATTGATAACTTCTCATACGATCCAAATTAAGGAGAGAAGTTATGAATTATTTACTTACAGTCAACAACGTTCTTTCCAAATACTTGATTTTTATAATCCTAGGCTTTTCATGCATTGCCTATATAGTACCAGAATACTTTACTTGGGCAATCGCTTATACACCTTTTTTACTTGGTATAGCCATGTTTGGAATGGGGCTTACTATTAAGTTTGAAAGCTTATGTAGTATCTTTAGGCATCCAAAAGATATTTGTATTGGTGTACTTGCACAATATACGATAATGCCTCTATTAGCTTGGGGAATTTGCCATATATTCACATTATCACCAGATATTGTTATTGGTGTAATATTAGTAGGTTGTTGTCCCGGTGGGACAGCCAGTAATGTTATAACCTATATTGCCAATGGTGATGTCCCTTTATCTGTAGGAATGACAATTACTTCAACATTAATAGCTCCCATAGTTACACCATTATTAATCTTATATATCGGTGGTGCATGGGTAGATGTTCAAGTTCTACCTATGATGATTACTATGGTAAAAGTTATTATTGTGCCAATCTTATTGGGCGCAGTAATCCAATATGTATGTAAATCACATATCAATACTTTAACCAGCATTAGTCCGATCTTCTCAATGATTGCTATTATACTGTTAATAGCAGCCATTATTGCTATCAACAAAGATAAACTATTGATTTCTGGGCTTGAAACACTTATTGTTGTTGGTATACATAATATACTAGGTCTACTACTAGGATTAGGTGTAGGAGCACTGCTTAAATTAAGATATGATAAAACTACAGCGCTAGCAATAGAGGTGGGAATGCAAAATAGTGGTTTAGCCGTAACATTGGCAGCAACAAATTTTGCATTAAACCCATTAGCAACGCTAGTAGGGGCTATTTTTAGTGTATGGCATAATATATCAGGTGCTATTTTTGCTACTCTACGGAGAGAAAATAGTTTACATTAAAAATAAATTTTATACATGCAACAAAAAACGGCAACAATATGTTGCCGTTTTTTTGTTGCTTATATTCTATCTCGTACAAGACCGATTACAAGGCCCTCAATATGACAATCATCTACAATAATTGGATCAAAGTCATCATTTTCAGGTTGCAAACGAATGTGACCATTTTCTTTATAAAAACGTTTTACTGTAGCTTCATCATCAATGCGAGCAACAACAACATCACCGTTATTAGCAGTATTTTGATGCCTCACGATGAGCATATCACCTTCATACATACCGATATTCATCATAGATTCGCCTTGAACACGTAATAAGAAACAGTCAGAATCACCAGTCAATTGAACTGGCAATGTAAGTGTGGACTCTAGGTTTTCTACTGCAGTAATAGGCATACCTGCTTGTACAGTGCCGATAAGAGGTACTTGTTTAAGTCCAGCACCTAAAAACTCAAAGTTATCAGAGCTAGACGTTTCATTATCGGCTACTGAAATAGAAGGTTTAGTATCTTCTAATACAGTAATAGCACGATTTTTATTGGGATCACGTTTAATATAGCCAAATTTTTCTAGAGCATTTAAGTGAGATTGAACAGTAGAAGTAGAACTTAGGCCTACATGTGTACAGATTTCACGAACTGTAGGACAACGATATTCATTATGTAATGAATCTTTTATAAAGTCTAATATACGGCGCTGTTTTGTATTAATATCTGTAGCAGGGCGTCTCATGATAAACCTCCAAAGCCAATCTAAGGTCAAAATAGTATCAATATATCTATGAGTAAAAATTACCACATAATGTACTATATAATAAAAATATAAGATATTTACTTAACTTATATACCTATTATAGGCAATTTTAAAAGTTTTTGCAAACATTTGTTCTTAAATGCTTGACCGAACATTCGTTCGTGTGCTATTATAAACATGTAAACAAACAAATGTTCTCAGATATTATGTTCGATGTAAATGTGAGGTATGAGATGAAAAATATATTGATGATGTTAGGCATGTGTTTAACAGTATTATTTGGTTATAATATGTCAAATTCTGTAACAGAGGTAAATACACATAATAATGTACGTGAAGTAAAGGTTCAAGCAGGCGATACAATGTGGGATATTGCAGCACGCACAGCTCATAAAGATATGGATGTTCGTGAAATGGTATATGCTATGAAGGAACTTAACAATATTAGTGATTCTGGTGCGCTTGTACCTGGTACCGTTTTGAAAGTACCAGCAAATAAATCTGATAGTCCAGTTAGAGCTGTGGACTATATGGCTCAAAACTAAATATATATGGGTTAATCCCACGCAAAAAAGCAGCTACTCTAACAGAGATAGCTGCTTTTTGTTATCTAATGTATGTTATTAAACGATTTATAGTTATTGTCTAAATCAACTGATTTATAATTGTTATCTAAATCGCTTTTCAAAAATTGTAGAGATAGGATTATCTACAAACTTATTCGCTTCATTAATATAACGACGAACCATATTTACACTATGATGACGTGTTTGTCTCATAATATTACGTTCTTCAACGCCATAAGCTGCTGCAGTCGTTGCAAAGCCATGACGTAAACTATGGGCGCCATACATGGTCGGATCTAGACCAATAAGAGAAATATATTTTTTTACGATTTCTGAAATCATCTTATCGGATATAGCTGTTTTACGTAAAGACATATTTTTTGTAAACCCTCTAAATACAGGTCCCTCAGTAATACCAGAAGCACGTAACCATTGTTGTAAGGCTCGTACTGCATCTAACGGAGAACCAGATAAATGAGGAATTGCTACTACTGCACCTTGACCCTCTTGGTCGGCCTTAGAGGATGCTACAAAGATTTCAACACCTTGTGGTGAAAATAGAAGATTTTCTACTGTAATAGCCGCAATCTCACTGCGACGGAAGGCACCCATAAAGCCAATCAAAAGAATAGCTTTATCACGCAATAATTGAAGTTCCGGAACATCTAGCTTAGCCATACAGTCTATAATATCTTCAATATCTTCTAATAAAACTGGTGTTTTCCCTTGTTGAAACGTTCCTTTTAACCGTCTAATGCCACGTAAGGCCTGTTTTACAATAGGTGCCATACATGGATTATTTCTTTGACCAGAAGCATTAAAATTTTCAGATATAGCACTTATACGACGTGAAATTGTATTTGCCTTTGCATAATCTGCTAGATCGTTAATATAATTTACTATGGTTTCTGGTGTAGCTGGAAAATAAGATACCTTTTGATAGGTACACCAATCTACAAAATCGTCCCAATCCGATTCGTAAGCATCAAGAGTATTCTCGGCCTTAGATAACAATATGCTTTGTTTTGCTTTCATAGACAACTTTGTACTATTCATAAGCGCATCGTTATTGCGCAAATAGAAATGTTTTTGTTGTTTCTTAGACTTTGACATAATTCACCCTTACCCCTAAAATATCAATATAATTGTACCATAGATTAGATCTATATATGCTATAATTAGAGAATATAATAACTTATTCGGGAGAATTTACCAATACATGACGAAGAAATATATATTAGTAGGAACAGTCCTTGTTCTTTTAGGTACAACTGGCTGCTCATACATTCCAACAGAAAACATTTCTTATGGTGTATATTATAATGATACAGATCTATCAAATACACCAAAGAACAAATTACAAGCGCGTTTGCAAGAGTTGAACGATAAGATACCTCAGACTATATCTATCGATATGGGAAATAATAAAAAACAACAAGCTACATATCATGATTTAGGCATTCAATTCGATACAGAGGGTATGGTAAAAGCTATTTCTACATACGGCTATGAGGATGATATGTGGACAGTACTGTCACATAGATTTAATGGCTTATTTTATGGTTATCATTTTAAACCACAATATAAGTTAGACGAAGTAAAGGGGAAAACATATCTCACTGAGTTAGCAAAAACAATAGATACACCTGGTCATGATGCATATCTTACTGTTGAAAATGGACAAGTAGTAATACATCCCGCAAAAGAAGGTAAACGTATTGATATCGATGCCACCCTCAAAAAGCTGAAAGATGATTTACAATCTGGCGATAGTATAAATTCACTTTCTATGGTATTTACTACGCAGAATACAGTAAAAGTTACCGATACTGATCTAAAACCTTTAAATACTGTATTAGCATCTTTCACAACGGAGTATAATCCAGGTAATGAAAGCAGAACACATAATATCCAATTAGCTTCTGATAAGATAAATGGTACACTCATTAAGCCAGGCGCACAATTCTCCTTTAACGATGTTGTAGGCGAACGTACTGCAGAAGCTGGCTATGATGATGCACCTGTTATGATTGATGGCAAATTAGTTCCTGGCATTGGTGGCGGTATTTGCCAAGTAAGTTCTACTATTTTTAATACAGCTTTATTATCCGGAATGAATATTGTTGAACGAACTCCTCACTTTGAACCAGTTGGATATATTCAAGCTGGCAGAGATGCTACTGTAGCTTGGGGCTATTTAGATTTTAAGTTTAGAAATCCATATCAGCATTCTATTTATATCTTAAGCGTTATGAATAATGGAACCTTAACTATTTATATTATTGGTACAGCTCAAAATAAACCAAAAAATGTATCTATCTCTGTAGGCGATTACAGTGAGATTCCTAATAAAACAATAACTAAGGTAGATCCATCTTTAAAAGAAAAAGAGGTACAAGAAGGACATGTAGGCTTGAAAATGAATACATATAGAACCATTACATATGGCAACTGGGTTACTCAAACCGATTCCTTTGAGTCTGTATATGACCCAGTAGATACAATTATTACAATGCCTACTACATCTGAAGCAGCAGTAAAAAAAGGTGACAAAAAGAAAACATAATTATAGTTTTTATGAAATATAGCCTAAACTATTGACCATTAGATATAAATAGTTTAGGCTATAATTTGGGCTGTAAATGAGAAATCATTATAGACGTAAATAAATTAGTATAGATTAATTATTAAAATAAAAAGCATAAGATATTCTCAATAATTATCATTTAGATGAGAGTAGAATAGAAGAGGAATTTATGGACACAATTTTACAATTTGATCACTCTTTAATCTTCTATGTACATGAACATTTTGTATATAGTTTTTTAACACCAATTATGGCATTTATTTCAAAAATCACAAGTAATGGCGCATTATGGATTATAATAGCCTTATTATTAATGCTACAAAAAAAATATCGCGTTTTAGGCGTGGCAATTATTATTGCTTTAGGATTTGTATTTATAATTGGCGACCAAGGTTTAAAACCAAATGTAGCGAGATTAAGACCATTTGTTGATTTTCCAAATGTAACGGTGCCGTTAGAATCTGCACTACCAAAAGCTACAAGCTATTCATTCCCATCAGGTCATAGTTTTGGTTCATTTGCATCATCTATGACCATTTACCTAGGCTTAACTCAAATAGCGCCTCAGAAGCGATATTTAGGGATTTTAGCATTGTTAGGTTCAATAGTAGTAGCGTTCTCTAGAGTTTACTTATTTGCGCATTATCCAACAGATGTATTAACAGGTTTAGTATTAGGGATCATCGTAGGATTTATTGCCTGGAAGTTAGCAAGAATTGGTTGGAACTGGTGGACTAACCGTCATAATGATGTAGAATACGAACCATACACATTTAAACGTAAATAAGCAAAAAACTTGATGAAATAAAGGATTGGGCCATTTAGGCCCAATTTTCTTATATAAATTACTTCCGATAATATATCGTTATCGGAAGTAATTTGTGTTCAAAACAAAAACTAGCCTATAAGTCTATAAGCTAGTTTATTTTAGTTAATCAAAATAATCAGTAAAAAATTAATTATTTATCATATGAATCTATTTCTTTTATATATTCCGCTAACTCAGGTTCATCAATAGTAACTTTATCAAACTTAGGTTCAATAATTATATTACCGTTATAATCCATTAGGCCATATTTCCCTTTAGATTTATAAACAAATAAAGCTTTATAAAATGATGTTATATCGTCATCATAATGTGGTAATTTAAATAATTTATAACCTGAGTTTGTATCAATTACATATTTTATTTTATCATAAGTTGCTGTAGTAACTTTATTTAATACATAATTAGGCTTTGATGTATCTATACTATCAAAAACATCAGCATAAAATACACCTGAACTAGCATTAAAAATACTATTACCATATGAATCTTTCAAAATAAAGCTACGATCACTTAATCTTTCATAAGAATAGTTATTCGTAGCAACTATAGTTTGATCTAATGAGTCTACAATACCATACCTATTATTTTCATCAGTCACAACAAAGTACTTAAACTCTTTACCTAAATGTTTTATAGATTTATATTTAGGAGGAATAACGATTATATTATCCTTTGTCTTCATACCATATAAAGTATTACCTTTATCATCTACTTCTGAAAATAAATCATAAACATCTGATGGAGCTCTACTATAAAAATTCTCATCAGAATATGAATCACCTCCCGCACCATCATTATTACGTATTTCTATATAATCATTACTGTTAATAAGGTCTATAGCTTCATCAACACTAAGTAAAACACCATTTTCTGTAAGATATTTTGTATAATCATCTATAGTATATAATTTATAAAGATATTTTTTATCTTTTCTAGACCAATATTTGGTAATACTCTCTTTGATACTTCTAATAGGACTATCAATAATTGGATTGCCGCTTACTCTATTATATACATACCAATATTCTCCTTTTTTACCTAATATTATAGTATCACTTAAATCATCATAATCAGTAATAACATCATTAATAGCATATGTACCATCTAAGTTTAATAATTTAAAGCCCCCATTAGTGAAAGCTTTAGCAAATTTATAATAGAACTCATATTCATACCCTACTGGTAAATAGGCTAGTTCAACTAAATTTACATATCGTTTTTGACCATTTTCATAAAATGATCCATATACATAGTTATTATTATATCCTTTTATATACTCCACATGTAAGTTATCATATGGGCCCAATATCCATTGTCCTTTTTCATCAACAATGGTATTGCCAGTTTGGGATTCTAATGTAATATATTCTTTTGCAGCTATTATATTACATGCAACCAATGCTATTGCAAAGCTTAATATAAACTTTCTCATAAAGCACTCCATTACACAACACATCAATAGTTGATTTCATATTAACATATTTATATTCTTTAAATAAACTATACTTTTCATATTCTTAATTATTCTATATGCCAATAAAGTATTATTATTACATAAAATTTATATTGAATTTTTTAGAATCAGATTGTAAAATAGTAATATAAATTATCTGATTTACTCATACTCTTATGGAGGAATTTTATGTGCTGGTGTGATATTGTAAGTAAAGCCAAAATTGGCGGTTTAAAACATTTAGGAAATGGCATGGAGAGTTCTTTAAGATTTCTTGCTGAAATGGTTGTTGGTTTAAGTATTATTCGCGTGTTAGTTAACTGGGTTTTTGGTATCTAATTTCTCAGATGAATATAAACATATTAATAGGCGCTTAGTTATCTAAGCGCCTTATTTTTATATATTTTGATTTATAAAATTAGTTCCTTAACTATACACCCAGTGTATTATTCATATGCTTCGCTACAATCAATGTATTCCATAATAATTTGACAGATTTGACCATCTTTATCAAATGCCCAGTATACTGGATATAAACCATCACCAAATCCAGATTGAATCATCGGTACTGTCAATTCTGTATCAGGAATTGTAAAGTTAATCCAATCACCTTTAGAACGTTGGTATTGTGGATAGGCCATAGCATTTAATTGGAATAAATCACTATAATAGTCATCGTATATATTTTTTTCAGGATAGTTTATATGCCATTGTTCATAAAACTTATTATATGTTTCAATTGTTTGTGCATCTACAATTGTAGCTAAACCCGAATCTACAGTAAATCCAATATAGGTATCTCCATCATCTAAATCGGTTAAGTCCTCTGTCCCTTTTAATGCTAATTCATAGTATACAGGCTCATTGCCACTAAAAACAACTCGACTAGCTACATAACGATACTCATTTGGTTCCATTTCAATTATCTTAGTCTCTAACAAATACGTACCTGGTGTTACCTGTCTAAGATATGTATCTGGTTTGCTTGGCAATGTTACTAGAGGATCACAACACGTAATATAACCTGTTGGAAAATTTACCGTCCACATAGGTAATGTGTGTAACGGAAATCCTTTTAACTCCTTTCGGTTAAATAAATCGTGATATGGTACGGTAGGTTTTAATTTACCTTCAGAACCTAATCTGTTAAAGGTTTGAATCCATTCGCTAGTTAATTTAGATTGTTCCATATTACTCCTCGGCTTCGTATTTACAATGAATATATTCGCCTTCTAATACTTCATAGGCTGCGGTTTTACGAATAATTTGCTTCACTAAGGTATCTAGTTTTGAACCATTAGAATAGTCTGCAGGTGCATAATAACGGATACGATGATGACGCATAATCTTATATACCTTTTCTTTATCCTTCTTAAATGGATCATAAACACCTATAGAATGACCTCCATTAGCGTTCACAAGACTCATACAAGGAATATCTGTATCGCTATCCCCAATATAAATCATGTTACGGAACGGCACACGTTGATTTTCAGGCTTAATGTAATCATTAACACCAGTATCATTAATATCGAGAATTCCTTTTTGAATGCGGAACAAAAATTGTGTCTTATTCGTATAGTTAATGGCTTGTGCGGGCCAAACAGCTACACCTTTATCATCGAACATAAATGCACTGGCATAGATTTTGGTGAAAGCCCCCTCTTTTGCCATTTCAGTGCCTTCGATCATTTCTTTTAAGCCAGACGAAATAATATAATGTTCAATCTTAACGCCTTGTTCTAAGCCATATTGACAAATGCGTTCAAACCAAGTCCGTACCCCTTCGTATAATTCTACTTGATTGCCGTATTCCATGAGCTTATCTTTTGTTACATAGAAATGGCCTACTGCTTCTTGAATCATTTTGTACATATAGGCTAAGTTATTATCCATATCATGTTTTTTAGCCAATTGATTTGATTCATGCCAAAATTGTTTGATTTGCTCTTCGTTATAGCCTACCGATTGAATAAAACCTTGTGCCTGCATATCGTCAGGGGTTAATGTCTTATCAAAGTCATAACACATTGCTAACACGGGCATAGACGAGTCAGGTGATAGTAAATTATCTTTACTATCTTTCTTATACGTTATCATAAATGCACCTCCTTTTAAACTAAACAAAAAATACATTTACACTCTCTTATATTCCTGAGATACCTGCTTGACAACCCCTTTGGTATCTATTTTACACGATAAGTCAATTCATTTATTTTAGTAATTCCTCGTAATTCTCTCTAAAATAAGCTATCCTGTGTTACAGTTTCGTTTATAATCCAGCTCTTTTCCGTACTTTCTTTAATAATTTCTCTTTTTGAAAGTCTTCCAATAAGTAAACTAGAATTTGGATCATGATGTAAACGATTATATCGAACCACCGCTCGATTAGTATTAGCATAACAATAACGACAAAAGTGGCTACAGCTATCGTAGGCACCAATATCACCATGTAAATAACAATTACATTCTGGTCGTGCTGGCGCGCGTTTAGGTGCTTTTAATTTTATATTCCAGGCACTTTCATAACAATCTAAGGTTAAACACCCCTCTGTATCAGCACCAAGCTCTTTAAAGATAACTCCTTCTCCACAGGTTTTAAGATTCATATGATTGGAATGAGCTATGGAAACAAATTCTTTAATGATCTTAGTTTGAATATCTAAACTTGGTCTATATCCTTCTGGAAAATTCTGAACCACCTTATCAAATATATCTAAAAAGCTAACAACAACTGTATCTGTATAACCTTTAAGGGCTTGAGCCATTTTGTAAAAGCTTTCACAATGAAAATCAACGGTATATTCATTAGTTAAAATGATAGGATCATAGCGCCACACCATAGATTGAGAATTAAGCTGTTTAGAAATATGTTTAAATCCTTCTATAACAGACGCATAAGTTGGCACGTAGGGTTCAATATCGGTTCCATAAGGCGTTATAGTCATATGCCAGTATTGTCTGTAATCAACAATTTCATTTAGTAGTGGAATAAACGGTAAAGGATTCTTTGTACAGAATGCAATACCATCTACCACCTCTTGATTAATTGGATACCGTGTCACCTGTAGGGGATTATAAGGGTTACGAACATCTACAAATCCTTCACGTATACGATTGATTAGCCATTGCCCATAAAAAGCAGGAATATCTGTACGTTGTCCAGTCTGTAATATCATAGCCCCTGCCCTTTCAGTAAAATAAAAACATAGGAGTATTATATCATATCTAATAGTAAGTATTTATGGAGTTAATGTGATTTTTGCTGTATAGTTCATTATTATTTTATGGTACTATACATACTATAGAATATGAGGAGAACTAAATTATGAATGATACTTTTGAACGCAACCATCCTATGAAGGATGATAAAGAATTTATTACAGCCTATTGGGCAGATCGATCTCACGATTTTGGCGCTTTACGTGCAAAAGAATTAGAAAGTCCCAAACTAAAATTATGGAGAGAAGAATTAACTTGTCATATATTTGATTCTGATAGATCTTTACGAATATTGGATATTGGATGTGGAGCCGGCTTTTTTAGTATTATACTATCTCAGCTTGGTCATACAGTGCATGGCATTGATATTACACCTAATATGATAGATGAGGCAAATCAACTAGCAGAGTCCCTCGATTGTGATGCAACCTTTTCTGTGATGGATGCAGAGAATCTAGGATTTGATACTAATACCTTTGATATCGTTGTGGCCAGAAATGTAACGTGGAATTTACCCCATCCTGACAAAGCCTATGCCGAATGGTTTCGCGTCATTCGCCCAGGCGGTTTGATTTTAAACTATGATGCGGAACATGCTCGTAATCATCATAATGTACCACAATCTGTTCATCATGCCCATGAACATGTAAGCAACGAATTAAAAGAACGGTGTCATACCATTTATCATATGCTCGACATTTCGTCTTATACACGACCTCAATGGGATAAAGAACTACTTACTAAATTAGGTGCTAGTTCTGTTACCATTGATCTAACTGTAGGTCCGCGTATTTACAATGAGGAAGACGAGTTTTATATTCCTGTACCCATGTTCTTGGTGAAAGCAATTAAATAAATCTATATAATATATAACACAAAACCCACTCTATGATTATCATGAGTGGGTTTTGTGTTTAGATTGACTGCTAATTACTAAAATATACCTGAGCTTTATCAATCTCTGCCCGTAGTTTTTCTTCATCAATTGTAAGCAGTTCTTTGTCTTTCATAAGAACTTTACCACCCACAATTGTAGTATTTACATCGGAGCTATTAGCAGAGTATACAAGAGCTGCTAAATCATTGTAACGAGGCATCCAGTGCATACCAGATACGTCATATAACACAATATCTGCACGATAGCCTTTAGCTAGTACTCCAAGATCTGTATATCCCAACGCCTTTGCACCTTCTACAGTGCCCATGTTCCATGCTGCTTGAGCAGGAATAGCCTTTGGATCATAAAGACGTGCTTTATGTAATGTTGCTGCAAGACGTACTTCTTCAAGCATATCAGCATTATTATTAGAAGCGGAGCCATCTGTACCAAGACCAACCGTAATACCTTTGGCAATCATTTCAGGTACTGGTGCAATACCGCTAGCTAATTTTAAATTAGATTGTGGGTTATGAGCTACGGCTACATTATTTTCAGCCATAATAGCCATATCTTCGTCTGTCACATGAACGCAGTGTGCGGCTAAGGTAGTATTCCAGAATAAACCTAAATCATGCATATGCGCAATTGGTGTCTTACCAGTAGCTTTCATAACATTCTCCACTTCTCCTTTTGTTTCGGACAAGTGCATATGAATACCACAATTTAATTCATGCGATAAGGCAATCACCTTTTCCATATAATCATCAGGGCAAGTATATGGTGCATGTGGTCCAAGCAATACTTTGATGCGGTCATTATCAAAGCCGTTCCAAGTGCGGAATAAGTCAGCATTTTCAACTAATGCTTGATCTGCTGTTGGGGATACACCGGCTAAGCCACGTGACAATACAGAGCGAATACCTGTTTCTTTTACCACCTCAGCAGTAGTATTCATAAAGAAATACATGTCGCTAAATGTAGTGGTGCCAGTGCGCAACATTTCAGCAATACCGAGTTGTGTGCCGTACCGTACATAATCGTCATTTAATTTTGCTTCTGTTGGCCAAATAGCCGTTTCAAGCCATTCCATAAGCTCAAGATCATCTGCATAGTTTCTAAATAGACCCATCGCAATATGAGTATGTGTATTTACAAGACCTGGCGTAGCCAATTGACCTTTACCGTCTAGTACTTCCTTAGCAGAGTCTTTTACCTTTTCAGCTTCTCTATCGTTTAAAATAGCTGTAATATAACCATTATTAATTTCAATGGCATGATTTTTTAAAACCCCCTCATCGGTGAGGACGTCTACATGAGTAATCAATAATTCAGACATAGTCTTCCCTCATAGGTATAACCGAGCCATGATAGCTCGGTTATATTTGTTTAATTTGAAAGCTAGTAATAGTTTAGATACAAAATGTATTACAGAAACTATTATATTTCAATACAGTATTAGTTTACTTTTGTTAGATAATCGATTTGTTCTTGTGTTAAAGAATCTAAATCATAGCCCATGGAGTTCAATTTAAGTTTAGCGATTTCCACATCTAATTCATGAGGCAATACGTATACTTTTGGATCCATTTCTTTACCGTTTTTCAAGATATACTCTGCAGCAAGGGCTTGCATAGCAAATGACAAGTCCATAATTTCTGCAGGGTGACCATCGCCAGCTGCAAGGTTTACTAGACGGCCTTCAGCCAATACATAGAGTTTACGACCATCAGACATAGTATAGCCTTCGATGTTTTGGCGAACCCTTTCGTGGCTTATAGCAAGTTCAGTAAGATCAGAAACATTCACTTCGCAGTCAAAGTGACCAGCATTACATAAGATAGCTTTATCTTTCATCACTTTGTAATGTTCTTTTACAATAACATCTTTACAACCTGTTACAGTACAGAAGATATCGCCAACCTTAGCGGCTTCAATCATAGGCAATACCTTGAAACCATCAAATACAGCCTCTATAGCTTTAATTGGATCTACTTCAGTTACATATACGTGTGCACCAAGGCCTTTTGCGCGCATCGCAACGCCTTTACCACACCAGCCATAACCAGCAACAACAACGTTCTTGCCTGTTACAGTCAAGTTCGTAGTGCGCATGATACCATCCCAAACGGACTGACCTGTACCATAGCGATTATCGAAAAGATATTTACAGTAAGAGTCATTTACAGCAATCATAGGGAATGTTAATTGTTTAGCGTTCTCTAATGCATATAAACGATGTACACCTGTTGTGGTTTCTTCACTCCCCCCTAACAAACGTTCTTTTGCATCTTGACGTGTAGTATGCAATAGATTTACTAAATCACCACCATCATCAATGATAATATGTGGTTTATGATCAAGTGCTTTATGGAGGAAGTTAAAATATTCTTCATCAGTACAATCGTACCAAGCATATACAGTAATGCCCATATCTACAAGACCTGCAGCTACATCGTCTTGTGTAGACAACGGATTGGAGCCCGTTACAATTACATCTGCACCACCGCGTTTTAATACAGTCGCAAGGTATGCTGTTTTTGCTTCCAAGTGAACACTAACAACAATTGTTTGGCCTTTGAAAGTTTGTTCTGCTTCAAAACGGTCACCTAATGTGTTTAATGTAGGCATAAAGTTAGAAACCCAATCAATTTTTTTGCGACCTTCTGTTGCTAAATTTATGTCTCTAATTAAAGATTGCATAATATCTCCTTTTACTCATACAAGTAGATACAATAGAATAAATAGTTGATAGTAAATCTACTTAGATTTATTGATACTATATAATTTTGTTAATATCGTTATAGATACTTACTTATATAGATAATATATTGCTTATATAGATAATAAATTACTTATATATCGAATGCTTCTTAATAAGCTACATTATTAAAATCATAAATTATTTAGATTCTACAATCTGGCGTAGCTTACCAATTGACTCTTCATAATTTGGAGTCAATACTCCCTCTTCGGTGATAATCGCTGTTACAAATTCATGAGGTGTTACATCGAATGCAGGATTAAGTACACCAATACCACTAGGGGCTATTTGAACACCGTGTAAAGCTGTTACTTCATCATCATTGCGCATCTCAATAGGAATATCTCCACCATTTTCCAGAGTAAAGTCAAATGTACTATAAGGAGCGGCTACATAAAACGGAATATTGTGGAATTTAGCTAGTACAGCCACACCATAGGTACCAATCTTATTGGCTACATCCCCTTTTGTAGTGATGCGGTCAGCACCGACGATAACAGCATCAATTAACCCATGTTGCATCGCATAGGCGGCCATATTATCTGTTTCAAGAGTAATAGGAATACCATCCTCGTGAAGTTCAAAGGCTGTAAGTCGAGCACCTTGTAATAATGGACGTGTTTCATCAGCATACACGCGTTCCAGTTGTCCATTTTCATGTAATTTACGAACAACACCAAGTGCTGTTCCTAGACCACCTGTAGCTAGTGCACCCGCATTACAATGAGTTAAGATGCGAATATTCTTTTTACCTTCAAATAATGTAGAGCCTGCTTCGGCCATACGTCTATTCAAAGACACATCTTCTTCGTGAATGATAATAGCCTCTTTTGTAATGAGGTCTACTACTTCACTCATTGAGGACATACTGTCAACATTAGTTTTCACAAGAGAAATTACACGATCTACAGCCCAAGCTAAGTTGATTGCCGTAGGGCGAGTTTCTTTTAAGATCTCACTAAACTCATATAAGCTTGTAAGTTGTTCACTAAATGGCGCCTCTAAACGTCCTGCTTCCATAGCAGCTAAAATGAGACCATAACTAGCAGCTACGCCAATAGCAGGTGCGCCACGAACGCGAAGCATTTTAATAGCTTCGGCCACTTGGCGCCAATCTGTACAGTGAACGTATGTAATTTCAGTAGGCAATTTAGTTTGATCTAATAGTACCAGCGTATCTTTACGCCATTCAATATTAATCATAACTTCTCCTTCGATGAACTATTGTGTATCATTATGAGTTGATTATAGCTTAAAACCACCATATTCATGCATGCGATTATGCGCATCATAACGAACATCCACATCGATTGCATCAATAGCACCTAAGATAAGAGATTTTAGTTGCGCCGCCATATTGCCCATCATTTCTACAACTTCCGCATGTGTCAAAGCAGATTCAGAAATACCTGCTGCATAGTTGGTAATCATAGAGATCGTAGCATATGCCATTTCAGCTTCATTCGCTAAATTTACTTCCGGTACATTTGTCATACCTACTGTATCGCCACCGAGCATGTGGAACATTTTAATTTCTGCAGGAGTCTCAAAACGAGGTCCCTCAGTACATACATAGGTACCGCCATTGTGTATCGTAAGGCCTTGTTCCGTACCTACCTTTTGAAGGATATCACGCAATTCAGGGCAGTATGGGTTTGTTACATCAAGATGTGCCACTGGACGGTCCCCACCTTCATAAAACGTAGTGATGCGGTTCTTTGTGAAATCTAAGAATTGATCAGTCAACACAAAATGACCTGGCTTAAAGTTCTCATTTAAAGAACCTACTGCTGTCGTGGAGATAATAAATGTAACGCCTAGTTTTTTGAGGCCCCAAATATTAGCACGATAGTTAATTTTGTGTGGAGGAATTGTATGATCTTTGCCGTGACGAGCTACAAAGATTACAGTTTTCCCATGGTATGTACCTTGTACATAATCTATTTCACCATATGGTGTCATTAAGGATTCTTCATGTATATTTTCAAAGATGGACGGATCATAAACACCAGTACCACCAATTACGCCAATTGCACTCATTGTGACCTCCTATTATTAATAACTCTATCTTTTATTTTCTCATAGAATAGAAAAACAGGCTATAGGAAAAACCTAGTAGCCTGTATTTTTTCTACATATTATAAAGTTTTTATTGAATTGGACCTTTTTGGGTGAACATATTTTGTAACTCTTCACGTGTGAAATGATATTTTTCATTACAATAATGGCAAACAAGCTCTGTTACGTCATCTTCCAAAATAGCATTCTTATCTTCTTCACGTAATGTCATTAGCACACTGGCAAAGCGATCACGACCACAACGACACTGGAAATGAATTGGTTCATTATATACTTCATTCACAGTTAAACCATCGAGAACGCGTTCCATAAGACCTTTACCATCTGGATTTGCTTTCAAATATTCTGTAATAGGACCAAGTTCATTAATATTCTTTTCTACTTGTGCTAATGCTTCATCTGTAGCATCCGGTAAGGCTTGTACGATAAAACCTCCAGCTACAACTGTATGGTAATCTGGATCTACTAATACACCTAAACTAATCGTAGACGGTACTTGTTCAGATGCATATAAATAATATGCCAAATCCTCTGCTACTTCACCACTTTGAATCGGGCTTGTAGAAGTATAGTCTTGCGCTAATTGTGTAAATCGCGTAACTTGTACTTCACCATTATGACCTACGGCAGCACCTACATCAAGCTTACCAGCATGCTTTAAAGGTACATCAACATGTGGCTCATCTACATAGCCTCGAACCGTATTATCAGAAAATGCATCTACGTGAACTACACCTAGTGGACCATCACCTTTAATACGAAGACTTACGTTTTCATGGTTTTTAAAATCACCAGCCAACAAAATAGCTCCCGTCATAGCACGACCTAAAGCAGCTGTTGCTACAGGCCATAAATCATGACGTACACGAGCCGTTTCAACTGTATCTGTTGTTACAGCTAAAGACATACGAACCCCTTCTCGGGTTGTAAAACGTTTTATATAATCCATTCTATCATTCCTTATTTCTACTTATTTTATTAAGGTATTATTTTTATATTGCTTATATAGTATATCATGTCAAATATTTAACTTTCAATAATAGAGAATATATGTTCGTCTAGTATGATTTAAAGTTAAAAGAACATATTTTCGATGATATAAAAACACTCAGTACCATAAGATACTGAGTGTTATATACAATTCTTAGATTTGATCGATAAGATTAACCATTTCGATTGCACCCATAGCACAATCATAACCTTTATTACCCGCTTTTGTACCAGCACGTTCAATAGCTTGCTCAATGTTTTCAGTAGTTACTACACCAAACATAACAGGAATACCAGTTTCCAAAGATACATGTGCGATACCTTTAGCCACTTCGTTGCATACATAGTCATAATGAGTAGTGGCTCCACGAATAACAGCACCTACACAAATAACTGCATCATAACGACCAGATAAAGCTGTTTTCTTAGCAATCAAAGGAATCTCATAAGCACCTGGAACCCAAATTACTGTAATATCCTCTTGTTTAACATCGTGACGAAGTAAACAATCTTCAGCGCCTCCGATTAATTTAGATGTAATGAACTCGTTGAAACGAGAACCGATAATAGCAAATTTCTTACCAGTACCTAATAAGTTACCTTCTTGAACCATCATTATGTTGACCTCCTCTATTCCATCTAAGGAAATATATATGTAACGACCGAGTTATATGGTGAAAGTTAATTAGTCTTCTAACATATGACCCATTTTTTCTTCTTTTGTTTTTAAATAGCCTGCATTAAATTTATTTGCAGCAATGATGAGTGGTACACGGCTAGTTACATTGATTCCCCAATGTTCTAAGCCATGACGCTTTTCGGGATTGTTAGTTAATAAGCGGATGCTTTTAATACCCAAGAAACGGATAATTTGAGCCGCTAAGGAATATTCACGCATATCTGCAGGGAAGCCTAATTGTTCATTTGCTTCTACTGTATCAAGGCCCTGTTCTTGTAATGCATAGGCTTTAATTTTATTGGTCAAACCAATGCCACGGCCCTCTTGTCGCATATATACAACAACGCCTTTGCCTTCTTTTTCAATAGCGCGCAACGCATTGTCTAATTGTTCACCACAATCACAGCGCTTAGAACCAAATACATCGCCTGTTAAACATTCAGAATGAATACGGACAAGCACATTGCTACAATCTTGAACATTACCCTTTACGATAGCTAAATGCTCTTTATGATCTAATTCATTTTTAAATACAAAAATATTAAAATCACCAAATTTAGTAGGCAACTTAGAACAAGCACCAAGCTCAACCATATCTTCATGTTGTTTACGATATTCAATAAGTTCTGCTACAGAAGCAATTTTCAAATCATGCTCCTTAGCAAATTTCATCAAATCAGGTAAACGGGCCATGTCACCATCATCTTTTGTAATTTCACAAATAACGGCAGCCTCCTGTAAACCTGCTAAACGGCAAAGGTCGATAGATGCCTCAGTATGACCTTGACGTACCAGTACACCGCCCTCTTTATATACAAGTGGGAATACGTGCCCTGGACGACGGAAGTCTTGAGGTTTCGCATTAGGATCTAATAGTTTTTGAATTGTATAAGCACGCTCTGCAGGAGACACGCCTGTTGTAGTATCTACATGATCCACAGTCACAGTAAAAGCAGTTTCATGGTTATCAGTATTTTTGGTAACCATTGCAGGAATGCCAAGTTTTTCTAACGCTTCGCGGCGCATAGGCGTACATACGATACCGCGGGCGTATTTAACCATGAAGTTAATATTTTCTTGCGTCGCAAACTCTGCAGCAATGATAAGATCGCCTTCGTTTTCACGGCTTTCATCATCAACGATAATAACAGGTTTACCAGCTTTAAGGTCTTGTAAGACCTCATTAATAGAATGTAATTGTTCGCTCATAGGAACGCTCCTTACTTATATAAATCCATTCTCTACTAAGAGGGATTGCATAGATTTTTTAGGCTTTTCTTCGGTAGGTTCACTACCAAGATTCATAAAATGACGAATATATCGTCCAGCAATATCCGTTTCTAAATTGACCTCTGTTCCAATATGAGCAAAACCTAAAATGGTTTCACTCAAAGTGTGAGGAATGATAGAGACGGAAAAACTACTGTCTGTTCGTCGCATAATTGTGAGGCTAATTCCATCGATGGTAATGGAGCCCTTATAGATAACATAATCCATAACAGATTTTGGAGCTTCGATAGTAAAGATAATGGCATTATCGGTTTGTTCACGATTAATAATACGACCTGTACCATCTACATGGCCTGCCACAATATGACCACCAAATCTACCATTAGCAAGCATAGATCGCTCTAAGTTGACTGGTTGATGGACTTTCAAATTAGTAAACGTAGTCATCTTAATGGATTCTGGCATCACATCCGCTGTAAATATACTATTGCCAATCGTTGTGGCCGTCAAGCACACCCCATTAACAGCTACGGAATCACCAACTTTTAAATCGCTAAAAATTTTTTCTCCTCGAATTGTTATGGCTAAGGATTTAGGGCCCTTTTTTATGTTTTCGATGCGGCCGATTTCTTCAACGATTCCCGTGAACATAAGCGCCCCTCCTTCCTTGACGATATGCTTCAATGCGAATGTTATTATCTAATACTTTAGTCTTGGTGAAAGTTAATTGCGGTGAAACCTCTAAACTTTCAAAACCTCGACCTCCTACAGCAGGTGTTGCATCGTTACCACCAATAATGGTATTTCCAATATATGTTACGACCTTATCAAAGTTCTTCGTTTCCACAAAGGAACTGATAATTGCAGATCCACCTTCAACAAGAATAGATGTGTAACCTAGTTCACCTAGTTTTCTAAGAATATCATCGATAGATAATTTCTTAATATCTATGACAATGTCTGTGCTCTTGCTTTTACGAGTAGAAATAGATTCTACTACGGTTACTTGAGCACCAACTTGTTCTAAGGCTTGTATCCGATCCTTAGGACAACCTTTAGATACGAATATATGAATCTTACGATTATTTATTTCAAAGACGCGACTAGTAGTAGGTGTTCTACCAAGACTATCCAAGATAATTACATCTGGTTGATGAATCGTAATCGGTTCATCAAGTATGCTTTTATCTAATAACGCATCTGATAATTCACTATCCGTTAAACGACAATTTAACTGTGGATTATCTGCCAAAATTGTACCAATTCCAACAAGCATGGCATCATGCGTGGCACGTAACACATGTCCATCGCGACGAGAGGACTCATTTGTAATCCATTGAGATTGTCCAGTAGATGTAGCAATTTTCCCATCTAGTGACATAGCACTTTTTAGAGTGACAAAAGGCTTACCTGTCTGTATATAGGTAAAGAAATGCTCATTTAGTTCAGCACATTCATCACTACATACGGGGCAAACAACCTCAATACCTGCTTCACGAAGTAACTCCATTCCCTTTCCAGAAACTAGTGGATTTGGATCTGTACTACCTACTATTACTTTAGCTATACCAGCCTCAATGATACGAAGCGCACAAGGTGGTGTTTTTCCATAATGGGAACATGGCTCTAATGTTACGTATAAAGTAGCACCTTTGGCATTATCACCTGCTTGATTTAGTGCATGCACCTCAGCATGAGCTGTACCAGCTTTATGGTGATAACCTTCACCGATTATTGTATTATCTTTTACCACAACAGCACCAACCAAAGGATTTGGTGAGGTGTGACCTGTGGCTAATTTTGCCAGTTCAATGGCGCGCTTCATATATACTACGTCATCCACCATATCACCTCAATAAAAAAAGGACTATTACATAGTCCTTGGGTCATCATAAATGCGCACAACAAACGTGCCTCGTCTTTTCTCATCCAGACTCTACTGTCGGTATCGGAATTGCACCGATTCATACCAAAAAGGTTCGCGGACTTTACCGCCGGTAAGGAATTTCACCTATCCCCAAAGACTTATCTATTTTGTTTATGAATTAATAGTAACACTTTTATTAATGTTATGCAAGAATAATAGTTTTGTATTGAGAAAGAATATTAAATAATTTAATTAAAATATAATTTTTAGAACACAAATACTAGAACAATATAAATAATAATATATATTTACTTTTAATATAAACATATATAAACTATGTATACAGTAAATAGTAACTTTTATCACATAATTACAAGTTAAACAAGTCTAATATAGTATATATGGTTTGGATAACCATATTTTAATGATAGTAATTATTAAATATAGGTGATAATATGGCAAAAAAACGAATTTCTGATGTACTTATAGAAGTCTTAGCCAATGCGGGCATCGAACGCATTTACGGTATCACTGGAGATAGTCTAAACTCTGTAAATGATAGTTTACGCCGCAATGGTAAAATTGCTTTTGAACATGTACGACATGAAGAAACAGCAGCCTTTGCTGCCGGTGCAGAAGCATCCCTAACTCATAAACTAACTGTATGTGCTGGTAGCTCTGGTCCTGGCAACTTACACTTGATTAATGGTCTCTTCGACTGCCATCGCAATCGTGTTCCAGTATTGGCCATTGCTTCTCACATTCCTCAATCTGAAGTAGGTTTGAACTATTTTCAAGAAACACATCCAGAAAATCTATTCAAAGAATGTTCTTGTTTCTGCGAACTTGTATCCAATCCTAAGCAAATGCCGGAAATTCTATTCCGTGCTATGAACGCTGCTGTTGGTAACCAAGATGTTGCTGTTATCGTTCTTCCTGGGGACGTTGCAGTTATGGAAATGGAAATTGATGAATTACCTGTGTGGAACCCACCTCGTTTACCTCATATCGTTCCACAACGAGAAGATATTGAAGAAATGGCGGCTCATTTAGAAACAGGCAAACGTATTACCCTATTCTGTGGTGCCGGCTGTGAAGGTGCTCATGACGAAGTAGTAGAATTAGCAAAACGCTTACAAGCACCGGTTGTACATGCTTTCAGAGGTAAAGAATGGGTTGAATGGGATAATCCATATGATGTAGGTATGACTGGCCTATTAGGCTATACATCTGGCTACCGTGCTATTGAACAATGTGATACATTGGTAATGCTTGGTACAGACTTCCCTTACCGTCCATTCTATCCAGAAAATGCGAAAGTAATACAAGTAGATAGAGATCCTAGCGCTTTAGGTCGTCGCGTACCTCTTACACAAGGTATCATTGGTACTGTAAAAGATACGTTAAAAGAATTATTACCTCTTGTAGGCCAACGTGGTGATACTGAATTTATTGATACTGTACGTAAAGCATATACAAAATTTAGAGCTGATTTAGATAGTTATGCCGTAGCTGAACCAGATGGTGTAGCAATTCACCCTCAATACTTCGTAAATCGCCTCAATAAACTAACAGCAGAAGACGCAATCTTTACCTTTGACGTAGGTACTCCAGTTATTTGGACTGCTCGTCACTTAAAAACAAATGGTAAACGTCGCATCTTAGGTTCCTATAACCATGGGTCTATGGCGAATGCTATGATGCATGCTATTGGCGCTCAAAATGCATGTCCTAACCGTCAAGTCATCTCCCTCTCTGGTGATGGTGGCTTTACAATGATGATGGGCGAAATGTTAACATTAAAACAACTTAACTTACCTGTTAAAATCTTTGTATTCAATAACGAAGAACTTAGCTTTATCGCTATGGAAATGAAAGCTTCTGGTTATCTAGACTACGCTACAGACTTTGTAAATCCAGATTTCGGTAAACTTGCTGAAGCTGCTGGTATCAAAGGTGTGAGCATTCATAACTCTAGCGAAGTTGATGAAAAAATCATGGAAGCCCTTAACCATAATGGCCCAGTCATCGTTAATGTTCGCGTAGATAAACAAGAACTTGCTATGCCTCCTAAAATTGCATATCAACAAGCTAAGGGCTTCAGCAAATACTTGATCAATGCAATCCTTGATGGCCGTGGTACAGAGCTTAAAGAAATGGCCAAAACAAACTGGATGAAATATAAATCCCTATACTAATATTGCCAATTTACAAAATCTGCCAAAATAAATAAACTGCAAAACTTTCAAAAAGAGGCGTCATCAAATGATGACACCTCTTTTATTGCATAATTTTAATCATATACTGTTATAAAACCTTCAGTCCAGCCCCTTAAATTGAGAGTAATTGTATCAATTCCTAAACAATCTAAACCATATACATTAAATATATCCCAGGTCTTATACCAATCTAATGCTTTCTCTGCATATTCTAAAGTGCTAAATAAACCTATGTATCCAGAACTGGAATAATATGGATCTATATCGTAATCATACCAAATACCATAAATTTTGTTATTTACTATTTCATAGTTAATATCATCACCTATATGAGTACAATCATTTAAATAGTGAGTTTTTATAGAAAAGGAATCATCATTTAACTTAGAAAATCCAGACAATATTTTAGATTCAACTAGAGCCTCTTCAGCTAATGATATATCAGAAAAAAATCCTAATCCAAAATATTCTGTATAAGGTAGCTCTTCATTTTTTTTATAGTGTGCTAAAGCTTCATATATTGGAACTCTCATAATTCACCAACTTACTTTAATATAATAACAAGATAAAAATTACACTTTAATTTTTTCTATCTATAATAGTCATCCTCGTAATCCTCTTTATACCGTATCGCATCGACCTCTGATGGAGATAATATATTCCCCTCTTCATCTACATATTCCAGGAATTCATTAAAGTATACACCTGGAATATCTGATTCTTCTAGTACTGGTGTATCCTCAGACTCAATATCCCAAAATTCTAGTTCAACATCGTGATTTTGCACTTCCTCAGTGATGTTAGATTCACTATTATTACCTTCCAAATTTATTTTGGGTTCTTTATAATCATTACAATCCGATGAGTTGATTCCTAAAACTTTTAATACCCCACTTATCATTACATAACACTCCCTTGCACCAATGATATATATTAATTATATTGTAGCAAACTACATAAAAATAAGCACTATATCAACATTTGGTATATAGTGCTTACTTTGTATTTAAGTCTTATCTTATATTTTATTATGCTCCAAACAGTGACATTTGTTCGTCTTCAGGAAGTTCACCACAGCATTTGAGGTCTTTCATAAGATCAATGATGGTATTTGATACTTTACAACGGCGTTGTAAGTCTTTTAGAGATGTAAATGGACGTTCATTTCTTTCCTCGACGATAGCATCAGCCACTGTTTCACCTAGAGAATCAATGGCTAAGAATGGTGGCAATAAAGCGCCATCCTTAATACTAAAGCGTCTAGCTTCGGAATGTTGAATATCTACATTAATAAAACGATAGCCCCGTTGATACATCTCCATAGATACTTCCAAGGCACTCATAAGGTCCTTATCTTTAGGACTGGCAGCACGATCAAGAGCCTTGATACGGTTAAACTCGGTCAATTGTGTTTTGAGGTCCCCTGTCATGATCCGTAAATCGAAGGCTTTCGCACGAATGGAGAAGTAAGCTGCATAAAATGCCAATGGATGATATACCTTAAACCAAGCAATACGGAAAGCCATCATTACGTAAGCTACCGCATGGGCCCGTGGGAATAGATAGGAAATCTTTTTACAAGATTCAATAAACCATTCAGGAATATTATTTTCACGCATTTCTGCTTCAAATTCCGTCGTAGCTTGCCCTTGTTTATTTCGTTTTTCAATACCCTTACCTTTACGAACGTTTTCCATTACGAAGAAACTATGTTTTCTATCCATACCACGATGAATCAAGAAGTTCATTACGTCGTCACGTGTTGAAATGGCTTCATTCAACTTACAAGTACCATTTTTAATGAGATCTTGCGCATTGTCAAGCCATACGTTTGTACCATGTGAAAAGCCAGAAATACGAACTAAATCAGAGAATGTTTGGGGACGAGAGTCTTCAAGCATGCCCCGTACGAATTTCGTGCCACATTCTGGAACAGCCAAGCTAGCTACTTGGTCACCTTGCAATTGCTCAGGTGTTAAACCAATCCCCTCTGTAGAGGAGAACAAGCTTAATGTCTTTGGATCATCAAATGGTATTGTCTTAGCATCGATACCAGTCAAATCCTCTAACATACGAATAATGGTCGGATCATCATGGCCCAGAATATCAAGCTTAGTCATACGACCTTCAATGGAGTGATAATCAAAGTGTGTCGTTAATACGCCACTTTCCTTTTTATTAGCTGGATGTTGAATTGGCGTAAAGTGATGCACATCCATATCTCGAGGACATACCATAATACCACCAGGATGTTGGCCTGTAGTATTCTTCACATTTGTAAAGCCCTTTGCTAAATGTTCAAAAAAACCATTACGAGCTTGAATGTCTCTAATTTCGGCGTACTTTTTAACATAACCAAAAGCAGTTTTATCAGCTATAGTGCCGATTGTACCTGCTTTAAATACATTATCACGGCCAAATAGTTCTTCCGTATATTTGTGAGCTTTTGCTTGGTAATCACCAGAGAAGTTAAGGTCAATATCTGGAACCTTATCACCTTCGAAACCAAGGAAAATAGCAAATGGAATATCGTGACCATTTGTTTGTAAAGCATGACCGCATTCAGGACAGTCTTTACGAGGCAAGTCAAAGCCCCCTGCATATTCACCCTTTTCAAAGAATTCTGAATATTTACAGTTAGGGCATACATAATGAGGCGGTAATGGGTTTACCTCTGTAATCTCAGACATGGTAGCGGCAAAGGATGACCCTACGGAACCACGGGAACCTACGAGATACCCATCATCAAGAGATTTTTTTACCAGCTTATGAGCGATGTAATACAATACGCCGTAACCATTGGAAATAATACAATCCAATTCATAATCGAGACGTTCTTGTACGACACGAGGCAATGGATCACCATAAATAGCCTTCGCATTTCTATAGCACATTTCTGTGAAAGCTTCGTCAGCACCTTCAATCTTAGGTGAATATGTACCATCAGGCACTGGCTTAATATCTTCAATGCTATCATTAATAGCACGTGTATTAGTAACGACTACTTCGTATGCTTTCTCTTCGCTTAAATAAGGGAAGGACGCAAGCATTTCATCTGTAGTACGTAAATGTAAATCTGGCTGTTCGTCTGCATCTGGATAACCACATGCAGTTAACATGATTTCACGATAAATTTTTTCTTCTGGTGTCAGGTAGTGAACGTCACAAGTAGCACATACAGGTTTGTTTAAGGCTTCTCCTAATTCGATAACGGTCTTATTCATATCAATAAGTGCCTGCTCGTCGGGCATGAGACCTTTACGAACCAAAAACGTATTGTTAGTATGTGGTTGAATCTCAAGATAATCGTAGAAGGATGCTACTTCCAAAAGCTCTTCTTTTGTAGCTCCACGAACAATGGATTGCATAAGCTCCCCTGCTTCACAGGCAGAACCGATGATAATACCTTCACGATGTTCTTCAATAACGGAGCGAGGCAAACGCGGACGAACTTTGTAATGTTCAAGGTGAGAAATGGAAATCATTTTATATAAATTACGCAAACCAACCATATTCTTAGCTAATAAAATAATATGGTAACGTTTATCTTTTTCTTTCTTTTTCTTTTTATCTAGTACAGGCTCTTCATCTTTTATTACCGTTTCATCTTCGATGAGGTAACCTTCTACACCATAGATAACTTTAACACCTAACTCCTTACCAAGAGCTTGCGCTTCTGGGAAGGCTTGTACTACGCCATGGTCCGTAATAGCCACCGCAGGATGGCCCCATTTTTTAATTGTTTTAAACAAGTCTTTTACAGATACAAGAGCATCTTTATCACTCATCTTGGTATGTAAGTGGAGTTCCACACGAGAGTCCGGACGATTTTCAGTTCGTTCCACACTAGTAGTTTCTATTGCTTCAATACTGCGAATAGAAAGAATATAATCCTTGTCAAAACGATCATCAAAGCTAACACTACCTTGTACGCGAACCCGTTGTAAGCCTTTTAGTTGTTTTAGTAATTCATCCCCTTCTTCAGGACTGTTCGTAAACTTGATAAATTTAATGCTATTTGTATCATCTACAATGCTGCCGTTAACGATACTTTTACCCGTCTTAGTATCACGTTTATCTAAACCAACAAAGACACCTTCAAAAATTACACTAGGTGTATCCAAGGTGCCCATGATTTTAGATGTGACCCCTTCAATTTTAGGTCCTAAAATCATGCCTTCATCAGTAGGTGCATCCTTTGGTACACGACGAGGATATTTACCATCCCCTTCACTTCCTTTAGCCGTAGATTTTGTAGTTTTTTTAGGTCCAAAGCCTTTGCTTGCTTTAGGTGTACTGCTCACAGATGCGATAGTATCACTACTGCTAGATTCGGCAGCCGTATGATTAGAACGAGACACAACAACTGGACTATTGTTGAAATAGCCTAATTCAATAGCTTCTACAAATGGGGCAAAATCATCTTCGTCTACATCATCATATTCATGTTGTTGGTCATAACCCGCAAAAGACTTGCCTCTAGGTTCTTGATTTTTAGCCTCTTCAGCTTCACGTTGTGCTTCAGCCGCTTCAATCCATTCACCAGCACCACAGCCACCGCCATAATAATAGGTATCTAACCCTTCACCCGTTTCAGTATCTACTTTCCAAGCAAAGCAACAAGCTGTATCTGTATTTGTTGGAATATCATCAAAAGAGATATTTTTTTCCTTATACCATGCAGACAACCTTTCACGTAGACTAAGCAATGTGGAAAATGCAGAGTCTGCTGCTTGAATCGTCACATGTTGGCTATGACAGTTCACATAGAAGGATGATTTCTTATTCTGTTTTGGTACAACACGATAACGTACTTTCATTTTTATCCCTTATACCCACAGTAGGTAATACATAAATCTCTAAATCGCCAAATATCGCCCTTGCTGCTACGGCTATCTAATATAATCTCATAAAGCCCTTTTAATAAAGCTCGTAGAGCCTTAATTGAAATTCTCGGACTCGCCTCGTAAGCTAGCTTAATCGGATATGGTTTAAATGACGAATCATGATCCTTACATAAGTTTTGTATGGCTTGAACAGACATACCCACTTGGCGACATTCGCTAACTAGCAACTGTAAACGTAATTGCCCCTCAATATAGCTCATAGCACGGTCTAATTCTTTATAGCCGAACATAAATGGAAATAGTTCAAGTAATGTATCGATATCTCTTTTTAATAGAGCCTCTTTAAAAGTAAAAATGTTTTTGGCTCCATAGTCACTACCGTTTTCTTCGAGAAATTCTTTGGTAATAACCTTTTCCCCAGTAATCTGTAAAAAATATCGGTCAAACTCAGTTCTCATAAAAGAAACAGGTACCTCTTGCCACAAATCAATGAGATGAGCCACATATTCCTGTGCATCAGGCGTCATTTTAAAGCCGTTAGACGTACAGTACTGACGTATCCACATCACGAGGTCTGCCCCTTCAAGACGCTTACATTGATGATTTGGTATTTTTTCTAAAATCTCTTTATTCTGCTTAATACGTTTATCAATCATATCATGATAAATCAAAACGATAGGATTATCTCCATTATATTCCAAGAGGAGTTCATACAATGGAATCCAAGCATCACTATTTTTGCCACTTTTACGAATGATAGGCAAATTAACTAAACAGAAGACCTTTTGATCGCCAAAAAGTGAATCTTCACATAGTTTTTCACTTATTTTTTGTGGGCCCACCTCATCATCTAATACAGTCACTGGAAGGTCTGGATAGGCACTTAAAAATTTACGTTTTTCTTCTTCAATTAATTGTGGTTCGTCGCCATAGATGAGTTGAATATGTGCCATGTTCCCTCCTTTCACAGATAGATATCTTTAATAAAGCTGTATCCCATTATATACATATGTTCTGATGATGGATCCACATCGCGTAAAGCACCATGAGGACTACTAAACAAAACAGTACTACGCGGTGAAATACGATCAATTTCATGCATTACACTAAATCGACTCGTTATAAATAAAACATTAGCCTTATCATTTAATTTTAGATTTTTTTCTCTACTTTGTCCATTATATACGACTATTTGGTTCATACCATTTTTATATATTACCCTTGCCGAACCGTTACTGTGAAAGTACTTAACTTTTACCATTCTAGGATTCATGCCATATGCCCTAATAGTTTGATTAATTAGACTTTCATTAGGCATTGTTTTAATATAATCTGGTGCATCGATTAACAAATATGCCTGTTCATGGTTTGGTGCTATACACAGCAGCACATTACACTGTTTCATAGGAATATAATGGATTAACGTATTCTTGTGATGATGAGTCACATAGTATGAAACACCATAGGCTGCAACCATGCATAATAAGGACATTACTACATATACAGTATACTTCTTCTTATGTGTCAAAAAGTACGTAAACAGACCTAGTAAAGTATAATATACATAAACACAATAAAGATGCATCATACCAAGCCAAAGTAAACTACCACTACTCCCTAAGACATGATTTAAATATAACGATATGCGTAATAGTACATCTATCAAAGACCATGGAAAAGATATAGACATTACATAGCTAATAACAGTGCTTATAAAGATTAAAATGATGGATATATCTAATATAGGTGCTACAACACAAGCTGCGAGTAAGCTAGCAATACTAATATAGTGAAAGTAATAGAGTTGTAATGGCAATATGAGTAATTGTGCGGATACACATAATACAAGAGGTGTTTTTATCCATTTTGGTAGCCATTGTATCCGTTCATATAGTACCTTCCCCCATATAAGTAAACCATAGGTTGCACCAAAGGATAGTTGAAAGCTTACATCAAACAAAGAAAAAGGATCATATACAAGACATAGAATAGCGCATATACATAAAGCCTGTTTAGCTTGATATAATCGTCCTTTTACATAAGCCATGCACATGAGTATACTCATCATCGTTGCACGTATAACTGGTGCATCTCCACCAACGATACAGCAATATATACAAGCTACTAATATACCTAAAATTAAGCATGTGCGCTTCCGTAATTTAACGAGTCTTCCTAAACCGTAAATTAAGGCTAATAGCAGTGCAATATGTGAGCCAGAGATAGATAAAATGTGGATGAGACCCGTATAAGCAAAATCTTTCATTCGCTCTTCCCCTAGTTCACTATAATGACCACCCAAGCATAAGGCTTGTGCTAATACCTTTTGTGGACCATCTAGATTACTAGCAATATTCTTTTCTATAGATTCTCGTATTTGACCACATAAATATAAACTTTTTCCATATAGTTTTTCAGAAAATATTTCTTGAAAGTGGAATGCTTGTAAATCTTTATTAGTAGCAGATCGATATACACCATCATAGATTCGACCTCTTGTATTAGAGCTCATATATCTACCTCTAAGATTAATGCGTCCTTCCTCTTCGATGAGAAATAAACTTTTTGGTGTACCTTCAATTATTGCTTGATCCCCTAGCCGTATTAAATACTTTGTAGTAGATACCTTTGAGTAAATCTGTAATCGACCCTGTGCCTTAATATAGTCGTTTTTAGCAGTATCTTTATAGGGATGTAATCCATGTAACTCTACATTATATTTGTAATATTCCTGTTTATCGATAGTTACTAATTCAGGATATGATACGACAGTGCCAAAATATTCTCCTTCTTGCTGTAAATAGAAAGATGTATAGCTGTTATAGTTAATAATTCGTAAGTCTGTTTGATAATAGGATAATCCCATTGCAGCAAAAACTAATATTAATAAATTGGCATATAAACGCCACCTACAATAAGATTGCATTATTTTAATAACAGTTACACCAATAATAGCTAAGGCAATCGCAAAAATATAATGCATTTGACTAAGTACGGGATAATATTTACCATATCCTAATATAGTGCCAATTATTATAGATCCCAATATAGTATGTGCCCATTGGCTATAAGTTATAAATGGCTTTGTATTAACTAATACTTGAGTATTGAAGATTGATTCCTCAAACGCTCGTTCTGTATTCCTAAATTTAGATTGTAATTTTATCTTTAATCTTCTTAAATACGCCATCACCGATGCCCTTCACCCCCTTGATACCTTCAACGGATGTAAAGGGTCCTTTTTGTGAACGATACTCTTCAATTCTTTTTGCCATAGCGGGTCCTATGCCTGGTAATGCATCAAGATCTTTTGCAGAAGCTGTATTGATATTAATTTTGTTACCGCGCAATAAAACCTCTGGATTACCGTGGAAGTTAAATACTATGTGGATATGATCTCCCGCATTAACCGACTTTGCCATATTGACTGATTCTACATCAGCATAAGGTAATAGCCCACCTGCTAACTGAACTACATCACCTACAGTAGCACTACTTTCAAACTCATATAAACCAGGTGAAACTACGGCGCCCGTAATATAAGCTATAGGTTTGTTGGATATTTGTTCAACAGTTGATATAGAAGAATTTCCATCTATTGCTCCTTCAACTAAGACAGAATCGCTTTCATCTGTTATAATAGGCCATAGGAAATAAATTCCTACTAAAACACATAGGATTAATATAATTGTCATATATGGCTTCAATTTTACTTTCATAGTGCACCTCCTACTAAAAGATTTCCCTATGAAAGAATAAATTCCTACTGTTGACTCTATTGGTCACACCAGCAGGAGTTTCATAATTGATGTCGAATATAAGGAGATACAATGAATCAAGAAACATTAAAAAAATATGCACATACCTTGTTAAAATATGGCGTAAATTTACAAAAAGATCAAACTCTTGTTATTTCTGTAGATGTAGAAAACAAAGACTTTGCAGTTATTGTCACAGAAGAAGCATATGAATTAGGTGCCAAAGAAGTTGTCCTCAACTGGAGATGTTCTCCAATCGCTCGTCAACGTTTATTACATGCTAAGGAATCTGTATTAGAAAGACCGGCTAACTGGATTCCTGAATTCTACAAGCAATACATCGATGATAAGGCCGCTTTCTTATCTTTGATTAGTGCGAACCCAAAAGCGTTAGAAGGTATTCCAACAAATCGTATTTCACTACAATCTCGTAACTTAAATAAAGCTTTATCCTTCTACCATACAGCGATTATGAACTCCTCTGTTACATGGTGCGTTGCTTCTGTACCAACGGTTCTATGGGCAGATTTACTTGGCTATGAAGGTACAGATGAACAGAAAATTGAACAACTATGGGCTACCCTATTAAAACTTTGCCGCATTGAAGGTGTAGAAGCGAAAGACACATATCGTCATCACATGGCAAAATTGCGTCACCGCTGTGAAGCATTGAATAAATTAGACTTAAAGGCATTGCGTTATACTTGTGAAAATGGTACTGACCTCTTATTAGAATTACCAGAAGGTCATATATGGCTAGGTGGTGAAGAATCTTCAAAGGATGGCACTATTTTTAATGCCAATATTCCTACAGAGGAAGTTTTTTCCGCACCCCAATATAATGGTGTTAATGGTATTGTATACAGCACAAAACCTTTAATTTACCAGGGTAATACTATTTCTGATTTCTCCTTTACTTTCAAAGAAGGTAAAATCGTTGATTATACTGCAAAAGAAGGTTATGAAGTATTAAAAGAGTTAATAGAAACCGATGAAGGCTCCCACTACCTCGGCGAAGTTGCTTTGGTGGACCACTTCAGCCCAATTAGCCAATCTAACCAAATTTTCTACGAAACATTGTTTGATGAAAATGCATCCTGCCATTTAGCGATTGGTGCATCTTATCCTACATGCCTCAAAGATAGTGATGGTTTATCTGAAGAAGAATTAAAAGAACGTGGCCTTAACTACTCCTTAACACATGTAGACTTTATGATTGGTCATGAACATATGAATATTAAAGGCTACACTCGTGACGGTCAAGAAGTAGACATTATGATTGATGGCCGTTTACAAGTATAAACAAGTGAAACGTTCCCATAAAAACTGGACTTCCTATCTAACTTGTCTATTAGATAGCAATTTATAATTGAAAGCTACATATAAAAGAGCCCCTATATACAAGCGTATATAGGGGCTCTTATTAGTGGTAAAAAATTATTATATCACAATGTAATATTCAATGTGCGGCCTGTAGATTTGTATTCAATAATGTCTACACCTGCGGTTTTCAACATCCGTTTGGATGCTTTTACTTCTTTTGTATCCTTATAGAGATCATCGCGATAGATAACGGCTTTAATACCACTTTGAATGATGGCTTTCGCACATTCATTACATGGGAAAAGCGTTACATATATTTTAGAGCCCTCTAAAGAACCGCCACGATAATTCAAAATTGCATTCAGTTCACTATGTACGGTATAGAAATACTTATTATCATCAGCTGTATCACGTTCCCATGTGAAATCATCATCACTGCAATTCAAAGGCATACCATTATAACCAATGGACAAGATTTTATTATCATTACTAACAATACATGCACCAACTTGTGTATTTGGATCCTTAGAACGTTGTGCTGCCAAAATGGCAACACCCATGAAGTATTCATTCCAGGAAATATAATCGCTACGTTTTGCCATAATTACCTCACTTAAAATAAGCCCCCTTCTACCTATGTAGTTGGGGGCTTACAATATTAAACAAATAGAATATCCTTATTTAACAACGATATTTACAAGTTTACTAGGTACGTAAATAACTTTTACGATATTCTTACCTTCTATAAATTCTTGAACACGGCTAGATTCTTTGGCCAATGTTTCTAATTCTTCTTTTGTAATATTTACGGAAACAGTAAGTTTATCACGAACTTTACCATTTACTTGTAATACTACTTCTACTTCATCTACAACGAGAGCTGCCTCTTCGTATACAGGCCATTTTTCAGTATGGATGGATGTAGTTTCACCCAATTCATGCCACAACTCTTCTGTCATATGAGGAACAAATGGTGCTAAAAGAAGCAATAAGGAATGTGTCAATTCATTAGCTAATGCGCTATTGATTGTTTCTGCTTTATCCTTATGAGCGTACATAGCATTTACAAGTTCCATGATAGCAGAAATAGCAGTATTGAAGTTGAAGTTGTTATCGAGGTCTTCTGTTACCTTTTTGATAACACGGTGTAATTCACGACGCAATCCGAATTCGTCTTTTGTAAGATCACCAGTTACATTTTTCTTAGCCTCTTCGTTGTACGCATCAACAATACGCCATACACGGCCTAAGAAACGATAAGAACCTTCAACACCTTGGTCAGACCAATCAAGGTCACGATCTACAGGCGCTGCGAATAGAATAAACAAGCGAGCAGTATCTGCACCATAAGTATTGATAATTTCTTCAGGAGAAACTACATTACCTTTAGATTTAGACATTTTACTGCCTTCTTTAAGAACCATACCTTGTGTCAACAAGCCACGGAATGGTTCATTTGCATCGATAAGGCCTAAATCGTGAATAACTTTCACAAAGAATCGAGAGTACAATAAATGCAAGATAGCATGTTCAATACCGCCGATATATTGGTCAACATTCATCCAGTAATTAGCAATTTTTTTATCGAATGGAGCTTGGTCGTTTTTAGCGTCTGTATAGCGCAAGAAGTACCAAGAGGAATCGATAAATGTGTCCATCGTGTCTGTTTCACGACGTGCAGGGCCACCACATTTAGGACATGTAGTATTTAAGAAGCTTTCAGATGTAGCCAATGGAGATACAGCACCAGATTCAAATTTAACATCCTCTGGCAAGCGTACTGGCAACTCTTCTTCAGGAACGAGTTGTTCACCACAAGTTTCACAGTATACTACAGGAATTGGCACGCCCCAGTAACGTTGACGAGAAATCAACCAGTCACGAAGACGGAAGTTTACCTTACCTTCACCAATGCCGCGTTCGTTAAGAGCAGCTGTAATAGTTTTACGAGCCTCTTCAGATGTTTGGCCATTATATTCGCCAGAGTTAACTAGAATGCCATCTTCATGGTACCATTCTTGCCATTTTTCAAGGCTGTATTCTTCACCTTCCCGAGCTACAACTTGTTTAATAGGCAAATCGTATTTATGAGCAAATTCCCAGTCACGTTCATCATGTGCAGGGGAACCCATTACAGCGCCTGTACCGTAGTCTACTAATACATAGTTTGCAATCCAAACTGGAACTTGTTCGCCAGACATAGGGTTTACTGCATAGGAACCAGTGAACATACCTTCTTTAGGTGCCTCTGTAGATGTACGGTCGATATCGCTCATATTGCGCATACGCGTAATGAAAGCTTCTAATTCAGCTTTGTTAGGAGCATTTTCAATAAGACGTTCTACATATGGATGTTCAGGAGCCAATACAACATAGCTTACGCCATAAATCGTATCAACCCGTGTTGTATATACAGATACGCGTTCATTAATGGACGGCACTTCAAAGGAGAATTCTGTACCTTCAGAACGGCCAATCCAGTTTTTTTGCATCAATTTAACGCGTTGTGGCCAATGATCAAGAGTGTCCAAATCAGTTAACAAGCGATCAGCATATTCTGTAATGCGCAAGAACCATTGAGACAAGTCTTTTTTCTCAACTGGGTTATCACAGCGCCAGCAAGCACCATCGATAACTTGTTCATTAGCCAATACAGTATGACAAGTTTCGCACCAATTTACTTTAGCTTCTTTTTTGTACGCTAAGCCTTTTTTATAGAACTGTTCAAAAAACCATTGCGTCCATTTGTAGTAATCTTCTTTACATGTTGCAACTTCACGGTCCCAATCATAGGACAAGCCAAGTGCTTTTTGTTGCAATTTCATGTTCTCGATATTATCAAGAGTCCATGTTTTAGGTGCAATACCATGTTTGATAGCTGCGTTTTCTGCAGGCATACCAAAGGAGTCCCAGCCCATTGGATGTAATACGTTAAAGCCCTTCATTTTCGTGAAGCGAGCTACTACGTCACCAATGGAATAGTTACGCACATGCCCCATGTGTAAATTACCAGATGGGTACGGGAACATTTCTAATACATAATATTTTTCTTTTGATTCATCATATTCTGTTTTAAACGTATGGTTATCTTCCCAATACTGTTGCCACTTTTTTTCAATATCTTGGGCTACATATTTTTCGTTCATGTAGGGGCCTCCTCATATGGTCAACCTCATAAGTTGCCATTTTATAATTAATGTTTTTATTTTACTACGTACTGTAAAAGCAGTCAAACACTAGCGTTTTACGACTTGAATAGTTTTTGTTAAATCATTTTTAGGGCTTGTATTTTGATCCGAACTATAACCAGTATATAAGTCATTTTGCTCTTTAACTGTTTGTTTATTATGCTCTTTTTTAGCTTTAGCCTCTTCTTCTAAGCGTTTTTTCTCAGCTTTTACTTTTTCAGCTTCTTCTTTTGCTTTGCGTTTAGCAGCCTCTTTCTCTTCTTTAGCTTTCCGTTTTGCTTCTGCTTTAGCTGCTTTTTCTTTTTCTTTTTCTTCTAAGCGTAATTTGTATTGTTCAAGCTTAGTTAATGGTTTAGCTTCTTCAACTACAGGTTCAGGAACAACTGCTGTAGGAGATTTAGGAATACCACGTCCTAAGTCTTTTTCTTGAATCATAGTAATCGTAGAAATATCTTCAAACCCTTTACGCCATGCTGCAAACCCACCAAGGTGTAATTCTTTTACCAGATCAAGTTTTAAGCCTAACGATGTATTATCTTCAAACCAAATACGATCTGAACCAGCAGCTGTTGGAATAGATAAATAGTATAACTTTAATCGATCGTCCCAAGTCATTTTATCTCTGTAATTAGCAAAGTAATTCCCTGTATTTTTCATAGCCAGTGTTTCACCCTTAGCATAACCATTTGTATCATGCCATAAGCGCATATAGAATGGTACCCCTAATATTAGCTTTTGAGAAGGAACTTCAGAGAGCATTCTTTCTGTATGGCTACGAACCCAAGGATAACTTGCAACAGGACCTGCAGTAGTACTCTTAGCCCAAGTTTCGTCATATGCCATAAGAACTACATAGTCGACAGTATCTGCCAAAGCTTTGCGGTTATACACTAATGACCATTCTGGACTATCAGAATACCCGGTCACATCGATAGAAGTTTTAATATTATATTGATGTAAATGATTAGACAAATATGATACAAATGTTGTTAAACGATTGCGGTCAGCATAATCGATGTTTTCAAAGTCAAAGTTATAACCATCAAACCCATATATATAGGCATATTGAACAAGATTATGAGCATATTTCTTCCATACCGATTGGTCCGCCAAAATACCACTTGTAAAATTAGAGTCAAACCGATTAGTAATCAACGGCCAAATATGATAGCCTTTATTCTTATACGCTTTCACATAATCAATATTAATATTTGGACTTGCTTCTAAACCTAAGCTATGTAATTTAAACCAACTTGGAGAAATGATATTATCACCACTCGTATTGAGTTTTGCCTGATATGGAGCGCCCTCCGCTGTCCATGGATCAAAAGCCCACGCCAATGGTGTTTGCAATGTATAAGGCGCTTTCACCGTAGATGCTTCTGGTGCAGGGCCTAAAATAAGTTGACCATTATTTTTTGTATAACTAACACCCAGCATAGCTGGTTCAGACTCAATATCTACATAGGATAGACCATCTTTTTTGGTAATGGGCAATTTAACAGGTTCACCTACGGATGTAGGATTTAAAACAACCTTATCACCTTGTAATTCACTTTGTGGAACATACACGGTATATGATGTTTTATATTGATTTGCTTCGTAATGACGTGTAGTATTAGCTAAAAATTGATCTAATGGAACCAATACTTCTGCATGTACGAATGTACTTGATAATGCGGACATTACTAAAGCCGTTAACGATTTTATAATAGTAGATTTACGAATCATGTACTCTCCTAATTCTAGGTCCCATACTGGGATACAATACCAATTTCTATATTATACCATATTATATATAGTTCATCTCTTTTCTTGCACGAAGGATATATGTAATTTATAATTTAATCTATGTACTAATAAAAATTATCACATAAGGAGTTTTGTATGCATCAATATTTATTTTTCATAGGGGACTTCCCTATTAGAGCCTATGGTACCATGTTAGCTTTGGCTATCATCTGTGGTGCCTCTGTTGCCTATGTACTTTTGAAAAAGGATGGTCGCGGATGGCATGAACACATCATCGACTTTTCCATTACTGTTGCCGTAGCTGGTCTCATCGGTGCTCGCCTATGGGATGTCTTTTTCTTTGATTGGGATTATTACGGTAATCATTTATTGGAAATTCCCTTTGTTTGGCAAGGAGGCATGGCCATTCAAGGTGGCGTAGTACTAGGCACAATTGCGGGCTATTGGTATCTTCGTAAAAACAAGATTGACTTTTGGGCTTTTGCCGATTTATTTGCCCCTGCATTGATTTTGGCTCAATCCGTAGGTCGTATGGCAAACCTCTTAAACGGTGATGCTTTTGGTCATCCTACGGGCGGTAATTATGGTATTATCTATCCTGAAAGTACCCTTGCATACCGCACCTACGGTAATCAACCGCTTTGGCCTGCCGAAGTATGGGAAGGTCAAATCGATATTCTTATCTTTGTGGCCCTTCTATTATTTGGATCTTTTAAGCATGCTAAGGGTCAAGTATTCGTACTATATGCCATTCTCTATTCTACGGCTCGCTTTTTCTTAGAGTTCTTACGTGGCGATTACGTAAACGTAACGTTAGGTCTAAAATCTGCTCAAATGACGAGTTTAATAGCTATCATTGTCGGTATCTGTGTATTCATCTATCTAGGCTATCTAGAAAAGAAAAATCAAAAGGTACTTGTTGATATAGAATCAACAGTAAAAACTAAAAAACGTAAATAAATTACATATAAAAAGAAAAGTCCTGCATTCATTGGTTTTACCATTGAATGTAGGACTTTTACTATTTTTTGAAATAAAACTATTTCTTAAAAGGATATTTCTTATAAATTTTCTTTAGCTTTTAGAGCTTCCAGTTCTTCTAAAGCACGATTTGCAATCAGTGCATTTTTTTCTTTTTTCTTACGTACTTTTTGAGGCCACGACTCCATAATGCCAAAGTTGACATTCATTGGTTGGAAGTTAGATCCTTCGTAGTTAGAAATATAGTGGCTAAGAGAGCCAATAGCCGTCGTCTTAGGGAATTCAATAAACGGTTGTTCCTTTAAATAACGATATACTTGTAGACCTACCATGAGACCGCTAGCAGCAGACTCCAAGTAGCCTTCTACACCTGTCATTTGACCAGCAAAGAATAGACGTGGTTCTTTTTTTAGTTGGAATGCGTGATTTAACAAATCAGGAGAATTGATATATGTATTGCGATGCATAACACCATAACGAACAAATTCTGCATTTTCGAGTCCTGGAATCATACCGAATACACGCTTTTGTTCACCCCATTTTAAATGAGTTTGGAAGCCTACCAAGTTAAACATGGTGCCTTCCTTATTTTCCTTACGCAATTGTACCACTGCGTAAGATTCCTCATTGGTACGTTTATCCACTAAGCCTACAGGCTTTAATGGTCCATAACGTAATGTATCTTCACCACGGCTTGCCATGATTTCTACGGGCATACAGCCTTCAAAGTAGATTTCTTTTTCAAAATCCTTTGGCTGTACGGCTTCAGCTGTTTTAAGCTCATGCCAGAACGCTTTATATTCCTCTTCTGTCATAGGACAGTTAAGATAATCCGCATCGCCTTTGTCATAACGAGAAGCAGCAAAAACTTTATCGTAGTTTAAAGATTCAGCCGTTACGATAGGTGCAGCAGCATCGTAGAAGTAAAAGCCTGTTTCACCAGTTAGGGCTTTAATCTTATCTCCTAATGCTTCAGACGTAAGTGGACCAGAAGCAAAGATAACAGTTCCCTCTGTAGGAATCTCAGTTATCTCTTCGTGATGAACTGTAATATTAGGATGGCTCTTTACCTTCTTCGTCACCATTTCACTAAATAAATGACGATCAACGGCTAATGCACCACCGGCAGGTACAGCAGTTGCATCGGCACATTTCATAATGATGGAACCTAAACGACGCATTTCTTCTTTCAAAAGACCTACTGCATTTTCAATATTACCAGCGCGCAACGAGTTACTACATACGAGCTCTGCAAATTGATCTGTTTGGTGCGCCGGAGAACTTTTCACAGGGCGCATTTCATATAAGTCTACATGAATACCTCGGTTAGCGAGTTGCCAAGCCGTTTCAGAGCCTGCAAGGCCTGCACCAATAACGATAACATTTTTATTATTCAATTGTAGTTTCCTCTTTTCTAGCTTTACTAGACTTTTTAGATTCTTTTACAGGTTCTTCACTAGCTTCGCTCTTTTTCTTTCTTGTTTTCTTTGGTGGTCGAGTCGGGCAAGTTTCATTGGAACAGAACTTTTTAACTGTACCATTTTTATATGTCTTTTCAACCATTATAGAACCACATGTTTCACAGAAATCATGGGTTGGCTTATCCCATAATGTAAAGTCGCATTGTGGGTATCGATTACAGCCATAGAAAATGCGTCCGCGACGGGACTTCCGTTCTACGATTTCCCCTTCTTTACATTTAGGACACATTACCCCAGTTCCCACTGTAATAGGTTTTGTGTTTTTACATTCTGGAAAATTAGAGCATGCTAAGAACTTACCATAGCGACCAAATTTATATACCATTGGACTATGACAAAGTTCACATATCTCATCGCTTTCCATAGATGCAATTTCAATACGGTCTACATCACTTGCATCTTCTAGTTCTTGCGCAAAGACCTCGTAGAAATCAGATAATACTTTTACATACGTATCCTTACCAGATGCGATAGCATCAAGTTCTTCTTCTAGATCACGGGTAAAGCCAGTATTGATGATTTTTTCAAAATATGTAATCAAGAAGTCTACCACTACAAAGCCTAGCTCAGTAGGCACGAATTGTTTATTCGTATTTTCCACATAGTTACGGCTTACGATAGTATCTAGAATTGGTGCGTATGTACTAGGGCGACCAATGCCAAGTTCTTCTAATGTCTTGATGAGACTCGCCTCGGAGTAACGTGGAGGTGGTTGTGTAAAATGTTGTTCAGGCAATACCTCTACCGTATGGGCAGCATCATTTTTTTTCAGAGCTGGCAATTGAGGTGCATCCTCTTTTTTCACATCTTCATAAACAGCACTGAAACCTGGGAAGATAACACGAGAGCCAGTTGCTTTAAAGGTATAGTCATCTTTAACATTCAACTCAATCGTTGTGGATTCATTTTGTTGAGGCGCCATTTGGCTCGCCATAAAGCGATTCCAAATCAACGTATATAGCTTAAGTTCATCACGACTCAAGAATGGTTCCACCATTTTAGGTGTTAACTCGAGAGATGTAGGACGAATCGCCTCATGCGCATCTTGTGCAGAACCTTTAGAACCGTACACATTTGGTTTAGATGGATAATATTCCTCCCCATAGTTACGAAGAATAAAGTCCTTAGCCATAACTTGCATCTCTTTAGAGATACGCGTAGAATCTGTACGCATGTACGTAATCAAACCTACGTGGCCATAGGAGCCAATTTCTAAACCTTCATATAAATGTTGGGCGATCATCATCGTACGCTTAGCACCAAAGTTCAATTTACGCACGCCGTCTTGTTGCAAGGTGGATGTTGTAAACGGGGGGGCCGCTTTACGAGAACGTTTGCGCTTTTCTATATTTGTCACTACTGCATCTTCACCGCCAATAGCATCAACCACCGCTTGTGCATCGCTTTCAGTAGTAATATCGATTTTCTCGCCTTTAATATGTGTCAACTCCGCTGTGAAAGATTCTTTTTTAGGTGTTTCAAAATTACCTTTAATGGTCCAATATTCTTGTGGTTCGAAGGCTTGGATTTCGCGCTCTCGTTCACAGATGAGTCGAACTGCTACAGATTGTACACGACCAGCACTGAGACCCTTACATACTTTTTTCCAAAGTAATGGACTCAATTTATAACCTACGATACGATCTAATACACGGCGCGCTTGTTGAGCATCTACCATATTCATATCGATGGTACGTGGAGCCTCCAAAGCCTCTGCTACGGCATTTTTAGTGATTTCATTAAACGTAATACGACATGTAGACTTAGGATCTACATTTAGAATGTACGCTAAATGCCAAGAAATAGCTTCCCCTTCACGGTCAGGGTCAGTTGCGAGCAATACGGCACTGCTTTCATCAGCATAAGAAACTAGTTCATCAATAACCTTTTTACGTGTTACCAAATTACTATAGCGCGGCGTGAAATCATGCTCTATATCGATGCCCATTTGAGATTTAGGCAAATCTCGTAAATGGCCCATACTCGCTTTTACAACGTAGTTGGGACCTAAGAATTTTTCAATTGTTTTAGATTTAGCAGGAGACTCTACGATTACTAATACTTTGCCATCAGGATTATATACGCGAGGTTCCCGTTGCTCCGGTGGCACTGAAGTTTGTAGTACAGATTTATCCCGTACAATCCCCATTGGAGTAAGGGCTTCCTTAGCTACCTTACGCTTTATCGTAGTACTTTCTTTCTTAGTATTTTTCTTTTTTGTGTCATTACTAGTACTAGCTGCTTTCGGCTCGCCAATAACGATAGATCGTTTAATGGACAAGTATATCACTCCTAGTCATATTAATATAGCCTCTCGGCGGATGATTCTCTATAGCCCCTTCCATTTCTAATGTTAGTAATAAGGGCTGTAGTTGTTGTAATGGAATACGAGTCGCTTTCAAAATATCACTAACCGTAATACATCGATCATGAGGTATTTCATTCAATATTACACTCCTATCCACATTAAAGCTTAACATAGAGCACCCTTTTCTATCAACACTTTGACTATGATTCCCTATTTGAACGCTAGCTTTTACGCCTTTATTACCTTTATTATTTGTTGGTAAAAGTTTATGTTCACTAGAAAAATATTCCCGCATTGTTAAATGGTATTGTTCAACTATATCCTCATAACCAGTAAGTACATATGCACCATTTTTCATTAAGAATTTATTTCCATCTGCTGTATGGTCTAATAGATTACATGGTACCACAAATACATCTCGACCTTCACTAACCGCCATATCTGCCGTAATCAAAGAACCACTACTAGACTTGGCCTCCACTACGATAACACCTCTGCATAATCCACTAATGATACGATTCCGTGCTGGGAAATGTTTTGCGGACGGCGGTGTACCTGGCGGGTATTCGGAGAGAAGTAACCCATTATTTTGTAATATACGATCAAATAATTTTGCATTTTCTCGAGGATAGGTAATATCTAAACCACATCCCATAACAATGATTCCATACCCCTGACTAGCCAGAAGGCCTTCATGACCATGTGAGTCTATACCACGCGCCCCACCACTAACAATAATGGTACTATATTTACCTAATTCCTTGCCGAGCATTCTCGCCACATTCCGACCATATAAGGAGCAACTCCTTGCTCCAACAATAGCAATACGATTTAAGCGTCCATCTAAGAGTGCCCGATTACCTCTCATAAATAAAATGGCTGGCGGATTATATATATGATTTAAAATAGACGGAAAGTCTTTGTCTAAAAAGGTAGTAAAATCCATCTGGTATTCGTCTACTTTATGGATAATATACTCTAATTTTTCATCTTTAGCCGATGCTGAAATGGCACGTTTATCAGATGCAGAAATATATGTATAAGATTTTAAGTTTTCTACATTCTTAATAGCTTGCCACGCATCATAAGGGGATCCAAAATCCTCTATAAAACGCCTTACATATGTGGCTCCAACATTGTATAAGCTTTGTAATCCTGCAATATAAATATTGTCATCGTATCTAATCATATAAACACCTAGTAATTCTTTCTAAGTATATAATCATTAATTTTATATAGAATCAAACAACTACTTTTGGCAAATAAACAACTACTAAATTTATGAGATAATTACTTTATTTGCCAGTTCTAAATAACATTGCTTCAGAAATATGATGTGGTTCTACTTTTGGATTTTCTTCTAAATCAGCAATTGTACGAGCCACCTTTAATATGCGATCAAAAGCTCGCCCACTTAAATGAAAATGGTCAAATATATTGCCTAAAACACTCCAAGCCTTATCTGTAATATTGCATAGTTCACTAATTGCCTTATGGGGAACTGCTCCATTCGAATTAAAGTCAAAACCTTCATATCGTTTCTGTTGCATAGCAGTGGCCATGATAACTTGTTGTCTCATACTTTCACTCGTCATATTTGAAGATGATGTATCTAACAGCTGTTCAAGGGTCGGTCTCTCAACGGGAATATGCAAATCAATACGATCCATAATCGGCCCTGATAACCGTTGCTGATAGTTTTTAACCATCGTTTCTGTACAGACACATTCCTTATAAGGATCATGGTAATACCCACAAGGACAAGGATTGGCCGCAAGAATACAAATAAAATTAGCTGGATATATATAATTTCCTTGAGACCGATTTATAGTAATCGTTCTAGACTCTAAAGGCTGTCGTAATGCATCGATTACTTGGCGTTGAAACTCAGGCGCTTCATCCATAAATAATACGCCTCCATGAGCTAATGTTACCTCTCCAGGACGTCCCTGTATCCCTCCACCGACCATACTAGCCAAAGTTGCCGTATGATGAGGATGTCTAAAAGGTCTAGATTTCACTAGCCCATTATCACCTAGTAAACCTATTACATCTTGTATACGACTCACTTCAACAATTTCATTCCAAGTCATAGGAGGCAATATGGTCGGCAATCGTTCGGCCATCATCGTTTTACCCCCACCTGGAGGCCCTATCATAATACAATGATGATGACCTGCAGCACTGATGAGCATGGCTCGTTTGCCTAACTCTTGACCTTGTACATCGCCAAAATCAACTGTATATGGTTGATTAGTCTTTATAGTTATACTTTCATCCGTAACAGACGTATCAACACAATTATTACTAATCATAGTTACTTGTGGTTTACTGATTGTATCTAGATTTTCATTGCTTCCGGTTAATGGCATAGACTCTAAAGGCCCTAGAATTGATTTATTGGCATTGTGTTTATCTACTTTTCCTTTTTTGATACTTATTTGTTTATTTTTATCAACTACCTTTGGCTTAATTTGTTCCTCTAAAATAGTAATAATTTCTTGTAGTGATGATCCACCATATATAGTTAAATTAGGAATAGACTGTAGCACTTTACTATTTTCAATACTTGTATAAATTTTTGAATAATTAGCATCTAATCCTGCTAGCGACATAGCTAGAGTCCCAAAGGTCGGTAATAACGAACCATCTAACGCTAACTCTCCCATAAACAAACTCTTATCAAATAAAGCCGAAATTTTAGCTTTACGCCCATTTATCTGTCCTGATGCAAGCAGAACCCCTAAAGCGATTGCTAAATCGAGCCCAGCGCTACTTTTACGAATTGTAGCCGGGGCTAAATTGACTACGATGCGTCTCATTGGAAATTCGTATCCACTATTTTTAATGGCCGCTCGCACTCGTTCACGAGCCTCTTTAACAGATTGATTAGGTAGTCCAACGATATCAAAGACCGGCAAACCTTGTGATATATCAACCTCTACAGTAATGATACATCCATCAATGCCGTGTAAGGTGGCTCCATTTAATTTTGCGTACATAAACTGACCTCACTAAAAGCACTGTGGTAAATAATGAATAGAACTTTGAAAGTCTTCGTGCAAATACACCTCTATTACATCAAAGGATATTTCCTTCCAACGGCGCTTTTTTTGATTTAAATCATATAGAAACAACATGGCAGCTCGTTTAATATGCTTTTGTTTTTTCTTGGTGACTGCCTCACGTGCCAAACCATGTTGCATACCCCGACGTGCCTTGATTTCAATAAAATGATAGACTAAATCACGTTTAGCAATGATGTCTATTTCGCCTAAACGGGTTCGATAATTTGTATCTACTACCGTAAGTCCCATTTTTTCAATATAATTGGTAGCTACTCGTTCTCCCCATTTGCCCAGTTCTTTTGAATCGAGTTCATTAAAAGCTTTACCAGTACTAATCGTTTTCATATATACCTCCTAATAAAGTGTATCTGCAACAACAACTCATAGAATTTAATATCTATACTATATTAATCTTTCAACAGGTAATACTTACTTGTAGCGTAAATTATGGAGGTAACAAAAGTAAATACAAAAGAGGTTCCTAATAGTCACATAGGTGACCAATAAGAACCTCTTTACGGTTATAAACTATATGCAATTTATAATGATAATACGAATAAAACTAATATAACTAATACAACTAATACAACTAATACAACTATAAGACTTAACTTAATAGTCTAATCATAAAATAAATTTATTATCCATATATAAATAACTAAAATTTAGTCAGGTTTAACCCAACGCACAATAGATTTAATAGGCTCAAAGCTCTTACGATGAAGCGGTGTTACCCCTTGTTGCTCGATAGCTTCTTTATGTAATTCCGTATAGTAACCTTTATGAATACCAAAGCCATAGCCAGGGAACTCATCATCAAGGCTCTTCATATATCGATCTCGCGTAACCTTTGCAATGATGGATGCAGCAGCAATATTAGCGCTTTTGCTATCACCTTTAATGATGGATTCAACGGGAATCCTCAAATCAGGCAATTTCATAGCATCGGCTACTACTGCTTCAGCTGGTACGCTAAGCGTACGAATAGCCTCATACATCGCTTGTCGCGTTGCTTCATAGATATTTAGCTCATCAATCTTTTCTGGACCGTAAGAAATACAGCTAACAGCAACGGCTTCGTCCATGATGATATCATAGAGTGTTTCTCGTTTTTCCTCTGTTAGTTTTTTAGAGTCATTAAGGCCTGGAATTAATGTCATAGGTGGCAAGATAACAGCAGCTACCGTAACAGGCCCCGCAATAGGACCACGCCCCACTTCATCGACACCAGCCACATGATAAATACCTTGATCATAGAACATGCCTTCATAGTCATACATACCCATGAGGCGTTGCTGTTCTTTTAACTCTTTTTCTTGACGCTTAATATAAGAAGCAGCCAATTTCTGTACAGAACTACGAGTATCCTCTTGAGCAAAAGACAAAATCTCTAAGGCTTGTTCAGTTTCAAAGAGAGCTTTAATATCTGCTACTTTTAACTTAGAAAATACATCCTTATCCATTATGACTCTCCTCACCATCTGCAGGGTAGTACGGTTCTTCATCAACTTGATCGAGAGTAATTGTACCTAACTTAGTATTGCGATAGTCTTGCAAGATAATACGGCGAGCCTTGTCAAAATCTACAATGCCACCGCTTACAAGACAACCTCGACGACGTCCAATGCTTTCAAGAATCGTATCAACATCGGTCATCTCTTCTTCTTTTAATTTATAACGCTCTACCAAAATATTTGGCGTGTTCGTCAATAAGTAATTTAATAGTTGTTTTATAACATGCTCTAAATCATAAACATCATCGGAAATGGCACCTGTCATAGCGAGGCGAGCCGCTGCACGTTGGTCCTCTAATTTTGGCCATAATACACCTGGTGTATCAAGCAATTCAAGATTTTTACCGATTTTAACCCACTGTTGACCACGTGTATGACCTGCCTTATTAGCTGTACGCGTTGCAGCAGAACCAGCCAAAGAGTTAATCAATGTAGATTTACCAACATTAGGAATGCCTAAGATGATAGTCCTAACAGAACGACTGCGAATACCTTTCGCTACCCAACGATCAATGATAGGTTTACTTAGACGTTCTACGGTAGATAGTAATTTTTTATTGCCTTTGCCAGATTTAGAATCGATAGCCAATACTGTAATGCCTTGTTTAGTAAAAAATTCAGTCCATTCCTTTGTGGCTTTAGGATCAGCTAAGTCAACTTTATTTAACAGTACAATATGTGGTTTTTGACCAACGAGTTCAAGGATTACAGGATTCGCACTAGAGCGAGGAATACGCGCATCTAATAACTCGATAACAACATCTACCTTCTTGATGTACTCTGTAATCATACGAGTAGCTTTCGCCATATGCCCAGGGAACCAATGTACGATAGGTGAATCTGCCATTTTATATCCTTTCTACATACTTTATATACATCTCATAGAGATACTTAGTATATTTTATATTTATCTTTTTACAGCTCTATATTCCTCTATTATAATTCTTTAATTCATAGAATAATAAAATAGAACTATTTATATCTAATTTTAGCAAAAATAAAAGGCTGCCAACGGCAGCCTTTTATGAACATTAGCGTTTTTCGCGAATACGAGCAGCTTTACCAGTAAGGTTACGTAAGTAGTACAATTTAGCACGACGAACAACACCACGGCGCATAACTTCGATTTTAGCTAAACGTGGGCTGTGAAGTGGGAATGTACGTTCTACACCTACACCGGATGCAATACGACGAACTGTAAAAGTTTCACGTACGCCACCGTTTTGACGTTTAATTACCAAACCTTCGAACACTTGGATACGTTCACGAGTACCTTCCACTACTTTTACGTGTACGCGAACTGTGTCACCAGCGCGGAAAGTAGGGATGTCTGTACGAAGTTGTTCTTGTTCAAGTACGTTAATAATGTTCATTGTTTCCTCCTGTTTGCAGACATTCAATACCTACACCTTATAGGCAGCGGACTGTCTCAAATTAACAGCAATATAGTATCATAAATCACGTACTGTTAGCAAGTATTTTCTATATTATTTTAATAATCCAAATAATTACGTATTATTTACGTATAATTGGTCGTTTTAACTTACCTAATAAGCGGTATAAATTCTCCTGTTCTTCATCCGATAAATCAGAGAACATTACATTAAGAAATTCGTTAAATGTATGTAAAAGAGTTTTGCCTAACCGTTTCCCCTCATCTGTTAAAGTAACTACAGATATACGTTTATCCATATAATCAATATGTTTTGTAACATATCCCAATTCAATGAGAATATCTGTCTGCTCCGACACAGTAGCGGGACGCATATTTAGAGCATCTACTAACTGCTTCTGTGATGCTCCTTGGGAACGCATATATAATTCAATAATAATTCTATCACGAGACTTTTCTTTGCCGCTTGGCACCTTACACAAGGCTTTATATAATTCATCATGATTCATAATCATCTATCTCCTCATACAACTTTGTATATTATAAAGTATTCGTCATAGTCTCTAAAAATCCTGCATAAAATTTGCATATTCTTCGTAAAAGCAAAAAAGAGGTACGCACGGTACCTCTTCTCCTGTATATCATTATAAAAATTTTAACTTTTACTAGAATATGTTATTTTAATGCGCTAATATCGCCAATAATAGCCATTACACTGTATGCTAAACGAACGAGTTGTAAACGGTTAGCTTTAATAGCTTCATCTTTATCCATAACCATTACATCTTCAAAGAATTTGTTAATGGCTGGAACTAAAGTAGCTGGAACTGCCACGACTGCATCATAATCGCCAGCTTCCCAAGCAGCACTACTTGCTTCAGATGCTTTAGAAGCAGCTTCGAACAATTCTTTTTCAGCATCTTCTTTCAATAAATCGCTATTAACACCAGTATATTCCACATCTTTTACAAGATTGTACATACGAGTATAAGCTTGAACAAGTTCAACGTTTTCATCGATGCGGTTAGCTAACAATGCATTTACAAGACCTTCAGCATCAGCAACAGACAATTCGTTGTTAGATAACAATAAGTCAATTACATGATGAGGAACTTCGCGATCAAGGAAGATATTTTTCAAACGAAGTGTGAAGAACTCTTCTACTTGGTCAAGCAATTCGTCTTGTTTTTCAGCTAGTACATTAAGTAATTCCATAGATGCTTTGAAGATTGGACGTAAGCTGATATTCCATTCGCTACCAAGCAAGATATTCAAGATACCAATTGTTTGACGACGCAATGCATATGGATCTTGAGAGCCTGTAGGGATTAAACCACGGCTGAAAGTAGCGACGATGTTATCTACTTTATCGATGATGGACAATACTTTACCGGCCTCAGTTTGAGGCAATACATCACCTGCAAAACGTGGTAAGTATTGTTCAAAAATAGCTTCTGCCACTTCAGGGGATTCACCATCGAGTAAAGCGTATTCCTTACCCATGACACCTTGTAATTCAGTGAATTCTGTAACCATACCGGTTGTAAGGTCGGTTTTAGCGAGCTCTGTAGCGCGTTCTAACACAACAGCTGTATCTTCGTGCAAGCCACATTCTTCACCAAATACACGGCCCAATTTAAGTAAACGTTCAGTTTTATCCGCTAAATTACCAAGACCTTCTTGGAATACAATTTTAGTCAAACCATCTTGACGGTCGATAAGAGGTTTCTTGCGGTCTTCGTTGAAGAAGAATTTAGCATCATCAAGACGGGCGCGCAATACACGTTCATTACCAGCTTGAACTACTTCAATAGAATGATCGGAGCCATTGCGAACGGTTAAGAACATTGGCAACAATTTGCCGTCTTGATCAACTAATGGGAAATAACGTTGATGGTCTTTCATTGGTGTGATGATGGCTGCATCTGGAAGTGTCAAGTAAGACTCTTCAAAGCCACCACACAATGCTGTAGGCCATTCAACAAGATAGTTGATTTCTTCTAACAAATCATCATCCCAAACGATGGATGCATTTTTAGAAGCTGCCATATCATGTAATTGTTTGGAGATCAATTCACGACGTGCGTCTTGATCAACCATAACAAAGTTTTCTTTTAATGTATCTACATAGGATGCTGCATTTTTAATAGTGATTTCATCAGCCCCTAAAAAACGATGACCACGTGTTACATTACCAGATTTTACAGTAGCAAATTCTACAGGAATTACTTCTTCATCAAGTAAAGCTACAAGCCAACGTACAGGACGTACGAACTTAGCATCTAAATTACCCCAATGCATGGATTTAGGGAAGTTAAGACCTGTAATCAATTGAGGTAACATATCTGTGACGATATCTTTTGCAGGAACCCCTGCAGTTTTGGTTTCAGCGTAAATATAGCCGTCTTCTACAACGAGATCAGCTACATCAAGACCTTTACCACGAGCAAAGCCGATAGCTGCTTTTGTGGCATTACCGTCAGCATCATATGCGATAGACGCAGAAGGACCTTTATGACGTTCACTGATTTCAGCAGATGTGTCAGCAAGACCTTTCACGATAAGAGCCAAACGACGTGGTGTGCCGTATGTTGCGATGCTTTCAAAAGAAAGATGGGCATCATTTAATTTTGTTTCAGCCAATTGTTTCAATTGACCTAAGATATTTGGCATAAAGCCGGCAGGAATTTCTTCTGCACCGATTTCAAATAATAAATCTTTTGCCATCTTATTTATCTCCTTTCAAAAGTGGGAAACCTAACTCTTCGCGTTTAGCGAGGTATTGTTGTGCACAAATACGAGCCAATGCACGTACGCGGCCGATGAAAGCAGTACGTTCGCTGATGGAAATAGCGCCACGGGAATCAAGTAAGTTGAATGTGTGGGAACATTTCAATACATAGTCGTAAGCTGGTAATACATAACCAGCTGCACAAACGCGTTTTGCTTCTGCTTCGTACATATCAAACAATTTGAAAAGCATATCTGTATCAGCTAATTCAAAGTTGTATACGGATTGTTCAACTTCGTTAGCATGCCAAACATCACCGTATGTAACATTTTCATTCCATTTAAGGTCATATACGTTTTCTACGCCTTGAATGTACATAGCCAAACGTTCTAAACCGTATGTAATTTCTACGGAAACTGGTTTACAATCAATGGAACCAACTTGTTGGAAATATGTGAACTGAGTTACTTCCATACCGTCGAGCCATACTTCCCAACCAAGACCCCAAGCACCCAATGTTGGAGATTCCCAGTTATCCTCAACGAAACGGATATCGTGATCTTCAGCATGAATACCCAATGCAGCCAAAGATTGTAAGTACAATTCTTGGATGTTATCTGGAGATGGTTTCACGATAACTTGGAATTGATGATGTTGGAACAAACGGTTAGGGTTATCGCCATAACGACCGTCTGCTGGACGACGAGAAGGCTCTACATAACATACAGCCCATGGTTCAGGACCAATAGCATGTAAGAATGTAGCAGGATTCATTGTACCTGCACCTTTTTCTATGTCATATGGATTTTGAACGATACAACCTTGATCGCTCCAGAATTTTTGTAAATTTAAAATAATCTCTTGAAATGTCATTGCTGCCTCCACTTTACACAACCGACATAAAATCAACCATTTCGTTACAAACAAAAAAGTCCCTGTAACGAAAAACGTTACAGGGACGAGTATACCCGCGGTTCCACCCTATTTGGCTTGCGCCCTCTTTTTTCTATGTTGGCCTTTACTAACAGATACCTGCGTTCCTGCCAATGCTCTACAGCGCCTTCAACCAAATGTGAGCTTACACCATCCTCACTCGCTAGAGAGGTTTACTACTCTGCTTCATCGCATATATTATACACAATATTGTAGCAATAGAGAGGGATGAATGTCAAACTATTATCTAAAACTTTTACCCCAAATATATGTTGAAAAATAAATTAATACCTATATCTAGCTAAATATATAACTTGAATAAAATTATATAGAAAATAAGATAGCCATTAAAAATAGCAATATAGTAAAGAAAGTAAATAAATAGTAAATCCATTTATGGTTACTATTTTTAAATATTAGCGAAAACAAGTAGGTACTGAATGATAATAGTAAAAACTCAACTAGATATTTAAATTGTTTATTTATATCATCTAAGAACTTAAAATCCACAAAAAATACAACTAAAAATATTCCTAAACTAATTAATCTATATTTTTCATTTATGTCCTCATTAGATCTTCGAATATATTGAATTACACTATAGGCAAATGCTAAAAACAAGGATATAGTAGCAAAATAATATACTAATTTCATTTATTATTTTCACCTCGTTTTCTAATCTCTTCATCTGTCGGAATATCTTGTCGTAGCTCCATTTTTTTTATATCTCCTGCTATTCCACCGGAAATACTTCCTAAAGTTCCTAAAGAATAAGATGAAACTGCTGTCGCAATTGGTCCATAAGGATATCCTAGTTTGAATCCTTCTGCAGTACCATAAGCACCTCCTATTGCAGAGCCTATTGGAGGAATTAAATTTGTCCCCCAAGCTTTAACTAAATTGGTTCCACTATAGGTATAATAGTCTTGCACAAAATCATTTGTCATGCTTCCTATACTAAAAACCCCCCCCAATCTATTAACTACTCTAAAAGCAGGTTTAGCATTCTCAGTATAATATAAATACCCCTTTAAAGGTTGATTGGTCAACTCAGATGTAGTATTAGTTAAAACCGACTTTTCTAAATCTCTAGTACTTATACTATTAGTAGGTTTACTAACTTCTATAGTATCATTAGGATTATTAGAATTTAAATTATAGTCAAATATTTTGGTTGTACTAGTGTGGTTATTATATAAAATATCTTTATCAACACTTAAAGTTAAATTATTAATAGAATTATTATTGATTCTATCACGTTTCTGTTTTTCATATCCATATAATGCACGCCCTTTTTCTACACCATATTTATCAATATAGTCATTTAGCAAGGAGTCTTCATATGCTTTATTAGAAGAAACAATTCTAGAACTAGCCTCTTGTTTGTACATACTAAATGAATCTTCTAGGCCATTTGATGTAACATATTTATATACTAAATTGTTCATAATATCTTGGAATGAACCCGATCCAATTACTTCTGGTATACTACTTTCCAATTCACCATTTAAAAGTATGGATGTTTCATTATTAGTTTTATAGATTGAATTATGATTGTATTCATACCACATAAGGGTATCATAATAAGCAAGTTTTCTAACCCATTCGTCTAAACTAATTTCTCCATACTTAAAACTTCTATAATCACGTAACAAGTTTAGCTGATCGTCATGGGTCAACCAATTATTATCAACGGCTGAATTTATCAAAGGCACTGCTATTGATTGATCACTAATACTTTTCCCTAAAATTATACTAACTAACTTTTGCATGTCAGGATTATCGATTTTTCTTAGAAGTGGTTGTGTAACTTCATTTATTGCACTAATTTTAAATCCATTAAAAGAATCATATCCAGAAAGCTTCGATATAGTTGCACCAAGCGCACCATGTAAAGCAACTTTATAAATTCCACCATCATCCCATTTTTTAGCCTTGTCCAAGTATTCTTTTGCTAATTTTTCATTATTAGCATTTTCAGCAGATTCAGCTAATATTACATATTTTTTTTGTTCGCTAACAGCAATATCACCAATTAATTTATATCCATGATCAGAAATTTTAGATAAAAGAATTTGTTTTTCTTCTACTGTTTTCTTATCAAAAATCGGTGCTAGTTTATTTAATGCTTGTTCCGTATCATGATTAATCTTTTCTAAAGATTCTTTCTCAGCAATTTCAATGATACCTTCACTGATGGCAGAATGAGTAGTTGATTTAGAATTACCTTTCACAGGAATCCCCATTTTAGGGCTGCCAGTAATACCTATCGGATTATTTTTAGAGCGTTTAGTTGTAGATAAACTATATCCAGAAGTTTTTGCTGAATAGGATGCTTTATTTTGAATATCATTCATTTTTAAAGAATTAGAGGATAATTTATTCTTGGATTTATCAGGACTCCCTTTAATTATACCACCTGTAAGTGTAGTTGCATTATTTACCTGTACATTATATCCACCATCACCTGCGTATATACCAGCCTGATCTGTAACACTTGCATAGTGACTGTCTGTAGTGCCTCTCGAATTATCAAATCCAACTCTTACAGGTCCACTCATTCCATAAGATACAGATATACCTTTATTTTTACTTATTTTATGGTAGTCATTCGTATCTTGTAAACTTTCAATATTCAAATTATGTCCAACTTTTGTGGTCACACTTTCACCGATGACCTTAGAACCAATAATTTCTGTATCATTTCCAGAGACAGTATTGACTTGTTTACCACGAATAACAGTTCCAGTATGCGTCTTAGTTGTCTCTAATGCATTTTCTTTACCTTTATACACATTAGCATCTAAACCAATAACACCATTACCGTGAGGACTAACTGTGGCACCAACAGACCATCCTGAGCTTGTATATGTATCGCGTTGTACTAAAGAGTTCGTTCCTGCATCTATACTTAAGTTATTTGATGCATTTAGATTAACCTTTGGAGCCTCTACAATACTACCTTTAATATGAATATTTCCTTTGTCACTATTATCACTATCTGCAGTAATACTTACATTATTTTTGCTCCCTATAGAACTACCTATATAATTTTCTTGATTAAGTTCGCTATGCTGTTTAAATTTACTTGAACCAATACCTACTTGTATATTGAGTAAACGATCTTTTTTAATTCTATTATTTACATTATTAATCGCTGTTCTTACATCTGGATGCATAGCATTGCTCTCTTCAGGATGTTCTGCCTGATATGCTTTATTAAGTTCATCAGCCTTAGCAAGTATATCTTTTTCTTTTTCTACAAGTTTTTCTATCTTAGCATTTTTATAAGAAGTCCCATCATTATAAGCATGTTTTAAAGTATTTGCAGCCTCAAGATACTCTAATGTTGATAAGTTGCTATTTTTTCTAGAGTTAGCACGCTTACCAAGTTGCTGAACAGCATTCAATTCATTAACAATTTGACCACCAACACTTACAGTAAGACCGGAACGCTTCTCCTCGTGACTTTGCACTACATGTGCAGTATTATGTTTTCCATCAACCGTTACATTTTGAGCAGATAAGTCTATCGGTTTATTACTAAAATAGTTTGTTGTTGTACTGTGAATTGAATTACCAGCACTAACATTTATCTCGTCCTTAGAGGAAGAAATATTGGTAGCAACTTGATTTTTATATCTGCCATCTGTTGTATCAGTCACTTTTTTACTACCAATAGTAAAGCCTATACCAGCGCCCATTAAGCCAGATTTTTTACTATATTGATATACATCATCACGTTGTGTTTCTTCACCTGAATCTGTACGCACGTCATTACCTGCAGATACGGATACATCTTTTGTTCCCAAAATATTAGAACCTGTTACCGAAACATTGCGATTAGCTTTCACATTAATCGTATCTCCACCAATTGTTGAAGATAAAACACCTGTGCGTTCATGATCTGTACGTATGATATTAGTTGTACGAGATAGTAAACTCTTTTCTTTGTATTTTAGACCATATTCATCACGACTATAACTTTGCCCATTTGTAATAGTAACATCATTTCCAGCTTCAACAGATGTGACACCATGTTCACTATTAACAATACCATTGCGGATATTTACATCATTTCCTGCATGTAAATTAACATTACTATCACTTAAAATAGCTGTACCTAATTCAGTACGACGATCTGTGCGATTATAATTCTCACTATTAACAGTCATATCCTTTTTAGCGGATAATGCCTCTGTTGTTAAATTAATATTCTGACCAGCCTCAATCGTTGCTTTAGAATTATCTCCAGTATAAACAATAGCACCTTTAAGGTTAACATCTCGTTTAGCAGATAAAACTAAATCGCCTTTTTCTCCTACACCTATAGTTCCTTGGCGACCAACAATATCGTGATGTTGTAATCTATTTACATGAGCACCTACATTAATATCACGACCAACATTAATATTAACCTGTTTCTCACCATGAATATTACCAGTATTTATTACGTCTTGAGATGCCTTAATAGTCACTTTACGTCCATCTATACGACCTGTATTTTCTACATCATTAGCCCCTAATACAATTGTATCTGCAGTCATAATGCCTTGATTTAGAATATCTGCATTAGTGTTGCTAACAATAGCTTTACCACTTATGATTCCACCCATTGCATCAACAGATTTTGCAGGTTGTTTCGCTAAATATACTTTAGGATATAGAACTTGTTGAGCTTTTCCATCTACTACAACTGTTTTAGTTTCTAACCACACCATATCAGTCGTTATAGCTTTCATTTGTTCTTTAGATAAGGCAATTCCAGGTGTTAATTTAAAAGCTTTACCAAAAGCTACACCAGCCTCTAATAATGCTTTATATTCAGCTTCATTATCTGTATAACCTTCTAAATACTGTTTACCTGTAGCTGATACTATTTGCTCATTAATAAGTTGCTGTTCATAGAATCCATCACCTAAACGTTTGAATCTTCTTTCAGGATTATTTGTCAACGCATCAATCATAAATTGAGAGGATAAAAAATTCTTTCGATTAGTAAAAGCAGGGTCAGTCTCTATCAAAGCATTAGCCGTAATAGCAGGATGAATATCATATAGTGCCTCTGTTGGTAACGATAAACCATCTATGGTTTGACTTGCTTTACCTTTGCCCCCACCCAGACCATATGGATCTAAACTATCATTGACCTTTGCAATAGTAGCTTTGGATACTTTATCTTCAGCGTGCTCTTTTAGAGTACCAATTGGTTTTACATTTTCTTCAGTAATCGACGGTGTCATAAAGACTTCAGGGCCCCAAACACGTATACGTTTACTTCTATAACCATGACGTTTCCTTTTCTTTTCGGTTCTACTCTCTTGAGTAGTTCCAGTAATAAAGGTTTTATCACTAATCATATCTGATATGTTTTGTATAGAGCCCTTTGTTTTAAAAGTTCCTCCTGAAATCACGCTGCTATTATCATTATAAAGTATACCAGTAGTTACTAAATCACCACCACTACTAATGATACCTGGATCATCATTGGTAATCTTTTTGTGAGTTTGTTCGGCTTCACTTCTAATGATTGTAAACTGATTTATTCGGTTCTCATTCTTATTCATTTCCTTATTATAAGCTTCATCTTCAGGCGTTTTAACTGGTTTTACATGCGGTGTACCATAACCACTTGAATCATCAGCATATGGGAACTCAGACTTATCAAATACCTGACCTTCTAATTTATGATTTGGATGAGTAACTTTTATTTTATCTGGATTTTTAGTAATCCCATCTGAAACACGCTTGGTTCCTAACGCAACATTATTATTTTCTACTGTAGGAGTATCAAGTTTAATAGACTTTGTAGCTTTAATAGTCGCCCCTTTATTATGTATACCATCTTTAGCAATAAAGTCCATAGTTCCACCACTATAAATGAGACCTTTACCAGTATTATCTATTGTATTTGAAGTTATATTAACGTGATTACGACCCGCAATTACACCAGACTTATGAGAATCTAGTTCTGCCTTAAGAGCAGTAACTTTCTCTTGTACATCATCATACGCTTTTGTTAAATCATTAATCCGTTGACGATGTGCGTCTAACTCAGGCTTGGTCTTATATTTAGATATATCAGCATTCCATTCAGCATCAAGTTCATTTTTTGCCTTTTCTAGCTCTTTACCAGCTTTATGATAGCGTTCTTCTATTTCACTATTAGTATGATTTGTAACTATATTAGCTTTAATATCTACTGTATCACCATAAATACGTCCACCTTCATGATTATCTATAGATTTAGCATTTATAGTTGTAGTATTTCCAGAGTTGATAAGACCATTATTGTTTACCTTTTCTTGACTATGTACAGTTGTAGAGGAATCACCTTGAACCACACCATTTGAATGAATTGCTATACTTTGTCCATCTAAAATAGTATTGCCATTACTTGTAACGCCACCATCAACTACAATTTGACCATCACTAGTAATACTAGAGGCTTGTGAAGAACTTACTACACCTTTAACATTTACCCCAAGACCAGTATTGGTCCCTTTCAGAGTAATAGAATTTGCATACATACCCCCAATTGCGGATACATCTAAGCCAATATTGTTAGAATTACCAATTTTTTGCGTGTCTAATGTATTAGCATCTATTTTGTTCTTACCCGTGCGAGCTTCGATCGAATTTGCCCAGATTCCAGCATTTACACTCGCTGCTTCTGTTAAAATTTGTAACGAGTTAGCCTCTTTGGCATTAAGACCGTTTCTATTAATAGCAACAATTCCTCGCTCCACCCGATATGAGTTTAGATTTCCTGATAAATCATATTCAGGTTTACCTGTAGTTAATACTGCTCGATCTGTATTGATAAATCCGCCACCATCTACAGTAATACCATTAGGATTTGCTATAACTACTGAAGCTTTATGACCTGCTACCTCAATAAACCCGTTCATATTGGTTGGATTGTGTGAAGTAATCTCATTAACAATGACATTGGCAGAACCACGCATCATATTAGTATTACCAGGAACATATCCACCAAGCTTGGTATTAGACATTTGGTAAGAGTTATTAAGAATTACACCATTTTGTGGTACGTTAAAGTTAGTATAATCATTTCTAGATACTCCACCAGCGCTAGGGCCTACGACATTTACTAATGTGACACCATTAGCAGCTTGTCCAATCATGGCTTGTCTTTCATGTGGCGCATTTCGATCTACCTCTATAGGATTTTCTGCATATACAAACGGTACGACTAAAGGGTCAACGATCATTAGCCCCATAGTAAGCCATACTGCAATTTTATATTGTAATCGTTTTTGTTTCATATTTACTCTCTCAATTAATACGTATACTATATTAGAACCGCACACCTGCTTGGAAACCTGCGGTTACAGAATCAGTTTTGTAACCACTTGGTTTATATAAAGGAGCCCCAACAAATACATCATAGAATAATCCAGATATAAATTGCCCTCTTATCCCAAGACTAGTACCAGCAATAAATTTTCCTGTAAATACCTCTGTACTTGGACCATATACGGCGCCAAAATCAATATTAGCATAAACACTTGATTTCCATTTAGGGATGTAACTAGCAACCTCATTACGCATATACCAGCCACTTTCAGCCATTAGTGTATTTTCACCATCAAATCCTTGTACAGTATATCGATTCCCAAGGCTAATCATATCTCTAGAGAATAAACGTTTATCCCCTAATGTCCATTGTCCATGGAAAGATGTAGTTATACTTGCTGGTCTATGTCCCCATATACGTGGAATTTGATAATCGACATCTAACAATAGTTGAGTATATCGAGTACTAGGCGCTCCATTACCATATTCTGGTTGCGAACCAAACCAACCAACCCCTTGTTTAATAGCTGCTCTAGAGTATAATGTATTTTTCTTTATGTATCTACGTTCTGATATACCTACTTCTAAAGAAGCTGTATTAGCACGTTGTACAGCAATTTCTACATCATTAATATAATTTTTAGCATTACGCTTGCTGATAATAATATCCCAACTACGCTTAGTCATTCGATCTCGATGAAATACATGATTCCACGAACCTCTTACAGTCTTTGCATGACTAGAACTAATAAATGGAGTAGCCATAGAATTAATCGTTTGATGATATTTCATATCACTATAGGAAATACTAAAGGTGTCCTTCCCTCTAGGTATTGAATAAGAAATAGTATGGTTTCGACTACCTTTTCGTTCACCATCTTGAGCAGCATCTCGATTAATACTTAAGTTTAATGAATCATTAGCATTAAATATCCTATCAACTCCAATTGCAGCCGTCCACTGCAGTTTACCAGTATCTTTTAGTCCAGAATCATCTATGGATATCATTCCATGAATTGGTGGTTTTTTAGTAGTTTCAAGTACAATATTCGTAGCTAACGGTTTTGTTCCTGGCTCAAGCTCAACAGACACATTTTGAGAACCAATCCGCTTCATTTGCTCTATCCCCTGTTCTATATTTCGAATATTAAGGATATCCCCTTCACGAATAGGAAATGCATTTTGCCATGGCAATGGTTGTGCATACGTTTTATATAAGACAGACTCTACGCGACCGAGTTGTAAATTAAATTGTAGATTACCTGAAGCTAATGATTGGGATGGAATACCAATCCGAGACGTGACGTATCCATGTTCTATAAGTGCAGTATTTAAGCTAGTAGATAATCTATTTACATCTTCAACTGTAAGTTTGCGATTTACAAATGGTTTAATTGTTTTACGTAGAAACGTAAACTCGTTAGGCACATCTAATTGTATCTTCTTTTTTTGTGCTTCATAATATAATGGACCTTTAATTAATCGTACACTTGCTGCAGAACTATTATCCACAAATGTCGTCTGATCCATAGTAGTATTTATCATATTACTATATGTTAATTCTGCAGACTGACTAATAGGTTCTTCTACAACACGGATATGAGATACAAAAAAAGATGGCTCTACATGTGCTGGCTGTTGTGCCGGTACTGTATAACCATCTTGTGGTGTTAAAGAACCAGATGAAAAATCTATTCCACCTGTTTGTACTGTAATTCGTCCCTCTCCAAGCCGCGCCTCTCTCGCTAGTTGTTGTTCTCTCGATCTATCTAGTTGTTCTTGAGTATCAATAGGTTTAGCACCCAAAATATGTATTGGTACCATACACACTAAACTTAGACAGAATAATAACTCTCTCTTTTTCATATTGCTCCTTTTGTAATAAAATATAAATCTGTTTTATATTTTATTATGTTTTTATCTTGACAGTCAATAGAGAGTTTAAACTGTAAAACCACCTACCAAAGATAAATCAATTCATCTTCGATAGGCGGTTTATTTTATTCACCCTTAGCAATACGGTCTAAGAGTTCAATATAGCTTTCTTTATTTAAGGCTGGTGTAAAGTTGTCTAATATATCTTTAGCACCTGCTGCATCATCGTATAGTAAGTCTACGATTGTCATAGCCAATGCTTGTGCTGTTTTAATGTACGCTACATCAGGTACAGAGATTTCATATTCCGCACTGTGTAGTACACCACTTATACAACCAACCCATGGATGGATGACCGGCATCAAGTGAGATACGTCCCCCATATCTGTACTAGCTGTTATATGTGGGCCTTGGTATATATTGGCTTCACCAAAGATAGGATTTGAATTTTCTCGTAATAGAGCATTCATACGTTCATCATTACGCATCGGTAAATAACCAGGTAGGTCATGGATAACACATGTGGCTCCTACTGCATCGCCACCGGCTTTTAAGGCCCGGTTTACACGATGATTGCCATCTACAATAGCTTCAATATTAGAGGCACGCACGTAACTTTCAACTTGAACATAATCAGGCACACAATTTACCAATGTACCACCTTGATTAATGATTGGGTGGAATCTGAAATAATCGCTTTCTTTGAAAGTTTCACGAATGGAGTTAACCCCCATAACCCCCATCAAAGCAGCATTAAGAGCATTGATGCCTTCATGAGGTGCTTGTGCTGCATGGGCTACCTTACCGTGATATTCAATCAGTTTAGATACAAAACCATTAGAGGTACTACCAAGCCCCATTTCACCAGCTGGTGTTTTGGCTGTCTCCACATGCATTTGCATAGCCATATCAATATCGTCGAAAGCTCCTTCATAGATGAGCTGTTGCTTACCACCCATATACTTAAGCTTACCTTGCTCACGCAATTTATTGCGGTAATCAATTTCAATCATTTCCTCTGCCGGAACAGCAAATAATACAACATCGCCAGCTAATTCGTCCACCACAGCTTGTAAACCCATAGCGACAGCAAACATATTCGCAATTTGTACATTATGACCACAGCAATGGGCGGCCCCTGTTAAATCATCGGCACGAGGATGGCGAGGACAGAGAATGGCATCTAATTCCCCCACCATTGCAACCGTATATTTACTATCTCGACCTTTCATTCTACCTTTTACACCTGTCAATGCATGGCCAGTAGTATAAGAAATGCCAAGTTCATCAAACATAGCTTGAACCTTTTTAGAGGTTTTTACCTCTTTAAAACCCAATTCTGGTTCAGCCATAATAGATTCAGCCAATTCTCGTAAACGCGGTTGTGCATCAACAATAGCTTTACAAACACGTTGCTTTACTTCTTCCTTTGTCATACGGCTCATAATATCTCCTTTATAAAATCGACCGTATAAAATACGGTCGATCATGTCATCATGATGTATAGATATCTTCTAAAATATAATTCTATAATTATATCTTAACATAATTTAGACATCTAACATTATGATTTAGTATTAAATTAAACCTTCTAAATGAAGTACTAATTGGGCTAATGCTGTTGCACAGATGAAAGTACCTGCTGTTACAGCTAGTGCAACAGGGATAATACGCCAAGATAAGCGACGGAATGCACCAAGGTCTTTACCTAAGGATAAACCTGCATAGGCAAGTACAGGTGTTGTAGTAGCTAAGAATGTAACTTGGCTAGTTTTTGCGATAATCCATTCTTGACCAGGCATACCTGGTAAGGATGCAATAACACCAACTAAAGACACCCAGAATACCATAGGCAATTTATTAGCATATGGCAAGTTAGAGATCAAAGCACCGATTGTAGCAAGAGCTGCCAAGATAGCTACGCCAACTAAACTATCGCTAAATAGAAGTTTACCATCCATTACATTACCGACTGCAGTGATGATAGCAGCAATACAGATAACGATGACAAACTGTGTTAATCTTTCACTTTTACTCATGATGTGCTGCCTCCTCTGCTAAATCTTGTTCCCGGGTACGACCTGTAAAGAAGTTGTATGTTTTCTCCATAACTGGTAAAGAAACAAATAAACCAAAGTATACGCCTAGAACAGTAGTCAACAAGTTTGCAGCCCCTGCAAGAGCCATAATTTGTTGTTCGTAATCAGGATATACTGCAATGATTGGAGCTGTAGCTGCCGCCATCATACTAGCACTACCTACGCCAGCGCCCATAGCTAATGCCAAAGGATGAAACCAGCCAGATTGTGCTAACATACCTGCCAATACAGATGACCACATAGCGCCGATAAGAACACCACAGATGTACATGCCCATAACGCCACGGCCTTCTGGAGAGCTAAAACCGAATTTATCGATGATAATCGCTACATTTGGCTCACGGTCTACAGAGTAACAAGCACCTACTGCTTCGCGACGCATGCCTACTAGCAAAGCTACTGGTAAACCAAATACAATAGTACCGAAGAAGTGACCAAGCTCTTGTAATAACAATGCCCAGCCAGCACTTGTAAGAATACCAAGATTTGGACCGATACCAAGTCCTACTTTTACCATCAAGATCATAACGGCGATACCGATATAATCGGCAGATTTTTCCATCTGTTTAATCGTAAGAATTTTAAACTTAGGAATAGAAATTAATAAACCTAGAATCAATGTGTACAATAATGGCAATAATACAACAGGACCTAGTTTTTTTATGCCTATAAATTCAGCGACTACAGTTAGTACGAGCGCTAGAAAATGTATTTTGAGATTTCCCAAAAGCTGCATAATGACCTCCTGTAAAAATACATAATATAACATTGTTATATTATAAATAATTGTTATTAAAAGTGTCAATTACAGATGTACATTTGTCTATTTGAATTATTTTTTTCCAATAATATAGAGTCCCTGTTCAGCATCAACTACCTCAATAATAATATTTTCTATCATTGATGGTTTTACTTTATGAAACCTTTGTTCTTCTTCATCATAGTAAATGGCCCATTTAGACATACATGCCGGAATAGTGTCACTATCATAATCTTTCCCCCTCCAAATGGCATCATCTCTAAAATAACTTAGTCCATCTTTAACTAATTCTGTATCTAAACAAAATTCACCAGCTAAACTAACATGATTATCTAATAAAAGGTCTCTAACAATGATGGCTTCATATTCCCAACTTAGAAAACATAAGTATTCAAAGTATCTAAGTGCTATCTTGGAATCCCAACGATTGTTTAAAACCATGATTTGAAATAACTTATTTACTAACGCATAATCAGAAAATATATAATAGTCATTAGTTAAAAGGAAATTATATATTTGTTGAATTTCTTGTAAATCTAAAGTTTTATCTTTATTTATTTTGTCTATAGGCAACGAAGAAAATATTATATCCATATAGTACCTCATAATACATTTCAATAAAAGGCAGTTTGATGTCTCAAACTGCCTTTTACTGTCATTAAATTATGGAATTTAAAAATTTAACGCTTTGTAATGGTTTACCAATTTCTTGCTCACAGTAGGCAAATAGTAGTTTTTCAAGTTCCTTCCAAATTGTTTTGGGAAATTCTAAAGGCGTATCTTCACCCCACTGGTAAGCTAGAATCTGAGGTAATGTAGCTTTCACAGAACGAGAAATGCTAAGATTTGTAGTTTCCCGCACCTGCATCCAGAATGGCTCAATTCCGTCTTGATGGTTAAAAGCATTAGCACTAGGGACAACCCCTGCGAGAGATAATAGTTGCCATCCGAGCATTATCGTTCCCAATTGTACATTGCGACGTCGAATTTGCTTGGAATAGTTTACAACAGTATCAAAGACCTTGCGATCTACGTCATACATGGCAAATAACTCTTGAATGAGCTCACTCGCTACTGCTGCATAAGCAATATTATCGAGGTTTACATCTAAGGATTCCACCACATAGGAGCCATCAATTTGCGTAACATTTACATATTCCCCATCCGGTACAACTGTAATATACATGGCACTAAATGGACGTAAATAGGAGCTGTTGCGCATCGTCATCATTCGCTTATGTGGAATCGATGCTTTAATAAGTCCCAAGCTAGGCGTAATAAACGTAAATACGGAATACAACTTATACTTTTTTCGACTTATGACGATGGCTGGCGTATTAAAACCACCATTAAGCTTCTTCATTTTCTTCTTCCGTTGGTTCCTCTACTGGTATAGGTGTTACTTTAATGCGAGAGATACGATATCCTTGCATTTGAGTAACTTCAAAGGTGTAACCATGAGCATCCACCGTATCACCTACGATTGGTGTACGTTCTAATAAACCAAAGACATAGCCACCTATTGTATCAGAATCAGAATTATCAATTTCAATATTCATAATTTCTTCTACTTCGTCTACGAGGACCTTGCCATCAAACTCGAAGGAACCATCTGCATAGGACATCGTAGCTGGTAAATGCGGCTCATGCTCATCTTGTATGTCCCCAACCAACTCTTCGATAATATCTTCTAAGCCTACTAGACCAACCATGCCACCATATTCATCTACTACTACAGCTAGATATATACGGCGCGTTCTCATATATTGCAACAAGGTAGATAATTTCATTACCTCTGGAACAGTAAGAATGTCTCGTTTAATATTGCGCAAATCCTTACGGGCTTGATTAGGGCGTTCCATTAAATCTTTAATATGAACGAGTCCAATAATGTGATCCTTATCCTCTACACAGAGTGGATAACGTGTATGTACTTTAGAGCGGATAACCTTCATCGCTTCATCGTAACCATCTTCAACGAATACGCAGTCTACATCTTGACGAGGCACCATAACCTCTTTCGCCATGCGATCTACGAAGTTAAAAACATTATCGATTAACTCAGACTCTACTTGGTCCAGTTGCCCTTCCTCGTGGCTTCGAGAAATCATCATGCGAATTTCTTCTTCTGAGTACACAAGATCAAGCTCTGTTAAATATTTTGTTTTGTAAAAGCCTAAAATAACATTGGAGATTTTACTAGCAATCCAAATAAATGGATACACCAATTTACCTGCAGCCACGACGATACGGCTATAGGTATTTACGTATTTTGTAGGGAAGGATAAGCCCAATGCTTTAGGTACAATTTCACCGAAAATTAGGACGATTAAACTAATTAATAGTAATAGAATAATATCTAGTACCAAATGCATCCAAGTACTATGAATATTAAGAACCGCCACTATACGATCAACAATATTATCAAATACAAAAGTACCTGTGCCTGCAAGGGCCAAAATAAAGAATAGAATCAAAAACTGTGTAGTATTTAAAAAATACTCAGGATTTTGATAAAGCTTTAATAAAAATTCTCTATCCTTCTCCAAGAGGATGTCCATATCCTCTACATGTTCTTTACGAAGGCGTGCAAAGGAGAACTTTGCAACCACAAAAAAGTTAATTAAAAAAATACATAACAGACCAAACCCTATGGGTAACAGGCCATCTACACTATCCATCTTTATTCCTTTCATATGAATATGGAAACACTTATTTCTTTTTATTATATCAAATTATTTTCTATAACCAAGTTCAGATAACATACCAGATTTATTTCTCCAATCTTTTTTTACTTTAACCCAAAGGTCCAAGTACACCTTTGTAGCTAATAGCTTTTGAATATCTGCGCGCGCTTCAGCGCCAAGTTGTTTTAACAAAGCACCTTTTTTACCGATGATAATTCCCTTTTGAGAGTCTCTTTCACAGTAGATTGTAGCGCGGATATAGGTAGTACCATCATCACGTGTTTTCATTTCATCTACGTCTACAGCGATAGCATGAGGAATCTCATCTCGTGTAGCTAACAAGATTTTTTCACGAATGATATCGGAAATAATAAGGCGTTCCGGTTGATCCGTAATCATATCCTCCGGAAAATATTGTGGACCTTCCGGCAAGGTTTCCTCTAGAACCTTAAGAATTTCAGATAAGTTCTCTTTATCTTTTGCAGAAATAGGAATGACACCTGCAAAAGGATATGCATCTTGATAAGAAACGATTGCTTCTAAAAGCTCTTCTTTTTTGAGTGTATCAATTTTGTTGACTACCAAAAATACAGGAACCTTTACACGTTTCAATTGTTCAATAATAAAATTATCCCCAGGACCACGTTTTTCATTGCCTGCTACGACAAATAAAACGGCTTCCGTTTCTTTTAAGGACTCAATAGCAGCATCTACCATGAATTCGCCTAACTTGTGCTTAGGTTTATGCACACCAGGTGTATCCATAAATACGATTTGTTTGGATTCATCCGTATATACGCAGATGATACGGTTACGCGTTGTTTGAGCCTTATCGGATACGATAGCAATCTTATCGCCAATAAGAGCGTTGATTAAGGTAGATTTACCTACATTAGGGCGTCCTACAACGGCAACAAAGCCTGATTTAAAATGTTCGTTCTTATTCATTATATGGTGCATCCTCCCGCACATAACCCAAGTTACCTAGGATAAATTCTTCCTCTGTGCGCATCTCTTTTTTATCTTCGTCGTTCATATGGTCATAGCCTAAAATATGTAAGCAACTGTGAGTCGTTAAATATGCTAATTCCCGTTCAAAACTATGTCCATATTCAATAGCTTGTTCACGAGTACGCTCTAAGGAAATAATCATATCACCAAGTAAGTGATGTTCCTCTTTACTACCTTCGTAATCATCCCCTTCATTGAGGGCAAAGGACAATACATCCGTTGGTCTATCGATGCCTCGATATTCCTTATTAAGCTCGTGAATTTTAGCATTATTGCAGAGTAAAATACTCATTTCATCTTCTTCGAGGCCATATACGCGACTCACTTCATCGCAGACCTTGCGTATAACAGCCTCAATATTGGAATCCTCTTGAATTCCTTCATCATAGCTAATGTGTATATACATACTTATCCTTTCGCTACATTCTCTTTGGATACTGCGTTAGATTCTGTAGTCTCACCAGCTAACTTACGTTCGTGATATGCATCGTAAGCTTTTACAATGCGACCTACTAAATCGTGACGAACAACGTCTTGATCGCTAAAGTAAACCATATTAATACCAGGTACATGACGCAATACCTTTTCAGCCTCGCCGAGGCCAGACACAACACGTGGAGGTAAGTCAATTTGTGTCTTATCACCGTTGACTACCATTTTAGAGTTGTTGCCTAGACGAGTTAGGAACATTTTCATCTGTTCTGCCGTCGTATTTTGAGCCTCATCGAGAATGACGAAGGCATTTTCCAATGTACGGCCACGCATATACGCTAGTGGTGCTACCTCGATAGTACCACGTTCCATAAAACGTTGTACTTGCTCGATACCAAACATTTCATGTAATGCATCATAAAGAGGTCTTAAATAAGGATCAACCTTGTCTTGTAATTCACCAGGTAGGAAGCCTAACCGTTCACCTGCCTCTACAGCAGGGCGTGTCAAAATAATTTTATCTACATTGCGGTTTTTTAAATAGAATGCAGCTAAAGCTACTGCTAGGAATGTTTTACCTGTACCAGCAGGACCAATACCAAAAGTAATAGTATTTTTTCGGATACTATCTACATAGTATTTTTGACCTTCCGTTTTAGGCGTAATATTTTTACCACGCATATTAACGGATAAAGTATCCTCAAACATAGTATGTACGGCATCAGCTTTACCATTAGCCACAAGTTTAGCCGCAATACGCACTTGAGACTCAGTTATGGTACTACCTTCACGGTAAAGGAATACTAATTCTTCAAGGGTACGATAGAGAGCTTCTACTTGTTTTTCATCGCCCTTTATAACTACCGTATCACCTCGTGCCACTACATCTGCAGAGATGACTTCAAGCATCATATGCAGATATCGATTATGTTGACCTAGTATGGATTGTGCTAGGTCATATGTAGGAAATGTAAATACTTGTTCGCTCATACAACCTCCTAATCTATAAATTTACGAACTGCTTTACCATTTAGGTAATCACAGAGATCACCTTGATGAGCATCTAGTTCGTCTAGTTTATCATCAATTAAATCTTGTACGCGCCACCAACCCATAGACCAGTTTGTAAAAAGCGTATTATCTTCAGGTGCTCTCCCTACAAGACGCTGTAAAACAATGTCAGGATGTAAATGACGTACAAAATTAACAACCCGATCAGCATATTCTTCCGCACTAATTAGGGTAAACTGACCCTCTTGATACCACTTGGCCATCAATGTATTTTTTACAATATACAAAGCATGTAGTTTCACTTGATCAACACCGAGTGCAGATAAAATACGAGCCCCTTCGATTGTATCCTTCATTGTATCCCATGGTAAATTAACTATCATATGAGTAGTTATGTTAAATCCATATCGCTTAATCCGTAATACGGCATCAATAAACTGGGCTAAATCATGACCGCGATTAATTTTCTCTAATGTATCATAGTTAACCGTTTGAAGACCTAGCTCAATATAGATATCCTTATGAAAGCGATCCCTAATATCAGCTAATATCTCAAGATATTCATCGGCAATACAATCGGGTCTTGTTGCAATAGCAATGCCCACGGCTTTATCAATACAACCTTGTTCAATATAGCTTTTAAAATCATCAAGATTCAAGTAGGTATTACTAAAGTTTTGGTAATAAGGGATGAACTTCTTTGCTTTATATTTAGGGCCTATGTGAGCAATATTTTCCTCTAATTGCATGCGCACCGTCATCCAGGCAGGACGATTTTCGTATCCCGCGCCAATTTCACCACAAAAGGTACAGCCTCCAACACCAGCCGAACCATCTCTGTTAGGACAGGTCAAGGGTAGTGCTACAGGTAATTTATAAACCTTTTCCCCATATGTTTCTTTATAATATTTAGATACCATGCGGTATCGTTTTGATCTCGTTGTATCGGTCATAATACTCCTATTAAACTAACCAATCATCGCTTATTATGTAATATTTCAACTATCATAAATTCTCTAATCTTTTGATTATAAAAAATTAGATAAACTATTTTTATATTACTAACAAGCCTCTATTTCAGGACGTATAAAAGGTTTTACCTCTTTATTTACGTCGATTACAACTGTAAAAGGTACATTTGGTACATTCTTTATACCTAACACTTTAGCCGTATCTTCAGACATAGGCATTTCTACATATTGTTGACGAATTTTGCGCCACTCTTTAAATGTATAGTTAGGGATATACTGAGATGCAATTTCTTCATTGCGCCAAAATGCTTCCCCTTCTTGTAAAAGTTCTTTTGTCTGTTTTGGTAAACCTACGGCTTCACTGCGGACCTTACCACGATAGCTAACGAGTGTATCATATTGTAATAATTCGGCAGCTACTGTATCACCTTTAGACAAGAAAAAATTGTACAAGAACTCTATTTGATCTATATCTTTCAAATTAATCTTATGATTACCTGCATCGAGCCAAGCCTGTGTCATGTCACAAAAATAGGAAAAAGCATCTTTTTTTGTCTCCACTTTAGAAGGATCATACTTTTTCATAGGTGGTACATGATTAGTTTCTGTATCTTCCCCAGTTATAGATGTATCAGTATGTTCTTTTATAAGCTTACTACCAATATAGCCAAACACAGTTCTAAATCGTTCACTATTATAAAAGCGTTCAAAGACATCTTCAAAGTGTTTTAAGAAACGTATATCTCTATAAGGGAGCACGTGAGTACTTAATACCTCATATGGCGCTAAGGGATCACTAATATATTGATACTCCTCCATACGGCGTACACCAGAACCTTTTAACAGTTTTAAAAATCCAATTTGTAACGCATGTGGCTGTAAACTAAAAAGATCATTAAAGGATAATCCAAACCGCTGTTTATTCTCGTAAGGCAGGCCTACAATTAAATCCATGTGCACATGAGTTCGGCCTGCTTCAATAATAGGGCGAATAGCCTTTTGAATATACGGCCAATCATTATATCGATTAATAGCATCTAAGGTTTTCTTATGTGTACTTTGAACCCCTACCTCAATTTGAATACGGCCTGGTGGTGTTTCACAAAGAATATTTGTTTCCCATTCCGTCATTAGCTCTGGTTCCATTTCTAGATGGAAATTCGTCTCCGTATCGGCATCACGCATGAATTCCATCATAGGTCGATGATGATGTGGCGCACAGTTAAAAGTTCTATCAACAAATTTAACTTGTTTTACCTTATGATCGATAAACCACTGTAGTTCTTTAAAAGTTCTTTCCTGCGGAAAAAAGCGAACTGTATTTTTATTGCCAGATAAACAGTACTGACAAGAGAATGGGCACCCTCGAGAGGATTCATAGTAGATGATTTTATGTTCTAAATCTATCATATCCTCTTCTACATATGGGAATGGTATAGTACTCAGATCTTTTACCTCCACCGTATCAGTAGAGCCCAGGAGTCGGCCAGAAATGTGTCGACCACGTACGCCAGGAATCTGCTCTTCTAAGCCATCATTGCCAGCGATTAGTGCACTAATAAGTTGATAAAAAGCTTCTTCCCCCTCACCTTGTACGACATAGTCCACAGCAGCACAACGATTTAAGATTTCATCGGCTGTGAAAGACACCTCCGGCCCACCTAAAATAATTTTAATATCTGGTCGCACAGCTTTCACCATGTCTACTACATGTAAAGTCATCTCAATATTCCAGATATAGCAAGCAAAGCCCAATATATCTATATTGCGCTCTGTAATATCGCTAAGAATATGTAAAACAGGCATATTAATAGTATATTCTACTATATCGTATGCCTGTCCGTGAGCCTGCCCATACGCTTTGAGATAACGCAAAGCCAGAGAAGAATGTATAAATTTTGAGTTTAATGTGGATAAAACTACGTTCATAGGTCCCCTTTAAATCATCGAATGGCTCAGCCACCGTCTAGTCATAATATATGTATTATACCATTAAAAGAGACTAAATATAATAGAAATAATAGCACCCACTAAAATAACAACAGATGCGACAGTGAGAATGATACTGCCAAAGAATACAACAGCAGCCAAAATAATCCCTAAAACAATGAACAATATAATTCGACTAAGCCAGCTTGTACTATTAAAGCTATACACCTTAACTTTCGGTTCATATTGATTGTTTTCATCGTAATATTGTTGCTCGTCATTGATATTAGTTGGCGTTGAATCTACATGGACGGAATCGCCTACCTCTTCAATAGTTACACCATCAAATTCTCGTCTCTCATCGTCGGATAATACGCGTGTATTAGGTTCACCAGAATAAGTACTGCGACTATAAGTATCATCTGATTTACCATTTCTATATGTATTTTGATTATTGTTTATATTGTGTTGATCATTCATATGTATTTCCTTTATATGAACAAATACTAATTGATTTTATACAATTTATTATACCATATTTTACCATCATAATGGCAAATAGAAATCCCTTCAGATATAAAGCCATATATCTGAAGGGATTGTATTTTTATATATTGATTAATGTTAATATATGCTTACACGTAGATTAGTCATTTAAGAATTTTTTAAGTAATTCATTTACCATTCCCGGATTAGCTCGGCCTTTAGATTCCTTCATAACTTGACCAACTAAGAAGCCTATAGCCTTACCATTACCACTCTTGAAGTCTGCTACTGGTTGTGGATTATTAGCAATAACTTGCTTAACAATTTCTTCAATAGCACCAGTATCTGTGATTTGAACTAGACCTTCCTCTTTTACAATAGTATCAGCATCCTTGCCGGATTCCCACATGGATACGATAACTTTTTTCGCAATTTTGCCGGAAATTGTACCTTTATCGATAAGAGCAATCATACCAGCCAAGTTTTCAGGACTTACCTTGGATTCAGCAAATGTTAAACCACTTTCATTAATCATCTTGGACAAGTCACCAAGCATCCAGTTGGCCACAGTTTTAGGATCTGCACCTGCTTTAACAGTATCATCTAAGAAGTCTGCAGTCTTACGAGATACTGTGAGAATTGTAGCATCCTCACGAGACAAACCATATTCAGATACAAAGCGTGCAATTTTAGCATCTTGTAATTCTGGCAATGCACGGCGCACTTCTTCGATTTTTTCGTCTGTAATTACGATTGGTACCAAATCTGGTTCTGGGAAGTAACGGTAGTCGTTTTCTTCGTCTTTCTTACGCATACCAATAGTAATGCCTTGAGCATCATCCCAAGTACGTGTTTCTTGATCTACTTTGCCGCCAGCTTCGATTAACTTAGCTTGACGCAATGCTTCATATTCAACAACTTTTTGAATTGCAGTTAAAGAGTTAACATTTTTAGTTTCTGTACGTGTACCAAATTCTGTAGTGCCACGTAAACGTACGGATACGTTGCAGTCACCACGCAAAGAACCTTCTTCCATACGACCGTCAGATACTTCTAAATATTGTAAAATAGAACGTAATTTTTCAACGTATGCTCGCGCTTCTGCACCGGAACGAATATCTGGTTCAGATACGATTTCAAGAAGAGGTACACCCGTACGGTTGTAGTCAACATTAGAAGATTTAGAGTCGGAAATAGTATTACCACTATGAACGAGTTTACCTGCATCTTCTTCCATATGAATACGGGTAATACCAATGCGTTTAGTTTCACCATTAACCTCAATATCTAAATGACCATTTAGGCAAATTGGCAAATCATATTGAGATGTTTGATAGTTTTTAGGCAAATCAGGATAATAGTAGTTTTTACGGTCAAATTTGTTAAAGTTAAGGATTTCACAATTCAATGCTAAACCTACTTTGATAGCAAATTCTACTACTTGTTTATTTAACACAGGCATAGCACCAGGTAAACCTAGGCATACTGGGCATACATGTGTATTTTGATCGCCGCCGAATTCAGTGGTACAACCACAGAAGATTTTAGACTTAGTCTTAAGCTCTGTATGAACCTCTAAACCAACGACTGTTTCGTATTTACTACTCATAGAGAAACCTCCCCAGTTGGTGCTACTAATTGACAGTCTGGACGTGCTTGTTCAAATGTGAAAGCGGCACGTAACAATGTTTCTTCACCCATAGCAGGGCCGAGCAATTGCAAGCCAATTGGCAAATTGCTGCTGCTCATACCTGCTGGAATGCTAATACCTGGAATACCTGCAAGGTTTGCTGGTACTGTACAGATATCTTCTAAGTACATTGCCAATGGATCATTTGCTTTTTCACCAAATTTATAAGACGTATTAGGTGCAGTTGGTGTTAAGATCAAATCCACTTTGGAGAATGCTTCATCAAATTCATTTTTAATGAGGCGGCGAACTTTTAATGCTTTCAAATAGTAAGCATCATAGTAACCAGCACTCAATACATATGTACCTAACAAGATACGACGTTGTACTTCTGGACCAAAGCCTTCTGTACGAGTTTTAGTAGACATTTCTACTAAATTATCCGCCGGTACGCGCATACCATAGCTTACACCGTCATAACGAGCCAAGTTAGAGCTTGCCTCTGCTAATGCGATGATATAATACGCAGATAATGCATATTTAGAGTTAGGCAAGGAAACCTCAACGATTTCAGCACCTAATTTTTTATACGTTTCGATGGCCTCTTCCATAGCTTTGCGAACTTCGCTATTAAGACCTTCGCCAAAGAATTCTTTTGGCACACCGATTTTAAGATTTTGTACATCATTTACAAGAGCTGTAGTGTAATCTACACGAGCACCTGGAATGGATGTGGAGTCTTTCGCATCATGACCAGAGATGGCATTTAATACTAAAGCAGCATCTGTTACATCACGAGTAATAGGTCCAATTTGGTCCAAAGAGGATGCGAAGGCGATTAAACCATAACGAGATACATTACCGTATGTTGGTTTTAAGCCTACAACGCCACAGAAGGACGCTGGTTGACGAATAGACCCACCAGTATCGGAGCCAAGAGCCCAAATAGCAGACCCGCTGGATACAGCTGCTGCACTACCGCCAGAAGAACCACCTGGTACGCAATCAGCATTCCAAGGATTAGATGTTTTAGCTAATGCAGAGTTCTCTGTAGAGCCACCCATAGCAAATTCATCCATATTAAGTTTACCAAGGCTAATATAATGATTGTTTTGTAAACGTTCAATAACTGACGCATTGTATGGAGGCACAAAGTTTTCCAACATTTTAGATGCACATGTTGCAGGTTCATCTTTAATACAAATATTATCTTTAATTGCACCAGGAATACCTGCCAATGGGGAAATAGCATCACCTTTAGCAATTGCTTCATCTACAAGCTTAGCTGTAGCCAAAGCACGATCATGAGAATCGGATAAGTACGCATGTACAGTCGGTTCCACTTTCGCTTTATGTGCAATAACAGCATTCGTCAATTCAACAGCGCTGATTTCTTTATTCACTAGTTTCTTGTGTAATTCATGAATTGTTGCCACAGCGAAACCTCCTATTCTTGTACAACGCGAGGTACTTTAAAGTACCCATCCTCTGCTTCTGGAGCATTGGATAAAGCTAAATCATGATCAAGGGATGGTTTTGTTTCATCCTCTCTAAATACATTGTGCAATGGTACTGCATGAGCCATAGGCTCCACACCATCAAGTTCTAATGCATCTAGTTCAGCAACATAAGTCAAGATGTCGGACAACTCTTTTTCTACATGTGCCATATGTTCTTCCTTAACTTCCAAGCGTGAAAGTAAGGCGATTTTTTTAATTTCCTCTTGGCTGATTTTCATCGAGACACATCCTTTCATAATTATTTATTATAAAGCAAATAATATATATTTTCAAAATATTGTAGAATGTATGATTATTGGATTTCTCCCAGTTCGCGTAGGAGTTCTACAAACTCTTCTTCATTCATAACACGAATACCCAATTCATTTGCTTTAGTAAGTTTACTACCACTGTCTTCGCCAGCAATAACAAGGGTTGTTTTCTTAGAAACAGAACCTGTAACCTTAGCCCCATGAGCTTCAAGAATCTTACCAGCTTCACTGCGACCCATAATTTCAAGTTTACCTGTGAGAACGACGATTTCGCCTTCCATTTGGTTGCCTGCTGCTTCAACAACATCTACAGTCATCTTAAGTCCAGCTTCTGTTAAGCCTTCAATGATTTCTACATGAGCAGGATCTTGACGGTATTCAACAATACTATCTGCCATTGTAGGACCAATCTCTTCTACTGCAACGAGTTCTTCCTTAGTAATAGTCATGAATCGTTCCATAGATTTTACAACACTTGCAATTGTTCCGGCTGCCTTAGATCCAATTAGTCGAATACCAAGACCATATAGTACACGATCTAATCCGCGAGATTTAGAATCTGCGATAGCTTTTACCAAATTCTCAGCAGACTTCTTACCCATTCGGTCCATGGTAACTAGTTGTTCGACCGTTAAATGATATAAATCAACAACATTGGTGATTAATTTGTTATTGATTAGGTTTTCTACAATACTAGGCCCGAGACCATCAATATTCATAGCATCGCGAGATGCAAAATGGATAATTTGTTCCTTTTCAATGGCAGGACAATGTTTATTGGTACAACGAACAGCGGCTTCACCTTCACGTCGGACTGCAGGAAATTCGCATACAGGACATGTATTAGGAATTGTAAAAGGCACTTCAGAACCAGTTCGTTTTTCAGGAACTACGCGAATAACCTCTGGAATGATCTCGGCTGCCTTGTGAATGATGACATGGTCACCAATGCGAATATCTTTTTCATTGATGAAGTCTTGATTATGTAATGTAACACGACTTACATTTGTACCGGATACGAATACAGATTCCAATTCACCAGTTGGAGTAAGAACACCTGTACGTCCTACATTGATAGTAATATCCTTAAGAACGGTTTCTACCTCTTCTGGTGGATATTTGTAAGCTGTAGCCCACTTAGGATCCTTCGCAGTACTGCCAAGTACCTCTTGGTCATCGAAACTATTAACCTTAATTACCATACCGTCTGTATCGTATGGCAACTCATGGCGCTTTTCACCCCAATAATTAATAGCCTCTATGACTTCGTCAATTGTTTTGCATACGCGGTAATGAGGATTTACAGAAAACTTGAACGTTTCTAGACTTTGGAGCAATTCCTCTTGGCTATGAATATTAGCTCCCACTTCAGAACCGATTGCATAGGCAAAGAATGCTAAATTACGACTAGCCGTAATGGCAGGATCTTGTTGACGCAAAGAACCAGCTGCTGCATTACGAGGATTTACGAAGGTAGGTAAGCCCTCTTCATCACGTTCTTCATTTATACGTTTAAATTCACTATGAGGCATATATGCTTCACCGCGAACCTCGATAAATTCTGGCGCATCCTCTAGATATAAAGGAATGGATTTAATAGTACGCACATTAGCAGTTACGTCTTCACCAACGCGACCATCACCACGTGTTACGGCACGTACAAACATGCCGTTCTCATAGTGCAAATTAACAGCTAAACCATCGATTTTAAGTTCTACCACATAAGCAGAAGGCTTATGACCTAATTCCTTCTCTACACGACTAGCAAATGCACGTACTTCATCAGCACTAAATACATTAGATAAGCTCAACATAGGGCGGCCATGGACGACCTTTTCAAAGGAACCTTCTACCTTCATGCCTACCCGTTGTGTTGGCGATGATGGCACAATATATTCAGGATGAGCTGTTTCCAAATCAACAAGCTCACGATATTTTTTATCATATTCAAAGTCACTCATTGTAGGAGCATCTTTTACGTAGTATAAATACTGCGCATGAGTTAGCTCTTGTTGTAACTCTTTAATTCTATCTTTCGGATTCATATTACATCCCTTTTATAGTGCAGTAACACTCTATACGTTCCTTACAAGTAAGGTAGAGAGGTTAACTGCCATACACAAATTTTATCCCTTCTTAACAGGTGCAAATTTTGCCATTACTACACGTACACCTTGTGTGGGGAATTCAATTGTCAGCTTCATACCAGCCCCTTCGCCGGCAACATTGATGACTTTACCATTGCCCCACTTGCTATGAATAGCCGTATCGCCAATATTCCAATCAGCAATCACTTCATTGCGAACGATTGGCTTTGTAACTGGTCGGCTTGTAACACTCATATGTTGCGGTACATGACGCTTAATATCATCAGGTACTTTACGCTTAGCACGCAAACCATCTACTAACTCTTCTGGAATTTCATCGATAAAACGAGATGGTAAATAGCTGCTAGTGCGTCCAAATACGGTACGCGTAGTGGCATTAGAAATATATAATTCCTTTTCAGCACGAGTAATACCTACATAAGCAAGGCGGCGTTCCTCTTCAATTTCCTCAGGGTTCATCAAGGTGCGACTATGAGGGAATAAACCTTCCTCCAAGCCACCTAAGAATACAATAGGGAATTCCAAACCTTTCGCAGCATGTAATGTCATCAATGTAACTTTAGACTCTTCTTGCTCGAAAGAATCAACATCATTTACAAGTGCTACTTGTTCCAAGAAGTCTTCCACTGTACCAGTTGGATTTGTATCTTGGAAGTCTTTAGCTACAGATAAAAGTTCACCGATATTCTCAGCGCGAGCCTGATCTTGTGGATCTGTACTCTCTTCTAATTGTGCCAAGTAACCGGTTCTATCGAGAATAGATTCTAAGATATCAAGTACCGTTTTATCTTCCATTTCAGCTACGAGAGTAAAGATAAGGATACCAAATTCCTCTAACTTTTCCTTTGTCTTACCTTTAATCGTATCTACTAGATGCAACTGTGTTAATGTCATAAACAAGGACGTGCCATTTGCGCGAGCATAATCTTGTAGTTTTGCCACTGTAGTAGCACCAATACTACGCTTAGGTACATTGATGATGCGCAATAAACTCAAATCATCGAATGGATTATATAACACGCGTAAGTAAGCTAAAACGTCCTTAATTTCTTTACGATCATAGAACTTCGTGCCCCCTACCATCGTATATGGCAGAGCCCGTTTAATCAGCGCTTCTTCAAGTACACGAGATTGAGCATTTGTACGGTACAAAATAGCCATATCACCATAAGGCACACCATGAATATCGTGCTTTTTAGCGATAGTATCGCCGATGAAAGCAGCTTCTTCATGTTCAGACTGAGCCGTAAAATGCTGAATTTTAGCCCCTTCTGTCTTATCTGTCCATAAATTTTTCTTAGGACGGCCTTCATTATTTTCAATTACCGCATTGGCTGCATCAAGAATAATCTTTGTAGAACGATAGTTTTGTTCCAACTTGATGGATGTACAGTTCGGATAATCCTTTTCAAAGTCCAAGATATTTTGAATATCTGCGCCACGCCATGCGTAAATACTTTGATCAGCATCACCTACAACGGCAATATTTTTCCAATGAGAGGCTAATAATTTAGCCAATAAATATTGAGCATGGTTCGTATCTTGATATTCGTCGATCATAACATAACGAAAACGTTTGCTATATTTATCTAACACAGCCTCATTGGACTGTAATAATTTAACAGCTACCAATAAAAGATCATCAAAATCTAGAGCATTATTCTTACGCAATTCCCGTTCATAATACTCATATACATCAGCAACCTTTTCTTGGTAAAAGTCTCTTGCTTGCTTTCTAAAATCTGAGGCAAATAACAATTTATTTTTTGCATCAGATATGGCACCAATCATAGCACCTACAGGATAGTATTTATCGTCGAGGTTTAATGCTTTTAAAGCAGCCTTAATAACAGCTTGAGAGTCAGATGTATCGTAGATTGTAAAGTTACTGTTATAACCTAAGAAGTTATCTAATTCAAAACGCAAGAATTTCGCACAGAAGCTATGAAATGTGCTGAGCCAAATGCGATTGGCTACATCACCAACAAGACCTTCTACACGGCTTTTCATCTCCTTAGCCGCTTTGTTGGTAAATGTAATCGCCAAGATTTCATATGGATTAACACCTTGAGCTAATAAATGTGCAATGCGAACGGTTAACACCTTTGTTTTACCAGATCCAGCACCAGCTAAAATCAATAAAGGGCCTTCCGTATGTTGAACGGCTTGTTGCTGCTCTTTATTTAAACCTGTTAGTAATGAATTCATCGGAACACCCCTATCGCCCTTACAAATACTATAGTTTGATAATCATATAAATAGAGAAGAAGAACGTTGCAAGCAACGTTCTTTATCTTTGTATACTACTATACTATTTCATAGCACCAAGAATTGGTGGTACGATTTGTTTTTTACGAGACATAGTATTTGGCAAGAATACACCATTGTCTTTAACTTCTTTTTCGAATGCTTTTGTTACTACAGCCTCAACATCACCACTGAATAGCAATGTAGTGCTTTCATCAAGAATATTTGTAACCATAATGTAAGATGCATCGTAGTTGTTAGCACTGCGAAGAGCTTCTAAAGCCGCTACAAGTTCCCCTTGTTTAGCCAATACATCTGTTGTATCCATAACAGAAATTTGGCCGATAGAAATTGTTTTACCTGCTTCAGAAAATTCTTTCATATCAGTACGAACAATATCATCATTAGTCAAATCAGAAATGTCTGCACCAGCTTTTAACATATCAAGGCCATAAGATTCGATGTCAACACCAGCGATTTCAGCTAATTTATGAGCCATTTCTTTATCTGTTTCTGTGCATGTTGGAGAACGGAATAATACAGTATCAGAAATGATAGCAGATAACATCAAACCAGCAATACCTTTAGGAATTTCTTGATTGTTTTCTATGTATAATTTAGTAATGATTGTATTAGAGCAACCTACTGGTTCTAAACGCATGAATACAGGACCATCAGTTTCGAAATCACCAATGCGGTGATGATCCACAACACCGCACATATTCATAGACTTGTAACCGTCAATGATTTGTTTAGATTCATTGTGGTCTGTTAGGTATAAGTTGCCACCTTCTGGAGCAAATTCTTCCCAGTTCTTAACGATTTGTGGATGTTCAAAACCAAAATGGTTCAAAATGTATGTTGTTTCTTTGTTCGCTTCACCTGCACATACTGGAGTTGCTGGTGTACCCATTTGAGTTAACAAATTAGCAAAAGAAATAGCAGAACAAATGGAATCTGTATCAGGGCTTTTATGACCTGCTACATATGTTTTTACTTCACTCATAATATACCTCTTTTATATTAATTTCACACTTAATATCGACTTACGTCAATCCGATTTTTAACTCTATTATTATATCATAAATTATATAAAAAAACACGCCACTACTAAGTAGTGGCGTGTTTTTATCATTCTACAAAATTATCTAATGTAGATGATTAGTCGTGATTTTTTTTGCGGTTTGTCAATAAACCAGGCCCAAGTGTTTCAATGATGATAAACAACATTGGAATGATAAAGATACCAAACAATGTTGCTGTTGTCATCCCTGCTACTACTGTAATACCCATAGTTGTTCTAGCACCAGAACCAGCACCAGAAGACAATGCCAATGGCAATACACCAAGGATAAACGCAAAGGATGTCATCAAGATTGGACGTAAACGAATTTTTGCAGCTTCGATAGCGGCATCAACAACGTTCATACCACGTTCGTCTACACGAATCTTAGCGTACTCGATGATTAAGATCGCATTTTTTGCGGCCAAACCAACAAGGGTCAAAAGACCGATTTGCATATAAATATCGTTAGCTAAGGAATATCTACCTGTAAAATTCAACAAGAATGGAACTAAAGAAGCTCCAATCATACCAGATGGTACAGAGAACAATACGGCAAATGGAACCTTCCAAGATTCATACAAAGCAGCCAAGATTAAGAATACAAATACTAGACCTAAACCAAGAATCATGATGGTTTGAGAACCAGCTTTCAATTCTTCACGAGATTGACCTGCCCAGTCATATGTATAACCAGCTGGTAACGTTTTAGCTGCCGCCTCTTTCAATGCATTAATAGCATCACCAGAGGAGTAACCACGTGCTTGAGAACCGCCGATTTGTACAGCCATAGCATTATCAAAACGTGTAATACTAGATGGCATACCAGTTTGTTCCTTCGTAATATAGTTAGAAACTGGAACCATAAGGCCCTTACTATTACGAACAGCTAACATATTAAGCTGATCTGCATTTTGACGATAAGCGTCTTCAGCTTGAACTACTACTTTGTAGTTTTTACCATATGTAGTAAAGTCATTGACTTGAATACTACCATAGAAACCTTGTAATGTAGTAAAAATATCTGCTAATGCCACACCATCTTGGGCCGCTTTTTCGCGGTTTACATCAAATTGTAAGGATGGTGTAGATGTATCGAAGGTAGTGTAAACAGATTGAATGGCAGGGCTCTTACGAGCTTCTGCTAAGAATTCATTAGCACGTTCCGCCATAACTTGTGGGCTATCACCAGCTTTGTTGATGATGTACATGCTAAAACCACCAGTAGTACCAAGACCAGGAATAGATGGTGGATTCAATGCAATAACTGTAGCTTCAGGAACACCTTGTGCAGCAAAGCCAAATGTTTGACCAATCATAGCATTAATGGATGTAGCTTGTGTTGTACGATACTTCCAGTCAGACATGGTTGCAAAAATTACACCAGCACTAGATTTTTGACCGCCACCTAAAAGGTCAAAGCCTGCTACAGTAAATACTTCTTGGAATAATTGTTCATCCTTAGGCTTTTCAGGATCATTTTTACCTTCCAAGAAAGATGCGATTTTTTCAAGTGTAGCCATAGTACGTTCTGATGTAGCACCAGGTGGCTCATTAACAGCAATCATGTAGTAACCACTATCCTCTGCAGGTACAAAGGATGTTGGTAAGAAGTGGAATACTAAACCTGTACCACCAGCAAAGATTAATAATGCAATAACAGTTAAGCTCAAACGATGGCTTAAACGAGCCAATTGGATACCATACCAATTGCTAAAACGCTCTAAAGCTGCATTAAATTTGTTTAACTGACGATGTACCCAGTCTTCACGTTCTTTTGGTGTGTGAGGTTTTAACATCGTAGCACATAGGGCTGGTGTCAAAACAAGAGCGACAATCGCAGAAATAACAACAGATACAGCGATTGTTAAAGCAAACTGTTTGTAAAGGATACCTGTCATACCACCCATGAAGGCAACCGGTACGAATACCGCTACCAATACAAAGGCGATACCAATTACAGGGCCTTGTACATTTTCCATCGCTTTAATAGCCGCCTCTTTAGGAGACAAACCATTATATTGTAATTCGTACTCTACCGCTTCTACTACTACGATAGCATCGTCAACTACGAGGCCGATAGCCAATACCATGGCAAATAGAGTTAATGTATTGATGGAGAAATCTAATAATACGAATGCCCCAAATGTACCAAGCAAAGATACTGGCACAGCAATCATCGGGATAATTGTAGAGCGCCAAGATTGTAAGAATACATATACTACAAAAAGAACGAGTAGCAATGCTTCTACAAAGGTATGCTCTACCTCATTAATTGAAGCACTTACGAATTTTGTATTATCTACAACTACGTTATATTGCATATCTGGTGGGAAGGATTTAGATTGTTCATCCAACACCTTCTTAACATTAGCAATTGTTTCTAATGCATTCGCATCATTTTGAAGAGAAATAGCAAAACCTGCTACCTCTTTATGAGCGGACTTAGCAATAAAGTCATAGCCTTTAGCTCCAATTTGAATGCGTGCAACATCCTTTAAATGTAACACCTTACCATTGGAACTTTTAATAGCAATGTTACCAAATTGTTCAGGTGTCACAAGACGACCTTCAATTTTGATAGGATATTGGAATGCTTGTTCCCCATTAGTAGGATTTTGACCTACTGTACCTGCTGCAGCCTGTAAGTTTTGACCCTTAATAGCTGCCGTTACTTCAGAAATAGTAACACCAAGGTTTTGCATTTTGGCAGGATCTAACCAAATGCGCATAGCATAGTCAGAACCGAACTCTTGTACAGAACCTACACCCTTAATGGCTTTAATAGCATCCATCATATAGTTGGTACTATAGTTCTTTAAGAATGTAGAATCATAAGTACCATCAGGTGAGTTCAAGGAAAATACCATAGCCATATCACCAGAAGATTTAGTAGTTGTAACACCAACTGCTTGTACCTCTGCAGGTAATTGAGCAAGTGCTGCTTGTACACGGTTTTGTGTATTAACCGTATCCATATCGGCATCTGTGCCTTGATTGAACTGAACAGTCAAAGAGTAACTACCATTACTAGAGCTACTAGATGTCATATAGTCCATATCTTGTACGCCTACGATTTGTGTTTCAATAACACTGGCTACCGTATCATTAACAACTTGAGCCGTTGCACCTGTATAGGCAGTGTTTACACGAACTGTAGGTGGAGAAATTTGTGGATATCGAGCTATCGGAAGGTTCATCATAGAAATGAGACCTACCAAGGTAATAACAATGGCTATTACAATGGCAAAGATAGGTCGATTAATAAAGAATTTCGACACGATCTAGCCCCCTTCTATTTTGTAGTTTTTAATTGTTCTTTTGAAAGCAATTTAGCATTAACCTTCACACCGTTTTTAACCTTAGTTAAGCCATCAACGATGATTGTGTCTCCAGGTGCTAAACCGGCTTTAATAATTGTATCGCTACCACTTGTACCGCCAACTTCAACACTTTTTTGTTCTACTACACCATCAGCATTTACAACATAGATAAAGTTTTTATCCATGATTTGAAGAATGGCACGACTAGGAACAAGAATAGCATCTTTAAGTTTTTGACCAGGAGAAATCACTGTAGCAAACATATTTGGCAACAACAAATGATCAGGATTTGGGAAAGATGCTTTCAACACAAGCTTACCTGTTGATTGATCAAGACTTTTTGCGGCTTGAACAATAGAACCCGGTTGATTATACGTTTCGCCATCAGCAAGTTTTAATTGAATATTTGGACCATTGGAATCATCGCCAGTTGGATTTTTCATGAAGTCAAGATATTCTTGCTCTGTCATACTAAATTCAACAAAGATAGGATCGATAGAATCAATAGTTACTAATGTTGTAGAACCTGCTTGTACAAATGTCCCCATATCGATATCATCCATACGTAATGTACCAGAATATGGTGCATATACCATTGTATCGCCATAGTTATCTTGAGCAATTTTTACGGATGCTTGGTATGCTTCATAAGCTGCCTTAGCTTGTTCTACAGTACTGCGTTGTGTATCTACACGTTGTTGCGCAATAGCATCTTGTTGAGCTAATGTTTCATAACGATTAAGGTCTACTTCAGCATTTTTATAGTTTGCATTAGCTTGAGCTGCTTGTGCTTCTGCATTAGCAAGAGTAGCTTCGTATTGACGAGAATCGATACGATATAATGGCTGGCCAGCTACAACTTGCTCCCCGCCTTTAACAAATTTTTCAACTACGTAACCAGTTACACGAGCATGTACAGCTACAGAGTTTTCTGCAACTACCGTACCAGCATAGGTTTGGTTTACCTGTGCATCACTTGCAGTAATTTTGTATGCATTGACACTCACGTCACCTGCTTGCTGTTGATTACTGCCACAACCAGCAACCATTACAGCGGATACAACGAGAGCCGCTAACATACGGGAATAACGGAACTTCATTATCTGTACTCCTTTACACGAAACTAATCATCTATGTGTCATAATTACATAAATTTCTTTATATATTTTACAGGATTATATAGATAAAGTCAATTTTTCCGATACCCCTCTACCTTTGTAGAACATAGATAAAATCTGATTAAACCCACATATATTGTATACAACAAAAATGTTAAAAACTATTGACATTTTATATTCAATATGAACTTAAATAGTTTTAGAATTATAAAACTATATATTACTAGTTTACTTTTTTTCAGTTAATACCGTATAACCATGATCCTCAACTAAGATTACTTCATTATTGTTTATCGGCACTAATGGTATCTTATCTTGATAAGTATCTAATGTTTTCTGAGCAGTCTCTTCAAATGGATATTCCCCTATATGAGGTAAAACATAATGATTAAATACATTTACACCCATATAATCATCTAATTCAGATGCTATACTTTTATCATCCATTATCTGATTATATTCAATATTTTCAGACATAATAATTGCGCCAGCAGATTCACCAATATATAATAAGCCTTCTTTGATTCTTTCATAAAGTAGGCCTATAAGATTTTTCTTTTTCAGCTCTTGTAATAGATAAAATGTGTTACCACCAGATATACAGATACATTCAGTCTTTGAAAGTTTATTCTTTAAATAATCTTCATCATATTTAGAAATATCAATAATTTCCAATTCATATCCTAAAGACTTTAACATCTCAACACCTTCATCAATATATCCAGTATATGGTTCAACATTTCCAGCAGTAGGAATAAAAATTATTTTATTTGAAACCATTTTTGAAAGATACTTTTTTGTTATACTTTTTGCTCCTGCTAAATATGACATAAGTAAAATTTCCATGTCTTATCACCTCTAAGATTCTTTATTTAAATTAATATGAAAATTTTATGTTTAATATACAAAAAACCGCCTAAGAATCTACCTAGACGGTTTTAAAACCATTTAATCGGCTGTTCTATATCAATTATAGCCGAATAATCACAAATTTATCTGTAAGCGCAGACTTATTTCTTAAAATGTACGCTTCTATTTTGGTGGAGATGAGGGGAGTCGAACCCCTGTCCAAAAGTGTTGCCATATAGACTTCTCCGAGCACAGTCTATGATTTAAGTCTCAGGTTGCTATCGCTCACAGACAAGCTACACAACCCCAGTTCATATTGTCTCGCCTAATTCATATGAACAACTAAATTAGACCAGCCTACTGTTTGACGTCCATTCACACTTGGTAGGCACAAGTATGAGGGACGTAGCTTATGCAGCTAATGCAAAATTTTCTTCTGCGTTTAAATGTTTTCCCACCGTTTAACGGCCTCATGGAACGCCGACTCGCTATCTATACCACACGCACCCCTGTCGAAACCTTTACATCCCCGTGCGTCGGTTTAATAATTATAAGCCTATTTGGTATTACTGTCAATTGTATGAAACCTTTACAGTTCAGATATATTCACTCTTCTTAGACTACTCGATTTATCTAATATAGACTAATTAACCAATCAATTTAGGATTCTTTTAATACTGTCTTTATTTAGATATATTATCTACTATCATGAGTCTAATTGCTTCAAAGCATTATGCAGTGATTGGCACACATAATCAATTTGTTCTTTATTATGAGCAGCTGTAACGGTTAAACGAATTCTACTTTCACCAACAGGAACTGTAGGCGGACGTATCGCTGTACCTATAATTCCAGCATTGTATAAATAATTTGATACTGTTAGAGTATCCTCATTACTACCGATAAGTATTGGGAAAATTGGAGTATCATTCGTAGCATATATTCCTATAGAATTTAAGCAATCTGCCATATAGTTCACATTATTTTGTAGTCGCCTTAAAACAGATGTATCAGACTCAAGAACATGTAATGCAGCCAGGGCTGCCCCTATGTCAGCAGGAGATAATGCAGTGGAGAATATAAAGCTACGACTCATATTCACAAGATAATCAATGATGGTGCTATTAGCAGCTACATAGCCGCCAACAGAACCTAACGATTTGCTCAATGTACCTAGCTGAATATCCACTTCTTTTTCAAGACCATAATAAGCAGCCGTTCCATGACCGCTACCAATGGTACCCGTCGCATGAGCATCGTCTACCATAAGTAAAGCATTATACTCACGGCTAAGCTCGTAGAGCTTATCCAATGGAGCTATATCGCCATCCATGCTAAATACACCATCTGTGACAATTAGCTTTCTTGTATTTCGTTCTACTTCTTTCAATAAATACTTTAATTCGTCTACATCACAATGGTTATAAGCCTTTACAGATCCTCTACTCAGTCTACAACCATCTATAATACTAGCATGATTTAAAGCATCGCTAAAAATAATAGTATTCTTATCTGCTATGGCAGAAATGGTTCCTACATTTGCCATGTAACCCGTATTAAATACGAGGGCTTTTTCTGTATTCTTAAATTTTGCTAGTTCTCTTTCAAGATCTGTAAACAAGGGAAATGTACCGGATACTAGACGCGATCCACCTGATCCAGTACCATATTGTTGAGCCCCTTTAATGGCCCCTTCTATTACACGTTCATCAAAAGTAAGCCCTAAATAGTTATTTGATGCCATCATCAAATATTCTTTATCATCTCTTCTAACCCGTACTGCGTCTATAGGGCAATATTCCGTTAATGTGCGCAAATTTAGGTTATTGATTTTATTATCTAATTGCTCTTGGAAGAATTTATACATACAATCACCGCTGAACAAGTACTGGTGCTTTTTCCAAATACTTGATTACACAGTCCACATCAGTATTTGTTTTAACAAAAAATACACGCCCTCCTAGATTAGATCCAAATTCTTTCATGCTAGGAATTCGATGGTAAATATCATTGCAAGCCACATAGCCTACTGTGTAATCAGGATCATCAGACCAACATAATTCACCTACAATCCCTTCAGCAGATTGTACTTTAGAGGCCAATACTAAGGCCTCTCTCATATGTTCATTATCCCCTAGTTTTTCAGAATCAAAGGAGTCCATATGACTCACGCGAACACCACGGTTACCAGAATCTATGCGCTCACCAGAAATTGCGTCAACCAACATAGCACCTCGCATAGATGAATCTAAACCTTCTAATAGATAAATAGCATGTTTAACAGCAGTTTCACTAATATCAGCGCCCTGTAAAAGTTCAACAGCTAATTGATGCGCCTCAGCAACAGTATTAGCAAAATGTTCATTTACTTTTAAGCATTCTATATATGTAATTGTTTCTGAAGGAATCAAGTCCACTGTAATATTGATAAAATCAGCTGTCCCCTTACTATGATGTAGTGCTCGTTCGGCTAAAGACTGAGCGATAGCTCCAACTTGATTTAAGGTCACAATGCGTTCTGCGCCAGAAATATGGTGGCCCCCGTTTTCATGGGGACCACCTTGAGCCGCGCGCATACGCACACTATATAATTCGTCCATTATGATACCTTACCTTTAACTACATTACTTTGAGGTACTTGGTTGTGAATTTTATGGAATACTTTCACAAATACTGGTGCCATAATTACTGTAAAGATCATACCTGGAACTGCGAGAGCTATCATCGGTAATGCAGCCTTACCAACGTATAAAGACAAGGATAATCGCGCTAAAGCAGATGCAATTGGACCAGAAACCATAATACCTATCATGTGATTATGGCAAATCCAAAGGATTAGTCCCACAATGAGCCGGAATTGCATAGCAATCATAACATTTAAAATAGTTTGAGTACCTAATGCTAAGCCTATTAGACTAGATAAACAACCACTTATAATATACTTTTTAAATCCGAATACGGCACATATCGCTACCGCCAACGGGGCTGATAGTTGAAACTCTATACCTGGAATGACATTAGGTATTTTAATAGCCCCTAATACAGTAATCATGGCAGTTAAAATAGCAACCTCTGTAATGTACCGAATGTTCTGATTCATAATATATCTCCTCTACTTAGAAAATGTCAACTACAAACACCTCTTATTGTTTACATTATAAATTCTCACTGTATTTTTATCAACCACTAAAAATAATATAGTTAACAAATATATAAAAAAGAACCAAGCCATATCGACTTGATTCCTTATGACTCTTAATATTTTTGTTGTTCTTTGATTCGCTTAGCAATATCGCGCTTGGCATCACGTTCCGCCATATCTTGACGCTTGTCATAAAGTTTCTTACCAGTTACTAGACCTACAGTAACCTTTACATAACCGTGACTGAAATGAAAGTTTAGCGGCACTAAAGAAAATCCTTTTTCCTTAACTTGAGCATGTAACTTATTGATTTCAGATTTATGCATCAACAACTTGCGTGTCCGCTCCGGTTCATGGTTAAAACGATTACCTTGTTCATACGGACTGATATGTACACCATACAATAAAATTTCCCCTTTATCTATACGACAAAAGCTGTCCTTAAGATTAAGCTTACCTTGACGAATAGACTTTATTTCAGTTCCTGTTAAAGCAATACCAGCTTCATAGGTTTCATGAATATGAAAATCATGACGCGCCTTACGATTGTCAGCAATAAGCGATGGGCTAGATTTCTTTGCCATATTCTCCTCTATCGTTTACGTTTACTTTTAGATTTTTTAGATTGACTACGTTTTGTAGCTTTATTTGACTTCTTGCGACTCGATTTACCTTTTTTAGATTTTTTACTGAAAGCATCATATCTAGAACGCCCAGCTTTTGAATCATCTCGTTTAGAAGTTTTTCTACCGTTTTTTCGGGATGACTTTCGCCCCTTTAGATTTCCAAAACCATCACGACTAGTAGCATGGTCAGAGCCACTACTCAATTGTTCTTGGATAGCCATCAGATTATCTACTTCACCAAGAACAAAATCGATTTGTTTCTTTTCTACATCGGCTTTTACAAGTGTAACAGTAACCTTTTCACCTAAGTGATAGGTTTTACCTGTCCGCTTACCAACAAGAACAAAATGTTCTTCGTCAAAGAAATAATAATCGTCGTTCATCATGCTAATATGCACGAGACCGTCGATACCATTCTCTAACTCTACGAACATGCCAAAGGAGGTTATGCTCGCAATAGTGCCTTCAAAAACTTCACCTACAAATGGAACCATGTATTGAGTCTTCTTTAGATCCGTAGTTTCTCGTTCTGCCTCGGTTGCCACTTGTTCTTGTATGGAAGAATGTTCCACAGCACCAGCTAAGAAAGCTTCATCTACATCTCGTTTAGAGTATCCACCCTTCCAGTGCATATCCGCTTTTAAAAGTCGATGTACCATCAAATCCGGATAACGTCTAATGGGAGATGTAAAATGCGTATAGCAAGTGGATGCTAACCCAAAATGGCCGACGTTTTCAATGCTATATTTCGCTTGCTGCATAGAACGTAAGGTCATAATTTGAGCCACTTGCTCGATATCTTGTCCCTTCACTACATCAAGGATTTTTTGGAAATCTCGTGGTGTTACACCATCAGCACTAAGGACAAGAGTTTGACCTAAATAATGTAATACCTTTTGGAATAAATCCAATTTTTCTTCACTAGGATGTTCATGAATACGATATACCGATGTACGTTGAGTATCCTTTAAATGCGTAGCTACCGTCTCATTAGCAATGAGCATACATTCTTCGATAAGCCGCTCTGCCATAGTTCGATCGCGTTTTACGATACGCAACGGTGTACCATCGAGATCAAGTAATACCTTATATTCCGAAAAATCAAAGTCTAATGCCCCTCTACGACGACGCATACGATTTAAAATCTTAGAAATTTCTGCTAAGTCACGAAGCATAGGAATAAAATCTACTAAATCGTCAGGAACAATATTTTCCTCTAACGCTTTATAAACTTCTTTATAGCTGCAACGACGTCCTACATGGATAATAGACGGACGAATACGATAATTAACAACTGTACCTGAATCATCAATTTCCATCATACACGTCATAGCATAGCGATCTTCATGGGCATTTAAACTACAAATACCATTCGATAATACCTCTGGTAACATTGGTACTACGCGGTCCACTAAGTAAACTGAAGTCCCCCGCTTGTATGCTTCATTATCAATAGGCTGGCCTGAAGTAACATAATGACTAACATCCGCAATGTGTACGCCTAGCTCATAATTACCATTTGGTAATTTACGACCACTTACAGCATCGTCAAGATCTTTTGCATCTTCTCCATCGATAGTTACCATTTGTAAGTCTCTAAGATCCCACCGCTTCGGATCTTCATGAACAATAGTATCTATCTTCTCACTTGCCTCAATTACCTCTTTAGGGAATGCAAAAGGAATCTTATGATTAGCCATAATACAGTTAATGTCTAGGCCTACATCCCCCTTATAGCCTAAAATTTCTGTTATAATTCCTTCAGGTTTTTTATTGCCTTCAGGCCATTTTGTAATTTTTACTAGTACCTTAGCTCCACTCCGAGCATCTAAAGTATCTTTTAAATCTACAAAAATATCTGTTCCAATACGTTCATCATCTGGTACAACAAAGCCGAAGTGTTGTTGTCTGTCGTAAGTACCAACTATGGTTTCATTAGCACGCTCAATAACATCAACGATGATGCCTTCACGTTTATGCTTTGTATAATCTGATGGTACAATACGAACACGTACCTTATCATTATGCATAGTAGTTCCTTTATTTTGTTCTGCTACATAAATATCTTCATCATTTAGCATAATAACAAATCCATAAGATTTACGATATCCTTTGTAGATACCTTCATATTCTTCATGCTGTTGATCTTCATATCGGTATACATCTGGTCGAGATGAAGTTAATACGCCTTCACGGGCGAGCATTTTCGCAGATCGAATAAACATTTCAAGATCTTTGCCACCTCGAATACGATTATCCATTGCTGCATCCTCAATATGGTATGCATGTGGTTGTATAGATTTATAAAAGTCCAATACCTTCTTCTTCAAATCTGCACCCCCTTATTAGGATGAAAAAAGAAAAAGCCTGCAAAGCAGGCTTTCATCATTAGAATTGATTAATCATTGCCCCTAACACTAAGCTCAACACAGCAAAGATAATCCCCAATATAATCGTACATTTAGATAAGAAAGCATCTAAACCGCGTTGCTTACCACCAAAAGAAGAGTCTGCCGCACCAGAAACAGCACCGCCCATGCCTGCATTTTTGCTATTTTGTGCAACAACTACTACAATTAATAAAATAGATACGATTACTTCTACAATCATTAAGAAATTTGTCACGACTGTCATCCTTCCTGTGATGCTCGATGCGAGCCCAATACACGATGTTCTAAATACTTCTCTAATTTACGTTTTACCCTTTGTAGCGCATTATCAATAGATTTAACACTACGATCTGTGACCTCAGCCATTTCTTGATAGGAACGTCCATCAAGGTATCCTTCCAAGACTTCCCATTCGAGATCACTTAAAATATGACCAATATTGCGCTCAATATCATCTAGTTCCTCTTGACTGATAATGAGGTCTTCAGGATTTGTAATCTTTGTTGAAGATAGCATTTCAATCAATGTACGCTCAGAGTCCTCTGTATACACCGGTTTATTTAAGGATATATAGGAGTTCAAAGGCGCATGTTTTTGTCTTGTAGCCGATTTAATAGCTGTAATAATTTGTCTAGTTATACAAAGTTCCGCAAAGGCTCTAAAAGACGCTAATTTATCATGTTTAAAATCTCGCGTCGCCTTATAGAGTCCAATCATCCCTTCTTGGATGATATCCTCTCGGTCGGCACCTACCAAAAAATAGGAGCGAGCCTTAGCTCTTACAAAGTTCTTATATTTATTAACAATATAATCGATTGCAAACTCATTTTGCTCTTCCTGAGCTATGACCACAACTTGCTCATCGGTCATTTCCTTGAAATTGTAATCGGACTTGCGTGTATGAATCATTTTCATAAGCTCCTCCTTACAATTGAGCGAGAAAAACCAATATATTTATTATACTGGAACGGTATATGATTTTCAACTATCAATGACCTCGACGCAATTTCTCGAGCTTTTCAGCAACTTCAGGAGATAATAAACCTCCCACTTCATTACGACGCACTGAGAATTGATCACGTCTATGTTCATGAGCATATTGAAGTCGTTCTTCTTCCTTAGCAATACGAATCATATTTTGCAACTCACGAGCAGGAATGCGCAACCCGCCAGAGCCTAGAATTTGATTCTGTTCTGCCCCATCGGAGGTTACAACATATACATTAGTATATTTGCCTTTACGTAAAAATACCTCTCGTTCAATAAAGGAATCCGCCGTTTCTCCATCCTCAGTATACACTTCGATAAATCCACTTGTAATAGATTCAATGGAACCTCCAGATTTTGTATACTTACCATCAAATACAAGGATTACTTCGTAACCCTTAAATTTACCATAGTTCAACAATCTATCTCGAAGCTCCATTCTCGCATGTTCTAAAGACTCATGAGCCAATTTTTTCAAATGAGTCCAAGCAAAAATAACATTATAGCCGTCTACAATTAAAATATCTTTTAGCATGATTATTTCGCCTGGCGTTGACGTACCGCCTCATACATAAGAACTGCAGCTGCAACAGATGCATTCAAAGAATTCAAATTTCCATACATAGGAATTGTTACAAGGAAATCACAAGCTTCTTTTACAACGCGACTAATCCCCTTACCTTCATTACCAATGACTATAACCGTAGGAATTGTCATATCTGCTTCATACAAGGTACGATCACCTTCCATATGAGCCCCCATTACCCAAAATCCTTGTTTTTGAAGTTGTTTAATGGTTTGCACTACATTGCCAATTTGTACAAGTGGAATTTGTTCAATAGCTCCAGCAGATGTCTTTGCAACAGTAGCATTAATAGGCGCATTATGTCGTTTAGGAATGAGTACAGCCGTAGCTCCCGCACATTCAGCAGTACGAATGATAGCTCCCATATTATGTGGGTCTTCAACCCCATCCGTTAAGATGAGTAAAGGAACCTCATGTGTCGTTTCTTGTAATACCTCTCCCAATTCTTTAAATTGAACGGCCGATACAAGAGCTATAACCCCTTGATGTGGTACCTCCAAATCGTACTTATTCATCTGTTTAACTGGTGTAGGTCTAACTTCAATTCCTTGAGATTTAGCAAGGCCTACAATATCAGCTAACCCTGTTTTTACCTTATCTTCACTGACCAGAATACGTTGAATAGAACGGCCACTTTTAAGGGCTTCTTTAACCGCATTGCGACCTACAATATAATTATCCATACTACATACCTCGTAGAGTTATAGAAAAGGCTTGCCCCAAGATATGCTGTAAGCGGTCTTCTTGGCGCGTTTCATAAAGAAATCCTAGTACTGCTTCAAAGGCCGTACTACTGCGATATTCTTGAACAGTACTACTTTTAGGCACGTTTACATTACTATTTCTAGCACGGCGTGCAATAGCTTGTTCCTCTTCTGTGAAAGCATCTTCTATTTCTAGCAATACTTTCGCCTGTGATTTAGCACAAATAAATTCAGTAACAATTGTATGCAATACCTGTACCTTTGTGATATTCATTTGCACTACTCGTTCGCGTACATACATGGAGTATACTGCATCGCCGATATAAGCTAGCATAACTGCATCAGCACTTAGGCACTCTTCTATAGTCCGATTACGCAAACGAAGCGGCTCTTCTTCAAGAGCCGTCAGTTTTTTTATCGCTTCATTCTTTAAGAATTGAAATTGTTTAAACTTCACGTTTTTTCCACCGTGCACCTTGAGGGGAGTCCTCAATAGTAATACCAATCTCAGCTAATCGATCGCGAATACAATCAGCTAATGCCCATTGCTTTTGGTCCCGACAAGCTTGACGTACAGAAAGAATAACTTGCATTAATTCTTCGTATTCAGCAGCATTAGCACCCGTATTGCCTTCCCAAGCTTTTTCAAGAACACCAATAACATCTGTCATAAATTTGAAGATTCGTTTCACTTCAGCAATTGCCTCTTGGCAAACAACGCCTTCTCTACTTGTTACAGCTTGATAGTAGATATTAATTTCTTTTGCAAGACCGAACATACTAGAAGTTGCTAGAGCAGTGTTGAAATCATCACTCATAGCATCCTCAAATTCTTCTTCGTATGCTTTCGCTTTTTCTAATAAGCGTTGAGCTTCATCACATGAGCCTGGCTCACATTTTTCAAGGTAAAGAAGGTTTTCAATAGCTGTGCTTAACCGTTCCAAAGATTTATTAGCTTCTTCTAGACGCTCATCAGAGAAATCTAATGGGCTACGGTAATGCGTGCTCAATAAGAAATAACGCAATGCATCAGGACTATATTGTTCTAAAATATCTTTTACCAAGAAGAAATTATTCAAGGACTTAGACATTTTTTCAGAGTTAATAGTGATAAAACCATTGTGCAACCAGTAGCGCACTGCTGGATGTTGACCAGAGCAACCTTCTGATTGAGCAATTTCATTTTCATGATGAGGGAAAATCAAATCGCTACCACCACCGTGGAAGTCAAATTCTGTGCCTAAATATTTTTGGCTCATAGCAGAACATTCAATGTGCCAGCCTGGACGACCATTCCCCCATGGGCTTTCCCAATAAGGTTCACCAGGTTTTGCTGCTTTCCACAAAGCAAAGTCCATAGGATTCTTCTTACGACCATCTACTTCAATACGTGCGCCTGCCTCCATATCGTCTAATGTACGACCAGATAACTCACCGTAATGTTCAAATTTCTCCACACTATAATATACATCGCCATCGAGTTCATAGGCGTAGCCCTTGTCAATCAATGTTTTAATCATAGCAATGATATCATCAATATGCGTAGATACACGTGGATACATATCAGCCCGTTGTACACCTAATGCATCCATTACTTCAAAATAACTATCGATATAACGATTTGCAATGGTATCCCAAGAGACGCCTTCACCATTAGAAGTATTGATGATTTTATCATCCACATCAGTAAAGTTTTGTACATAGGTTACTTTATAGCCTACATGTTTCATATAGCGACGAATTACGTCCCAAGTCACAAAAGGACGAGCATTGCCAATATGAGGATGATTGTATGGTGTGACACCACATACGTACATTTTTGCCTCACCTGGTGTTACAGGATTAAAAACCTCTTTTTGGCGCGTCATAGTATTATAAACAGTAATTTCTCTCATCGTTACCGATGCCTCCAATTTTGTAAAATAAAAAAGACCTCTCATCTCATACAGAGACGATGGTCCGCGGTTCCACTCTGTTAGGTACCAATAGCGATACCCACTCATCGCATAACGGTGCGTCGCCGGACAAACCTACCTATAATCGGAGTGTCAGCTCGTGAATGCATTTCATCTACCTATCCATGAACCCTCCCACCATCGGTTCTCGCTAAAAAGTTAGTTGTAGAGTACTTCTTTCAGTCTCAGCTATTAAAATAATCTATATTCATATATAAAAATATTTTACCAATAAAGCTATAGAATGTCAATATTTACAAGAAAGATCCCCATCTTTCATAGGCAGCTATTCACATATCATACATAGGTATTTTAAATAGCTTAATTAGAAAGATGAGGATATATAATCAGAATATTAAATTACTATTATCATTCATAACAATAGCTTTTATAGCACACAAGTAATAATAATGTCATTACATCAAATCAATTAATATTAAGCATTTTCTAATTTATCTTGATCATCATGTTTACGGCAAATACCGGCAAAAATAGATCCTGTAAAGTTATGAATAATGGAGAATACTGCACCTGCTACCGCAGCTTGTGGTGTAAAGTGTTTTAGTGCTAAAGATACGGATAATGCAGAATTTTGCATAGCCACTTCGATTTGCATAGCACGACGAGAAGACACATCAATACTAAGAGCTTTACATATAAAGTATGTCACAACATAACCACTCAAATTTTGTACTAAACACGCTACAAAAATAATGAAACCAGTTTCGGCAATTTGCTTTTGGTTAACTGCAGTTACAGCTGCCAAGATAAGCAATACCGCGATAGCTGCAATGGTTGGACATACAGATTTTACAGGTTCAATTTTTGCGCCAATAAAGTAATTCAATACAATCCCCAAAATAATTGGTACTAACACGATTTTTACAATGGATATAAACATTGGCATAAATTGAATTTCAATAGAAGATGTTGCACCTGCATATAATACGACAAATAAAGGCGTTAAAATAGGTGCCAATAATGTGGATACAGTTGTTGCTGATACGGATAAGGGAACATTACCATTTGCAAGGAAGGTCATTACATTAGAAGCAGTACCACCAGGACATGCACCCAACAAGATAAAACCAATCCCAACTTCTGGAGGAAAATTAAATGCTAAGGCTACTAAGAAACCTGCCAATGGCATCCATAAGAATTGGATTACGGATACGAGAATAACCTTCATTGGTTGCTTAAATACATCAATAAAGACTTGAGCCGTTAATGTTAACCCCATCGCAAACATAACAAACTGTAGCATGTAAGCAATATATGGAGTCATCCAAGAAAATACTGCAGGTAGCATATATGCTAAAACAGCCATCAATAGTACTATCCAGGATAGATAACTATTGAATAAGTGATTAATAGAACGAATAACACTCATAAAAACACTCGCTTTCATAATAAATCAAAATTTAATACGCCGATTATTATAGCATTTCTATAGAATATTAACAACACATACAAAAGGAGTTCACATAACACTTGTTACGTGAACTCCTTTGATTAATTGATCAAATTTATTTTGTTAATGCACCTACATTATCTAAACGATGTAAGCACTTTTCTTTACCAAGTAATGTAACAATATTATTCAAATCCGGACCATGCATTTGACCTGTTAAAGCTACACGGATTGGCATAAATACGAATTTACCTTTTAAAGAGGTTTCTTTCATTACGGCCTTGATTGTTGCTTTTACAACTTCAGGTGTAATTTCATCAAGTTCAGCCAATGCATTCCGGAAAGCGCCGAGAACTGTTGGAGCTGTTTCTTCATTCAATACAGCACGCAACTCCTCTTCATGCCCCTCTTCAAGGAATACTGTTTCGCCCATAAACAAGCCTACATGATCTTTAATTTGAGCACCATAGCTAATATGATCACGGAATGTAGAGCATAATAATGCCAACCAATCAATATCAGCTTGATTCAAGCTATCTGGAGCTAAACCAACCTCTTTCAAATGCGGTAAACAAAGATGGAATAACTCTTCATCACTCAAATTCTTCATATAGTGGAAATTTATATGGTTCAATTTATCAATATCAAACACAGCAGGATTTTTCGCTACCCGATCCATAGAGAAAGCCTGAATTAATTCATCTTGTGTGAAGAATTCTTCTTCACCTTCAGGAGCCCAACCAAGAAGTGCCAAGAAGTTTACAAGTGCTTCTGGCAAGTACCCTAATTGTTTGTATTGTTCAACAGAGGTAGCACCATGACGTTTGGACATTTTTTTGTAATCTTTACCAAGAATCAAAGAAATATGACCAAACTTAGGGACCTCCCAACCAAGAGCTTCATAGATAGCCATTTGGCGAGGTGTATTGGATAGATGTTCCTCTGCACGAATAACGTGAGTAATCCCCATCATATGATCGTCCATTACTACAGCAAAGTTATATACAGGAATACCATCGGATTTAACGATAACGAAGTCACCTACACCATTGGACTCAAAGGATACATGCCCACGTACCATATCATCAAAAGCGTATGTTTTATTCAACGGTACACGCAAACGAATTGTAGGTTTACGACCTTCAGCAATGTATTTAGCCTTTGTCTCTTCATCTAAGTGTTCACAATGACCGTTGTATTTTGGTGTTTCCCCACGATCCATTTGATCTTGACGCACCGCATCTAACTCTTCAGGTGTGCAGTAACACTCATAAGCTTTACCTTCATCCAATAAGCGTTGTGTTACTTCTTTATATAAATCAAGACGTTCTGTTTGACGGTAAGGACCATTATTACCACCTACATCAATGCCTTCATCCCAGTTCATGCCAAGCCATTGTAAGGAAGCTTTAATATTCTCTTCACTTTCACGTGTAGAACGAGCTAAATCTGTATCTTCAATGCGCAATACAAATGTGCCTTTTTCCTTACGTGCTAATAACCAGTTAAATAAAGCAGAACGAGCACCACCAATATGGAATGGACCCGTAGGGCTTGGAGCAAAACGAACTTTCATGGAACTCATGATTAAATCTCTCCTTCATATACAGAAACGACAGCTTGTGCAGCAATGCCTTCGCGGCGACCAATAGCCCCTAGCATTTCATTTGTTGTCGCTTTAATACTAATACGATCTAATGGTATCTCTAAAATAGACTGTAAATTAGACTTCATCATATCGATGTGAGGTTTTAATTTAGGTGTCTCAGAAATAACCATAATATCAATATTATAGGCTTGTAACCCACGTTCTTTCAATAAGAAATTTACTTTTTCTAGTAAAAGCATGCTAGAAATCCCTTTATACTGGTCGTCTTCAGGTGGAAAATAGTATCCAATATCCCGTAAACCAGCGGCACCTAGCATGGCATCCATCAATGCATGAATGAGAACATCTGCATCGGAGTGACCATCAGGACCAAGGTCAGACTCGATATGAACACCACCTAAGATACAAGGACGCCCTGCTTTTAATTGATGAATATCATAACCAAATCCAACGCGCATACGCTTATCCTCAATTCCTAAATATCGTTTTGCTACTGCAATATCATTAGGTGTGGTCACCTTAATATTACAATAGTCTCCACTTACTATATGTACAGGCTTACCTAAATACTCGACGAGGGACACATCATCAGTGCCTAAATATTTTTCGTCATGAGCCTTTTGATGGGCCTCTTTAAATAGATCTTTTTGAAAGCCTTGTGGTGTTTGAATTTGGTATAACTCACTGCGTTTCAAGGTTTCTATTACGGTATGCTCTGTATTAACCCGTTTAATCGTATCCGTAGCAGGGACACCTACAGTAGCAGCTCTATATTCTATTGCGGCCCTAACAACAGAATCAAACAGTTTAGTTGATGCTAATGGACGCGCTCCATCATGAACTAGCACAATATTACTATCTTCTGATACAGCTTTGAGACCATATGCCACAGAATCTTGACGTTCTCTTCCACCAAATACTATCTTTACAGGAATATGCAAATCCAACCCTTGAATATGGTTAGACATATATTCTTGTTCGCCTTCAGCTACAACAAGAATAATTTCTTTTAAACCTTCAATCTTTTCTACATTTTGTATGGTACGTTGAATAATAGAATGTCCCCCTAAAGGAATAAATATCTTATTTTCTTTGTATCCCATACGGCGACCAGCACCTGCAGCGAGAACGATACAACTAATTGCCTTGCCCATTTTGTCCTCCATCTACACGAGCAAAAATCATCCGTCCTGCACTCGTTTGTAATATGGATGTAACCATAACCTCTACATTTTGACCAACATAAGGCTTACCATCCTCTACGACAATCATCGTGCCATCGTCGAGATAAGCCACACCTTGGTGTACTTCCTTACCTTCTTTCATGATTTGAACGCGAATCCATTCTCCAGCGATTAGAGCAGGTTTTAATACATTTGCCAATTCATTAAGGTTAAGCACTTCAATACCTTGTACACGAGCCACCTTATTCAAGTTAAAGTCATTAGTCATCAATTTCCACTGCTTATCTAAAGCAAGTCGCATAAGTTTTGAATCAACCTCTACAAGATCATCATAATCATCTTCAACAACTTCTATAGCTACCTTATTGGCATCTTGCATATCCTTCAAAATATCAAGGCCACGTCGACCACGGTTGCGTTTCGTAGCATCCGCAGAGTCAGAAATTACCTGTAACTCATTTAATACAAATAGTGGCACCATAAGAGGGCCTTCAATGAAGCCCGTAGCACATAGTTCTTTGATACGACCGTCAATGATAACTGAAGTATCTAGTAATTTTGGCGTACTAGAGGATTTATCTAATTTATGAGTTGAAAACATTTTAAAACGACTTGTTTTTTTAGTGCTATCTCCTCCCCATTGTTGTACGTAATTATTGTACATTTCGGGTCCTTTACGAGCCATGATTTTAAGTCCACTATATCCAAAAATAGCACTCAAAATTATAGGAATATAAGGTCCTATAATAGGTACTTGATTGAATGCAACACCAATTAGATTTGCAATAATAAGGCCGAATAATAAACCGATGGTGCCTGCAATCAATTCTTGATTTGGAATATGAGTAAGAATACGCTCTAATCTTTTAGCAATTACTAAACCTTGTTTCAGAATAAATGATGAAATCAGATAACCAATAACAAGGCCTAATAGAGTACCTACGATTAATACTGCAATACGTGCAATTGTTAACGACATGTCCCCAAAAGATTCAAATTGAGAAACCAAATATGGGTCAATAATAGGTGCTAAGCTATCCATTCCCACGTAGGCTGCTGTACCTACTAAAATGGCTATTACATAGCGTAAAATCCGATAAATCATGAAATCACCTCCTAATTATGAAAATACGAGTTGCATCGCCTCTTGTATAGATTTGACACCTTTAATTTTGATAGAACTATCATTATCCTTAATTTGTTTATAGTTGCCTTCAGGAATAATAAACTTTTTAAAACCTAATTTCTTGGCTTCATTTATACGCTGTTCAATGCGAGGAATACTGCGAACATTACCAGTTAAGCCTACTTCACCTAAAATTACCATATCTGTTGGAACGATTCGATTTTTCAGATTTGACACAATGGCAACCGCCATAGATAAATCACAAGCAGGTTCATTTACCTTGAGACCACCGATAACATTTACATACACGTCTTTATTACCTAATGTAAAGCCACAGCGTTTTTCTAAGACTGCTAATAATACGATTAACCGGTTAAGATCATAACCAATCGCCGTACGTCTAGGCATACCAAAAGCCGTAGTAACGACCAAGCTTTGTACCTCTACCAAGATGGGGCGAACCCCTTCGAGGTAAATCATAACAGCACTGCCGCTTTCTTCATCGGAACGCTCGGCTAAAAGAGAAGCAGACGGATTGGACAATTCCTGTAACCCTTCCTCTACCATAGCAAAAATGCCTGTTTCTGATGTAGATCCAAAACGGTTTTTAATGGACCGTAATATACGGAATTGATAAGAACGCTCCCCTTCAAAGTAAAGCACTACATCTACCATATGCTCTAACATACGAGGCCCTGCAATATTGCCTTCCTTTGTTACATGGCCAATGATTACAGTAGGTATATTTCGTTCTTTACAGAAGCGAAGTAGGCGAGATGTGCATTCACGAACTTGACTAACACTGCCTGGCGCAGCATCTATATCTCCAGTATACATAGTTTGTATAGAGTCAATGACTAGTAAGGAAGGAGTCATTGCTTCAGCTTGCTCCAATATATGATCTAGATCAGTATCTGCAATAACTTGTAACCGTTCACTATTAATATGCAGTCGTTCTGCTCGAAGTTTAAGTTGTAACTGAGACTCTTCACCAGATGCATAAAGAACTGCTCCTACTGTATCGGCTACCTTCTGGGATACTTGTAGTAACAGAGTAGATTTACCAATACCAGGATCACCACCTAAAAGCATTAGAGCACCAGGCACTATGCCCCCACCTAATACACGGTCAATTTCACCAAAGGTTGTAGATACGCGTGCAATAGAAGAAATTTCGATATCTGGCAAGGCGGTAGGCTTCGCCGTTTGATTTCCAACACCTCGAGAAGGTGTTCGACTATGTTTAGTTTCTTTAATTATTTCTTCAACTAATGTATTCCATTCTCCACATTGTGGACAACGGCCCATCCACTTAGAGGATTCAGCCCCACAATTTTGACAAAAGAATACAGATTTTGCTTTTGCCATAACACCTCAATACATTTAAAAAGAAAGGTCATGAATGATAACCATTCATGACCTTTTATGCATAATTTTACTACATGGTTAACTATCATCATTTTATAGTATACCATTTAACTTATATTTTTTATATGAAAGGTAGTCATCAACTGTATAATTTGTATTTTTATCATATTGATACAACAAGATCGTTATCCTTTGCATCTGCTTTAATAATTTTACCTTCTTTTGCATCTCCTTTCAAAATAAGATCGGACACTGGGTCCTCAATTAAACGTTGAATAGCACGTTTTAATGGTCGAGCCCCCATTGTGAAATCAGAGCCCTCCTTAACAAGTAAATGCATAGCCTCAGGAGAGATTTCTAATTGTAAATCACGCGCTTCAAGGCGTTTTGTAACATCACTCATCAAGATAGTTACAATTTCTTTTAAGTCCTCTTCTGTTAATGGATGGAATACAATCATTTCATCAATACGGTTTAAAAACTCAGGTCTAAAATGACGTTTCACCGCATCCATTACTGACTTCTTAGCCTCTTTAAACTCAATTTCTTTATTTTCATCTACATTGAAATCAGATTTTTTAGCCGCTAAGAAACCAAGTTCTGGAGAGTTTTTATGTAAAGCTTTAGCACCTAAGTTACTTGTCATAATAATAACTGTATTTCTGAAATCTACAGTTCTTCCTTGACTATCAGTAAGACGACCATCATCAAGAACTTGTAACAAAATATTAAAGAAATCTGCATGTGCCTTTTCCACTTCATCGAGGAGGATAACGCTATATGGTTTGCGACGTACCGCATCTGTTAATTGTCCATCTTCTTCATAGCCTACGTAACCTGGAGGGGCACCGACTAAGCGAGACACAGTATGTTTTTCCATATATTCAGACATATCAAGTCGAATCATAGCAGATTCATCGCCGAACAAGGAGGATGCAAGCGCTCTTGCTAGCTCAGTTTTCCCTACACCAGTTGGCCCAAGGAACAAGAATGAACCAATAGGCCGTTTTGGGTCTTTTAATCCAGCCCTTGCACGGCGTACAGCTTTAGCTACAGCAGTAACAGCCTCATCTTGACCTACTACGCGTTTATGAAGTTCTTCTTCCAAATGTAGTAAGGTTGCAGACTCTTCTTCTGCAATTTTAGCCACTGGAATGCCTGTCCATTGCGCTACTACAGCAGCTATGTCTTCCTCTGTTACTATTAACTTTTGATCGCTTTTTTCTTTAGCAATAGATTTTTTATCACCAATTTCTTTTAATAGTAATTGTTCTTCATCGCGAAGCTTTGCAGCCTTTTCGAAATCTTGAGACGTAACCGCAGCTTCTTTTTCTTTCTTAACTGTATTGAGGCGATCCTCTAATGCTTTAACATCAGGTGCTGAAGAAAATACTTTCATACGAACCTTAGATGCAGCTTCATCGACTACATCGATAGCCTTATCAGGTAAGAATCGATCTGTAATATATCGGCTAGATAAAGACACAGCTGCTGTTAATGCCTCATCTGTAATCTTAGCCTTATGGAAAGCTTCATACCGATCTCTTAATCCCTTTAAAATTTCAAGAGCATCCTCTTCGTTAGGCTCTCCTACTTGAACGGGTTGAAAACGACGCTCTAAAGCAGCATCTTTTTCTATATATTTCTTATATTCATCAAGTGTTGTGGCACCGATAACTTGGAATTCACCTCGTGCCAAAGCAGGCTTTAAGATATTAGCTGCATCCATAGCGCCTTCAGTAGCACCTGCCCCAACCAATGTATGAATTTCATCTATAAAGATAATCATATCATCATGTTGTTGTACTTCATCAATGGCTTTTTTTAACCGTTCTTCAAATTCACCACGGTACTTGGCACCCGCTAACATAGAACCAATACTAAGAGAAATAATGCGTTTATTACGTAAAATCTCCGGTACATTATCAGTCACAATACGCTGTGCCAAGCCTTCGGCAATAGCTGTTTTACCTACACCTGGTTCACCAATAAGAACAGGATTATTTTTAGTTCTACGGCTGAGAATTTGAATGACTCGTTGAATCTCCGTATCGCGGCCAATAACAGGATCAATCTTACCTTGTTTAGCAGACTCATTAAGATCAGTTGCAAAATCTGACAGCTCACCTAAATCATTATTGCTATTTATTCCCTCTTGACCACCATTATTGCTACCTTTATTCGAGCCAAGAATACTACGAATTGCTTCTACTACATCATTACTACGTATATTCATAGCTCGTAAAATAGCAACTGCAACACCGCTACCATCGCTAAGTAGGCCCAATAGAATATGCTCAGTACCAACGTAATTGTGATTCATTTGATTTGCTACTTGAATGGCAAGCTCAAGTACATGTTTAACGCGAGGTGTCATATATATTGACGTTGCCTTTTTATTACCACGTCCTACATGTTCTTCTACAGCTTCAAAAATATCTTCTGTAACAAGGCCAAGCTCTTCTAAAGCTTTAGCTGCTACACCATTTTTAACCTTTGTAAGGCCAATGAGTACGTGTTCAGTACCAACATAGTCATGTCCTAACTCCAAAGCAGCCTCTTGAGCTAACGAAAGAACACGCTGTGCATCGTCTGTAAACCGTTGCATCATAATATCACCTCATCTATCTATGTAAATTGTAATTATTTCTTTTCAAATATATATAAACAATGGTGAAATAACCATTGGAATATCAAAAATATTATTAAACTCTATTAATCTATTATGCTATCTAGTATTAATATTTACTATTTTTTACAAATCTCTTAACGGTAAACTAAGAAAATTATATAAATCAATCTATACAAAATAAATAATCATGCATTAATTATTTATGTATTTATATTAATTTGAAAGTTTTTGACGTATCACCTTTGCACGATAGCTGTCGCGATCGGTATCTGTCAAATTTTCACTACCTAAGTATTTAGAGAGGAAGTTTGGTCTAGTTATAGCAACAAGCTCATTAAAAGTATCTTTACCCCAGAATGGTAATATTTCTAAATCTACACCTAATTGAATGTCGCTAAGCTTACTAAGTGCCTCTTTACCGCTTACACGTCGTGCATATTGTAAAATTCCATAGGATCGCCAAAGTATATCTTCCAAACCTTCTTTATCGTTGTGTAATAAAGATTGCCGAGACTTTCGTTCTTCTGCAATAATTCCTTCTACGATTTTAATCAATTGCTCAATAGTTGCTTCTTCACTAATACCCATCGTTCGTTGATTAGAAATCTGGTAAATACAACCTAAAGCTTCGGAACCTTCCCCATACAACCCTCGTACAGAGTAACCTAGTTGTATTATGTTACGAATGAGTCTCGTAATACGACCAGATAACGTCAATGCGGGTAAATGTAACATAACAGAGGCCCGTAAACCTGTACCCACATTAGTGGGGCAAGCAGTTAAATAACCAAATCGCTCATCAAAGGCATAAGGGTATTTTGCTTCGATAGCTTTATCAATTTGAACCGCATGATTATAAGCTTGTTGCAATTTAAGTCCTGGAGCCATAGATTGAATACGTAAATGATCTTCTTCATTTACCATAATTGCGATAGAAGCATCATCAGATACAATCAAATTACGATACGGTAATTGTTCCTCTAAAGCAGGACTCATTAAATGCTTTTCAACTAAGACAGCACGCTCACGTTGACTTAATTGCTCAAGGCTAATATTTGTATATTGGTGCTCATCAGCCTTTTTTAATATTGGCAATAGGCCTCGAGAGATTGTATTCACTTTTTCTAAGGAAACTGTATCTTCACGATTCGTAAACAATATATCATCAAAATTTCTCGCCAATCGTATACGACTTGAAATTACAATGTGGTCTGTCGCCTCTGTATCCTGACACAGCCACTGACTTAGCGGAGAGTCCAATATAGTATCTAACATAAGAACCTCCTATTCGTTATCACCATCAATGATAACTTCTAGATTTTTAATTTTATCTCTCAAAATTGCAGCTTCTTCAAAGTTTTCAGCTTGAATAGCTGTATCTAATTGGCGGCGCAATTGCTTTACTTCATACTTTGCTTTAAATACATTAGTACCACGACTAGGTATAGTCCCTTCATACTCAGAACTACCTTGTATTCGTTCTAATAATGGATTTATTTCACTATTAAAAGTCTCATAACATTGACCACAGCCAAACTTACCTACCCGATTGAATTCATCATAAGTAATACCACACTGAGGGCAGCTCTTAGATTGATGAGCTTTTAATAAGTTATCTGGATACACCATATTCTTAAAAAAATCATTAGTAAAAAAGTTATTATCCCACATATCATTCATAAAAGAACTATAAGGAGATAATTTCCCAGCTTGTTGTAACTTGGTGGCACAACTACTGCAAAGATGTTGCTCAGTCTTTTGATTATTTATGATATTAGTCATATGGATAGTAGCTTCATTTTTATGGCAATGATCACATAACACAAATCATCACTCCTTCCGCAAAGTGTCCACCATTGATGCATATAATTGACGAACAGCATCATTACGTTCTTCTACGTCTACATTTTCAATTAATGTAGCAAAAGAATTATGCATCAATTGAGCTTCACGACGGGTAATCTTTTCAGATTGTAATAATTGAAATAATGATTGATCTACATCTCGCATATCAATTAATCGTTCTACCGTATTTGGACCTTCATAAATCCGATAAGTTGTAACAGCAGGTAAAGAATCTGAACTTTCTGGGTTAATTTTTTTGATTCGAATATATCCACCCAAGCCACGTCTTGACTCAACATCGAAACCGCGCTCATTAGAAAAACGCGTACTTAATACGTAACTAATTTGGGATGGCGCACAATCTAATTCATCAGCCAATTCATTACGCTTTAAAATTAGCTTTTCTTGTTCTTCACGCATACGGTCTAATATAAATTTTTCTATTTTATCAGCTATCATACTCATAAAAAACACCCCTTTAAAGTTTATTTACTATAGTTTTGACTATTTGTTCTTTAACATAACTCTATTATATTTGACTTTTTGACCTTAGTCAATATAAAAGTCAAATTTTATAAAAATAACGTTTGACTTTTAATGTATTCTCATATAATTGGACTTAATCCTTAAATCTATGTATAATAAATGAGATATTATTTTCTGAAGGAAGGTGTTGTTATGGCAGAAGCATTAGGACAAGAACTGTTAATTGATTTATATTCCTGCGATGAAGACGCAATTTCATCCGCTACAGCTGTACAGGAAAGTGTAGCAACCGCATTTGACTTAGCTGAACTTGATGTAGATGAAATCAGTTGTCAAGTTATGGACGAGGAAATCGCCCTCCTTTCTGTCGCACCAGGTTTTCACTTTACATTGCACACATATCCTGCACTTGGTTATGTAGCAGTTGATTTGTATTCCTTCGAGCAAACATTACCACTTACATTAATTATGAAAGCCCTACGTAAATCTTTTAGAGCTGAAAAAGTAAAGGCAACGAGTGTGCAACGTGGCGACTTTGGTAACGAACGTGATATGAAGCCACGTCGCAAAACTAAGATTACTACACTTGGTCGTGTTTCTCGTACACGTATCCAACTCAAACAAACAGGGGGCAAGTTGAAAAAACAAAGTGCTAAGGTTATCAAAACATTAGCTAAAAAAAGTGGCCTAAAAAAATAACATAAAATGAAGATGCAAAAAAGCTAGAGGATTTCCTCTAGCTTTTTATTTGGGTTGATATGTAATTCTATTTATATAGCTTATCTACGAACCATCATTTCTTCAAGATTGAGAACATCAGCAATTTCATCAACATCGTCACAGATATATTCGGCATCCGCTTCTTTTAACTCAGATTCCGTACCATAACCATAGGTAACGCCAATGGAGATACAGCCAAGTTCATTAGCTGCTTCTACATCGTACTTACGATCTCCAACCATGAATGTCAATCGACGACCATTTTCATCAGTTAATGGGTTACCACATAGCGTGAGAGCTTTTTCAAGAATTTCTTTTTTGTGTAACAATCCCGCTTCGTAATTAGCACCAACAATAACATCAAAGTATGGTGTCAATTCAAAGTGATCAAGAATATCTTTAGCATAATGTTCTGGTTTTGCAGTAGCTACAGCTATAGTATATTGTTCAGTTTTGCATTTAGCCAATAAGTCTACAATATTCGGATATACTTTATTTTCAAATTTACCGATGGTACCATAACGTTCACGGAATTTAAAGTATGTTTCTTCCGCTTGCTCAAAGGTCAAACCACAATGTTCTTGGAAAGCATCTACCAATGGTGGTCCTAAGAACAATTGTAATGTTTCTTCATCAGGTACAGTATAACCGAAATGTTCCAATGCAAATTTAATGCTTTTAAGAATACCTTCTTGAGAGTCAGTTAAGGTTCCATCTAAATCAAATAATATCGTTTTCTTCATATTATTTCTTTAAAGCCTCTTTCAATGTATGCCATGCAAGAACTGCACATTTTACACGTGCTGGCATATTAGAAATATTTTGTAGAGCCATAGCATCTTCTAATTCTTCTAACTCATTTTCATCGGTAATCTCTTTTTTAATCATACCCAAGAAAATTTCTACTAAACGAAGTGCTTCCTCAACAGATTTGCCCTTAATGATATCAATCATCATAGATGCAGATGCTTGGCTAATAGCACAGCCAGAACCTGTATATGCAGCATCTTTAATGATACCATCTACTACATTGAGTTGTAATGTTAGATCATCACCACAACTAGGGTTATGTCCATGTTCAGAATTTGTAAATTCAGATAATTCATGCTTATTACGTTTATCTTGGTTATGTTCCAAAATAAGTTCCGTATATAATTGATCCATTTCCATTAGTGGTAATTCTCCTAATCTTTAAAACCCATTACTGAACGAACAGTCTTTAATACTTCAAGGAATGCGTCTAAATCTTCCTTGCGAGTGTATAAGTACATACTTAAACGAGTAGATGCAGATACATTGTAGAACGCACCTAATGGTTGTGCACAATGGTGACCGGAACGAACGCAGATTCCCTTAGAATCCAAAATTGTAGCTACATCATGAGGATGTACATCATCTACAGTGAACGCAATAACGCCATGTTTTTCCTTAGGATTCTGAGAACCAATAACATGGACATGTGGCAATTCAACAATCTTAGGAAGAATATAAGCTACTAACTCCTCTTCATAGGCTTCTATAGCATCCATTCCAAAGGATTCCAAATAGTCAATAGCTGCATGCAAGGAAACGGCACCATCAGCATTTGGAGTACCTGCCTCAAACTTATATGGAAGCTCATTGAATGTAGCAGTTTGCTCTTTTACATACTCAATCATATCGCCACCCAATAGGAATGGAGGCATAGTTTCTAATAAATCACGTTTACCGTATAGTACACCAATCCCTTGAGATGCACACATTTTATGGCCAGAGAATACGAAGAAATCGCAATCCAATGCTTGTACGTCAATTTTTTTATGAGGTGTAGATTGAGCACCGTCTAGAACAACAATAGCACCTACAGAGTGAGCCTTCTCAGTTAATTCTTTTACTGGGAATTCCATACCAAGCACGTTACTAACATGAGCGAAAGCAACAATTTTAGTCTTTTCATCAATTTTATTGATTTCACCATCTTTTAAGTGCCCATGTTCATCAAGATACATGTATTCTAAGGTTGCCCCCGTCTGTTCTGCCACATATTGCCATGTTACAAGATTCGCATGATGTTCAGCAACAGTAATGACAATCTTGTCACCTTTTTTCACATTATGAAGGCCATAGCTGTGGGCAATCAAGTTCATTGACTCCGTACTATTACGTGTAAATATAACCTCTTCTCGTTCGCGAGCATTGATAAATTCAACTACGCGATCCCGTGCATTTTCATAGTCTTCAGATGCTTCAATGGCTAAAATATGAGAACCACGATGTGGGTTACCATTACGTTGTGTCATATGTTCCACAACACGGTCAATTACGGACTGTGGAATTTGAGCAGTAGCACCGCTATCTAAATAGATAACACGATGCCCATTATGCTCTTTATGTAATATAGGAAAGTCTTTGTATGCTTCTGCAATTGGTCTCATAAAAACGCCTCTTTAAATTTTATTACGTACAGCTGCTAACGCTGCTTCTTCAATCGTTTCATCACCAATGCGATCAATAATAGGTCGAATCATAGATTCAACAATGATATGTTTTGCCTCTACCTCACTAAAGCCACGGCTCATGATATAGAACAATTTATTATGATCAATTTGGCCTGCACTTGCTGCATGATTACCAACTACATTATCTTCTTTACACAATAAAAGTGGTAACGAAACAGATTTTACAGTTGGATCTAACAATAAGCAAGTATCTTCTTCTGCACCTTCAGAAGCTGTTGCTCCATTAAGGAAATCAAGGGTCCCTCTGAAGGATTTTTTAGAATTGCCACTAAGAGCACCTAAGGTATGAATATCACTAAATGATTTTTTACCACCATGACTCATAACCATAGAAATATCAAATTTTTGCTCTTTATTACCAAGATAAGCAATGTCATGAACCATACGGGATTCTTGACCTACTAAATCATGATAGTAATTCAAGATGTTTTCACTGCCACCAATTTCAATATTGATGTATTCTACATCTGCTTTTTCTTCTAATTTAGTGTATCGATGCTCGATATGCTGTACATGTTCAGGCAAAAGATTTACCTTTTTTACTACAACCTTACCAGCTTCTTTCACATCGTATTCGTTTAAATAGCTAACATTTGTCAATGCATCGCCAGAACCAGTTACATAGAATTGTACTTCTAGCTCAGCACCTTCACCAACGATAAATTGGAAACGGTTTGCTACACGAGCATTAGCATCAATGCGGATGCCTACAACTTCTTTCGCCTTAGGAGGCACATTGATAGCATAGCCTTCCGCTTTTTCAACTAATACATGAACAGCTTCTTTATTAGCACCTTCATAATTACCATCTAGTAATGCTGTACCAACAGGTAATGGTGAAAGTATATTTTTATTAGCTTCCACAGCGATGGATTGTACCGCTGTATCTTCTCCAGCTAGAGAGCTTACAGTATGATTAACGCGCAACCATCTGAATGTCGGTCTAGGGAGTTCATTAAATAGTAATTCGCTCATAATTCCTCCTTAACCGATAGAACCTTCTAATTCAAGATTGATTAGATTGTTCATTTCTACTGCATATTCAAGTGGCAATTCTTTAGAGATTGGCTCTACGAAACCACGAACTAGCATCGCACGAGCTTCTTCTTCGCTAATACCACGAGTCATAAGATAGAAAATTGCTTCGTCGGAAATACGACCGATTTTAGCTTCATGACCTAAATCCACATTGTCATTTTCTACGATAATAGCCGGAATTGTATCAGATTGAGACTCAGCATCAAGCATCAAGGATTCACAAGAAACTGTTGCTTTGGAATGTTCAGCTTTAGGGCCAATCTTCAAAAGGCCACGATAAATTGCAGCGCCACCGGATTTAGAAATGGATTTAGAGTTTACATTACTTGTTGTATATGGTGCATTATGTACCACTTTACAACCTGTATCGAGGAATTGTCCTTCACCTGCGAATGTTACACCTGTAAATTCAGCATGTGCACCTTCACCGTTGAGAATACTCATTGGGTACAAACAAGAAACTTTGGAGCCAAAGGAACCAGATACCCACTCAATTGTACCATTTTTACCTACTACACAACGTTTTGTGTTAAGGTTGTACATGTTTTTAGACCAGTTTTCAATTGTAGAATAACGCAATGTAGCATTATCTTTAACGAACAGTTCAACAGCGCCTGCATGCAGGTTAGACACATCATACTTAGGAGCAGAACAACCTTCGATAAAGTGCAATTTAGCCCCTTCTTCTACGATAATCATCGTATGTTCGAACTGACCAGCACCTGGTGCATTCAAACGGAAGTAAGATTGCAATGGAATCTCTACTTGTACACCTGCAGGAACGTATACGAAGGAACCACCAGACCAAACGGCACCGTGAAGAGCAGCCCATTTATGGTCTGTAGGTGGAATTAATGTCATCCAGTATTTTTTTACGATTTCTTCATGTTCATGTAATGCTGTTTCGATATCAGTATAGATAACACCTTGCTTAACAAGATCTTCTTGAATACTGTGGTAAACAACTTCAGAATCATATTGAGCACCAACACCAGCTAGAGATGTTTTTTCCGCTTCTGGAATACCTAAGCGGTCAAAAGTACTTTTAATTTCTTCTGGAACTTCATCCCAGTTTTCTTTCATATCTACTTTAGGCTTAACATATGTATGAATATTTGCCATATCTAAGCCCGAGATATCAGGAATCCAATTTGGAATGCCCATGCGATTATAGATTTCCAAAGACTTTAAACGGAAATCGAGCATCCATTCTGGTTCATTTTTATTAGACCAAATCTCACGGATAATATCTTCTGTTAAACCAGCATCAGAGATATAAGAATATTCAAATTCGTTCTTTATATCATAGACGCCACGGTCCATATCCGCGACTTGGGTTTTCTTTCTTTCTTCCATTATGCCTCCTATGCTAATGCTTTGTATGCGTCATAACCTTTTTCTTCGATTTCACGTACAAGAGAAGCATCACCAGTTTTAACAATCTTGCCATTGATCAACACATGAACATAGTCTGGTTTTAGTTTTTGTAAAATTTGGTTATGATGAGTAATGATTAATACAGCATTTTCTTCGTTATGGAAACGTTGTACACCTTCAGATACGATACGAACCGCATCTACGTCAAGGCCAGAATCAGTTTCATCAAGAATAGCCAATTTAGGATTCAAAATGGACATTTGAAGAATTTCATTCTTCTTGCGTTCACCACCAGAGAAGCCTTCATTTACATAACGTTGCGCATAAGATAAATCAAAGGATAATTCATCCATTTTTTCTTTCAATTCTTTTTTGAAAGATAATGCACGTACATTTTCACCAGTAATTGTGGATTTAGCTGTACGAATGAAGTTTTCTACAGTAATACCAGGAATAGAAATTGGATTTTGGAAGGACATAAAAATACCCGCTTTTGCACGATCATTTACTGCATCTTCCGTAATATCCTTACCATCAAAAATGATAGAACCACTATCTACTGTATATGTAGAGTTACCCATGATTGCATTAGCAAGTGTAGATTTACCAGCACCATTTGTCCCCATCACAACATGAATTTCACCTTTATTAATTGTTAAATCAATACCTTTTAAGATTTGTTTCTCTTCAACAGATACCTTTAAATCTTTTATCTGAAGTAATTCAGCCAAAATGTTCACTCCTTTTATTTGTATGTAACCATAAGAAACATACACTCATTATATATAAAACGTATATACTGACACATATAAAAAGGCGGTACGCACTAACGTGAATACCGCCGTAATTCTCGCCAACTTAGCAAGTATGTGCATAACAATCTACACTCATTATACATTCTTATCTAAATGATAGCAAGATATTCCTACTAAAATATACAGGAATTAAAAGAATATCAAGTATTACATATATTGATAGGTTTTTATTAATATTAATTCTCATCCTATTCGATTCTCAATATTAAATTATAGGTTTGAAAAATCAAGAGTTCCAAATAAATCATCATATGTTTCAGCACGACGAATTTGTGTAACAGAGCCATCTTTATGTAGCAATAACTCTGCAGAACGTAATTTACCATTATAATTGAAACCCATAGAATGTCCATGTGCACCAGCATCGTGAATGATGACACGATCTCCAATATCAATTTTTGGCAGCTCTCGTTGAATAGCAAATTTATCATTATTTTCACATAAGGAGCCTGTTACATCATATACATGATCCTTGGGAGCATTTTCTTTCCCCATTACGGTAATGTGATGATAAGAGCCATACAACGCCGGACGCATAAGATTTGCCATACAAGCATCTAAACCGATGTAATGACGATAAATATCTTTTTTATGAATAGCAGTAGAAACAAGATAACCAAATGGACCTGTTACCATACGCCCACATTCATAAGCCAATGCTACATCATTAAGTCCATTAGCTACTAAAATTCGATTATACGCTTCTTCTACACCCTTGCTTAATACGCGGAAGTCTACTGGTGTTTGTTCTGGTTTATAAGCTACACCTACACCTCCACCTAAATCAATAAATTCAACAGTGATACCAAGTTCTTTTTTAATATCTACAGCAAGATTAAAGCAAAGCTCTGCTGTACCAACTAAACCGTCAATATCAAGTTCGTTAGAAACAACCATTGTATGAATACCAAAGTGTTTTACACCTTTAGCTTGTAATTGTTTGTACGCTTCAAATATTTGTTCGCGTGTCATACCATATTTAGCTTCTTCAGGAAGGCCAATAATTGTATTGCCCCCTTCTTTTAAAGAACCCGGATTATAACGCACGCAGAATGTATCTGGCAAAGAGCCATGATTTTTTTCTAAATATTCGATATGTGTAATATCATCAAGATTGATGATTGCACCCATTTCAAGTGCCTTTTTATACTCCACATATGGTGTATCATTAGATGTGAACATAATATCATGGCCCGTAATACCCACTTTTTCACATAAAAGTAGTTCCGCTAAGGAAGAACAGTCTGCGCCAACCCCAAGCTTTTGTAACAAACGCATGATATACGGATTTGGAGTTGCTTTAACTGCAAAATATTGCTTAAATCCCTTATTCCAAGAGAATGCATTGATGAAAGATTTCATATTCTCAATAATTCCTTCTTCATCATAAATATGGAATGGAGTTGGATACTGAGCAATAATATTTTCTAATTGTTCTGACGTGAATGGAACTGTTTTTTTGTTCATGATAACCTTTCTACATAAATAAAAGACTCATCAGCCGATGAGTCTTTTATTCTAATTTCCTAATTATTTAAATAAAGCTTTATCTAAACTAAAGCGACCAGCACCAGCAAAGAATAACATAAGTGCACCAAAGCCTAATTGAGATGGGTAGTCCCAGCTAAAGAAACTACCATTCAAACTCACAATAGTCGCAGTTGCTAAAGTACCTACAACTAGAGTAGCACCAATACGTGTAAATAATCCTACTGCAATGAGAATACCACCAATCATTTCTGCAAGTGCTGCCATAGTGCCTAACATCTCATAACCACCGGATACACCTAAAGGTGCTAACATAGTCCCTACTTTGTAGAGCCCTTCAGCTCCGCTAAGCCATTTTAAATAACCATGATAAAACATGGAAATGCCCAATGCAAGGCGATAAATCAATAAGCCAAAATTTACATAATTAGGTTTACTTTTAAAAATAAAGTTCAACATAGTGATCCTTCTTTCAATTCAAATATAACAAATCGAATAAATTCGATACACTAATTATACTATTAGAGAATAACTATGTCAATAAGACTCACTATTAAATTCTATAGAATTATATCATACATTATATACAAAATCAATTTTATCGATGTAATCAACATAATATCGTCAGCTTAAATACAATCATAGTTTTTTTGAAATTTGAAATTTAAAATATTACACCCTTACAACAGATTAATTTATCAGTAAAAAATAATCCTAATGAATATGAAAATGTAATTCACAATTCATTAGGATTATTATGTTTCTTATAAAATTTATTCTAAGCAGCTGATTACATCATACCGCCCATACCACCCATTGGAGGCATTGCAGGAACTGCTGCATTTTCATCTACCTTATCAGCTACAATTGTTTCAGTAGTTAATACAAGAGATGCGATAGATGCGGCATTTTGAAGAGCAGAACGAGTAACTTTTGCAGGGTCAACAATACCAGCTTTAACCATATCGATGTATTCTTCAGTCAAGGCATTAAAACCTACACCAGCTTCAGTATTTTTAACTTTTTCTACTACTACAGAACCTTCGAGACCAGCGTTGTATGCGATTTGACGAAGTGGTTCTTCTACAGCGCGTTTTACAAGGTTAATACCAGTTTGAACGTCACCAGTAGCTTCCAATGTATTCAATGCAGGGATGATATCGATGAATGTAGTACCACCACCAGCTACAATACCTTCTTCAACAGCTGCACGAGTTGCATTCAATGCATCTTCAATACGAAGTTTCTTATCTTTCATTTCAACTTCTGTAGCAGCACCTACTTCGATAACTGCAACACCACCGGACAATTTAGCTAGACGTTCTTGTAATTTTTCACGGTCGAAATCAGAAGATGTTTCTTCAACTTGTGCACGGATTTGGTTAACGCGTTTAGCAATTACATCTTTATCACCTGCGCCATCGATGATTGTAGTTTCATCTTTAGTGATGCGAACTTGACGAGCTGTACCAAGGTCTTCAAGCTCTACAGAATCAAGCTTACGACCCATATCTTCAGTAATAACAGTACCGCCTGTTAAGATAGCGATATCTTCAAGCATAGCTTTACGACGATCACCAAAGCCAGGAGCTTTAACGGCTACAGCTTTGAATGTACCACGCAAACGGTTTACTACTAATGTAGCCAATGCTTCCCCTTCTACATCTTCAGCGATAATAAGAAGTTCTTTGCCTACTTTTACTACTTTTTCAAGTGTTGGCAACATATCTGCGATGGCACTGATTTTACGATCAGTGATCAAGATATATGGGTTATCCATAACAGCTTCCATACGATCAGGATCAGTTACCATATAAGGGGAAATGTAACCACGATCAAATTGCATACCTTCTACTACATTTAATGCAGTTTGCAAACCTTTGGATTCTTCAACAGTAATAACACCGTCATTACCAACCTTTTCCATAGCTTCAGCAATTAAACCACCGATTTCTTCGTCAGCAGCGGATACGCTTGCAACTTGAGCAATTTCAGCTTTACCAGAAACTTTGATAGAGCGTTTTTTAATTTCTTCAACCAAAGTTTTTACTGCTGTTTCAATGCCTTTTTTCAAAATCATTGGGTTTGCACCGGCTGCTACATTGCGCATACCTTCTTGAATCATAGCTTGCGCCAATACTGTTGCGGTAGTAGTACCATCACCTGCTACGTCGTTAGTTTTAGTAGCAACTTCTTTTACTAATTGAGCACCCATGTTTTCAAATGGATTTGGAAGTTCAATATCGCGAGCAATGGTTACACCATCATTTGTAATTGTTGGGGAACCAAATTTTTTATCCAACACAACATTACGACCTTTTGGACCTAATGTAACTTTTACAGCATTTGCTAATTGATCGACGCCACGGCCTAAAGCGCGACGAGCTTCTTCATTAAACAAGATTTCTTTTGCCATATGTATTACCTCCTAAATAGTAACACTATCCAATGTAACGAAATATATGTGCCCTTAGGCAATATAGAATGTATCATCAGTTTTTATAGTCATATAGACTATAAATCAGCGATTATAATACTGCTAAAATATCGCGTTCGCTAATAATCAAATGAGTAGCGCCATCGATTTCTAATTCGCTACCAGCATATTTTGCAAACATAACAGTGTCGCCAACTTTAACTTCTGGAGCTACACGTTGACCATTGTCATATACTTTACCAGCACCTACAGCTACAACTACACCTTCTTGAGGCTTTTCTTTAGCTGTATCAGGAAGGAAGATACCACTTTTAGTTTTTTCTTCTTTTGCTTCTAGACGGATAAGAACGCGGTCAGCTAATGGTTTTAACATATAATGTCACTCCTTTTTACTAGTTAATCTCCATAATTTATTAGCACTCTAACTCATTGAGTGCTAATTACAAGTATTATTATAACCGAAGTTAAAATAATTGCAAGTACTAATTTTGATTTTTTGACTTTTTAGATATTATTTGACTTATTAGACTGTTTAATGATGAGATTACATGTTTCTATAATAGATATTTGTTTATTCATACTTAAGGTGCGGATGCGATTATACGCTTCCACTTCAGATATAGAATATAGTTCCATTAATATACCAGTTCCCTTTTGAATGATTTTACGATCTTCTAATGACTGTTCTAGCTCAGCCATCTTTTCGCGCAACTGAGCATCACTTTTATAGCGACCTAAAGCCATCTCTAAGGTAGGAACTAACTGTTCCTCCCGTACTGGTTTAATTAAATAGCCATATACACCAGAATCTCGAGCCTTATCGATTAAATCTTGCTGGCTATAACTTGTTAATAATACTACAGGTGCTTCATGGTGAAAGCCAATTTGACGTGCCGCCTCAATACCATCTAATTCTGGCATCTTAACATCCATCAATATAATATCTGGCTTATGTTTTTTACAAAGTGCTAAAGCTTCAACACCATTTGTACCTTCTGCAACGACTTCATGACCACAAGACTCAATAATATCTCGTAAATCCATACGTATTAGGGATTCATCATCCACGATTAAAACGCGCATTTATGCCTCCTTTTTCATATATATCGTCACCAATACACCTGTTCCAGTATTTTCTATGGATAAACTTCCTTTTAATTCATGAGTAACTAAATTATTAATAATTGTTAAACCTAACCGTTTATTAGAAGAAACAGAGAAATCACTAGGCAATCCTTTTCCGTTATCTGTAAAAGCCAGTTTAATTGTACTACCTGCATCAGTAACTGCTAGATGAACATTTCCACGATTCCCGTCTAACCCATGTTCTAAGCTATTCGTAATCAATTCATTAATTATAAGAGATACATAACTCGCCATATGAGAAGAAATTAGCATATCTTCGCCACTGTAAGTAAAAGTAACCTCTTGATCTTGTCGCACCATACTCATACGCAACAAACGACATAATTCATCGTAAATTGATCGGATACCAATATAATCCTCATCGTAATGAGACACTATATCGTGAACTAGAGCCATGCTCTCGATGCGATTAATCCCCTCTTGAAGTGCTTGCTTTACATCTGGCAAGCTAGAGCGTCTCGCCTCCATACGCAATAACCCTGCTACAGTTTGTAAGTTATTTTTTACACGATGATGAACCTCTTTGATAATGGAATTTTTAACCAATAATTCTTGTTGCTGTTTACTTTCACGAGTACAATCATGAAGAACTAAAAAGCACCTCGTTTCATTGCGCCCCATAGCAATAGGAATCATGTGCTGACGAATTACCATATCTTGATAGATTTCTTCATTTGTACGTATACTTCTATCTAATAATACTTGCTGTATAGCGGACATCTTTAAGGTACTGCTAAAAATTGATGAACCTACCAATCGACGATCAAAGCCTAATACATCTACTAACTTCATAGCTGCATCGTTAGCATACAGTATTTTATAAGTGTCGTCGAAAATAATTAAACCATCAAAATAGGACATGGGTTCGTAAGACACTATTTGTTCATCAGTAGCTGTCAGCATAAGACGTTGCATCGTATCAGACAAAACGTATTCTTGCTCATATTGTTCTGCCTTAATAGATGGTGATAATGTAAAAGATATCCCCCCAATAATACGACCTCCGTTGTCTACGATAGGAAAGACATGTTGACGCTGCTTGTCATCTAACCCGATAAGTGGTTGACCATCTTTCATCATAGCATGCCACGTATGACTGCCTTTTAATTGACGTGTAGTAATCCCTTGATCACTGCGTTCTATACATAGCATATCTGCACATTGTTGTGATCTCTCACCTTGTCCTGTCTCTAGTAGGGGTGTAAAAATCTGTATCCTTTGACGAGTTAAAGACTCGCCAAAGGATATGAGTTTACTAATATGCTCAAGTAATGAGGTTTGTAATGGTCCTAATGGTGTTCTATTTAAAATATCTTGACCAATATCCACGATTACTCCTCTTTCCAAGATACGTATCCAATTTCAACACTAGGCTTTGCATTCAATGTTAAATCGCCAAATTTTCCGGCCTGCGCCATATAATAAGCTCGGCATCCAATCATGGCCGCATTGTCAGTAGACAAAATTTTATGTGGTTTGTAATAAGTAAAACCTTCTTCTACACACATAGCTTCTAAAGCCTTTTGTAATCCTTTATTAGCTGATACACCGCCAGCAATAGTAATACGACTTTCACCTAAAGTATGTGCGGCATCTTTCGTCTTTTCTACTAACACATCTACGATGGCCTTTTGAAACGATGCGGCCACATCAGCTTGATTAATAGGCTCATTCTTTTGTTGCTTACTATTTAAATAGTTTAAAACTGCGGATTTCAAACCACTAAAGCTAAATTCAAAATTACCTGGCTCACTTAAAGCCTTTGGAAATTCAATAGCCTCTGGATTCCCTTCAGCAGCAAGGGCATCGATATGAGGGCCCCCTGGATAAGGGAATCCCATAACCCGTGCAATCTTATCAAAAGCCTCGCCAGCTGCGTCATCTCGTGTTTGACCAAGAACATCAAATTCTTCATATCCTTTTACATGTACTAACATGGTATGACCACCAGATACAACGAGACTTAAAAACGGAGGCTCCAGTTCTGGATTAGCTAAAAAGTTAGCAAAAATATGACCTTCCATATGGTGCACTGGCACCAAGGGAATCCCTGTAGCAAAGGATAACCCTTTTGCAGCAGCTACACCAACTAATAAAGCCCCTACAAGACCTGGCCCATACGTAACACCAATATGATTGATATCTTGTAGAGTCACATTCGCATCACGTAATGCTTGGTCTATAACAGGTATAACTTGTTCTATATGATGACGTGATGCAATTTCAGGTACAACGCCACCAAATTTTCTATGTATTGGTACTTGGCTTGAAATAACATTAGACAAAACGGTGCGCCCGTCCTTAAGGACAGAAGCAGAGGTTTCATCACAGCTACTTTCCAAGGCTAATGTGTATATACTCATTCTATTTCCTCTGAAACGAGAGACATAATATAAGCATCTTCCGTAGGCTCTGAATAATAATCTTTACGAATTCCTTTTACAGAAAATCCTAAATTTCTATACATAGCCAATGCTGCTAAATTAGATATGCGCACCTCTAAGAAAATTTCTTTCATACCTCTCGTAAGACATTCATCTATTAATTGCTTGGTAAGTTTTGATCCATATCCCTTACCTCGTGCGGAAGGAATAATAGCGATATTCGTGATTTGACCTTCATCGTATACAAGCCAAGCACCTGCATATCCAACAATTTTGTTCTCCTCACAAATTACCATATATAATTTATTTGATGCCCCTTCTAACTCAACGAGAACAGATTCTAAACTCCAAGGAACAGAAAAAGACTGTTGTTCAATAGCATAGATAGCTTGAGCATCATCTATTGTAGCCAAACGAATCTCCATTATTCGACTCCCGCTGCCTCAGTAACTATAACTGCAGGATTTTGGTTCAACATTTCAGGATTATCCTTATGGCGTTCTTCCCATAACACTTCTGCTTCTGAGCGTCTAATATAATAAGGAACCATATCCATAGGGTCAGAACTCTCTTCAGAGTCTACCAATCTACGGCCAGCCAGTAATAGAGAACTAGCTTTTGGAATACGTTGCGATATATCTAAAATCGTTAAATTTGTATCACTTTCATCTAGTAGCTTTTCTATTCGCTTAACGCCATCCCCAAGGAACACTACATGTTCTTCAGATACTCGGAGTCGATCTAATAAATTATTAGCAGCAATGACAAAAGGTTCCTCTTTGCAGACTAGTTCATTACCATCATATTTGTAGATACCTGCATAAACATTTTTTTTCTGAGCATCGATAATAGTACAAATCGTGCGGTCTGTATAAGCTACATTACGAGCTAAACTATCCATGGTCATTACACCATATAAAGGAATTTGTAAGGCATAAGCCATAGCTTTGGCTGTCCCCATACCAATCCGTAGCCCTGTAAAAGAACCAGGCCCAATGCTAACCATAATACCTTTTAATTCACTTTTTTTAACTTGAGAGGCTCGTAATAACATATCAATATGAGGTACCAACTGCTCAGAATGAGTCAATCCAGCTTGAATGGTCAATTCCCCAATTAGGCAACTTTCATCCATTAAAGCCACACTCGACACAAGTGAGCTCGTCTCAATTCCCAACCACATATGGGCCTCCTATTTCTACTAAATCATCCGCTGTAAGGTAATCACTAACTAATGTAATGGATCGGCTTGTATCATCAATGCGCGTTAAATAAATCCATAGTGTTTCATCAGGCAATTCATGAGGAAATTTATCAGCCCATTCTACAATGGATACGCAATCTTCTGTATACTCATAAAAGCCAATATTTTCCAGTTCACTAATATCTTCCAAGCGATATACGTCAAAATGATATAAATGAGTTCGATTCACATCATAGGTATTCATGATGGCAAAGGTAGGACTTGTAATTTCTTCAGTAACCCCAAAGCCCTTTGCAATTCCTTGCGACAAATGTGTTTTTCCTGTCCCCAAGTCACCAACTAGTGCTATACAAAGAGGGTCCCCATTCTGTTTAACCCATGCACCTAATAATTTACCAAATTGTTGTGTATCTTCTACTGTATAAGTCTTTAAATGAACCTGTACCTTATCCTTCATGAAAATGATTATATCCTTTCGCTTCTACAGTCTTAATCGTTTTATCAGGTGTTACCATTTGAACCCGTGGTGGGCCAGATAAAACTTCTCCAATCAACGTAATGCCTGATAGCTTTTCCAATTCCGAAAGTAGTGATTTTGGCGCCGTAAAGACTAACTGAAAGTCTTCTCCACCATACAAAGCATAATCTACTGGATTAGTTTGTAAATGCTTAGCTAATTCGTAAGTCTCCTCGTGTAGAGGGATTGCTTGTTCTTCAAATACAATGGAAACATTACTAGCTACAGCGATTTCATTCAATTCACTTCCTAGTCCATCGCTAATATCATTCATACTATGGATACCAAGTCGTCGCAATTTTTGCCCCAATTCAATCTGTGGTTCGGGACGTTGATGCCCCACTTTGGTCATATCATAGCCTACTAAATTATATGATAACGCTCCTAAGCCTGTAGCTGCATAACCTACATAGTTTGTAACACCTACAACATCTCCTACTTTCGCACCACTTCGCATAACCGCAGTGCCTTTAGGAACCTCTCCGATAATTGTTACAGTCCAAACCATGGGCCCTTCTGTACGTACCGTATCTCCACCCAATATATTGAGTTGATATCGCATACATTGATCTTTAATTCCCCTATAAATTTCATCAAGAATGACTGTATCAACATGGTCTGGTGCGGCTACAGATAATACAATTTGTCTAGGAATGCCACCCATAGCCGCAACATCACTTAAATTAGCCGTCATAAGGCGATACCCTACATCATAGGGCATCATATAGTGAAAGCTAAAATGAACACCTTCCACCATTGTGTCAGTGCTTATCAATTGCTCTGCATTTTGTTCTGCTTTATAAATAGCACAATCATCACCAATACCATACACTACAGTATTAGGATTATATATTGTGTTATCTTGAATTTGGCGAATGAAATTAAATTCCCCTACATCTTTTAATTGCATCTGATCACCTAGTTTCCGTTTATTACTTATTGTATTGTAACATATATAAAAGACAACAAAAATAGCAGATAGTTGATATAACAACTATCTGCTATAAATGTTCTTAAAAGAATTATTTTTTAATTAGATTCGTCATTCTCTTAACAGGTTCTTTAGTATCAAAGGAACCTACAGTTGGCACCTTTTTACCATTATTGACAAATAGAACACCATTAATATTATCAAAGGATGTCAATGTATTTACAATAGCAGCCATTTGTAATTTAACAGTTAAGTCTCCGCCATTACCCTTTACGAATGCATCATTTACTTCAACAGAAGCAATACCATCTTTTACAGTAACAGATGTAATTTCAATATCCTTAGAGAAGACTGGGTATTTTTGTGCTCTATCGGCATTTAACATTGCTAAAAGAGCTGCTTTAGGCGTAACTTTATTCGCCTCCATCTCAACGGTAGTTTGTTTTACCCCAGAACCATCCTCTGTAGGAACAAAGAAGGCCATCTTAACCTTTTCTTGAGATACTTTACTTGTTTCTGCATCCTTATTGACTTTCGTCTCTTGCGTAGGTTCACTTTTACCTGTTGTAGGAGCTTGTTCATGTGTACAACCCACTACAAATGCCAGCATACCTACACAGAGAATCGATAGAACTTGTTTACGTAATTTCATCGATTAACCTCCAAAGTAATTAGCAATACCATTTGCAATGCGGTTAGCAAAGTCTTCTTGAGTTTGAGGAGATTGTAGCACACGTTCCTCATTAGGGTTAGAAATAAAACCAAGCTCTACAAGAATTGCAGGCATATTAGAATGTCTCAACACGTATAAGTTACCTTCTTGAATGCCACGATCACCATTGAAACCAGGTGTGTTAGCAATTTGAGATTGTACCTTTTGTGCTAATCGAGCATCGTTACCGGTTTTGCTATAGTAATATGTTGCAATACCACCAACGCTAGGATTATTAAATGCGTTGATATGAACGCTTACAAGAGCATCAGAATTACTACGGTTAGCCACGTTAACACGAGCCCCCAATTCATCAACACCGCTTGCATTAGGGCCATATACATCTACATCGGTAGTACGAGTCATAAGCACTTTAGCACCACGATTTTCTAAAGATTTTTTCAAATACATGGAAATCGGTAGTGTAATGTTTTTCTCTTGTACGCCGTGAGGTCCAATAGCACCAGAATCACTACCACCATGTCCTGGGTCAATAGTAATTGTTTTGCCAGATAAACCACCGCTAGTAGAGTATTTGCCAGATCCTGTAGGTACATTTTTTGCTGGATGCGCAGATTGAGATGGCTTTTTACCATAGTAAGCAGGCTTAGCTACAGCACCTTTTTTCTGAACATCAACAACGATACGATACGGTTTCTTATTAACCGTATCTTTTTTCAAGGAAAAAACCTTTACATCACTAGTATCAATAGATGAAGGTGTCTTGATTGTTACTTTAACGTCTCTGCCATCTTGTGAAAGTTTAGCAGAGCTAGCAATAGCTGAGTCCATAGAAATGTTCTCTTTAGCCGTCTTTAGCTTTGTATTCTTTAAAGTAACAGTCGTAGTTTTCCCATCTTTGCTAATTGATGCAGATGCCTTTATAGGTGCCGATAAGTCCATAACAATACGAACATATGGTACAAGTGCATCTGTTCTAGTCACCCATCGAGCATCTTCCAAATTAGCTGCCTTTGCTTGAGTCAATAATAAAGGTATCGCCATCAAGACTGCAAGGCACATTAAAAATAGTTTACGCAATACATTCACTCCAATCTAACTGACATACATAGTGTCCAAACCATAGAGATGAGTCGATGATATTTTTATCTATCAAAATCTCATCGTTCCAATCTATCCATAAACTAATGTTAGATTATAAATAGATTATTTCATACAAACATGAAGATTAGTATGCCGATTACACATATTACTATATAAAGACCTTATACAGAATACACAAAAAACAGTTTCATAAAAATAATTTTTTGTATAAGTAATCAAAACTAACGTTCAGTTGTAATTTGCCATTCATTCCCATCCGTACTAATATGAATACGTCCCATCGTATCTGTACGGTAAATAGCAATATTATTTTCCTGCAAGCGACGTAATGTCACATCGTGAGGATGACCATACTTATTATACATGCCATTTGAAATTAATGCACTTTCAGGCTTAATAGATTTCAAAAAATCTTCAGAACTACTTGTACGAGAACCGTGATGACCTACCTTAAGAATACGAGCAAACAATCTGGAATTCTGCTCTTTTATAAGTTTTTTCTCTTCTTGCCATTCAGCATCACCCGTGAAGAGCATAGAGAATTTACCGAAGATTAATTTACCTACAATAGAATTATTATTAAGATCTGTCTCTCCTTTTTTATCAGTTAAAGGTTCAACCCAAGGAGCATATACTACAAAGACAGCACCATGTCCAAAATCAACTACATCTCCACTTCTCAAAGTAGTTCGTTGAATTTTATTTTTCTCAATCCACTTTTCATAAGTTTTGTACATATTATTATCAACAGCAATACCATCATCATATACATGTTCAATAGGCATAGCCTTTGCAATAGCATAGAAACCACCCATATGATCAGCATGAGGATGCGTGATAATAATATTTTTTAGCTTTGTTACACCCATAGTTTTAAGTTGAGCTACAATATTTTCACGATGTTCTATATCACCAGTATCGATCATGCTATACTCATCGCCTACCTTAAGTAATATAGCATCCCCCTGACCAATATCTAGCATATATACATCTAGCTTACCTTCAGGGGTAGTCGTTTTAGTATCGATTGAGTAAGTCCCATTAGCGTTAGTAGTTACTTGATTTGCTGCGTTTGCTACATCATTATTTGTGCAGCCTGCAATGGCGAAGATAGGAATACATAATACTAACAAAAAAGCTATAAAGCGTTGTATTCTATTTGTCATTCATAATCTCCCAATAATTCACTAACCACGAAGCCTAAAGAAGCACTGACATCACTCGGAGTATAACCCCAACTCTTTGTTTCATTCAGAATATCTGCACTACGACTATGTACATATACACCGAGAACAGCACTATCTTGTAGTGAATAACCCTGACTTATAAAACCAGCAATTACACCAGTCAGTACATCTCCCATACCGCCAGTACCCATGCCCGCATTACCGATAGTATTTACATACACCGTTCCATCAGGTAATGCCACAATTGAAGGAATTCCTTTTAGTACAAGAATAACTTGATGAGCCTTAGCAAATTCTCTAGCCAACGTGATATAATGACGCTCAATCCACTTAATAGATAAATCAATAAGTCTACTAAATTCACCTAAATGCGGTGTCATGACACAATATGGAAATTCTCTTTCCACTGTATATGCAGACTCAATATCACTATCTCGCAAAGCATCTTTATTAACACAACCAACATGTCCCAAGGCATACAAAGCATCAGCATCTAGTACTAATGCTCCTTCGTAAGCTTCTAAGATATGATCCACTAAATCACAGATTTCACGGGTGCGACCTAAACCAGGTCCCATAGCAACAACTTGACGACAATCAAAAAGTTCTTTATTAGTCTCTGTGGAAGTAACCATCACCTCAGGTATGACACGGCTTTGTACAATCTGTTTAATTATTTTGGGTACAGCTAATGTTACTTTACCAGCACCACTATGAACTGCCGCTTCAGCAGCCAAAATAGGGGCTCCTATCATATCATTTGAACCACCAATAATTAAAGTGTTTCCATTGACACCTTTATGCGCCATTGGCGTACGATAGTTGATAATTTTTTCGGCTAAATCAGAATCAATGGTTATAGTTCTAACACGTTCACCCAGTACCTGCTGCCAAGGAGCACCCAATGGAGCAACCACAGCGGTTCCTCCTACAGCCTTTCCGGGATATAATAACAAACCTTGTTTGATAGCTCCAAAAGTAACAGTATAATCATAGGTCAGTGTGCCTTCTGCTACATGACCAGTAGTAGCATCCAAACCTGCAGGTACATCAATAGCCCACAAATCAAAATTATACTGACTACGCATAGTATCAATATCATTCAATATATCGATGGTCACCTCTCTTAACCTTCCAGTAACGCCCGTTCCCATGATGCCTTCCACAGCGATGGCTACGTTGGACCAATCATTGAATTCATCATACATATCGATGCTACAGCCCATAGCTTTGCAGCGCTCAATTTGCACTGCAAAAAGATCACTACACTTGTTTATATCTCCTACTAGTACAATTTGTGCTGGTACGCCTTGCTCCATAAAATGGCGAGCCGCTACAAGGCCATCTGCCCCATTATTACCCGTACCACATATAAATAAAACAAAACTATTTATGGAACGACCATTATTCAGGGAAAATAAATCGTACTCTCCCCATAAGGCATCTACGATACCACGTCCAGCATTTTCCATGAGGATTTCTAAAGAAATTCCTAATTGCTTAGGAACCTCTCGATCTATAAATCGAGCATCTTCTGTAGTTAAAATATTCATCTTATGCTCCTTCAAGTATAACTGTACTCATTGCATAATCCTTGCAATGACTAATCGATACATGAATATCAGTATAACCTGATGTTTCGTAAATATCTTTGAAAGTATCTTGTAAACGAATTAAGGGTGCGCCCCATTCATCATGATAAATCTCTATATCTTGCCATGATCCATACCTCATCCCTGTACCTAAAGCTTTAATAAAAGCCTCTTTTGCAGCATATATACCTGCAAAGGATTCGTAGCATCCTTTATTCCGACTTTTACAATATTCAATCTCATGAATCGTATAAACGCGCGCTTTAAATGAACTTGATTTCTCTATAGCTTGACGTATACGGTCAATCTCTATAATATCATTCCCTAATTTCATAATAGCTCCTAAAATACTCTAATACTATTATTATACACTCATAAAGGGGATTAAAACATAGGTAGTATCTAGACATTTACCGAAAATGGTAGGCTAGACAAACTATATATTTCAACTTTACCTTTGCGATTAACCGCCATATACATTTGACCATTTCGACAATCCATGTCTTCTACTTCCATTCCAGAAGCATAAGGGCTAATATTTTTAACAACTCCCTCTTCATCGACGTATACAAAGGTTGTCAACGTCGTAAATAAAGTATTTCCATTAGTTGCGTAAGCACCGTTATTATTTAAGTTTGTATGATTAGCATCAATTTTATAAGAACGAATACGATTAAAATTGGAGTCGTAATAATTAATTGTCCGTTCAGAGTTTGTTAAAGGCACAATTGATACATATTCATTGCGTACTTTATCATATGCAAAATTAAAAACTTTCTCTTTTAGTTTAATCGGTGCTTCAACAATCATGCTATCCGCTTCAATAGGAGTAAGGTTATATCCATTTACAACAGCATTTGTTGTATAGTAACGATTATTAACAGAATTATAAGTTAAGGTATTCATATGACCTAATAAACTTTTATAACTATACTCATATTTTGCAACAACAGTAAAAGTTTTTGGATTAATTTCATAAATAATTTGCTTCGTATTATCTGAATTAATACAAGCTAAAGCAAAAACGTCTTTTTTGGAATTATAACAAAATCCTTGGCACTGATTTACAGATCCATCTAATGGTATTTCTGCCAAGCGAGATAATGGCAATGGCATCTGTACAGCGCTAACCTGTTGAGTAAGTTTAGGAATATCAAAGATATTTGTAATATAATCAATTACACCTTGATCCATACTGTCACCTCATGAAATTAATAATGTATATTATAGTATATAAATTCATAAATATAAAAATAGGCGGTAAGACAAAAGTCTTACCGCCTAATGTTGGTGCCGGAGGTGGGACTTGAACCCACACGGTGTTACCCGCTTGATTTTGAGTCAAGTGCGTCTGCCATTCCGCCACTCCGGCGTATCGGAACATTTGTTATTATACAGACATCCCTAAGCAATGTCAACATATTTTTTATATTTCATCTAAAATATTTTGAACCCTTTTCATATCCGTATCACATTGTTGTTTCCATGTGAGTGCGACACCTGTAATATAGCCTTTACGGGCAAATTCTACATCCGTAGGAACACTTTCAGCACCATAGTCTAGCTCGCCAGCTAACCAATAATAATCCTGTCCTCTTGAATTAATACGAGCTTCGATAATATTACTGTAGGTTTGTAAGCCTTGGCTCACCATTTTAAAATGATCCCAATCACATGTGCCACGTAATGGGAAGTTCACATTTAGTAAACCGCTAAACTGGCCCGCCACATAAATTTTCTCAATCAATTCATGTATAAATGGATGCATCTCGTCTCCCCGTTCAACAGAATATCTCTCAACAGATAATGCTAAACCGGGAATACCGTAAAAACCACTTTCCATAGCTGCCGAAACAGTGCCGGAATACAATACATCAGAGCCTAAATTAAATCCATGATTAATTCCAGAAATTACAAGATCTGGCATATCATCAGTCAATAAATAACTGAGACCGAACTTCATGCAATCGGACGGCGTTCCCGTTAGAGCATAAAGGCGAGGATTTTCATCCTCGCCATTGCAAGCATCTAATTTCAATGGAACCTCGGTCGTCAATGCATGAGATTTAGCACTTTGCTCATTAGCAGGTGCTACAACGGTAATTCTATAATATTGACTTAAATACGATGCAAGATGACGTAAACCATCTGCTAAAATGCCATCGTCATTACACATTAAAATATGCATAGTCACTCCTACAGATTCTATTTTTCATTCTTATTCATATTGCCCATACGTGTTAATTTAACATCATCTAAGCCCACAGCTCTCGTATGGACTGTATGAGACCATACCTTATTATGACGGCGGAACCACCCTAAAATATTTACTGGAATCCAAGAGTAAACAAATAATGGATATAGTAAATAGTAGAACCAAATCTTTGGTGGTACCTTGATTTTCAACAATACAATTAATGGGAATAGATATTGACCAACACCTATAATTGTCCATACAGACATAGGCATAATTTGATACAAAATATTTGTATAAATTGGAGTATACGCATTGATGTAGGATAACACCAAGTATACGGTTGTCAACAATAAGAAATAAGGTTGACTCACTTGGAATATACCATCCAAAATCATAATATTCCCTGTTTTGATACCAATAGCAAATAATTTAGGAATATATCGACCCGCACAGTCAAATTGCCCCTGAGCCCATCGTAAACGCTGTCTGCAAGAAGCCATCATAGTCGTAACCTTTTCATCATATACGATAGCATCATGCCCCCAACAAGTACGGATACCATGAGTCAATAGTTTCATGGAAAATTCCATATCTTCGGTTAAGCTATTGCAATCCCAACCGTATTCGCGAATAATAGATGTACGAATACACATGCCTGTACCACCTAAGGCCGTAGATAATCCAAGACGATATTTTGCTAAATGCCACATATGGTTAACCATCCAAAAGGCGATAGAGAACGTACCGGCTACCCAAGAGTCAGTTGGATTTTTAGAGTTCAAGTAACCTTGAATTACAGACTCACCTTTTTCAAGATGATCATTCATTTCTAACATAAATTGAGGATGTACTAAATTATCGGCATCAAAAATCAGAAATGCATCATATTTCCGATCCATTTGTTCTACCCGATCAAACATCCACCCCATGGCATAACCTTTACCTATTTCTTGTTTATTTTCACGTACATGTACATTAGCGCCAGCAGCACTTGCTACTTCCGCAGTCTTATCTGTACAGTTATCGGCAACTACAAAAATATCGTACAGATCATCTGGATAATCTAGGCCACGTAAGTTTTTAACTAACTCACCAACAACAGCTTCTTCATTATGAGCGCATACAACGATGGCAAAGGAATTTTTAGGGGTATAATTTTTATGTACTCGCGATCGCCACATACCTACGACAGCGAGTATAAAATAATAAACCGTATAAATTACGATTATTACCTGCATAGGAATCAGTAATAGATCCAGTAGGTAATTCATACTATTCTCCTCCACACATCTATTTACGCACTATATTTAAAGCCCCGTTAATAAGCCCAAACATTACATAGCCAGCAAAAATCATAACGGCCCATGTATGCCAATCATACACGAGACAAGCTACAACAAATATGGCTGTGAGTACAATAGAAAGCTTATTGATATAAATCTCACTTTTACCTTTAAAATCGGGATATTTAACTTCACTAACCATAAGGAGACCTATACCAATCATACAAACTACCAACACAAATTGAGGTACCGATACGCCACACAATACGTAGGTCGCTGCTAAACATCCAGCGGCTGGAATTGGTAAACCTTCAAAATAGCCATGAACTTCGTCAGTTTTAATATTAAATCGCGCTAAACGAAATGCACCAAGCACTGCAAAAGCTAATAGTGGCACATATGCAATCCATCCTAAACCATATAATTCTTTCATATAAAGCATATAGGCAGGCGCTACACCAAATCCCACTACATCAGACAGAGAATCAAGTTCCCGGCCCATTGGTCCTGCAACTCCTAAAGCTCTTGCTACACGCCCATCTAACCCATCTGCTACTAAAGACAATAATATACATATGGCTGCGCAGAATGTATTATTAGTAGCAGACAATGTAATACCAAGAACACCAAATGCTAAGTTTGCACTAGTAAATAAATTTGGAATAATAGATTTATTCATGTCGTAACCTCCCGATAACAGTATCACCACCTGTAATATGTTGACCTTTTTCCACGAACAACTCTACATCCTTATCCATATAGAGCTCAGTACAGGAACCGAACTTAATCATCCCGTACAACTGACCACGTTCAAGTACACTATCTAGGTCTGTCCAAGATACGATACGTCTTGCTAAAAGGCCCGCAATTTGCGTTACTAATACGGAAGTACGATCATTTTCAATACAAATAGTATGACGTTCATTTTCAAAACCTACATCATCTTTGAATGCTGGTAGGAAACTACCCATCGTATAGTGACGGTACGTAATTTTACCATCAATAGGCGCACGATTAGCATGTACGTCAAAAACAGATAAGAAAATAGTTACTTTTTTACACTCTTTATGTAAGTAAATATCTTCGTATACATCAGAAATATCCATGATTTTACCGTCCGCTGGGGATAAAATCAAATCTGGATCTTGAGGGATTACACGTTTAGGATTTCTAAAGAAATTGACGAAAAATAATGCCAGAATAAATGAAATAATCGCAATTACATAATGTCCTAAATATCCTAACACCACAGTGATAATGAGCATAGCTCCTATCAGAGGAAACCCTTCCTTAATTATTGGTCCTGTAGGCACGATTCAACACTCCTCTATTTATTTCTAATAACGGTCCACATAAACTTTGGAATAGCCAACATGCGGCCAATCCGTTGAGGTTCTAAATATAATCGATACAACCATTCAAGTCGATTTTGTTGCATCCATTCTGGGGCCCGAGGAATATTACCTGCCAAGACATCAAAGGAACCACCAATTCCGATGGCAACTACGCCATTGAGGTGACTCAACTTTTCTGCAATCCATTGTTCTTGCTTTGGCACACCTAAGGCAACAAATACTAATTTTGCCTTAGATTCAGCTATAGATTTAATGATTTCTTGTTCCTCTGCACTATCAAAGAATCCGTCATGAATTCCTGCTATATTTAATACACCTACCTGAGCAGATACATTATCAATCGCTCGTTGAGCAACACCAGGTGCCGCCCCCAAGCAGTATACAGGAATTTGATGAGTCGCCGCAACTTTAAACAATTCCATAGTTACGTCTACACCTGTTACGCGTTCAGGCACATGTTCTCCTTGACGCTCTGCAGCCCACAAAATGCCAGCCCCATCGGGAACGACGAGACTAGCATTATTCAATATGGAGTGCAATGTAGGATTTTCATTAGCCAACATAACCATTTCTGCATTAGCCGTTGCTACTAAATGTAGCCCCGGCTGTTCAGTTAATTGCAAAATACGTTGGACTGCCTCATCCATTGTGACGCAATCGATAGGCACAGATAAAACAGAAATACGTTTATTCAATGTAATACTCCATTATCAACCACTATAATTTGGTGCTTCAACGGTAATGCTTACATCATGCGGATGACTTTCTTTCAAACCAGCCGCTGTAATTTGAATGAATTGAGTGTTTTCAATCATTTCTTGGATGTTATGACATCCACAATACCCCATACTTGCACGCAAACCACCAACCATTTGGAAAATTGTATCGGCCAACATACCTTTATATGGTACACGACCTTCTATACCTTCAGGAACTAATTTCTTAGCTTCTGTTTGGAAATATCGATCTTTACTACCGAGTTTCATAGCCCCTAGACTACCCATGCCTCGATATACTTTATAAGAACGGCCTTGATAAATCACTGTTTCTCCAGGGCTTTCATCAGTACCCGCTAAAATATTACCCATCATAACTACATTAGCACCAGCCGCAATAGCTTTAGCAATATCTCCAGAATATTTAATCCCCCCATCAGCAATGATAGGAACTCCATAGCGACGCCCCACTTGAGCAGACTCATAGACTGCTGTGATTTGAGGTACCCCAATGCCAGCAATGACACGAGTTGTACAAATAGACCCAGGTCCTATACCAACCTTAACTGCATCAGCTCCAGCTTCGATAAGAGCCTCAGTGCCTGCTGCAGTTGCCACATTACCTGCAATTACAGGAATGTGAGGATACGCTTGTTTAATGTCCTTCAACGTACGAAGAACACCTGCAGAATGCCCATGGGCAGTATCAACAATAATTACGTCAGCTTTAGCAGATACAAGCGCATCAAGTCTATCATACAAATCTTGAGAAACACCTACTGCAGCACCAACTAATAATCGGCCACTACCATCCTTTGCTGCATTTGGATATTTAGTCGCTTTTTCAATATCTTTAATCGTAATTAAGCCTTTTAAGTTACCGTCGCCATCTACAAGAGGTAATTTTTCAATACGATGTTCGCTTAAGATAGCTTTCGCCGCTTCAAGAGATGTACCTTCCGGTGCAGTAACTAGGGAATCTTTTGTCATACATTCCCCAATTTGTCGGCTTAAATCAGTTTCAAAACGCATATCGCGATTTGTAATGATCCCTACTAGTTTACCATGTTCTGTGATAGGTACACCAGAAATTTTATATTTTTCCATAAGTTCTGCTGCATCGGATAGTAAATTTTGAGGGCTTAAGAAAATAGGATCAACGATAACACCGTGTTCAGAGCGTTTTACCTTGTCAACTTCATGAGCTTGCTCTTCAATAGACATATTTTTGTGGATAACGCCAAGACCTCCTTCACGAGCCATAGCAATCGCCATCCGTGATTCAGTAACCGTATCCATCCCAGAACTAATCATAGGAATATTTAATGTAATGTCACGAGTTAATTGAGTTTTTAACTCTACTTGATTAGGCAGTATATCAGAAGCTGCTGGTATTAATAATACATCATCAAAAGTTAGTCCACGCATACCGAATTTATCGTCTCTCATATTTCTTTCCTTTCCGTATAATAAAACAAAACTACGACCCGCCTAGTCCCTATGGACTAGGCGGTCAGTCGTAGCCTTAGCGTTCAGACCGCAAAATGCCGCCTTCCATATAATCGTCTTTTTTCATATCTACGAAGATAACTTTTACTGCATCAGCAGGAACATTTACGATATCAACCGCAGCCTTTGTAATTGCTTCACCTAATTGTTTCTTTTGTTCTTTTGTACGCCCTTCGACGAGCTCTACATGAATAATTGGCATATTAACCTCCATAGATGAAAAATGAAATAAATTGTTTGTTCTATTATACGGTATGAAGGACATATAGACAAGGAAAAAGCCAGATAAAATCTAATATTATCGATGCTTATATACTTATTAATCCTACCTCTTAATTATACAATATTCTTAGAAATTTTTCACCAAATCTTTTTTCTAATTCTTCTTTCATGATAGATTCTAATTTTTCTATTCCGAATTGATTTGCAAAATCTAGTACATCCTTGCGAGCCTCTACTAAAATTTCAATATCTTTGATAATATTAGCAACGCGTAAATCTGGCAGCCCCGATTGAGCTAATCCAAATAATTGACCAGATCCGCGAAGCAATAAATCTTGCTCTGCAAGCTCAAATCCATCCTGGATTTGTTCCATCAACTTTAAGCGCTCTTGACTTACATCATTTTTAGAATCACTAACAAGAATGCAATAGGACTGATGAGCGCCACGACCTACACGGCCCCGCAGCTGATGTAGCTGAGATAGACCAAATCGCTCTGCCCCTTCAACGCACATAATGGTCGCATTTGGCACATTAACCCCCACTTCGATAACTGTTGTAGAAACAAGTAATGAAATTTCACCCCTATAGAAGGCATTCATCACTTCATCTTTTTCACTCGGCTTCATACGACCGTGAACGAGGCCCACTTCATAGGCCTTATAAAAGTACTCTTTTAATTCTAGATACAATTCCTCAGCGGCTTGCAAGTCTAATTTTTCGGATTCTTCTACAAGAGGGCACACCACGTAGACCTGACGCCCCTCTGCCATTTCCTTACAAAAGAAAGTGCGTAATCTCTCTTTATAAGAACTATCTACAGCATATGTTTTAACAGGTTTTCGCCCTGGTGGCATTTCTTTAATTAAAGATACTGCTAAATCTCCATATACGGATAATGTCATGGTACGAGGGATTGGTGTAGCCGTCATGATAAGTACATGAGGATATGTTCCCTTCTGTTGCAATCTCGCCCGTTGATCTACGCCAAAGCGATGTTGCTCATCGACGATAACAAGGCCTAGATTATGAAAATTAACCCCCTCTTGAATAAGAGCATGGGTTCCAATAATCATATGAATTGTTCCATCAGCTAAGCCTTCATAGATGCGTTCTTTTTCCTTTTTCGTGGAGGATCCAGTTAATAGTTCTATAGTAATACCTAAATTAGCACATACAGTTTGTATCCCTTCATAATGTTGAGCCGCTAAAATCTCCGTAGGAGCCATAATTGCCCCCTGATACCCATTTTCGATGGCTTTTAATAAACTCAGGGTAGCCACAACGGTTTTACCAGAGCCTACATCACCTTGCAACAACCTTTGCATAGGTCGTTCGTCTTCCATATCGATACGAATATCCTCTAATGCTCGTTGTTGATCACCTGTTAAGGAAAACGGTAAATTCTCTATACACTGAGCCATTAGTTCCCCATTTGGTCCCATTTTAGGCCCTCTGTGGCATTGTTCTTTATTTCGCAACAAAGCTAAACCAGCTTGCATGACGAACAACTCTTCATAGGCCAATTGATAACGAGCCTTTTCATAGAGCTCTGAGGAGTCTGGGAAATGCATCATCTTAAAAGCATCATAGCGACTCATATAATGATGATCATCACGAACCTCCACAGGTAAAATCTCTGGTAATTCATGGTTAGCTGCGAACCAATTACGTACAGTTGAACGAACCACAAACTGAGATACCCCATCAGCAAGCGCGTAAATAGGAACGATACCTCGATCTGGTTCACCACCGTCTCCTAAGTTTTCCATTTGCGGTGTATTCATTTGCATGGAACCATATTGAAACTCAGCCTTACCATATGCATATATACGTTGTCCTTTTTTGTAAAAGTTTTTTTTATACCCTTGATTAAACAAAACAATCTTCAAAGGACCTGTGCCATCTGCAATGACCACCTCTAAAATAGACAATCGAGGGCGAGGGCGTTTCTCTTGTACAGCAATAACAGTACCTACGATACCACCTGTCATACCTGATTTTAAATCACCAATTCTATAAATCGTACGCCGGTCTTCATAGGTTCTGGGAAAGTAAGTCAATAAGGATGTAACATTGGTAATTCCCAATTTATGCAATTGTTTCTCACGACCAGGACCAATTCCCTTTATAGTCGTCAATCGTTCATCCATAAGAACTCCTTTAAATATACGATAAACACATGAGATATATCCAATTTTTGTATATCCTTGTGTAAAAGTCCATTTATATCTTAGAATATGATATATAGTATACCTTATATTGTAGTATATTTCATAAAAAGAGCAATATGTACGACAAAAATACTTGCTTTAAGCTATTCTTTATGATAATATACTTTTGTTATGTTATAGATTAAGCTTGGAGGTGGAAACTATGGCAAACCTTTGCGAAGTATGTGGTAAATCCACATCTAGCGGTATGAACGTGAGTCATTCTCACATTCGCACAAGAAAAACTTGGAAACCGAACATTCAAAGAGTACGGGCGGTTGTAGACGGTGCTACAAAAAAAGTAAACGTATGCACTCGCTGCCTTCGTTCTAATAAAGTTACACGCGCGTAAAATAAAAAGTACATGTACTCTTTGGGGTTCTAGAGCCCCAAAAAAGCAGTTAGTTCATTTTGAACTAACTGCTTTTTTTGTTATTTATAATGTAATATTTGGAATATAATATTGCTTAAATAACTTAATAGCATATTGATCTGTTAAGCCTGCTACATAATCAACTACATCACGTGTAGAGTAAAACGCTTTACCTGTTTCACAGCCTTCCATATCATCAGGGTGTTCCATGAAGTGAGTAAATAGATTTTTCACCACATGGGATGCCTTTTTGCGATCCGGAATTAAAGCTGGTGCCAAATATACATGTTTAAACATAAATTGACGGAATAGATTCATCGTCATTTCCACATCAGCAGACATAGATATAGCTGGCTTATCCAAGGATTCCCGTACCATATCCTCTACCATTGCAGTAATCATACTGGATGGAGTCATACCAAAATGTTCGCGCACTTCAAAAGGCAACGCCTCTGCCGTCAACATACCTGCTCGCTGTGCATCATCAAAATCATGGCACAAATACGCAATACGGTCTACAATACGAATAATTTGACCTTCCAAGGTCACAGGAATTGTAGCTCCTGTGTGACCTACGATGCCATCTCGAACAGCGGTGGTTAAATTGAGTCCTTGATGATCACCATGTCTTTCTAATACCTCAACCATGCGTAAACTTTGCTCATTATGATTAAAGTGCCCCACCATATCTCGCAATGCATATTCACCTACATGACCAAATGGTGTATGTCCCACATCATGACCCATGGCAATAGCTTCCACAAGGTCTTCATTTAAACGTAATGCACGAGCCACAGTACGACCGATTTGACCTACCTCAAGGGTATGAGTCATGCGTGTCCGATAATGGTCACCTGGCGCAATATATACCTGTGTCTTATGCTTTAACCGTCTAAAACATTTACTATGAATGATGCGATCCCGATCGCGTTGAAACGCGGTTCTAAGTGGATCAGGCTTTTCTTCTATATCACGGATTGCATCGCGGCTTTTAGCAGCATAGGGAGACAGAAACAAAACCTCCCTCTCCTCTATTTGTTCACGTATATTCATTTACCCTCCGACGCGCGATTTTTATCAATCAATTGCATGACAAGAGAAGCTGTTTCTTCAATGGATTTATTAGAAACATCTAACACTTGGCAGTGCAAACGACGCATAATAGCCTTTGCATAATCCAATTCAGATTGAATACGCTCAATAGATGCATAATTTGCTTCGTCTTCAAGACCGATAGCGCGTAAACGTTCACTACGAATATTATTTAATTTGTATGGATCTATAATAAGGCCCACGATTTTTTTTGCCGGAATCTTGAACAATTCCTCTGGCAACGGTACCTCTGGAACTAGTGGCAAATTTGCGGCTTTAATCTTTTTGTACGCCAAGAACATGGACAATGGTGTCTTACTAGTTCTAGATACACCAATAATAACTATGTCGGCCTTTTCAAAACCAGATGGATTTTTACCATCGTCATATTTCACGGCAAACTCAATAGCTTCAACCTTTTTAAAATACTCTTGGTCGAGCTTATGAACCATACCTGCTGTCATGCGAGGTTTAGTAGTTGCGATAGTACCAACTGCATCGAGAACAGGCCCCATGATATCCACAGCCGGAATATTATATTCAGCCACCTTCTCATGCAAATACTTACGTAAAGACGCAGACACAATGGTATGGCAAATAACATGATTCCCACGTTTTGCGTCGTCTATGACCTCATCAATTTGGCTTTCACTATCAATATAGGGAACACGGACAATTTCAATTTGCTCCTTATCATATTGACTCGCCGTAGCTCTCGCTACAGCCTCAGCAGTTTCCCCCAGAGAATCCGATATTGCATAAATAATTTTTTCTGCCATTCTATCAACCTCAGTGTATGCTACATTCTAAAAATACTTTTGCTACCGTCGTTTTTGATACACGGCCCACAACCTTTAAACGCTTCTTGTTACCCACATCCTCACGAGCGACGACAGGTAAACAATCTACTTCATAATCTATCATTTTCTGTGCAGCCTCTACCAAAGTATCAGTAGGCTCCACCGCTATAACCTTGCTTACAGGGGTCATAATCATAGATATAGGCATGGTATGCGAATCTGTTTGTCCCATAGAGGCGCGTAGTAAATCTTTTCGAGATACCACACCTACTAGGTATGAACCATCACACACTAATATAGTACCTACATCCTCTGTAAATAATGTGACAATTGTATCATACAAACTCGTATCCCCATTGACCACAACTGCTTGAGATAATACATCACTTACCAGAAATGACTTTAATCGCTCAGCCGTTTGTGTTTCCTTTGAAAGTCCAACATAGTAATAGCCTACGTTTGGACGTGCATCTAACACACCTAACATGGTCAATACAGATAAATCTGAGCGCAACGCAGATCTTGTGACCTCTAAATGTTCAGCAATGGCACTACCTGTTACAGGACCTTCTTCGCGAACGATTTGAGCAATTTGTTCTTGTCGTTTCGACAGTTTCACACGGTAACCCCCTTTCATCTCTGTTTGTATTATATCCTAAGTTACCATTCAGAAAAAGAGGAGACCCACAGGCCTCCTCTTTCACCATAACTATATTATTACCAAATTAGTTCGTCAGATTCTTGACGACCACGACCAGTCATAGCATCGAGCATAATTCGTTGTTCGATTTGAGCCACCATTTTCTTAGTATTAACTACTGCATCTGGGTTAACAGAAATAGAGTCGATACCACTCTTCACAAGGAATTCGCAAAGTTCAGGATATACGCTTGGCGCTTGGCCACAGATAGATACAGTTTTACCATCTTTATGGGCCACCTCAATGAGGTGACGAATTGCTCTGCGAACTGCTAAATTACGTTCATCATAGATATGTTGAACTGTTTCGTTATCGCGATCACAACCGAGTACAAGCATAGTCAAATCGTTAGAACCGATAGAATAACCATCTACATATTTATTAAATTGATCAGCTAAGATAATATTGGATGGGATCTCAGCCATGAGCCATACTTTAAAGTCTTTGCTGCGTGCAAGACCTTCTTGAGCCATTAAGTTAGTTACTAATTCAGCTTCTTCCACAGTACGGCAGAATGGAATCATAACTTGTAGATTTTTGAAACCAAATTCGTTACGCACTTTTTTGATTGCTTCTAATTCTAATTTGAAAGCAGGTGTGTACTTAGGATCATAGTAGCGAGATGCGCCACGCCAGCCAAGTAATGCACTGGATTCATGCGGTTCATATTTATCGCCACCTTTAAGGTCACGGTATTCACTAGATTTAAAGTCGCTCAAACGAACTACTACTTGGCGAGGGGCTAATGCTTGGCATACTTTACGCATACCTTCCGCCAATGTATTTACAGCAAAGTCACTGCGCCCTGTTTCGATAAGGTGCAATGGATGTTCATGAATAAAGGTTGTCCAAATGAACTCTTCACGCATGAGACCGATGCCATCACATGGTAGTACACCATATTTTTGGGCCAAATCAGGATCACCTAAGTTCATATAAATCTTAGTGCCTGTTACAGGCACATATTCAGCTGCTGCCCCTGTAGAAACTTGAGCTTCAGGCTTTTTAACGATATCTTCTAATACGCCATCATATACGATACCATTTGTAGCATCAACGGTAATCATTTGACCATCTTTAATAGAGGTAGTCGCTTCATGACTACGGCTCTTAGTACCTACGATACAAGGAATACCAAGCTCACGGCTAACGATAGACGCATGACAAGTCATACCACCAGCGTCAGTAACAATTGCTTTTGCCTTTTTCATGGCTGGCACCCAGTCAGGAGCTGTCATAGCTGTAACAAGAATTTCGCCTTCTTTGAACTCATCGATATCCTCAGGATTGATGATAACGTGAGCTTTACCTGCTGCATTACCAGGGGATGCTGGCAAACCTTTTACAATAATATCACGATTACCTGCATCTAATGTGCTAGCTTTTTCGGACGTTTCTGATTTTTCTTTGCGGGACCAAACTGTTTCTGGACGAGCTTGCAAGATCCAAATCTTGTCATTGCGTTCATCTACGCCCCATTCCATATCCATGTAGCAACCATAATGCTTTTCAATTGCTTTTGCATATTCTGCAAGTTCCAAAACTTGAGCATCTGTAATAACTTGTTGTTTTGCTTCGTCAGCTGGCACCACTTCTTCAACACAGTCACCATCGGCTTTACGAACAAGGCGAACATGTTTATCGTTAATCATACGGTCCGTAATTTCCATCTTTTCTTTATCCACACGGAAATTATCTGGTGTAACCGTACCTTGTACAACATATTCACCAAGACCCCAAGAGCCTTCAATAAGAATATTGTTATCATTGCCTGTTACAAGATCAACAGTAAACATTACGCCAGCTGCTTTAGAGAATACCATCATTTGAACTGCAGCACTCAATGCTACTGTCATATGATCAAAGCCTTGTTTTACACGGTAATATGTGGCACGATCTGTGAATGTAGATGCGTAGCATTCTTTTACTTTTTCGATAATTACGTCAGCACCGCGTACATTTAAATACGTATCTTGTTGGCCTGCGAAGCTTGCATCTGGCAAATCTTCTGCTGTTGCACTAGAACGAACAGCTACAAACGGATTTTCTTCGTTCACTTTTTTACCAAGTTCTTCATAAGCATGACGGATAGCATCTGCCAAGTCTTTTGGCATTTCTTCCTGACAAATCATGCGGCGAATCTTAGCACACACTTCGCGCAATAATGCAGAATTTTCTACATCATCTAAAGCATCAAGCTCAGCCCGGATTTTATCTTCCAAACCTGTAGTTTTCATAAACTCACGATAACCATGGGCAGTTGTTGCAAAGCCATAAGGTACAGGTACATTAGTGGAGGATGTCAATTCCCCTAAAGAAGAAGACTTGCCACCTACTAAATTAACATCTTCACGTTGTAATTCATCAAACCAAAGTACGTATGCTGTTTCACGATTCATGTGAGAACCTCCTAGATTAATTAGTGCAACACATTAAACCTTTTACACATAAATAGTATACCTTAATTTGTAATCTGTCAATTTTTATAGGCATTATTATATAAATGAACTTCCTTATATATATCTAAAAAATTCTTCAACACTCGTCCTGTTAGTCCCCATATGGTGTATTGTTTATAGGGATAGAAATAGACGGAATAGTTTTGTCTAATTTTCCAGTCGATATTATATCCTTCTAATAGATGAAATGGAAAATCTTTTAACGGCTTAGTTCCAATGTCTAGGTGACCTACGGTCGGTTCCATATCTAATAGATATTGTAAGGGAACTGTAAATACCTCGCCTACTTCATCGGAATTTGGTTTTAAATCACTTGTATGTAGGCGCACGGCGACCGCATATAGTTTTACACCTATTGCGGATACTAAACAGTCTAGATTTCCTAGCAGTTCAATTTGATCTAAGTCTATACCAAGTTCCTCAGAGCATTCACGCATGGCAGCATGGGCACCGCTTTTATCATTAGGCTCACAGTGCCCGCCAGGGAAACTGATTTCACCGGGTTGACGTCGCAATGTATTACTACGCACGGTAAACACCATATGATCTTCTCCATCGATTTCTAATAGAGGCACGGCTACTGCCGCCGTAATAACATCAATATCTGTAAGAACAGTATGTTCTCGTTGTGATAAAAGGTTACTTAATTTCTTGTCCATAAATGGTCCTCTCACAAGTTATAATCTATTTTATACAATATTTGTAAAAATCTTTTATGTATCAAATTTGTATTTTATTTTTATATTGTCTTTGTATATTCATTATACATTAACTTGTAAGTCAATTTCTTGCTTCACAAACAACAGATTCAGTAGATAGATAATCTTATAAACAAAATAGACAGAAAAAACTGTGATGAGATTTCTATCTCATCACAGTTTTATATTAGTTAAATTTAATTTTTACAAATTTACGCTTACCAACTTGAATGATCATGCCATCTTCTAGCTTAAGGTTTTCTTCCGTGTATTTTTCACCGTTTACTTTGAAAGCACCTGCTTTAATGGATCGACGTGCTTCACCATTGGACGCAGTTAAACCAGCATCTGTACAGAATTGTGGGACAAAGATTGGTTCTATTGGTGCAACCATAACGTACTCAGGAACATCTGTAGGCATGGCGCGTTGTTGGAACACCCGTTTAAACTCTTCTTCCGCTTCGAGAGCAGCTTCTTCACCATGGTACAAGCGAACAATGGTACGAGCCAATTGCATTTTAGCATCACGTGGATGTAACTCTCCGGATTCTAGACGTTTTGCCATGTCCTCTTGCTCTTCGATAGACATATCTGTAACGAGCATGAAATAACGCATCATCAATTCATCAGGAATGGACATCGCTTTACCATACATTTCTTTAGGTTCTTCATCAATACCGATATAATTGCCCAAAGATTTACTCATTTTTTGAATGCCGTCAAGTCCTTCAAGCAATGGCATTGTAATCACAACTTGTGGCTCTTGACCTTCTAACTCTTGTAAATGACGCCCCATCAACAGGTTGAAAGTTTGGTCTGTGCCACCAAATTCAACGTCTGCATGTAATGCAACAGAATCGTGACCTTGCATCAATGGGTACATGAACTCATGCACGCCAATAGGACGACCTTCTTTAAAGCGTTTGCTGAAATCATCGCGTTCCATCATACGTGCAACTGTATAGGAGCTAGCCAAACGAAGTACGTCAGCAAAGTTCATAGATTCTAACCATTCGCTATTGTCACGAACGATTGTTTTTTCTGGGTCTAATACCTTGAAGATTTGTGTCTTATAAGTTTCAGCATTTTTCAATACTTCTTCTTTTGTTAATGGTGGACGAGTAACACTTTTACCAGTAGGATCACCAATACGAGCAGTGAAGCCACCGATGACGATCACTACTTGATGACCAAATTCTTGAAATAAACGCAGCTTGCGAAGAGGAACAGTATGTCCCAAATGAATATCTGGAGCCGTTGGATCCAAACCTAGTTTTACAACTAGTGGTTTATTTTCCTTAATGGATTTCTCTATTTTTTTTACAAGATCTTGTTCGTTAATTAAATCCGCTACACCATGTTTAATTTGGCGCACTTGTTCTTGAGCACTAATCATGATAATCCTCCTAGAAATACTATTGTTTAAGTATACCATTATCTAAAAACTTTCACAATTATATATAGTATTGGATTTAAACCATTTATGATATAATATTTATAACTGCGTAATAGAATTTACGTTATATTTACTAAAAGAAAAAAGAGGTGACTCTATGAGTAGTAACTCAAATACGAGAACCAATCGCCGCTCAAATGGCAATGGTTCTACACCGAAGAAAACAAATCCTAAGCGTCTATTTTGGATTTGTACACTTCTCTTTATACTCATCGTAGCCGGTGGTGGCTGTGGTTTCATAAGTGCCACATTATCAAATCTACCGGATGTATCCAATGTACGCCCTTCTGCATCGTCTCAGATTTATGACGTGCATGGCAATCTCATTACTACGGTTCACTCCACAGAAAATAGATTACCAGTACCTCTAAAAGATGTACCAAAAGATTTACAGAATGCCTTTGTAGCTACAGAAGATTCTCGGTTCTATACGCATCATGGTATTGACCCAATTGGTATTTTACGTGCCGTATGGGTAAACATTGTACATAGCGGCGTATCTGAAGGTGGTTCCACAATTACTCAACAGTTAGCTCGTAATGCATTCTTATCTCAAGATAGAACATTAAAACGTAAAATTTCCGAAGCTTTATTAGCCCTTAAAATTGAACAACATTACACCAAGGATGAAATCCTTGAAATGTATATGAACCAAATCTACTTTGGTCAAGGTGCTTACGGTGTACAATCTGCATCTCATGTATATTTTGGTAAGGATGCTAGTGAGTTAACACTTGCACAAGCGGCACTCATTGCTGGTTTACCACAAAGCCCTAACTATTACTCCCCATTTAATGATTTGGAGGCTAGTAAAAAGCGTCAAGCCGTCGTATTGGGCCAAATGGTAAAATATGGTTATATTACACAAGAGCAAGCTGACGAAGCTCGCCAAGCAGATTTAGGTTTGATAGCTAAACAAGAACAAGCTCATGAGAAATCTAATGCATCTTACTTCATTAACTATGTTATTTCTCAAATTTCTGAAAAGTACGGCGATGATGCCATCTATAAAGATGGATTAAAAATCTATACTACTCTCGATATGGATGCACAAAATGCTGCAGTTGCAGCAATGCAAAACTTGCCTAATTACTACACTGATAAAAATGGATTATCTCAACCACAAGGTGCTATAGTAGCTATGAACCCTCACAATGGTTACATTGTAGCCATGGTCGGTGGTCGCGGTGATGACGCTTTCAACCGCGCTACACAAGCAGAACGTCAACCTGGTTCCACTATGAAACCTTTCGTTTACTTAGCAGCTATTCAATCAGGTAAAACTCCTGGTTCTATAGTTGAGGACAGTCCTGTTACTTTCGGTAATTGGAGTCCTAAAAACTATGAAAATGACTACGAAGGTAATATTACATATCGCTACGCATTACAGCATTCTCGCAACGTAGCAGCTGTAAAAGTTGCCGATGAAGTAGGTATGACTAAAGTTATTAATCTTGCTAAAGAAATGGGTATCTCTACTCTAACTGATCAAGATTACAACTTATCGACAGCACTTGGTGGTTTAACTCATGGTGTTACTCCTCTTGATATGGTACAGGCTTACGGTGTACTTGCTAATGGCGGTATCAAGGTTCAACCTACAGCCATCCTTAAAATTGTAGATCGCAACGGCCAAGTTGTAGAAGAAAACTCTATCCAAGAAAAACGCGTTATTGATGAAAAAGATGCGGCCATCATAACTAATATGCTAGAATCTGTTATAAATGGCGGTACTGGCGGTAATGCAGCCATCGGTCGTCCTGCAGCAGGTAAAACAGGTACTACTGATGATTCCAAAGATGCTTGGTTCATAGGTTACACTCCAGATTTAGTAGCTGCCGTTTGGATTGGTGATGACTACGGCACCGAAACATTACACGGTATTACAGGTGGTAGCACACCTGCTGTTATGTGGGGGCAATTCATGGCCAATGCTCTTGCCAATACTCCAGCATCTGACTTCCCTATCCCAGCTAGCGCACAATCAGCAATCTCTGAAGGTTACGTCAATCCTGCAAAGGCACAACCTAAAAAAGAAGATAAAAAGGACGAAAAAGCAGATAAGAAAGACGATACAGGCAAAACAACAGATGAAAAGATAAAAAGTAATGACAAGCCTCAAAAAGAAGAGGTTACAGAACAAAAATCAAATTCATCGAAAAATAAAAAGTCTAAAAAGGAACGCTAATTCAACAGTAGTTTCTAAAAGGGCGGAACTCAGTGTTCCGCCCTTTCTTTTATACTTATTTACTATCCAAATATTATCTATACAAAAAGGTAGCAAGCCCTAGGATCTTACTACCTTTTTATTTCCATATACAATATTTTGAAAATTATATTTTTATTTAAGAACTACATTTGTAGCCCCTGCACCACCTTCATCATAACCGGCTGTTTCAAAGTGCGCTACATGAGGCAAGGTACGTAAATATTGGTGAACGCCTTCACGTAATGCACCTGTACCCTTACCATGAATAATACGCACTTGATTAACACCACCAAGCAAAGCTTGGTCAATAAATCTACCTACAGAAACGGTCGCTTCATCTACTGTTTGGCCAAGAATATTGATTTCAGTACGAACCTCTTTTTGACGTTGTACGGCGGAGCCACCCATACGTTTTCTAGTCTTAGGCATGGCTGCTTTTTGTTCACGTGCTAGTTTATTGCCTTCTTCACGTGTAGTTGATTGTAATTCGCTAACCTTAACGGTAGCTGTTAGTCCATTAATATCAACATTTACACGGTTACCATTGATAGATAACACAGTACCCAACGAACGCAAGGACGTAACATAAACAGCTTGGCCTACCTTAATAGCATCTGCGGTTAACGACTTACGATCATCATCCACTGCAGCTTCTGGTACATGAACACTAGAAATCCCCTTACGTGCTGCATTAATAGCCGATTGAAGCCTATCCTTATTTGTTTCAGAGAATTGCGCTTTCAATTGCTTGATAATCGCTTCCCCTTCAACGCGTAAACTACGTTTCATGGATTCTGCATCGGCCTGAGCTTTGGCTAAGATTTGTTTACGATTTTCATTAAACTGTTTCTTTTCCTTCTCTAATTGGCCACGCATACGACGTGTTTCATCAAGTTCTTTCTTTAACGCTCTTTCACGTTCAGAGGCTTTACGGAGTTGTTCGTTTAAGTCGGAAAGAACTTCTTCCATTTCATGACTACCAAATTGAGATTTATACTCTGTTGCGCGTTCTACAATGTCCTTTGGTAAGCCTAAACGTGCAGCAATGCTTAACGCATGGCTACTGCCGGCTACGCCGATATGGAGCCGATATGTAGGTTTTAAGGTGCGCTCATCAAACTCTACGTGACCATTTTCAATACCTTCCGTATGGTAAGCATAATTTTTAAGCTCATTATAATGGGTACTTACCATCATAAGGGCACCTTTTTTACGGAAGAACTCAAGAATAGATACAGCTAATGCGCTACCTTCTTCTGGATCAGTACCAGACCCAAGTTCATCCAGTAAAACCAAGTCGTTAGGACCACAATGTTTGATGATGGAAATAACTTGTGTCATATGAGCAGAGAACGTACTAAGGCTGGCCTCAATACTTTGCTCGTCTCCAATGTCGGCAAAGATATTATGGAATACTGGTAACATAGAACCGTGATCAGCAGGGATAAATAGGCCACATTGATTCATCAAGCTCAACAGGCCCAATGTTTTAAGGGAAACTGTTTTACCACCTGTGTTAGAACCAGTAATTAGTAAAATACGGTACGATGTACCTAATTGAATATTTGTAGGCACTACCATATTTGGTGGAATTAATGGGTGACGAGCTCTCATGAGATTAACGGTTCTGTCAGTACTTAAGATTGCCGGTACCCCCTTGTAAGAAATAGCAAGACTTGCCTTACCATATACAAATTCGATATGGGATACCTTTTCACAAGCATCCATCAAATCATTGCTATGTTGTTTTACAAGAGCCGATAACTCGCGGTAAATACGCAAGACCTCTTGCTCTTCACCAATCAAAGCCTCTTGTAATTCATTATTTAGATTCACCAAACGCATCGGTTCAATGTAAAGTGTTTGACCCGTTGCAGAACGGTCGTGAATAAGGCCATCAAAGTATTGGCGATACTCTTGTTTTACAGGAATTACGTAACGATTATTACGCTGCGTAATGATGGTTTCTTGGAAATACTTTTGATTATCTTTATCATGCAGGATAGCTTGAATATCATTTTTAATCTTTTCACGAGTTTTAATAATCGTATTTCTAAGGCTCGCCAATTTAGGAGACGCTGTATCAAGCAATTCCCCCTTTTCATCAAAGACGCGTTTAAAACGGTTTTCAATGCGATCTGTATTCGGCATATCCTGTACCCATAGGGATAGCAATGGATAATCCATATATTTCGTTCTAAAGAACTTTGTCATGCGCTTATAAGCACCAATGGTCAAATAAATATCCCACAAGGCTTCACGTGTAAGGACAAAGTCTTTTCGACTCTTTTTACAGGATTCACGAATATCTCGTGTACCACCTAACGGTTGTTCTACCTCTGTTTGTAGTGAACGCATAGCCTCTGCTGTTTCATCAAGATTCTCTTGAATTTGTTTTGCATCGATCATTGGCTCAATATTCATAGCCAATTCTTTAGCAATGGTAGAACTACAATGCTGTTGTAATTGTTCTTTTATATGGTGAAAGTCTAATACATCTTCGTTAAACAATGTACTACCTCTTTTATAAAATACCTCTAAAATAGTGGCCCCTTGTAATAGGCGTATCATCCTTGCCTACGCTTTTAGGAGGAGCCTCTTTTGTTCCATTTTGAATAGATACATAATCTGCTACAATGTTACGCAATCGATGTGGATCCATATGACGCCCATCGATGCGCAAGATATGTAGACCTTTACGATATAACTCGGGCACGTAAGCACGCATATCCATTTCATGACTATTCATGATGTGCATGCGGCAATAAGGATCGGTACGCAATGGGAACACTTCCCCTTTACGGTCCTTCAATGCATAGTCCTCTGTTACACATGGCATAGGACAGTTTTCCTTTTTGCCAGTGCCCACAAAACTAGCGATGGCACAATACTCAGAAATCATCATTTCTGTATAACCGTGTACCATTACCTCTAATGGCAAATGAGCAGATTTTTGTAAGTTTACTAATTGTGCCAAGGTCAACTCTAAGGATGGAGCTATACTACTCATATTAAAATCTTGCCATACTTGTAGTGCAGAGCCATTGAATATGTTAAGACCTGTATCAGCTTCAATAGCACCTGAATATCCTAACTCACGAAGCCATAATAGAGCTTGTGGCATATGAATAGAAATGCTATCTGGTTTAGACTCAACTATGGCCTTAAGCGTATTCATGTACGCGTCTACCTCATCATCTTTAACGACGCGAGGCGTAGCAAATACACAAAGCACATTATGCTCTTTACAAAGTTTGGCTACCTGCTCGTAGATGCTAATTTCATAAGGCTTACGTTGCAAACGGTCACCACCAAAGATAATCTTCTTAGCACCCCCTTCGATTGCTGCTTTTACACCATCGAGTTCATCAACGCGAGCACTCACCATAGGCTCTGTGTATTGAACCTTACTTTTAGCTACTAATGATGACATATTTCGGGGTTCTACAGCACGTTCTGCCCAAGCTGCTTCATGGTCTGTAAGCAACAAGTTTTCTAGCGCCTCTACAGCATCGCGACGCAATGCATTTAAAACACTAGCGGGCCACATGTACGGTCCATCAGGAATAGACATAGAGCCTAGTGTAAATAATGTATTCCCTAATCTACCTACTTGATCTCTAACCTTCTCTAATGTAGTCGGTTTATTGTTAGCATAAACAGGTTCAAACTCGTTAGATATAGTCACAGTACGACCATCATTCAATACAAAGGTTAGTTCTGTATAAGGTATTTCTCGTTCAGTATTAATAGATAGATAACCATGTACCTCTAATTTAGCGGTAAAGTCTTGTAGTCCCCGTTGCTTTTGAGCTTTAGGGCCTGATGCAAGGAATACTTGCCCCGCAGCAAAGCCTTCATCCGGTTTACCTACAATATGCTTTTCATCCACTAGAGACCAGTTCTGATCGATTTGATAGTACGTAATACTACCAGAACGTTGCATGACCTTTAAGAGTGATCCTTTTTCAATTGGTTCTGTTAGGAATAAATGAACTTGACCCTTTTTGACCTCTGCTTTGCCAATCAATTTCCCTTGATTATTTGGGGCCACCACGGTCATCATTGATTTTCCTACATGGTCTGTTAAATAATCCGTAGAAAATCCACGATTAAATCCAGAAGCTAATGCATCGGCATCAGTAGAATCTATATGAGCCGTATCTAAAATATGACGATAGGTTCCAATAACTTGACGCACGTAGGAAACCTTTTTCATACGCCCTTCTACCTTAAAGGACGTAACACCGGCCGCCACAAGTTCATTCATATATTCACTATAGTTAAGATCCTTTGGACTTAATAGATAGGCTTCGTGTTTTGGCAACAAGCTAGTACCTAAAGAATCCAATAGCTCATAAGGCAACCGACAAGGCTGTGCACAAGCACCACGGTTACCACTGCGACCACCGATGAAAGAACTCATTAAGCATTGACCAGAATAACATACACACAACGCACCGTGTACAAAGACTTCGATTTCAGCTGTACAGTTCTTGCAAATATGTTCAATTTCAGCGAGGCTCAATTCACGAGCTAAAACGACACGTGTAAAACCGAGACTTTCATAAAAACGAACCGCATCGAGCGTAGCTGCAGTCATTTGTGTACTGCCATGTAAGTGTAATTTAGGAGCCACTCGCTGCGCCAATTTAGCCACTGCTAAATCTTGAACGATGATAGCATCCACGCCGATGCGCTCTAAGTCCTTTAAATATGCCTCAAGAGCAGATAATTCGGAGTCACCTATGAGGATATTTACCGTTACATATACAGACACATCTAGAATATGGGCCAAGCGAATAGCCTCGGTTAATTCCTCAATTCCAAAGTTTGCTGCATGAGCTCGGGCATTAAAACCTTTGCCACCAAGATAAATGGCATCTGCTCCAGATTCTAAAGCGGCTATAAAGTTTTCCATCGTACCGGCAGGAGCCAATAATTCCATGGACAGTCCTTTCTACCTAACTAAAGGCATAACTATAGTACTAAAAGGGTTTACCATATGGTAAACCCTTTCAATATACTGCTTAAAATTAACGTAATTTGCAGTTAATTTCTGCTAATGCATCAATAATAGCTTGAATATTACCGTCAATATCCTCATCATTCAACGTACCTTCCATAGAGCGGAATTGTAAGTTGTATGCGAGACTGCGGTAACCTGCTTCGATATGTTCACCTTCATAAACATCAAAGATAGACGCACTTTCTAAATATTCTCCACCATGTTCTTTAATGATGGATAAAATTTCACCACTAGATACGGACACAGGTGCAACGATGGCAAGGTCACGGCTAGTGCCTGGGAATTTACTGAAGGATGTATAACGGAACGGTGGAATCGTTAAGGATAATACGGCTTCCAAATCGATTTCAAACATATATACTTTGCCAGGTAAGTCAAAGTTTTTGCTCACTTGTGGATGTAATTCACCATATTGAGCAATCATTTTACCATCAACTACGTATTGAGCACTCACACCTGGGTGAAAGTATGGCTCAGTGCCACGATTAACTTCATAGCTTGTAACGCCTAGTTCAGCTAACAACGCATCTACAATACCTTTTACATCATAGAAATCTGTAGTGCGTTCTGCTTGATTCCAACCAGCTTGGTTTGCTTTCCCCATCAAAATACCACAAGCCATAGGGCGTTCATGAGGTACTTCTGTTAAAGGTAAATCTTTTGGTTCATACACATTAGCCGTTTCAAATAACCAAAGATCCTTATTTTGTTGTGCAATATTGCGTTTTGCTGCTTCGATAACAGCCGGCACCAATGTAGTACGCATATAAGGGAATTCTTCGGAAATAGGGTTCAAGATTGGAATGGCTGTATAACGGCTATCCCCTTCAGGAAGCATCATATTGGAAAGACCATCTTTATGCATGAAGCTAAATGTAATGATTTGAGTCATACCCAATTTAGCCAAAGCATGTGTAACCTCTTTAATAAGAGCTTTCTTAGGTGTCATACCACCAGAGGACAATACGGCTACAGGAATTGTCGGAGTAATATTATCGTAGTTGTAAATACGAGCTATTTCTTCAGCGATATCAGGCATCACTGTTACATCACCGCGCCATGTTGGAACGAGGGCAGATAATTTGTCGCCCTCTTCTGTTACAACGAATTCAAGGGCTGTCAAAATACGAACCATTTCGTCTTTTTCAATGTTTGTACCCAAGTAATCATTGATTTGTGCTGCTGTGAAAGTAACTGTATGTTGTTCTACAGGATTTTTATATACATCAATTACGCCTACACCAACTTTACAAGTAGGGCAAATTTGTTGCAATAATTGCGCCGCTCTGTCGATAGCATAGGCGGTGTATTTATGATTTACACCACGTTCGAAACGACTAGATGCTTCAGAACGCATGCCGAGAGCTTTAGCAGTGCGTCGAATAGATGGACCATTAAATACAGCAGCTTCAAACATAACTGTGGTCGTTTCGTTTGTCACTTCACTATCAAAGCCACCCATGATACCTGCTACACCTACTGGACGTTCAGCATCAGCAATAATAAGCATGGAGTCATTCAATTCGCGTTCAGAACCATCAAGTGTAACAAGCACTTCACCATTTTTAGCACGTCTCGCCACTAATTTATGACCTTTTACATGATCATAATCATAGGCATGCATAGGTTGACCAAGTTCTAACATAACATAATTTGTTACGTCTACTACATTATTAATAGGACGAATGCCGCTATTACGTAAACGGTTTTGCATCCACAATGGAGATGGCTCAACCTTAACATCAGTTACTACACGAGCTGTAAAACGCGTACAAAGATCATCAGCTTCGATAGATACAGATGCTTTGCCTTCAATGGATTCGCCATTCTCGTTAACCATAATAACAGGGAATAAAGCTTTTTGATTTGTCATGACTCCAAATTCACGGGACAAACCAACCATTGAGAAGCAATCAGCTCTGTTAGCGGTGAGTTCAAATTCATATACTGTATCATTTAAGCCTAAAACATCTTTTACATCAAGACCAATTGGTGTTCCTTCAGGGAAAATGTAAATTCCTTGAGCTTCTTCTGGCAATACTAAGTCGCTAGAGATACCAAATTCTGCAACGGAACAGAACATGCCTTCAGAAACAACGCCACGCAATTTACCTTTTTTAATTTCTGTACCATCTGCTAAGCGAGATTTATGATACGCTACAGGCACGATTTGACCTACTGCAACATTAGTAGCAGCCGTTACGATTTGTTTTGTAACAGGTTCGCCTTCTTCTGTAAGGCATTCAACTTGGCATACTTGTAATTTATCTGCATCTGGATGTTTTGTAATCTCCACGATTTTACCAGTATAAATTTTCTTAATGCCATTATCCATAGCAATGACATCTTCTACAGGAATACCAGCTTGTGTTAATTCATCGGCCAATTCTTGAGCAGGACGATTCATATCCACAGGCACGTATTCGTTCATCCACTGTAAACTTGCTTTCATGAGTTCCTCCTAAAATTGTTCCAAGAATCGTACATCATCTTCAAAGAATAGACGTAAATCGTTAATGCCATATAAAAGCATAGCAATACGTTCTACGCCCATGCCAAAGGCGAAGCCTTTAACCTTTTCAGGATCGTACCCATTAATACGCAATACATCGGGATGAACCATACCGCAGCCCAAAATTTCAAGCCAGCCTGTATGAGAACATACGCGGCAACCTTCACCACCACACATTACACAAGAAATATCTACCTCTGCAGATGGTTCTGTGAATGGGAAGAAGCTTGTACGGAAACGTACCTTTGTGTCATCACCATACATGTGACGTAAGAAGGACTCTAATGTGCCTTTTAAGTCAGCAAATGTAATATGCTCATCGATGATGAGGCCTTCCACTTGATGGAATACAGGGGAATGAGTCGCATCATAGTCCCAACGGTAAACCTTACCAGGCGCAATCATACGGATTGGGCTATTAGGTTCATGACGTTGCATTGTACGAGCTTGTACTGGAGATGTATGCGTGCGCAATAAGAAGTTTTCTGTAATATAGAAGGAATCTTGCATATCACGTGCAGGATGATCTTTAGGCAAGTTTAAGCATTCAAAGTTATAGTAATCTTGCTCTACTTCTGGACCTTCTTCAACGGTATACCCCATTTTCATGAAGAAGTCTTCAATCATTTCATTAACCTTTGTTAATGGATGGATATGACCAGCTTTTTGTGCACGGCCAGGCAATGTAATATCGATGCGCTCTTTTTCTAAACGAGCATTTAACTCTGCAGTTTCCATACGAGCTTTAACTGTATCAATTTCAGCCTCTAACGCTTCACGAACAGCATTAACGAGGGCGCCAGCCTTCGGACGTTCTTCTGGAGATAATTTACCAAGACCTTTTAGTAAAGCCGTTACCTCGCCTTTTTTACCTAAATATTTAACACGTATATCTTGCAACGCTTGTTGATCAGCAGCGTCTTTGATGGCATCAAGGGCTTCTGCCTTAATACGTTGTAATTCTTGTTCCATTCAAGCATCCTCCTATTTGTAAAAGTCTAACTTATATTATACCAAATCAGGGTTGTCTTCTTCAATAAAACGCCATGGTAAATCAGGTAATGGCTTCTCTTCTAGTACAAAAAATGTACCCCGTGCCAAGTGAACAAGTTCACCTAATTCATTATAAATACGAGCGGTAGCAACCATAGTAGTTTTACCATTGTGCTCTACATTGGCTACACCACGCAATACAGCACCGCCTTTAACAGCTTTCACATAGTTACCATTAAGATCAATGGTGCTAACAGATTTTCCCAATGTAAAACAAGCAGTCCCCATCACACTATCTGCTAAGCCAATACATACGGCACCATGCAAATCCCCTCTAAAATTGCAGTAATCTGTTTCATTTGTTTGCAATGTCATTTCCGCATGACCTGGTTCCACTGCTGTAATCTCAGAATCTTTCACCCAAGAAAATGGGTTTTGATCTCGTAATTCGTTGAAATATTCTAACAATGTTGTAGCCATAAGGTTCTCCATTCTATATACATACCCATAGATTAACTAATCTAAATACTAAGTCTATTACATTACCTGTATGAAAATCTTTATAGTTATATGTCAAAATTCAATACAAACATATAAAAATGGTGCGTTACATCATACATATTGTATCATGCAACGCACCATATGCGAATAACTCTATCTAATTATATGGTATGTTCTTAAGAAAACACATTTATAAATTCAAAACTATTCATAATGCAATGCATCGATTGGATTGAGCTTAGCCGCTTTACGGGCTGGGTATATACCAAAAATCAAACCAATAGCCATGGAAAAGGCAAAGGACATTATGATTGTTGGAACAGATACAATTGTACTCATTCCAGATACCATTCCGATTACTTTTGAGGCTCCTATACCGAAAGCAATACCAATAAAGCCCCCCATCAAACTTATTACAACAGCTTCTATTAAGAATTGTGTAACAATTACGCTATACGTAGCCCCCAAAGCTTTACGCACGCCAATTTCTCGAGTCCGTTCCGTTACAGATACAAGCATGATGTTCATAATACCAATACCACCTACAACGAGTGAAATCGCAGCTACAGCCCCTAGGAATAACGTAAATGTTCCCGTCGTCTGAGCCACTGTTTCCATAATAGATTTCATATTTTGAATATTAAAATCATCCAAATTTGTATCTTTTATATTATGACGAACACGCAACAAATTCTCTATATCTGCCTGCAAACGGTCAATGCCCCCATCATCCTTAGCCACAACATACACCCTGCGAAGATAGTCAATGCCCTCTACGCGCTCCATTGATGTTGTATATGGAATTAACACCGTATCGTCTTGGTCATTACCCATGGTTCCGTTCCCTTTACTTTTGAGAACACCAATGACACGGAATGGAATATTTTTAACACGGATTTCCTTGCCTACAGGATCTTCATCAGCAAACAAATTTTTTACTACCGTTTGTCCCACAACCGCTACACGTTCTCGGTTCTGAACATTTTTATCGGAGAAAAATCGACCAGATGTCATAGTCCAATTATTTACGTCCTGAAAGTTAGAATTAACCCCCGCAACAGATGTAGTCCAGTTTTTATTTTGATAAATCACCACATAAGAGCCATTTGTCATAGGACTGGCGGCTTTTACACCTTCTAACTTAGCAATAGCTTCATAGTCAGATATTTTCAACGATTTCATGGACCCCTGCGAAGATCTAGCACCTGGCGTCCGCGGCGCCCCTGGCAGAACTACCAACAAGTTAGAGCCTAAGCTAGAAATAGAATTCTCAATATCTTGCTTCACCCCATTACCGATAGATACCAAGGCAATAACAGCTGCTACACCGATAATGATACCTAACATGGTCAAGAGGGAGCGCAATTTATTAGCAATCAAGGAAGCCCATGCCATTAGAAAACTTTCTTTATACATTAGGCACCTCCTTTATAGGAGTCATATTAGAATTGATCGAATCCTCTACGATTATCCCATCTTTCAAGACTACATTACGACTCGCGTACGTAGCAATATCCGGTTCATGTGTAACTAGAAGAATCGTACGGCCTTCATCATGAAGGCCTCGAAAGATGTTCATAACGTCAATGGTTGACTTGGAGTCAAGATTCCCTGTCGGTTCATCAGCCATGATAATAGCAGGATTATTTGCCAATGCACGAGCAATCGCCACGCGTTGACGTTGCCCACCAGACAACTCGGATGGCAAATGGTCCATACGCTCGCCCAAGCCGACAGACTGTAATAATTGAGTGGCCCGTTCAATGCGCATCTTTTTATTTACACCGGCATAAATCATAGGAAGCGCTACATTTTCTAGGGCTGTCAATTTTGTCAACAAATTAAAGCTTTGAAATACAAAACCTATCTGTTTGTTACGTACATACGCAAGTTCATCATCAGATAAGGTAGCAACCTCGTCTCCATTGAGTCGATAAGAACCAGTTGTAGGTCGGTCCAAACATCCAAGAATATTCATAAAGGTTGATTTACCTGAGCCAGATGGTCCCATAATGGATACAAATTCACCCTTATTGACAACTAAATCAATGCCATGTAGAACAGGTACTGATAATTTGCCATTCACATAGGTTTTTGTAATTCCTTGTATGTCAATTACTGTTTGGTTCATAAGCACCTACCCTTAGAATGGTCCAGCTACATTATTTTTTGGTGCATTCACATCACCGCTTACGATAATTTCATCACCTTCAGATAAACCTTTTAAGATTTGAACATTAGTATCCCCAGTTACACCTGTAGAGACAGCGGTTCGTACTGGTTGACCATCTTTTATAACATATACATACTCACCTTGTTTGTCCGTACGTACAGCAGTAAGAGGAACTACCAATGTATTTTTAATATCTTCACCAAAGATTGTGGCACGAGCCGTCATAGTTGGTAAGAAATTACCTGCAATATTTTCAGGAATTTGAACCTTAACAGTATAGTACACAACGCTACTACTTGTTGTGCCCATATTACCTTTTGTACCTTTTGCAATTTCAGAAACGTAACCGGTGAAAGTTTCACCTGGCTTAGAATCTACAGTAAACTCTACCTTAGCACCTTGTTTGATATTGCCAATATCGGTTTCGTCTACAGTAAGATAAATCTCTAAATTTTTTAAATCTGCAATGGTAGCAATGATCATTTGTGTGGAAATACCAGTACTAATAGTTTGACCGGCTTTTAGCGGTGTACCAACAACAGTCCCAGACATTGGAGCTGTAATAGTAGCATCACTTAAATCTGCGGCAGCACGTTCATAAGTAGATTTAGCACGTTCATAAGATGTTACAGAATCATCATATGTTTGTTGTGCAATAGCATCTTGAGCCGCCAAGGATTTATAACGATTCATATCAAGTTCTGCTTTGGCTAACGCTGCACGAGCATCATCAACAGATGCTTGTAATTGACGTGTATCAATATAAGCGATAACTTGACCGGCCGTAACTTGATCATTCTCTTTAACTAAAACTTTTTCAAGTTTACCAGCAACATTTGTAGAAACATCTACATAATTTACAGGGTTAATAGTACCTGTGGCACTGATACTAGTTTTTACATCACCCTTTTCAACCTTGCCAGTAGTATATAACGTTTGTGCTTGATTTGCATTTAGACTATCCATGTAGTAATATGTGCCGCCACCAAGAACACAAAGAACAACAGCACCTGTTACTATACGTTTACGATGCTTTTGTAAGAACTCTTTCATTATGATCTCCTTTTTTTAAGATGAAGATATATTAAAAAGACATTTATTCTATATCAACACATATAGTATTTTTAAATTATACAGCACCAATTGCTTTTACGCAATATAATTTCATTAATGAATAAATTATGATATATAAAAAATGGCCCTTACGGGCCATTAACTACTCAATATTGACAATAATCTATAATCCTTCTCATCGATTGGAAATTCAAGACGTTCTGCCTCTTCATAAGATAGTGCACGGATATGACCATCTATATAACCTACTAATCGGTTAGCGACACCACTCATCAATAAATTAATACAGACTTCACTCATGCGAGCCGATAAAATAGCATCAAATGCCGATGGACCACCGCCACGTTGTAAGTAGCCTAACACAGTTAGGCTAGGATCAAATTCTGTATGCTCCTTGATAAAAGCTTTCACCTCACCGCTGTTATAGGCACCTTCTGCAACGAGGATAACACTATATTCTTTACCCCGAATTTGTGTTTCCTTTAAATGACGACAAACCGCATGTAAAGGCATGGGATTTTCAGGAACCAAAACTATTTCTGCCCCACAAGCTAGGCCTGCCTTTAATGCAATATGTCCAGCTTTGCGCCCCATAACCTCCACAATAGCTACACGTTCATGGGAGTTTGATGTATCACGAATACGCCCAACCGCATCAACTACCGTATTAAGAGCCGTATCATAGCCTATCGTATATTGTGTACCACCCATGTCATTATCTATCGTACATGGAATGGTCATAGTAGACATACCAAGTTTAGATAAACTTGTAGCACCACGCATGGAGCCATCACCACCGATAACAACCAAATGGTCAATGTCATAAGTTTTCAAAATTTCATAAGCTTTGCGTTGAATTTCTTCATTCTGAAATTCTGGAAAGCGTGCCGTTTTCAGCATCGTACCACCTTGTGTTATGATGCCACCAACGTCTCGATTCGATAAGGGAAATATCTTTTCCTCAATGATACCTAAATAGCCACGTTCAATACCAAATATTTCAAAACCTTCATGTATAGCTTTTCTAGTTAGCGCTCTTATGGCGGCGTTCATTCCAGGTGCGTCTCCGCCGCTTGTTAGTATTGCGATTCTTCTCATATCCATTACCCCCTTGTGGTGTACGTTGTTTGGATATACTATGTGCCTTACCTTTTTTATTCGTTTGATTAGAAGTCTTTTGTTTATACCGTTTATCATAACGAATTTTATTAGACATTGCTCTTTTTGATACTGCTTCAGAAATCTCTTTTTTCCTACTTTGTTGATTATTAAATTGTATATCTTCAGATGCTTCTTTAGCATCTACATCGTTTATATCATTGGGTTGACGTCTTGCTTTAAATTGCACATCTGAGGCATCTAATTCATCCTCAATACGCTGTATAAAATCATAGGTCCGGCCATTTGTTGTATCTAGTACAAAATCGCACTGCTTATACACGGGCTTCCACGATTGTATCATAGCATGTACAAAGGCATTCACATTACTATAGTCCATGGTAGGCCGTTTCCCAACACGGCGATTCACGCGACTGACAATACGGAATTGTGCAGCTCGGATACCAATAATATAGGAATATTTTTTTAATACCTTTAAGGTGCGATGTTCAATAGGAAAATTCCCACCCACAGAAATCACTGCTTCATGGTATAAGCAAACCTTTTTTAGTACATCCATTTCGGCGCGGCGGAATGCTTTTTCTCCTATCTTTTTAAAAATCTCAGCAATGGGCAACCCAAAACGACTTTCTAATACGCGATCGGTATCTACAAATTGCCAACCCTTGCGTTCTGCAAGGTTCCGTCCAAAGTGACTTTTGCCACTTCCCATAGAACCGATGAGCATAATATTCCGTTTTATTATCATCTATTATGTGCCCCTTATCATTACATATCCTTCATTGTACTATAAAATGGTCCAAAAACAAAGACAGACTATAAACATAAAATCTATAATCTGTCTCTATACAGTACACCCGATTTTCATTAAGGTTTTATAATCGATTTAATTGCACAATGCACATAAACTACATTACCTTTACGTTCTATATCTTCTATTTCTATACGGCGTGAAGGATCCTTTTCTTCAACAGTATTTATCCAGTTAATCATACGCTCTGTACTACCTAATACTGTTAATTCTAGTATACCTTCATGCTCATCAGTACTGACAATCATTAATGGTTCTCCTTGCAAGGAATCAAAAATATTTGTATTAGAACTTGTATTAGATGTCTTGTTCCGTGTAAAAGATTCTAATAGTTTTGCTTCATTAGACACTATATAATCTGACTCAGCATTCATTTGTATATTATAATTATCTTGTTGATTTTTTAAGCTATTATTTTTGTCTTCAAAATAAATATGCCCATACATAGAAAGGCTAATGAGCATCCCCCACAACACTAGGCCCGTTAATATTCTCTCGACCTGATATGTTGTGCTCTCTTTTAGATCCGTCCATATGGAATGTATAAACACCTTTATCTGCTTTAACTGTTCCATGACACTCCATCCCTAGTAATTTTTGTTGGAGAATAGCAATAAATTTACGACACATTTCGTCACTCGTACCTATACCATCTATACTGATACGCCCATCCTTAATGCTAAGATGCTGTAGACTAATATGTTCTGACATAGCGGCATCAAGAATATATAGGACCATTGTATTGGGTAATATATCTGTTTGATTCTTAAGGATTTTATTCTTTATTATTTTATTTCTTATTTCCATTAATTCACCATATTGTTGATGTATTTCTTGATACTGAGCATTTGCTTGCAATCGCACAAAGTCTATCTTTCGATTTTCATAGCTACGATAGCTTGACCAACAACTATATATAGTAACAAGCCCTACTATAATGTATATAAGACTTATCCCATAAAGAAGGTATCGATAGGTATGCCATAAACTATGCCATCGTAACGAGCGAGGCATTAAATTAATACATCTGTCCTTACCAGCCCAATCCAATCCATTTAAGCCCCCTTGCCGCCATACCAATAGCCATGTCCCAATCTAATTGCCCTTGCTTGCAACGATTACGGCCACGACCTAAGAATAATAATGGAATATATTCAGTTTCTCCATACATGGAAATTATACCTTCCATATCTGTCCGTTCTTCATTTGTTATAGATTCTAACCCATACATCCGAATTCCCTGTATCTCATCTATACCAAAGTCTTGTAATCTCACTTCTAACTTATCCATAGCTTCAGCTACATCGCTACCAGTAATAGGTACAATACACTCTTGAATGCATATATCATTCCACCAAAGCCATAAATGCATGGCGCCTTCTTCCACAACACCTGTTACAGTACCGCTGCGCCGCATCAAGCAATAACAAATAGGAATAGGCCAAAAATCAATAACATCAACGGGTGCATAAGTATCTCGTATACCTTGCTTCAAAAGCTCTAGTGAATGCCGATCTACAGCCACCATAAACATATGATAATTGTGTCGTGGATATTCCCGGCGACAAGCATCCATTTGGAAACTATCCCCCTCAAAACTAAAGTAGTCCTCTATATTCCACTTTATAAACTCCTTCATATCAAAATCATGAGGATCATAAGGTGCTACATGCATTTGTGTATCAATATTAGCAACAATACTATAAGCCCCTTCATCTAAATCATACGTTTCTATAAATTTTGTAACGTCTTCATCAATAGGTCCTGTACGCTTCATTTCTAACGCATCAGTAATGACCATTGTTTTATTTTCTATATGAGCGGTAACACATACAATATGTTCGTCAGTTATACATACTCCAGAATGTATTCTCTTTTTTCGTTTCATAGAATCACCTCAATAAGGTTTTACCTTTATAACATGCATATGTTTTTCTTTATCTACGGTCACATACATATGTACACGACTCACGATTTCACTATTTTTCAATTTTCCATAACTCATAATATGTCGCGGATTATCTGTTGATTGGTCTGCTTCAATAGTAATCTCTACATTTTCATCATCTATCACAACTAATTTATTTTGAAAGTCCCATACATTTCCTAATTTACAATAGCCCACAAACCAATGAACACCTTTCTGTGCCGCGTAATGAGCCTCTTCCAAATGCAATTCGTCTACCACATTACTTTCACATATTTGTCCTATACGCAGCCCCATAAAAGCTAATAATAATAAAAAGGACATTGTAAGTATCGCTATATATGTAATAAAGCCCGCGTTATGGGCTCCTACGTTCATAATCTGTCTCCTCTTTACTTGTATACCAATCATAAATAGCACTCTGTCCAACAGAGACCTCATATATGGATAATCCTCCATAACCACTTGTGTATTTTCTATCATTAACAAAACGATTATTAATATACCAACGTAAATACACGGTCCCATTAGTATCTACACTAAAAGGGTATTCTTGGGTATAGCCCACATTTCTTTTATCTGTAGTTCCTACAATTCGACTACCACTGACAGGTTGCAAGCTACCATCCGTTAATTTTCTGTATAATGCATGACGTTGTACAGTTAAGGTTGTGCGCTTTGTATCGTGAATATATAAACTTGTATTACGATCTTCTACAGTAACCTTCACAGGATTCCATATCATATGAGCCACAACCATACGCCGTGTATATCGACCATCCTCCATCATAGCTACACTATCAAGTAATTTAGCATCCCACATAACTGCATAGAATACGATACCTAACAATAAGGTAAGGACTATGATAGAAATCATCATACTAATAAGTGTAGAATACAAAATAAAACCCATATCATTTCTATTTTTATTTCTATCTGTTATGGGATTCTGCTTGTATTCTTTATTCTTTCCAATTACCTTTTCTATATCCTCGCCGTTCAATGTATCCCCTCCAAATCAACTGATAGAGAGTAGACAACAGATTGATTATCGATGGCATCTACTGTTAATCGTTGTAAAGATACACCTTCTATCACTACAGGCTTTATATGTGTTTTATAAGTAATTTTTTCACTAGGACTCATAGTGAATTGAGAGTTATATACACCTGCTTCTATTGTTCCAGTTTTATAGTAAGAAGCTTTAGCCTTTTCTAAATACGTTATGGTATCTTGCAATATATGATCCCAATAATACGCCTTATATACCGTAAGAGTAGCCATCCAAAATATAGATAATACAATAGGTAAAATGAGCATGATTATAGCAGCTGATATTAAGACATCACCATACATAAATCCTTCAGTGCACTTCTTCCCACCTAATACGCCCCGTTTGTACAGATATCCATATGCGATTTTTCTCACCACTTTCACGATCTTTCAAAATAATTTCTGTCCCATCATAGGGTAAGCCCAAGGCTGAAAAAGAAATAATTGTCATAGACCGTTCATTCTCAATATTTTGCGGTAATGATATGTTTACCGTATGATGATTAACATCTTCCTCTAAGGTATAACTGTCCTTATTTAAAATAAAAAGCATTCTCCCTTTACCATTAGATTTATGCCCTAACATAGACCACAGTTGAACTTTCTTGAGCATATACGCCACCTCTTGCGTAGCACCATTTAAAGTATAACGACTAGGTGTTGTCACAATAGGTAAGGCAATAGAAATGAGCAATAAGATTAAACCAATAGTAATAATCCATTCCGCCAATAAAGATCCACTTTGACGATTTATAAGTTGCACCTTAACCATTGATAAAGCACCTCCATATAGGAACCACCATGTAAGGCACACCATCCGCCAAAGCATAGAAAGGGACCAAATGGGATATATCGATTACGATAACCGGTGAGTAAGAGATAGAGAGAACCAACACAAAAAGTTACGTAAAAGAAACATATAATTTCCCATGGAGTGAGCCATATTGCAATAGCAGAAAACCATTTAATATCGCCTACGCCAAAGCCTTTATGGCTAATCAAACGAAGTCCATATGTAATAGTACCTACGCTGATAAAACTTAATAAGGTTACTAACATAGATTGATCATTTATATAGCTATATATAATGCCACCTATTACAAGAACTAATGCCCCTTCATCAGGCAATATATAGTAATGCATATCGATGGTAGCACCTGCTATGATGATGAGTGAAAACACAGCATACAAAGCAATGTGAGTATAAGATATTGCTTTTGATGAAACTATAATAGGTAACAATATAGATGCTATATATACAAAAAGTCCTATTACATAATTAGTCCCTTTCATACCTTGTCCTTTCATATAACTAACGTATATAATTCATAATCTATACAAGTTAATTAAGGCTCATTAGGTGCTTTAACAACAACAGATTTTGAAGTCCCACCACTGACAACTTCATAAGTAATAGTGTATTCTTTTCCTTTTGCAGTCTTAACATGTTCAGTAAGATATCCTTCCTTATATAGATTTTCTACTGTTGGAGGTGTGTCGACATTCTTATCAATCATATACAATTGAGTGGCATTTTTAATAATTTGAATATCTGCTGTTTCTTTAGCGTTTCGAGCTTTATCCGCTGCAGATAAGAATTGTGGCATCGCAATAGCCGCTAATATAGCGATAACCGCTACTACAACCATTAACTCAACGAGAGTAAATCCGCCTTTTCTCGATTTTTTAAACCCTTCTCGAACACGAGAAATATGTAGTCGATCTACGACCCATTGACCGCACATTTCTAATCGATGATTCACTCCATGAATCATATGCATAACAGACTTCATAATATTCTCCTTTTAATAGTTAAGTAATAACATTGTCTATTGTCCTCCTAAGTTGGCAATGGACGTAAATAAGGGGTACATAACAGATACAACTAATACGGCAACACCGATTCCCATTATGGTTAGTAAAATTGGTTCCAATAATCGTTCTAAACGAGCAATATATTTTGAAAGTATAGATTCATAGTAGTAGCCACAGTGGTTTAACATTTTTACTAATTCACCACTCTCTTCTCCAATGGACACCATTTGCCATATAAAAGCGTTTCCTATTTGACCACTACGTAAGCTTTCTTCCAGTGAGTGTCCTGATAATAATCTTGCTTCCACTTGTTTACTACATTCAACACCATATATATTCCCCCACAAAGGGCGCGTGATATTCATGGTGTGAATGATAGAAATACCAGAATCTAATAAGAGAGCCCAAACTTTTAACATACTTGTATAATACACACAAGTACTCCATTGGTATCGGTGAGCCAACAGCCAAAGCCAACGATGTACTTTACACTTTATACTATGCTGTTTATAAGCAAATGCTAAGGAACCTATTACAACACAATGTATAGCTATTACCATTAGAGGATGTGATTTTAACCCTTGTCCTAATGCAAAAAGAGCTCGCGTCATCAAAGGTAATGTAATATGCATAGTGGTAAATACCTGTTCAAACGAAGGAATAATAAACAAAATGGTAACTAGAAAAAATATATTCATCATTAAAAGAAGAAATAAAGGGTAGGAAATAGCACTCATAACCTTTTGTTTCAGCTGCCTCTCCCAATCATAGTGACGGGATATATATTGTAAACTCTCACCCAAGGTGCCCGCTGCTTCACCACTTTCTAGTAAAGCCAAAGCAATAGGAGGACATCCTTCACTTCGTAAAGCCTGTGATAAAGTCTGACCACGCTCTATGGATTCATATAAAGCTGTATAGAGTAGTCCTCGTTTCCCCTGGCAGAGCAACTGTAAGGCTCGCCGTAACGGAACACCAGATTCAATGAGTAGACCTAATTGATAAGTCACATCTACCACCATAGTATGATTCCATTTATGTTTCTTTCTTTCATCCTGCAACGATATCCTATAAATTCTATAACCATCTCGTTTTAACCGTATTGCAATTTCTTGTTCTGAATCCCCCCACATCAAACCTTTTTCTGTTTCATTTTGATTATTTTTTACGACATATTCATAAGCCTCCATATATTCACCTACGATAATTGTTGATCAAGCAAGGTATGCAATTGTTGTTGGGCTCCATATTGTGCCTTTACATCTCGCACAGCCATTTCTAATGTTTTCATCGGTAGTTGCGTTTCTTGAATAGATATGATTTGTGGTTCCTTACGGGTCCGTATCAAATTTGCTACTGCATGGGTATTTAGCAAAATATCACGAATAGTAATGAACTTTTTATTCCATCGAAGTAAACGCTGACATATAACGGCCCGTAACACTTGAGATATTTGATTGCGTATCTCTTCTTGTTGCTCCCCAGGAAATAGAGAAATCATGCGGTGAACCGCCATCACTGCACGCTGTGTATGCATAGTTGCCATTACAAGGTGACCAGTCTCTGCCGCATGAAGTGCCGCTTCAAGGGTTTCACGATCTCGAAGTTCGCCTACCATAATGACATCCGGATCCTCTCGTAAAGCATCTCGAATACCATCTGACATAGTATTAATATCAGCACCTAATTGTCGTTGATGTATTAAAGACTTTTTAGATACAAACTCAAATTCGATAGGGTCTTCTAAGGTAATAATGTGACGCTCCATAGTCTGATTTATATAATCAATACAACAAGCTAAGGTAAAACTTTTACCACTGCCTGTAGGGCCACAAACAAGCAATAGACCATCATGTGCTTCACATAGCTTTTGTAATAACTGACCTTCACTATTATCATCTAACTTAAGTTGCTGATGACAAAGTAATCGCAATGTACCACATATGGTCTGATTAGCTCGATATAGATGAACACGGATACGCACACCACAACAGGAACAAGCCTCATCAAGAGACTGCCACTCATAGGATGCTATACCGCAACGACGCAATATATCCTCGATTAATTCTGTAGTACACATAAAGGAAGTAGCCCTTAATCCATCACCATGTCGCAAATAGATAGGCTGACCACATTGTAGATGAATATCTGTTGATGATAGTTGTATTGCATTTTCTACAATAGTTTCTAAACTTTCACTCTTACAGCATGAGTCCACAACGATGCACCTCCTCTATAGATGTAACATGCTGAGATACGGCCTTACGAGCAGACTCTTCTAATGACAATAATAAATGTGTTTCTAATTCGTCCCAATGAGCTGAATTAGCTGGTATTTCTAAGTATTCAAATAGAGCAGTCCGTCCCTGATATGATGTACCATCGAATTTTCGTACTAGCCGTTGTGCAATAGCCCCCATTAAAGTAGCCCGTATTAAGTACGGCTCTACGCCCATATCCATGAGTCGCGTTACAACGCCTATAGCTGTATTGGTATGTATAGTAGATAATACGCGATGCCCCGTTAAAGCAGACTTAACGGCTAACTCTGCGGTCTCCTTATCCCTAATTTCACCAATCATAATCGTATCTGGATCTTGCCGTAATACAGAGCGAAGACCTTTGGCAAAGGTAAATCCAATCTTTTCATTAATACCAATTTGTATAGCCCCTTTGATTTCGGCTTCTACAGGATCTTCAAGACAGATAAGCTTAGTTTCGTCTAAATTTAACATGCGAAGCATGGCATATAAAGTAGCTGTCTTACCACTGCCTGTAGGTCCACAGATAAGTAATAATCCATAAGGACGTTTTAATAATTGTTCAATGTGCTCAAAGATATCCGGCTGCATGCCTAATTCTTTTAAGTCTTTATGACTCCCTTCATTTCCCATAAGGCGACATACTAAGGTTTCTCCGTATAGGCTAGGCAATGTAGATACACGCATCGTTACAGACTTATTTTTATGACTCCAAGACCAACGCCCATCTTGTGGTAAACGCTTCTCGCTAATATCTAGAGAGCTACAAACCTTAATACGGTTGATAATGAGTTCAGCTTCTTCAAATGATACAGTCATGTAATGTTGCAGCAGTCCATCTTTTCGCAACCGAACATGAGCACCACTTTTAACGGGATCAAAGTGGATATCGCTCACATGGTGTTCTAAGGCATACAAGATAATATCGTCTAATGTTACGTCTACATACATGGTCACCTCCAATACCTTGCGGTATGTTTTTACCTCACACTAGCGTATGGCGTTATAGGTTTCGACATCAGCCTCTAAATCCCTCTTTTATTTTTAAAAATCCACGAAGCGAAAACTTTTCTATTTTTAGACATACAAAAAAGGCGCCCCAAAGGGCGCCCTTATTGGACTATTAGATATAACGTATCTTATTTTAAGTTATAAAAAACGTCATTACCTTTATATTGAGCTGTTTCGTATAACATTTCTTCAATGCGAAGTAATTGATTATATTTTGCTACACGTTCAGAACGAGCCGGTGCGCCAGTCTTGATTTGACCAGCATTTACAGCTACAGCAATATCAGCAATGAATGTATCTGCAGTTTCACCAGAGCGGTGAGATACTACGCAAGTGTAACCAGCACGTTTAGCAAGTTCCATAGCATCAAAAGCTTCAGTGAGAGTACCGATTTGATTAACTTTTACAAGAATAGAATTACCTACACCAAGCTCAATACCACGAGCCAAACGTTTTGTGTTAGTCACAAATAAATCATCACCAACAAGTTGTACGCGGTCACCAAGGCGTTCTGTCAATAATTTCCAGCCTTCCCAATCTTCTTCAGCAAGACCATCTTCGATGGATACGATTGGGTATTTACCTACTAGGTATTCGTAAAAGTCTACCATTTCAGCAGCTGTTTTAACTTTGCCTTCGCCAGCTAGATTGTATTTACCATCTTCGTAGAATTCAGAAGATGCAGAATCAAGTGCCAATTTGAAATCTTTTCCTGGTTCATAACCAGCAGCTTTAATAGCTTCACAGATTACTTCTAATGCTTCTTCATTAGATGACAAGTTAGGTGCGAAACCACCTTCATCACCTACTGCAGTACTAAGACCTTTATTGTGAAGTACGGATTTCAAAGTATGGTATACTTCTGCACAGCTACGAAGAGCTTCTGCAAAAGATTTAGCGCCTACAGGCATGATCATGAATTCTTGAATATCTACGTTGTTATCTGCATGTGCGCCACCATTCAAGATATTCATCATAGGAACTGGCAACTCTTTAGCATTGAAGCCACCAAGATATACAAATAATGGCAAGTCCAAAGATTCAGCCGCCGCACGAGCTACTGCCATAGATACGCCAAGAATTGCGTTTGCACCAAGGTTAGATTTATTGTCTGTACCGTCAAGTTGCAACATCAAGTTATCGATTGCTACTTGTTCTGTAGCATCATAACCGATAAGTGCAGGACCGATTTTAGCATTTACATTATCGATAGCTTTTAAAACACCTTTACCGGAGTAACGGGATTTATCTCCATCCCGTAATTCTACGGCTTCAAACATACCTGTGGAAGCACCAGATGGAACTGCTGCTGTCGCAATAGTACCATCTTCTAAACATACTTCAACTTCAACTGTTGGATTACCGCGGGAATCTAAAATCTCTCTTGCAATGACTTGTTCAATTACTGCCATTTCTTCACCTCATAAAATCTAATGGAATAACTGCCATCTGACAGCCATTATATATATTGAGCTTAACCTTATAGGCTTATAACTCTAATTAACTACTAATATAGTGAAAGCTCTATATTATGCTTTATGCACTAAACTATGTCCTGTCATGGCTGTTGGTTGTTCTATACCAGCCAAGTCTAATAATGTAGGCGCAATATCACATAGTTTACCAGCTTCTAATGTAGCTGTTTTAAGTGTGTCGCTCATTAAAATTAAAGGAACTAAATTCGTAGTATGTGCCGTATGCACCTTACCGGTTTCATGGTTGACCATAAGCTCAGCATTGCCATGGTCTGCTGTAATCAACAGATGACCATTTTTGCTGCGAATAGCCTCTACAATACGCCCCAAACAAGTATCCACAGCTTGAACTGCTTTAACAGCGGCTTCAAAGCTACCCGTATGACCGACCATATCTGGATTAGCAAAGTTCAAAATGATCATATCATACGTTTCATCTTGAATTGCTTGTACAACCTTATCGGTCACTTCATAAGCGCTCATTTCTGGCTGTAAATCATAGGTTGCCACTTGAGGGGATTTTACGAGAATGCGGTCCTCACCTTCAAAGGGTTCCTCTTCACCGCCATTGAAGAAATATGTAACATGAGCATACTTTTCTGTTTCCGCAATACGCAATTGGCGATAACCATCTGCACTTAGAACTTCACCTAATGTTTCAGATAATGTATCCTTTTCATACACAATATGTACGGGCAAACCATCCTCGTATTTTGTCATAGTTGCCATATATATAGATAGTGGCTTCCGTTTAAAGCCATCAAAATCAGGTAATACTAGTGCTTTTGTAAGTTCACGACCACGATCTGGACGGAAGTTACAGAAGATGACAGCATCACCATTTTTGATGGTTCCTTCACCATCAATGACTGTAGGAAGAACAAACTCATCTGCTGCATCTTTATCATAGGACTGTTGCACGGCTTCACAAGCAGATGCAGCTGTTTCACCTTGACCATTTACAATCGCATTGTATGCCAACTCAACACGATCCCAACGATTATCGCGGTCCATCGCATAATAGCGACCACTCACAGTAGCAATCTTGCCACAGTTTAACTCAGCCATATACGCTTCTAAGTCTTTTAAATAACCTTGTGCACATTGCGGAGCTACATCACGACCATCGAGCAAAGCATGTACATACACATGCTCGATCCCATTATCATGAGCTCCTTTAATGACTGCCTTAATGTGATCTAAGGAGCAATGCACATTGCCGTCTGAAACTAACCCAATAAGATGTAAGCTTTGTTCTTTAGCTACTTTGTATAGTTCCTTCATAACAGGACGATTATAAAACTCACCGGACTCGACATCTTTTGTAATACGTGTCAAATCTTGATAGACGATGCGACCAGAGCCAAGATTTAAATGGCCTACTTCAGAGTTCCCCATTTGACCTTCTGGAAGACCTACCGCAAGCCCTGATGCTTCTAATGTTGTATGTGGATACGTATCCCATAATCGATTAAAACAGAGCGGCTTCGCCTGTACTACAGCATTGGTTGTATCTGTTTGATCCCCCAAGCCAAAGCCATCTAAGATGACTAGCATTACGGGAGCCTCTAATTTAGCCATTTTTAACCTCATATTAAGCGCTTACTTGATTCGCCGCTTTAATAATATCAATAAATTCATCAACCACAAGGGATGCACCACCTACAAGAGCTCCATCTATATTAGGCTCTCCAAGAATTTCTAATGCATTTTCTGATTTAACGCTACCACCATACTGGATGCGTATTGCCTCAGCAGTTTCACTATCGTATAAAGATCGAATGTAACTTCGAATTTCTTTACATACCTCTTCGGCTTGATCAGCCGTTGCGGTCTTGCCAGTACCGATAGCCCAAATTGGTTCATACGCAATAATCAATTGGCTGACTTGCTCTTTCGGAATATCAGCCAAAGCCCCTTTAAGTTGTGACGTAATCCAGTCAAGTGTATGACCAGTTTCACGTTGTTCTAAGCTTTCACCAACACAGACAATAGGATTCAAATTATGATGAAATGCACTTTTAATTTTTGCATTAACGGTCTCATCTGTTTCACCATAATATTCACGGCGCTCAGAGTGACCGATGATTACATAATTAACGCCTACCTCTGTAAGCATAAGTGGTGAAATCTCACCAGTAAACGCACCAGCATCATGATAATCCATAGTTTGTGCACCTACTTCCATAGCTGTATTTTTCGTCAATACTACAGCACGTTCGATGGCTGTGAAAGGCGGACATACAACTACATCACAGAACAATTCCATATCTTGTAACACGCTGTTAAACGCTTCGATCAGAATTGATCCAGACGCAATGGTGCCATTCATTTTCCAATTCCCTGCAATAATGGGTTTTCTCATATTATGCCTCAGACAATGCAGCAATACCTGGTAGAATTTTGCCTTCTAAGAACTCTAAAGATGCACCGCCACCTGTGGAGATGTGGCTAATTTTATCTGCTAAGCCACTTTTTTCAATGGCTGCCACAGAGTCGCCACCGCCAACGATAGTCATCGCATCGGATTCAGCTACAGCTTTCGCTACTGCATTCGTACCAGCTGCAAAGTTTTCCATTTCAAATACGCCCATAGGACCATTCCAAATAATAGTCTTCATTGGCGCCAATGCTTCTATATAAAGTTCGCGTGTTTTAGGCCCAATATCTAATATCATCCAGCCGTCTTCGATTTGATCAACGTCTACAATTTTAGTATTAGCATCGTTGCTGAAAGCATCTGCTACTACAGCATCGATAGGTGTTAATAATTTAGCACCTGCTACGCGAGCTTCCATAACAAGGTCTGTAGCGATAGCTTCTTGGCCTTCTTCAAATAAAGAGCTACCAATGTTGCATCCTTGTGCTTTAATGAACGCATTAGCCATGCCACCGCCGATAATCATTACATCCACTTTAGGCAAAAGGTTAGAAATAACAGAAATTTTATCTGTTACTTTTGCACCACCAATGATTGCCGCCATAGGTGTTTTAGGATGTACTACAGCTGCACTTAATGCTTCAATTTCTTTTTTGAGCAAGAAACCTGCTACCATAGGAATATAGTCAGCAATACCAACTACGGATGCTGCATTACGGTGAGAAACACCAAACGCATCATTGATAGCAACATCTGCAAGAGCTGCCAATTGCTTAGCAAACTCAGGGTCGTTTTTAGTTTCTTCGTTGTGATAACGCAAATTTTCAAGCATCAATACATCGCCAGGTTGTAATGCATTTACGGATTCTTCAACCTTAGGGCCAATACAGTCATCTACGAATGCTACAGGCTTGTTGATAAGGTCAGATAAATGCTTAGCACATGGTGCCAAAGACATTTCTGATTTGCGTTCCCCCTTAGGACGACCAAAGTGAGAAGCAAGGATAACCTTTGCCCCTTTTTCGATTAAGTAATTGATAGTAGGTAATGCACTACGAATACGAGTGTCATCAGTGATGACACCGTCTTTCATAGGAACATTAAAATCAACACGAACAAATACTGTTTTATTAGCTACTTGTAAACCTTCAATTGTTTGTTTCATTAAAGCCTCCTGATTATAAGCCTTTGCTTGCTATAAATGCGGCCATGTCGATAAGACGTTCGGAGTAACCCCATTCGTTATCATACCAAGAAACAACTTTTACCATATTGCCATCCATAACCATTGTTAAATCAGCGTCAACAATGGAGCTACGTGGATCGGAGCTAAAGTCACAAGATACTAATGGCACATCAGATACACCTAAGATACCTTTTAATTCGCCAGCAGCTGCTTTGCGGAATGCTTCATTGATTTCTTCTTTAGTAGCAGGTTTTTCAAGTTCGCAAACAAGATCTGTAGCAGATACGTCTGGAGTTGGAACGCGCAATGCGAAGCCATCTAATTTACCTTTTAATTGAGGCAATACTTTAGCAACAGCTTTTGCTGCACCAGTAGTTGTAGGGATGATGGACATAGCAGCTGCACGAGCACGACGAGGGTCTTTATGACGTGCATCAAGAATTTTTTGGTCATTTGTATAGGAATGAATAGTAGTCATCATGCCGCGTTTAATACCGAATTCATCACATAATACTTTAGCGAATGGAGCCAAACAGTTTGTTGTGCAAGATGCATTGGAGATGATATGGTGTTTTGCAGGATCGTACATATCTTGGTTAACACCCATAACCATAGTTAAGTCTTCATTTTTACCAGGTGCAGAAATCAATACCTTTTTAACTGTAGGTTGTTCTAAATGAACTTTTGCTTCTTCTGCATCGCGATATTTACCTGTACATTCAATTACGATTTCTACACCTTCTTCAGACCAAGGTAATTTGGAAGCATCGCGGTCGTGGAATACGCGGATTTTTTTGCCATCAACATAGATATTTTCTTCGTCGAATGTTACTTCGTTAGGAATTGTACCATGTACGGAATCGTATTTTAACAATAATGCAGTACCTTCATTATCACCAGTTGCATTAATTGCCACTACATCCACATCAGGATTATTAATCGCTGCGCGAACTACACATTTACCGATACGACCAAAACCGTTAATACCAACTTTTACTGCCATTGTTAGATCCTCCTAATAACAAAAATTCTAACCAAATTCAAACTAAAATTTATAACTACTAATTCGCCTATAAGGCAGAAATTTGTAACAATTGACGCATACCTTCGGCTGCTTGCTCATCAATGATAAGTATCCCTTTCTGGCAAGCTCGCATCACACCTATAATAGCGCTCGCTTTTTCTTGTCCACCAGCTACAGCAATAACATTGGGAACCTTTACTACATCGGGAAGTGATAAACCAATATTATTGGTAGAATAAATTAACTTACCCTCAATGTCACAATATTGACCAAGTGCTTCACCTACCGCATGATTATCTACCAACTGCTTACGCACATCATCGGCAATATGGCGCTGATCCGCCATGCGCATTGCAGTACCAATACCAAATAATAGTACGTCAGTCCTACTAATGAGGTCTCCAATTTCTTTAATTTGTGGTTCACAAGTCATGAGCATATGTAATGAGTCTTGTGAAAGTCCATCAGGTAAATGGAGCATCTTATAGGAACCACTTAGTCGTTCAGCAAGCACCGAAGCAATTACATTAGCTTGGTATTCCACTACTTCACCAACGCCACCACGGGCTGGTACCACAGTAGGATTGAAAGGTAAGATAGGCATTTCTTCAGCTATTGCTGCCATGGTACTACCGCCACTGATGGCTACTACTGCATTAGGTTTCAATAGGTCTTGCAATAACTTTGCCGCTGTAAAACCTAACTTTTTAACCATCAAGGTTCCTTCTGTAGGTGTAATAACAACTCTATCGATATGAAGTGCTTCAGTCAATCGATGTTCTAGCTCGTTAATACGATCTAGCTCATTTAAAAAATTTCGTAACTTCGGAACAATTGCATGTCCCTCATCAGTGAGAAAAATCCCTGGTTTATAAATGTCTACAAGACCATTAGCACGCATTAACTCAATATGACTTCGTACGGTTCGCTCTGGAAGATCCGTTGCTGTAGCTAATGTTCTACGGCCTATAGGCTCTTCATAAACAAGGTGGTTTAGTATTTTGTATCGCTCCTTCAATACGCTAACAATTTCAGGAACAATACGTTCACATATCATTAGAAATTCGTTCATCGGGTCCCTCCTTTACCCGTTGGGATTACATGAATCGTTTTTCGTCCCATGTGAACAAAATCCGTCCCACCTAAAATAAAAAAATACTTTTACACTTGTATTGTATACCTTATGTAATTTTTATTCAACCCTAAATAAGAGAAAACGACATACGCCTTAGATAATTTGTTATTATTTCAAATCTAATAATATGTCGTCATGTCCCCTTATTATATTCTAATATGTCGTTTTATTGTATTTTATTTTGTACCGAAGATACGGTCACCAGCATCCCCTAAGCCAGGTAAGATGTAACCATGATCATTAAGTTTTTCGTCGAGGGCCGCTACATAAATAGGAACATCAGGATGTTCTTTATTTACAGCCTCTACACCTTCGGGAGCAGCTACTAAGCACATTAATTTAATATGTTTAGCACCTTTTTCTTTTAGCAATGTAATCGCTGCGGCTGCACTACCACCAGTAGCAAGCATTGGATCAGTTACGATGAAGTCGCGTTCCCCTACGTCAGCTGGTAGTTTACAGTAGTATTCTACTGGTTTCAAAGTTTCAGGATCACGGTACAAACCAATATGACCAACTTTTGCAGTTGGAATTAAACTAAGCATACCATTTACCATACCTAGACCAGCGCGAAGAATTGGAATAATACCCAGTTTTTTACCTGCAATTCGTTTGCCAGTCATTTTAGTTAGTGGTGTTTCTACCTCCACATCCTCAAGTGGTAAGTTGCGTGTAATTTCATACCCCATCAACATAGTAATTTCATCAAGTAGTTCTCTGAAATCTTTAGAGCCTGTTTGTACGTCACGCATCAATGTAACTTTGTGTTGAATCAATGGATGTGTCATAACATTAACTTTCATGACTGTCCTCCTATAAAACAATATACATATCCCATTCTAGCGATTAACTATCATATTTACTCTATCACAGATTAGAAAATCATGCCATAAAAATATTGAAAGGGATGTGCCGATGGCACACCCCTTTTACACTACCTATAAACTTATAGGACTATAAATATATATTTAATATTAATACAATCGATTAGTACAATGGATACGCTTCACAAAGTGCAGCAACACGTTTACTAGCTTCTTCATGGACCGATTTATCCTCAGGATTTTTAAGAACCACTGCAATAATATCGGCAATTTCTTCCATATCTTTCACTTGCAAACCACGCGTTGTAAGAGCTGGCGTACCAAGACGAATACCGCTTGTTACAAATGGGCTAGCTGGATCAAATGGAATTGTATTTTTATTACATGTAATACCTACTTCATCGAGTAAGTGTTCAGCTTCTTTACCAGTTAAACCAGTATTACGAACATCTACAAGCATAACATGAGTATCTGTACCGCCAGAAACAATTGTTAAGCCCTTTTCTTGTAATGCTGCAGCCAGCGCTTTTGCATTGTCGATGACTTGTTGTGCATATACTTTGAACTCAGGTTGTAAAGCTTCACCAAATGCTACAGCTTTAGCAGCGATAACATGCATCAAAGGACCACCTTGGATGCCAGGGAAGATAGCTTTATCGATTGCTTTAGCATACTTTTCTTTGCAAAGAATCATACCACCACGAGGGCCACGCAATGTTTTATGAGTTGTTGTAGTAACGATATCTGCATATTCCACAGGGTTTGGATGTAAACCAGCTGCTACAAGTCCAGCAAAGTGAGCCATATCTACCATGAAAATAGCATCTACTTCGTGTGCCACTTCAGCCATTTTCTTAAAGTCGATTTGACGGCTATAAGCACTACCACCAGCGATAATCAACTTAGGTTTTGCTTCTAATACAATTTTACGGAACTCATCGTAGTCGATTTGTTGTGTTTCAGCATCTACACCATAAGGTACTACATTGAAATATGTACCAGATACGTTAACTGGAGAACCATGAGTCAAATGACCGCCGTGGGACAAGTTCATACCCACAATAGTATCACCTGGTTGTAATAATGCGAAATACACGCCAAAGTTTGCTTGAGAACCAGAGTGAGGTTGTACATTAGCATGTTCTGCACCGAACAGGCGTTTTGCACGTTCGATAGCCAATGTTTCAATAACATCAACATTTTCACAACCGCCATAATAGCGTTTGCCAGGATACCCTTCTGCATATTTGTTAGTCAATACGCTACCTTGAGCTTCCATTACAGCTTGAGAAACAAAATTTTCAGAAGCAATCATTTCTAATTTATCGCGTTGGCGTGCTAACTCTTGGTTGATAACAGCTTGAATATTAGGGTCTTGTTTTTCTAAGAAACTCATGAGTATCCTCCTCATATAGAACAACTATCTATAAAGTAATGATGTATTATTTCTCTAATGCTTTTATTTTCTCTACACGACGTGCATGACGTCCACCTTCAAACTCAGTTTCCATAAAAATGGTTACAATATCGTTAGCAAGGCCTGGTCCAATAACGCGTTCACCCATAGTAAGGATGTTCGCATCATTATGTTCACGACATGCGTGAGCAGAAAATGTATCATGACAAAGAGCAGCGCGAATGCCCGCTATCTTATTTGCTGCAATACCGATACCGATACCCGTACCACAAATCAAAATACCGCGATCTGCTTGACCAGATACAACTGCATTTGCTACAGGTACTGCAATATCAGGATAGTCGCAAGACTCAGCTGAATAACAACCAAAATCCTCTACTTCATGTCCCAATGCACTCAATACCTCTTTAACAGATTCCTTCAGATTTAATCCGCCATGATCACAACCGATTGCAACTTTCATAATTTCATCTCCTACGCCTTCTGAGGCACTGATGTAAGACCAGCCTCTACTAAGTGATAAATTTGTTCCGCACATTGATTATATACGGTTTGGTCAGATCCATATGGGTCCGTAACATCACCATCTAGACCACCCCACTCGGAAATTGTTTTAATTTTACCTTCCTCAAAGGGGAATTGGCGAAGTAGTACAGATTTGTGATCTTTCGTCATACCAAGAATAAGATCTGCTGCATTTACGAGTTCCATCGTTAAGGGTCTCGATTCATGGTTGGAAATATCTGCAATGGAACGGACAGCTACTACGGCTTGTTCAGTTGGTTTTGCTCCATAAGCGGCAAATAAACCAGCTGATACAGTTGTAACATCCTTATGTTTCTCCACTGCAAGAGCCCGTGTAATACCTTCAGCCATTGGGCTGCGGCAAGTGTTACCGGTACATACAAATAAAATATTCATAATAACATCCTTACTCAATCACATTTTGTGATTACTTTATACATTATAGCAAATCTATCCAATATGTAAAGACATTTTTCTATTATCAGTGGACATCTTTATGCTAGTAAATTTACTTATAAATGATATGATGACTCGATGCTTTTTCCATTCGATTCATAATGGCAACACCAAAACCATCATCATCAACACCTTCTGCTAGGATTAGCGTAACATGATTTTCATTAAAATGTAATAGACTTTTATAAAAGTCGTGCCCCAATGCTAATGCATCTCCATGATGGCCAAAACAATGGCACATAAATTGTCCATCCTCTTTAATCAAGTTATACGTTTCATGACTTACCAAACACCCTATGGGACCTTCTATACCTTCTGAAAGCGCCTTAAACATAGATGCTATGTCCTCTGGATTACCTACAACAACTGTCATAGGTGCATCAGGTGCATAATGCGTATATTTCATCCCGGGAGCCTTTGGCTTAGTGGTAGCATTAACTAGAGCAGTATCATACTCAACTGTAGACACAACACCTTCAAGTTGAGCTTTTGTAATTCCACCAGGTCTCAATATAATGACCTTATCATCATGGACTTCCACAACAGTAGACTCTACACCAATCGTACATGGACCAGCATCTAAGATATAGGAAATGCGACCATTCATATCATTATATACATCTTCTGCAGTAGTTGGACTTGGGCGCCCTGAAATATTGGCACTAGGTGCCGCTATAGGTATGCCTGCACGCTCTAATAATACTCGACATGCCTCATGATCAGGACACCGAAGCGCCACACGAGTTAACCCACCTGTTGCACGATCTGGCACTAAATCAGATTTAGGCAATGTAATCGTTAATGGCCCTGGCCAGAATGCATCCATTAAGGCTTGCGCCGTAGCAGAAATTTCTGTTACTAAAGGTTTTATGCTTTCACTATTAGGAACATGCAAAATGAGTGGATTATCAGAAGGCCGTCCTTTGGCAGCATAGATTTTATCCATCGCCTCTGGATCTAGACCATTTGCACCTAATCCATATACAGTTTCTGTAGGAATAGACACCAATTCACCATTGCGCAAAGCACGGGCTAACGTATCTATATCTTGTTCTGATGGATTTGTAATGATTTTAGTATCCATATTAGCCCTCATATACAGCTGTCACTATCCGGTTATGACCACCGAGGTCAGCTATAAATTGAATATTCGAATATTGACCTGTTTCTTGCAATAAAGCACCTACCTCTTCTGCTTGGTCAAAGCCTACTTCAAACGCCACACGGCCATTAGCGTTTAAATAATTTCTACATTCTTTTGCTAAAATACGATAGAATTCTAAACCATCTTCACCACCAAACAAGGCAATATGCGGCTCATTTAACACGTCTTGAGACAATAATTTAGCATCTCCCGTACGAATATATGGTGGATTCGATACGATGAGGTCAAACTTTTCAGCGTTACCAGCCAAGGCAGAAAACATATCGGACTCTAAAAATTGAACACGATCATTTAAGTTGAATCTTTCACCGTTCTCCTCAGCCACTAACAAAGCATCGGTAGATATTTCAAGACCTACACCACACGCATTCGGCAAATAGTGTAGTAAACTTAACAATATCGTCCCAGGGCCTGTGCATACATCAAGAATACGCACATTACTATCTTTTGGATAAGTACCTAGTACATGCTCAATCAAGGTTTCCGTATCAGGTCGTGGAATCAATACCTTATCATTCACCTTAAAGGTCAACCCCATAAAGTCCTTTTCCCCAATGATAGCCGCTACACAATGCTCCTTAGCCCGTTGTTGAACGAGAGGCCTAAAGGCATCGAGCTCGTCTTGAATAAGCGGTTGGTCATAATGGGTATATAGATAAATCCGATCTTTACCTAAAACGTGAGAAAGCAGTACTTCCCCATCAAGTCGAGGTGTATCCATCTCCTTGCTTTGAAAGTACTGCTCTGTCCACTGGAGAATACGACCGATTGTCCAAATCTCCTTATGCATTTGTATTAGCCTCCTGCATTTTTGCCGCTTGGTCTGCAGCATTTAAGGCTTGAATAATTTCATCAAGATCGCCATTTAAAATAGCATCTAATTTATATAATGTTAAATTAATACGATGATCTGTGACGCGACCTTGTGGGTAGTTATAGGTGCGAATACGTTCACTACGATCACCGGTGCCGACTTGACTCTTACGATCTGCAGCCATACTAGAAATGGCCTCTTGTTCAGCTTGATCCTGTAACTTAGCACGCAATACACGCATAGCTTTTTCACGGTTTTGTAATTGAGATCGTTGATCTTGACATGCTACAACGATACCAGATGGTAAGTGTGTAATACGAACAGCAGACTCAGTTTTATTGATATGCTGACCACCGGCACCACTCGCACGATATGTATCAATTTTTAAATCTTTTTCATTAACTTCAATATCAACATCTTCCATCTCTGGCAATACGGCTACTGTAACTGTAGATGTATGTACACGGCCTTGTGTTTCTGTAGCCGGTACACGTTGTACACGATGTACACCAGATTCAAATTTCATCTTAGAGTATACATTTTCACCATCCACAGAGAAAATAACCTCTTTAAAGCCACCAAGCTCTGGTTCATTAGCATCGATAATCTCACAACGCCAGCCTTGGCTTTCCGCATATTTTGTGTACATGCGGAACAAGTCGCCTGCAAATAATGCAGCTTCATCACCGCCAGCGCCCCCGCGAATTTCAATGATAATATTTTTATCATCATTAGGATCCTTAGGCAATAATAGAACTTGCAACTTTTCTTCCAATTCCTCTTTTTGAGGTTTTAACTCTTTCAATTCCTCTTGAGCCATTTCTCGGAATTCTTCGTCCATGGATTTATCTTCAATAACTTCCATAGCTTCATCAATACCAGATAAAACTTTTTTATAAGTACGGAACGTTTCAACGGTTTCAGATAATTGAGCATGTTGACGGGTCAATTTACGCCATTCATCTTGGCGAGCAATGACCTCTGGGTCACTAATACGCTGCTCAAGATCCATAAATTTATCTTCAATAACTTGTAATTTATCAACTAACATGTTTATTCCTCTTCATATGCGTCACTCTCAGGCGGACGGACCTCTTCTAAAGCTCGTATAGCAACTTCAATTTGATCATCTTCTGGTTCACGCGTTGTCATATATTGTAACGCAAGACCTGGTTTAATAAGAGCTTTCACAAAAGAATGATCGCTACGTCCAGCAAGACGAATCACCTCGTACGCAATACCAGCTACTACAGGCATAAGGAGTACGCGGCTCATGATACGTTCCAACAAATTGGGCCAACCCAAGAAAGCAAATACAAAGATACTAACTACCATAACAATAAGTAAGAAGTTTGTACCACATCGCGCATGTAAGCGACTTTGTTGGCGAACGTTTTCTACAGTTAAAGGCAAATCTAATTCATAAGTATGAATCGTTTTATGCTCTGCCCCATGATATTGGAAAACTCGTTGAATATCCTTCGTAAGACCAATCCCCCAAATATAAAGTAAGAAAAGTACTAAACGAATGACACCTTCAATGAGATTTAATACTATATGATTATCCTGTACACCAGGAATGAATTTTACGATAAATGTAGGCAATGCCAAAAACACAGCTATCGCAAACAGTGTAGAAATGACCATGGTAATGGCGATTTCACTATTAGACATTTCTTCCTCTTCATCGCCAGCAGCCTTAGCAGAGAAGGATAAAGCCTTCATGCCTATCACTAGAGATTCATAGAGAGCTACACAGCCACGAAGAAATGGTTTTTTCAATATTGGATATGTGTCAGCAATGGACTTTGTAGCCTCTTTTTGAACTACAATAGTTCCCGCAGGTTCACGTACGGCAGTTGCCGTATAGCCAGGGCCTCTCATCATGACACCTTCGATCACAGCCTGTCCTCCGACAAACTTTTTTATACGTTCTCTGTTCACAAGATCTCCTCTCATAAACAAATATAGGCAGAGCCAACAGCCCTGCCAATACATGTTACATTACAAAACAAATTATTTGCCGTAACGTTTGTTAAATTGTTCAATACGACCACGAGCTTGAGCCGCACGTTGTTGACCAGTGAAGAACGGATGGCATTTGGAGCAAACGTCTACACGAAGGTCTTCTTTTACAGAGCCAGTTTTGAATGTGTTGCCACAACCGCAAGTTACTGTAGCTTCTTTATAGTCTGGATGAATACCTTGTTTCATTCTATACACCTCTTTCCAGCAATCAATATTATTCTTATAGATTATAGCATGACACCTGCACAAATGCAAGTAACCAATACTATTCCTTGGACGCTTGCTTTTCTTCAATAGCCTCAGCTAAAATAGCTTCCAAGTCACTTTCGTTGAGGATGTCACGCAATGCAATAAGCTCCTCTAAAGAAAGGGTAATACCTTTTTTCATGCTTGTATATTCACTATCCCAAGCACGAAGATCAAACTTAGGATTGTATTTTCCCCAACTAGTACATGTTAATTGTTTTTTCCAACCATCTTTATCTTCAGATAAAGTACCAATAACCTTGAAGATTTCAAAATTAATAACTGCCATAGGTCCTCCTTTCTTACATATTCATATGCTATGTTTCGTATCTACTATATTTAGTAGTTTATATTTTTTAGGATACGATATATTTTAAACCAAAATTATATGATTTACAATTCTTTTTTATAGTCACTATAATCTTCAATATCAATAGAAGCTGTAGGTGGCATAACTTGTGCACCTAATGAATCTACGGTCTCTTTCCAACTCCTTGTAGCCTCCGTAACAGCCTTGATATATGCCTCGTCAGCAGCCTGTACAGATTTAATTAGTTGGGCTTCATCCTTTACATCTAATACGCGACGACGTACGCTACTAAGCATATAGCCAAAGGATTCATCTGTTTGAACGAGCATGGAGATTTCTTGAATCAATGTTTGACCCGTAGTGCTACAGAAATAGGCATACCACATATATGCTAATTCAGCATCTGGGAACATCCAGTACATATCATCTACAGGCGCTTCTGTCGTAATATCTACATCAATATAATCAGTATGACGTTTAAAAGTAAGAAAATAAGCTCCACTTTCAATAAGAGCAGTGCGACCTAATTCAGATACACGGCTATCAATGCAATAAATACCATCTTGACCTAAGGCTACGTCCGTTTGACCGCCGGGCAACAAAATAGAGCGCAAGGACAAGCCATAATTTAATACCGTAAATACTGGCAATTGCGCAAATACGCCATGAGGTAATGGAATATAATTAATTGTTTTCCACTCATCCCCTACACGTTCACGAAGACCAACACGCATTTTTTTTACATCGTATTTACCATATACGATTTCATAAGCCCCTAATGGAGTCCATTCTCGTATAGCTTCTACTCGTTTTTGGTTCAAGAAAAATTGCAACGCCATATTATTTAAGCCCAATTGATTTTGTGCCATTGTAGCAGGTAAGAATAATTGAGCAGTCCCTTCTGGAACCAAGTTATGTAATCCGTTAGCGACCTCTTCTACAATATCTTCAGAGGATTGGAACATACCAACTGTGCCTGTAAAGATATGGTCAAAATAGCTACGATGAGGCCATTGATTAATGATTTGAGCCATCGGATATAAACGTGTCAAAATGCTATAACACACGGGAGATGCCGTATACAGAACGACTTTTTTATCTTCATAAGATTGAAGAATCTCTTCAACCATGCCTGCATATTCTTCTACATAAGCATACAGAACCAATTCTCCCGTTTTACTATGAGCTTCGATACTTTCACGAACAGGAGTTTCCCAAATAGTGCCTACATCTAGACCTTCTAAAATGCCTGTGTCACTAATAAAATCAAACAATTCCACTCTAAAGGATGGTCCATAAAGAGCTTGGAATGTATTCAAATCATATGGTACAGGACCAAAGGATTCTACTGTGGATTTTTCTGCTAACGCATATAAATCATCTGCCGTTACCCCCCACTCACGGGAGCTAGCATTACTAGAAATCAATTGATCTAGCACTTTAAAACGCATTAACTCATTTACAATATCAATTCCCTCAATACCATGATTAGCACAAAGGGCAATAAATTCTTCGTTATTTACTTTCATATTAAACCTTTCCGGCTGAAGGACATAGATGATTTAAAAAACATTCATTACACAAAGGCTTACGAGCCTTACACACTCTACGGCCATGATAGATTAACCAGTGGTGTGCAGCAGCCCAGTCCTTTTTTGGAATTGCCTTTTGTAACTTTTGTTCCATCTCTTCCGGCGTCTTAGCAATACCTAATTTTAATCGGTTAGACACGCGAAATACATGTGTATCTACCGCAATGGCTGGTGTACCAAATAAAACGGATACCACAACATTTGCTGTTTTACGCCCCACACCAGGCAATTCAACGAGTTGATCAAACTCACGAGGCACCTCTCCATGATATTGTTCAACTAAAATTTGACAAGTAGCAATTAAGTTTTTTGCCTTGGACTTATAAAGGCCGCAATCTTTAATGAGAGTCTCTAACTTAGCAACTCCGATTGCAAGCATCTTTGCAGGATGATTAAGTTCTGGGAACAATCGTTTAGTAACAATATTAACTCGTTCATCCGTACATTGTGCAGACAAAACTACAGCAACTAATAATTCAAATTCATTTGTATACTCAAGGGCAGGTTTTGCATCAAAATAATGCTCTTGTAACAGTTTCAACTGCTCTGCCTTTATCGCTTTTGTTACACGCATACAGTTCTCCTTTCTCACCTGTGAAAGTACAGACGCGTACAACTTATATCTTACCATACGTATTCATTAAGTTCTATGTTATAATAAAACATGCTATTCTAATATAGAATACAGGAGGCGCATATGAGTCATATTAACGATACATTAAAACGAATAAATGAACTAGCTGCAAAGAAAAAATCTGGGCAAGAATTAACACCAGAGGAATTAGCAGAAAAAAAAGAATTATACGAAATCTACTTAAGCTTCATTCGTGGTCAAATTACAAGCACCTTGGATCGCGTTGAATTTGTAGACCCAGAAACAGGTGAAAGGACCGCTCCTAAACGAGCTCTAGAAGATTTAGCTAAAGAAGCTGACCAAGATATTAAAGAACATAAAGATATTCACTAAGACTACAAAAGCGTACGCATGAAGGATATTTCCTAATGCGTACGCTTTTGATTTTTATTTTTACTATTTTCGCTTCTAAATAAATAAAATATATTACTAGACTAGTATCAATATTTCTATTGAGGTCCTTCTCCAGCAATAATACGTTGTGCCTCAGCATCAGATAAATCATAGCGTAAGAAAGTCTTATAGAATAATTTTGTTTCTTTCACTAAATCAATATCATTAAATAATTGAGGTTGTATGATTTGACCTGCCCATAAGATTTGTAATGCAGACTCAGCACTGTAACGATCCCAGTTGAAAGTACCTACAGGATTGCTGTAAATACGACCGTTTTGTACTGCTTTAAGGCTTGCCCATTGTGGATCATTCTTAATCGCTTCAATACCTTTGCGTGATTGTGTACCACCAATAATGATAATATCAGGGTTAGCTTTAACGATTTCTTCCATTGTTACAGTAATTTGAGAACCTTTAGTAGTGATGGCATTTTTACCACCAGCGTAACGAATCCATTCATTGATAATTGTTTTATCGCCATCAACCTTTAATAAGTTGTCTCCACCTACAATATGTAATACAGATGGACGGTTAGCATCATCAATACTTTTTGTTCTATCTTCAGCAAATTTAATTTTACCATCTAAGTAAGCTAGGTATTGTTTTGCCATTTCAGGGGCTTTATCACCTAATACTTCAGCTGTAATATTAATAACTTTACGTAATCCATCATAGTCTTGGAAGTTTACACGAACTGCTGGAATCCCTGCATTACGCGCCATTTCAATTTGATTCTTATTACTTGCTAATACAACTTGAGGTTTTAATTTTTGGATTTCTTCCATTTGTACATCAGTACCTTTTACAGGTGCTGGAATTTCTTTAATGCGTGGGTACACTTTAGCGAACCAAGGCAAGCCTTGAACAGAAGTTGTGGTAGACACTAATTTATCCGCACCACCAAGCATCAATACAACTTGATTATTGGCATGCCATAAATCGGCAACCTTTGTTATATCTTTAGGAATTGTTACATCTGTTCCATCGATATCCTTTACTACACGCGTAGCAGATTGATTACCTTGTGATGCATTCTCTGTGCCACATCCAGCTAACATGAATAGAGCCGTCATAAGGGCTAATAAAAATACAATAATACGCTTCATACTTACATTCCTTTCTGACCTAATTGAGGGATAACACATACAGTACGATTAACTGTATCGCTATAGAATAAGCTTAGCTTAGTCTTATAAATCTCCTCGAGCGCTTCTAAGGTCACATCACTAACAGAATCATAAAAATCTATAGATCCACCACGACATAAACCAACACGGCTATTTAACAACAACGCCTGTTCCGGTAAATGTGTAGTGAAAATAATAGCATATCCTTGGGCGCGTAATTGATCAATTGTTTCTAAAACAATAACCTGATTACGTATATCTAAAGCAGATGTAGGCTCATCCATAAGTAATAAGCGTGTATCTTGTAACAAGGCACGACCTATAGCAACTAATTGCCGTTGACCACCACTTAAATCACGGCATGGTTTGTCCTTTAACGCCGTAATACCAAGCATGTCCATAATAGAATCAGTTTTTTCAAATTCTTCTTTACCTGGAGATGAGAACATACCGGTTCGCAAGGTAGCACCAAAGGAAATATAATCTCGTACCGTATAAGCTATATCAGCCCCTATAATCTGTGGTACAAAAGCAATTAACTTAGCCCGTTCCTTGATTGATGCAGTCATTAAGTCTACACCACTACAATAAATATGTCCTTGTTGAACATGATTAAAGCACATTAAACAGCTTAATAAGGTAGATTTGCCTACCCCATTCCTACCTAGTAACGCCAATGCATCACCAGCTTTTACAGAGAAGGATAAATCACTAAAAATATTGGGTTGGTTCTTATCATAGGCAAATGATATAGAATCAACGACGAGTTCAAATGAATCCATTAGAAGTACCTCCGTTGTTTATATAATACCCATGCAAAGAACGGTGTCCCAATAAAACCACATAAAATCCCAAGTGGAATCTCTGCAGTTGTTAAGGAACGAGCAAATAAATCAGCAATCATCAAAAAAGAAGCACTCACTAAAATCGTAGCGGGAATTAATTTTTTATGATCATTACCTACTAACATTCTAGATAAATGTGGTATAACAAGACCAACCCAGCCGATAGTACCGCTAAGGCATACTGCTGCAGCTGTTAGAAGCGTAGAAATACCGATGATAACAAGTCGTTCTCGATTTACATTTACCCCTAAGCTTTGAGCCTCTTGATCAGAAAGAGACAAAATATTAAGTCTCCATCTTAAGGCTAACACTGCGATTGTGCCAATGATAATAATAGGCAATACATATAGCAAATTATCCCACGTAACCTTTGCTAAGCTTCCCAACTGCCAATAAACAATATCTTGTAACTCTGTATCAGGATCTGCAATATATTTAAGCAAACCAATTATAGCAGCCATAAATCCGGAAACGATAATACCACATAATACTAAAACGATACGCGATTGATTCTGAATCAATTTAGGCAATAACAAGGTTAAACAAACCGCCAAAATACCACCCATAAAGGCTAGTATGGCAACGCCATATAACGATAAATGCAATAATATACCTATACATGCACCTACACTAGCGCCATGTGACACACCTAATAAATCTGGAGATACTAAATCGTTACGGAATACCCCTTGGTAGGCGGCACCAGAAACGGCTAATGCAATACCTACAGCAATAGCCCCTAATACTCGAGGTAGTCTAATTTCCATTACTACATTATACATAGATGCATCCCATGTTATAGGTAGTACTAGAAATTTGGAAGATAAGATATTCATCACTTCATTTATGGGAATAAAGAAACGGCCTATCACGAGAGAGGCCAAAAAAATACCAATGCATATAACTAAAGTTATAAACATTGTTCTTACATATTGTTGCATAAAATACCTCAACAAACAAAAACTTCATATATGCTACCTTTAACTATACAAGATTTTACATATTAAGAATAATTAGTTTTAATGATATATGTATAGAAAAAAGCCACTTGATATATGGATCAAGCAGCTTTTAGTATAAGTTTTACTTATCGATTATAATTTGCCAAGACGTTTCATAGCAGTATAAATTTTTCCTGCGAGTCCTGTCATTTGTTTTTTAGGAATACCACAGGCCGCTATACGAATACCATTTGCTAATGCAATAATATAAATATGTTCTTTCTTCAACTCTTCACAGATAGCATTTGCAGAGTCTGTAGGGATTGTAATAAAGAACCCACCACGGTAAGGTAACATGGGAAGTCCTACTTGTGCTGCTTCTTGTTTAAAGATATCAGCACGATCGCGAATTAATTGATAATAGCAATTGCGTTCAGCTTCATATTCCTTAAACTTAGCTGGATCAGCCACAATATTAGCCATTGTACGCATTGCGGGGCGACAAATATTGGACCATGTAGCACGACTTGTAGATTTGTTAACTTCGAAAAACTCATCAGCTATTTCTTCATCGTCAGAGATTCCAATCATCGCACCAACGCGCTGACCATACATAGTAAATCCTTTAGATAAGCTATAACACACACAGGTGAGAATTTCTTTTGGCAAATGACTAAATTTATTGAAGAACGCACGTACCTCATCTTTTTCACCAGAGTAATCAAGATATGCTACATCAATACCAATAATCACATTATTTCGACCAATAGCAACTAAATCCTTCAGGAAATTAAGGATAGAATCCCAATCTTTATCCTCAATAGAGTAGCCGGTTGGGTTATTACCAGGTGTATTAAAGATAACAACCACATTTGTTTGTTTAGCCGCCAATTCGTTTACACGATTTTGGAATGCCTCATGATTAAAGTTATTATGTTCATCAAATAAGGAATACGTAACTAGTGTACGTCCAGTATCACTACAAATAACACGGTATGCACCCCAGTACCAATCCGCTGTTAATACTTCATCACCAGGCTCCGTATAGTTATGAATCAAATGATGAATACCACCAGTGCCACCTGCGGTAGCAATGCTACGAATATGACCTTCTGGGCGGAAATTTCCAAAACATTCTTTTTCTGCAGCACACAAAAAATCTGGAATACCCGCAATTGGTGCATAACCAACATGTTCAGAATCCGAAAGACTCAAATATTCTTCTTTAACGGTCTTAAGAAAAACTAAGTTTCCCTCTTCATCATGAATAGCACCCAACGTACCATTTACAACATTCTCACGGCCATTTTCTTTAGCATCAGCTTGAGCTTGACCAGCAGTTACGAAGATCACGTCTTTTAATTTTTTTCCTTTTGCATGCTTTGCAGCAACACTTGTCATAACTAGCACCATCCTATCTGAAATGAATATTACATATTTATCATACCTAAACTAATTTAAATATACAACGTATATTCAGTAAATATATTGTATACATAGAAGATTTAACTAACTATTAGTAACTCAACACTTATTAAATATATATATAGAATATATTAAGTACCTTATTTAGGAAAAATAATTAACAAATATACAATAAAACAGTAAATATATAAAAAAAGACCACTCAAAAGAGTGGTCATCATCATCCTTAGAAGGAATAGCCTACACCAGCGTGTAAACCTTTTGCAGTTTTATCATTGCTATCTACACTATATTTATCATAGCCATAGTATACATTCAAATCTACATCAGGGCGTACTTCATATTGAGCACCTACTTGATAAGTTTGCTTAATATCATTACCCCAACCAGCCTTAGCAAAGCCGTTTACTTTATTAGTCAAAGGTACATGACCGATAACACCAGCTTGGAAACCAAGTTCAGTATCATTTGTACGAATCGCAGTACCTGCACCATATAAATTTACATTTGGATGTACTTTATAAACCAATGCTAATTGATGATCTTTAATATCACCATTTTTTGCATTTAATTTATCGTAAGAGTATTGTAATGCGGCTTTATTGGAAAGGTCGTGTTGTAAAGAAACACCGAAACCATCATTGCTATTGCCGCCACCGTTAGATACGTGTTGTTTAAAAGCATAATCAGCTTGTACCTTAGTGGATCCATCACTAATTTTCGTTACAGGAGCTGCAGCAAATGCACTACCGGCTACAACTGTAGCTGCTAAAGTTAATAATACTAATTTCTTCATTTTTACCTCCTATACACATACCAACGGTATGTCTTAATAAGTTACTAATCAATAGGTATAGTAATTATACAATCTATAAATTAGCGTTTCATGAATACAGGGATATCAGGGATACCACTGTTAGTATTTGTAGTGGATGCCGGACGGGATGTAGTTGTTGTTTTACCGAATTCAGGTACATTCTTAGTATTTGAATTAAAACCAGTTGCCACAACAGTAATTTGAACTGTATCGCCTAAGCTTTCATCGATAACGGAACCGAAGATAATATTTGCATCAGGATCCGCCGCTTCAGAAATAATTTCGGCAGCTTCATTAATTTCAAACAAGCTTAAGTTAGCACTACCAGAAATATTGAGTAAGATGCCTTTTGCACCATCGATAGATGTTTCCAACAATGGGCTATTAATAGCCATTTTAGCTGCGTCAGCAGCGCGGTTTTCACCTTCGCCAACGCCAATCCCCATCAATGCTTCGCCTTGTTCAGTCATGATAGTTTTAACATCTGCAAAATCAAGATTGATCAAGCCAGGAACTTGAATCAAGTCTGAAATGCCCTTGATACCTTGGCGAAGTACATCATCAGCTGTACGGAATGCATCGCTTAAGGAACATTTTTTATCTACAACTTGCAACAATTTATCATTAGGAATAACGATAATAGTATCTACTTTTTGAGTCAAGAATTCAATGCCTTTTTCCGCTTGTGCACGACGGCGTTTACCTTCAAATGCGAACGGTTTAGTAACGACGCCGACTGTCAATGCACCGATTTCTTTAGCACATTCTGCAACGATAGGAGCAGCACCTGTACCAGTACCACCACCCATACCAGCAGTTACGAATACCATATCAGCACCTTCAAGAGCTTTTATAATTTCTTCGCGGCTTTCTTGAGCAGCCTCTTCACCGATTTGTGGATTTGCGCCTGCACCAAGACCTTTTGTAACCTTCTCGCCAATTTGAATCGTTACATCCGCTTTAGATAATTCAAGCACTTGGCTTTCAGTATTAGCGGATAAAAATTGAACACCTTTAAGATCGCTATCTACCATGCGATTAACAGCGTTATTACCGCCGCCACCAACACCGATAACTTTAATATTTGCAAAATCAGACATTGAACTTCCTCCTCTTATCGTTATCTATCGTATCAATATACGTCCCAATGTATCGATTTATATACTGACAATCTTATAACAATTACATTTATTTTACACTAAAATTTAAAAACTTTCCACTATATAGAATGTGATTTATTAGAATCGCTTAGTCATAATAATCTTTCGTATAGCGCCTACATTAATAAATACATGCAATCCAAAGCCAATAAGAGCTACGTAATATAGGTTAATTCCTATGAGGTCACCTACATATACAAGAATAACAGCTAACACAACATTTGAAAAGAACCCAAGCACAAAATTACTAAGATCAAAGGTTCGTTCCAATGCAGCACGGCTACCACCAAATACAGCATCTAGTGCAGCCAGAACAGCGACTGATGTGTAATTTGCATAACTTATAGGTATATGAAATGGTGAAAGCCACCCTAATGTAGTACCTACAATTAGACCAACAATGGCAAAGATATAAATATTCATTCTTTACCTCCTGTTTCATTAGGCTTTATATGCTCTTCTCTGAAGGTTCCTGTAAAAGCTGGAATAGCTATTTCATTTTCTTCCTTTATGGTTACCTTTATGCCCCAGTGTTTCAAGGAATCTACCACACCGCCTCGCATGGTGAGCGCAGAATTTAATGTTTTTGGATCACCAATCGCTTTAACTGTAAAAGGAGCCCCAAAAACCTTACCATTCACGGTAATAGTTGGACCAGAGCATCGTATTTCAGAAGTCCCTATGAGACGTTGATCATTGATAGCTATCGCCTCAGCCCCACCAGCTCGCAATTCATTAACAATACGTAAAATATCTTCATCATGAATTACATATAAATTAGGATTTTCACCACTTTGAATTGGCTTTAAGCTATCCTCGATTAATACACTAACACCCGTACCTTTAACATTAGTTAAAGCAGCTTTCATCATCAACTGTTCGTCTGCTTTAACATTGCCAGTAGCACCAGACTGTTTAAGCTCTTCTATTTGTTTTAACAATGCATCACGTTCACTTTGGGCCTCTCGCAATTGTACGGCTAAATCACCAGCTCGTTGTAAACGGATATTTTCTTCTATATTATCTTGAGTCATCTTATATTGGGTGACAACCATGAAACCCAATATACAACTGACTAAGGCTATTGCCCACCGTTCGTGTCTCACGACAATCATCTACCTTTTATCTTCAACATGACCTTGCTTATCTTGTTTTTTATCATCCTTCTTAGTAGATGAAATTTCTGTAGTCTTTGTTCCTGTCTGATGCTTTTTAACTTCCGGTATTACATCAGTTTTTATATATGGCGATGAAACATTAACATCTATATATTGTACATTGCTATGTGTTGTCTTAATATCTTGTAACATAGACTGAGTTAACTCGGCTTTTTTAGGTAAATCTTTACTATCCCCTAATCTAATTTGCACCCCCGATACGGTATAAGCCATTATTGCATCAGGATCTCCTATATTGACTTCTGCAATATTCTTGAATGTGCTCTCATCAAGAGAGTTTAAGTATTCAAGAGCCGCCAAAATGGGCTTATCCACAACGGTATCACCTAACAAAATATTTCCCGCCTTAACGCCTGATATCATCGGTACCGACGTATCTTGTATGGCTGGCTCTGATGCAATCACTTGACCTTTACTGTCAAGTGTTAAATAACCAAACTGAGCTGGTACTACTGCAACAGCCTTGCGTTCTATGACACGTACAACCATTGTAAATGGCAATTGATAACTAATTTGGGCCTCTTCAACCCGTAAGTCTTTCGCCAATCTAGTTTTTAATTTCTCTGTACTAATTTGCAATATATTTACAGGTTCATGAATATCCCCTGCTACCATTACATCTTGTACAGTTACCTTATCCGATCCTATAATTTTTAAGGATCCAAAAGGAATAGGTAGTGTAAACAATCCCACCAACACGAGAGTAACTGCACCACCGATTTTTAACACTCGTTTTCTAAATACAGCCCGTTCATCATGAACAGGTGTAGAAGACTGCATCTCCCCAGAGTTGGATGGATGGTATTGCTTATCATCCATAGATAACTCCTTATGTTCTATTCAGCCCTTAAAATTTCCCTATACTAGCTGTTAATAGAATCTTTTCACATAATGTTGGAAAGTCAATTCCCATTTCTTTAGCTGCCTTTGGTACTAAAGACGTTGCCGTCATACCTGGCACAGTATTGTATTCTAGAACATACATATTATCTGCATGATCTGTCATAATATCAACACGAATAACCCCACTGCCTTGTACTTCGCGATACACAAGTTCCCCTATGCGTTGCATTTCAGCAGTCATTTCTTCACTAATAGGCGCAGGTACTAAATATTCTGTAGCACCTACAGTATATTTACTGGTATAGTCATACTCCCCAGAATGTGGACGGATTTCAATTACTGACAATGCCTTGCCGTCAAGAACGGATACTGTAAATTCGCGACCATCAAGAAATTGCTCTACTACAAGAATCGGATCATATTTTAGCGCTTCTGTAACAGCAGCTTCCAATTGTGCCTCATCACGAACGATGGTAACGCCAATACTAGAGCCTTGAGTAGCAGATTTCACCACTACAGGAATCGTAAATTGTTTACGAATATGTCCTATAATAGCTTCTGCAGATTCTAAATTACCATTAAAGGATTCAGAAGTAGCTGTTGGAATATTAGCCCCTTTGAAAACATCTTTGCTTACTTTTTTATTCATTCCTACCGCATGAGCCATGATGCCCGATCCAGTATATGGAATTTCTGCCATTTCAAGTAAGCCTTGTAATGCACCATCTTCACCATAACGACCGTGAATTGCATTAAATACAATCTCTCCACCTAAGGATTCAATGTCTTTTAAAACAGTACGAGGATTAAGTTCTAATGTTTGAGCATTATACCCTTTACTTTCGAGTGCTTCCGCAATAGCAGCGCCAGTACGGCGAGATACTTCAGCCTCTTTGGAAGGGCCACCCATCAATACGATTATTTTTCTATCTTTCATTGTAAGCCTTCCTCCAATATAGCTAATAATTTTGGTCCATATTGATTAATAGAACCAGCCCCCATTGTGATAACCAGATCGTTAGGTCGCACAATTTTTGCCAATACAGCCGGTATATCATCAACAGATGGTACATAATGTACAACCTTATTTGTAGCAGCTTCAACAGCGTCAGGAATAGTACGTCCATCGATACCTGCAATCGGATCTTCACCAGAACTGTAAATATCTGTCATATATATTTCATCAGCACTTGTAAAAGCAGTGGCAAATTCATCTTTCAACAAGCTTGTACGTGTATACCGATGCGGTTGAAACACACAAATAACGCGATGTTTTTCAAGTTCTTTTGCTGCTCTTAAGGTCGCTTTAATTTCTGTTGGATGATGTGCATAATCATCGACAACCCAGACGCCAGCAACATGACCTTTTGTTTCAAAACGTCGTTTTGCACCGATAAATTTACCTAACGCTTTTGTAATAAAGCGATTTTCTACACCGCAACATTCATGAGCCACAATAAAGGCTGCCAATGAGTTTAATACATTATGTTCTCCAGGCACGCGCAAGCTAATACGGCTTATATTAATACCTTTATGATATACATCATATACCAAGGAAGAGTCCACATAATGAATATTTTTTGCTACATAATCATTATTATCCTCTAAGCCATATGTAATAAAAGTACGTTTTACGCGGCTCATAACATAACGAATATTTTCATTATCACCACATACGATAGCCTTGCCCGCTTCTGGTAACGTTTCGACGAACTCACAGAAAGCGTTTAACAAGTTATCCATAGTCTTATAATGATCCATATGATCATCTTCAATATTAGTTATAACGATAGTATGTGGATGCAATTTTAAAAATGAACCATCGCTCTCATCCGCTTCCACAACTGAAAAATGGCCTTTCCCAAGGCAACTGCTACCCTTGAGATAATCTACTTCGCCACCGATAATTACCGTAGGGTCCGCATTAGCCTCCACTAAAATTTGTCCAATCATTGAAGTTGTAGATGTTTTACCATGCGCACCAGCTACTGCGATACCATCTGTTACATCTAATACAGCCTTTACAATATCAGAACGATGTAAAATGGTAATCCCTTGCTCTTTAGCGGCAACAATTTCAGGATTGTCTTCACGAATCGCTGTAGAACGAACTATGGCATCAACACCATTTACATATTCTTTATTATGACCGATATGCACCGTGGCACCCATATCTCTAAACTTAGAAATTACTGCAGATTCAGCAATATCTGAACCAGATACATCATAACCTTTTTGAATCAAAATATTCGCTATCGCACGCATACCAGATCCACCAATACCGATAAGGTGAATTTTGTGAATACCGTCTAACATAAAACCTCTCCTTGTTACTTTGCAATAGATAAAGCTAATTTTGCAATATCATGAGCCGCATTCGGTTTCCCCAATTGCAATGCTCGGTCTCCCATTTGTGCCAACAAATCACGGTTGGCCATAAACATCTCGATTTCCCCTATTAAATCGTGAGCACTCAACATTTTATCTACAATCATATGAGCCGCCCCTTCTTGTACAAAGATACGTGCATTATAGGTTTGATGATCTTCCGCTGCGTATGGATACGGTATCAATACGGATGGAATACCGCGAACTGCTAATTCTGCAAGACCTATAGCACCAGATCTAAATACTGCTAAATCGGCTGCTGCTAGTGCTTTTGGCATATCATGTAAATACGGCAAAATCAAAGATGAACTACCTAAACCATCCCCATCTGTAATACCCAATTGGGATAAAACAGATTCATATTCTCCGTTTCCCGTAATATGGATTAATTTAATACCTTTCACACCTTGGAAGTGTTTATGTACATCTATCATAGCATTGTTAATAGTTCTCGCCCCTCGAGAACCTCCAGCTATGAGTACTGTAAAAGTATCATCACTTAAGTTGAAATAGTTACGTCCCTCTGTTCTCGAATCAACTAGCACATCTGGACGAACAGGATTCCCTGTATAGACTACGCGCTTTGCTTTAGAAAACGATGCTTCTGCATCCTTATAGCCTAGGGCTACCACATCAACAAAACGGCTCAGAATTTTATTAGTAATACCTGCTATAACATTCTGTTCTTGAATTATAGTAGGAATATTATGTAATGCTGCAGCCAAGAGAACAGGCCCACATACATAACCACCAGTACCAATAACCACATCAGGTTTAAACTTACAAACTATAGCATTAGCTTTTACAATGCCTAAAGCAGTTTTACCTAATGTAACTAATGTACCTAACGATAATTGACGCTGCAAGCCTTGCACAGGAATCGTAGTAAACTCTATCCCCTCTTTAGGAACTAATGTAGCCTCGAGACCTTGCTTGGTACCAACATATAACACCTTTGCATCAGGATTTTGTTTCATAATTTCCTTATATATAGTTATTGCTGGATATATATGTCCACCAGTGCCACCACCTGAAATAATAACACGTTTCATTAATGGTGTCCTCCCTCTTGCAACATATGAACACAACGTTTAAAGTCATCTCCACGCTCTTCAAAACAGCTGTACCAATCAAAGCTTGAGCAAGCCGGAGATAATAGCACAATATCGCCAGTCTCTGCCAATTTATAGCCTTGTTCTACGGCTTCTTTCATGGATAAAGCACGATAAATCGGCTTCACACCAGCCTCTTTTGCAGCCGTCTCAAAACGATCTGCTGCTTCCCCCATGAAAATAACAGCTTTAGTCTTCTCCTTAACTAACTCCATGAAGTCTTCTAAAGGCGTCATTTTATCATGACCACCAGCTAATAGAATAACTTGTTGATCAAAGGATTCTAATGCTTTAACCACAGAATCTACATTAGTCGCTTTAGAATCATTATAAAATGTAATACCATCAATCGTCTTAACGCGTTCTAAACGATGTTCAACGCCATGGAACTCACTAATAATACGATGAATTGTTTCTACAGGTACGCCCAATGCATGAGATAAAGCAATAACGGTCAATATGTTTTCAATATTATGACTGCCTGGAATATGAATGTCTTCATTTCCAATAACAAATTTTGCTACCCCATCTTTAGCAATATAACATTGCCCATCAGCATAATAAGCGCCATTCTCTACGGCTTTTTTTTGACTAATTTTTAGAATATGACTAGGCGAACGATGTTCCATATCAGCTACAACGGGATCATCTATATTCAACACTAAATAATCTGTACTTAATTGATTTTCAAAGATGCGTTCCTTCGCAGCAATATAGTTTTCCATCGTCTTATGACGAGCTAAGTGATCTGGAGTAATATTGAGCATAATAGCCCCAATAGGCCTAAAATACTTGATTGTCTCTAATTGATAACTAGATAATTCAGCTACCAAAAAACCGCCTGCAGGCATAGAATACGCCACTTCACTAAGGGAATCCCCAATATTTCCACCGACGTGAACTGGTTTTCCAGAGCCTTCTAGTACTTTAGTTAATAAGGTTGTTGTCGTAGTCTTACCATTTGTACCAGTAACAGCTACGATAGGTGATTTAGATACTTCATAAGCTAATTCTACTTCACTGACCACGTCAATACCACGGGCATGTGCTGCTTTTACAATCGGAATGTCTAAAGAAATACCTGGAGAAATAACGATACGATCCACGCCATCTAGCAAGGATTCATCTTGATGTCCTGTAATAATATTTACCCCTGCCGCAACGAGTCGTTTCTCCTCAGCCGTAGGCAGTGTCATAGGCTTATAATCATTTAACACAACATGCGCACCCACTTGGGCTAATACCCAAGATGCACCTATACCGCTAGCTCCAGCGCCAAGAACAAGTATATGTTTATCTCCATATTCCATCTATATCACCTAAATTATTTATAAAATTAATGTATCCTATCTAATAAGCATACCATTATTTACAACTTCCGTTAAGTATTATCTTATAAAGTTATAGTCGCTAAAAGTACACCAATAATGGCTAAAACAGCGCCACCAAACCAGAAACGATTAACAACTGTTTGTTCTGCCCATCCGGAAAGTTCAAAATGGTGATGAATAGGACTCATCTTAAATACACGCACACCACGTGTTTTGAAAGAAATAACTTGAATAATAACAGATAATGCTTCCATAACAAAAATGCCACCAATCACCACAAGTAGCAATTCTGTTTTAGTTAAAATAGCCATTGCTGCAAAGGCACCACCTAATGCCAAAGAGCCTGTATCCCCCATGAACACTTTTGCAGGGTTCACATTATATACCAAAAAGCCAAGACATACAGCTGCTATTATAGCGCCGAAGTACGCAACACTTTCAGCACCAATAGAATTTGTCATCGATGCAGCCATCAAACCAATAACAGAGAATGCTATCGCCGCCACTGCTGATGTACCACCAGCAAGACCATCAAGACCATCTGTTAAATTTACTGCATTTGTAGCTCCTACAATAATCAAAAATGCCAATACATAATAACCCCATCCCAATTGTAATTGTGTATCTACAACAGGAATCCATAATGTGGTAGGAACAACCATAATCTCAGTAATGCAATAACAGAATACGGCAGCCAATATAAATTGGCCAAGTAATTTTTGCTTCGCTGTTAAACCAAGATTGCGTTTTTTTACAGCTTTTACAAAATCATCAAAAAAACCTAATAAACAATGACCCAGTGTTAAGAATAATAACATTCCTGTGCCCACATTCCATGGTGCAAACAATGCCACGCCAATAATAAGGGCCACCATCATGAAAGCACCACCCATTGTTGGCGTACCGGCTTTTGCTTGATGACTTTCAGGGCCTTCTTCACGAATACTTTGTTGTGCGTGCAAAGAACGCAACATAGGAATAGCAATTTTACCTAGCACTACCGTAATGATGAAAGTCGCTACGAAGGCTAATAGAATGTGATTTATCATATGAATCCTCTACTTATTAATAAATAGGACGGCTAGATATAACTAGCCGTTACCTATTATTCTCGATCCTTTAATTCTTCAACAACGCGCTCCATTCGTAAACCACGAGAACCTTTCACAAGGATAACATCCCCTTTTTCACGAATATCACTATATGCGTTGGCCATTTCTAAATGGCTGTTACAACGGAATGTAATTAAACCTGCTTTTTTTGATTCCTTTGCAATGAAGGCAGCAGCATCACCAAAGGTGAATACAACACTATAACCCTCTTCAGCAAGCAAATGACCGATTTCACGATGTGCTTCTTCAGAGAAGTCGCCGAGCTCGAGCATATCGCCTAGCATCGCAATTTTACGCTTACCTTCTAATTGACCAAGTGCTTTAATAGCTTCTGCCATGGATGACGGGTTTGCATTATAAGCATCATTTAAGATAACAATATCTTCAAATGGGACGATTTCTTGACGCATTGGAGTTCCACTAAACTCACTCAAACCTTTGCGAATTGTGTTAGATTTAATGCCTAGCACTCGACCTGCAACGATAGCCGCCAATGCATCATATACATTGTGTTCACCAATCATAGGCAAAAAGATATCAAAAACTTCATCATAACACTTACAAGTGAACTTAATACCGTCTTTTTTATAGCGCAGATGGCTACCAATACAAGTAGCATTCCGTTCAATACCATAGGTAATTGTTTTACCCTTAGCTAAACGATCCATAGCTTTTACATATGGATCATCTTCATTAAGGATAGCCACACTATTTTCAGGCAAGCAACGAATCAACTCACCTTTCGCTTCAGCAATGGCTTCGCGAGAACCTAAAAGCTCGATATGACTAGTACCAACATTAGTAATAATCCCCATCGTTGGTTCTGCAATCAAGGCCAATTCTTCGATTTGTCCGAGCCCACGCATACCCATTTCAACAACACAGGCTTCATGCTCAGCGGTCAAACGTAACAAGGTTTTTGGCAAGCCAATTTCATTATTAAAATTTTTCTCAGTTTTTAATACATTAAATTCTGTGCCAAGTACGGCTGCCACCATTTCTTTTGTCGTTGTCTTACCAGAGGAACCAGTAATAGCAACTACAGGAATATCAAAGCGGCGACGATGATATCGTGCTAAGTTTTGATATGCTACCAAAGTATTGTCTACCTCGATGCAAACAATACCTTCTACAGAACGTCCTTTTTCAACGATAGCCCCTGTAGCACCTTTTTCGATAGCCGCATTGATAAAATCATGGCCATCAAAGGTATCACCTTTTAAGGCTACAAATAAAAAGCCTGATTCAATAGTTCTTGTATCAGTAGACACATCTAAAAACTTAATATTATCGGTATGTGCACTCGTCCCCTTTGTGGCCTCCAGTACTTGAGACAATGTAAATTCTGCCATATTAGATCTCCTTGAGGGCTGCTCGCGCCTCTTCACGATCATCAAAATGGATCGTTTTATCCTTTAAGATTTGGTAATCCTCATGCCCCTTACCTGCAATGAGTACAATATCCCCAGGTTTTGCATGTTGTATTGCATGTTGAATCGCTTCCCTACGATCAACGATAACTTCATAGTGAGTTCCTTCTCGAAGGCCGTCTTTAACGCCGACTTCCACATCTTTAACAATTTGTACAGGATCCTCTGTACGCGGATTATCAGATGTAACATACACAACATCACCGTATTGTGCTGCAATACGTCCCATAATAGGACGTTTGGTTGCATCTCGGTCACCGCCACAGCCAAAGACTACAATAATACGATTTTCTTGAACAGCCTTTGCTGTTTGTAAAATATTTTCTAACCCATCTGGTGTATGTGCATAGTCTACAACAACAGCAAATGGTTGACCTTCTTCAATCAATTCAAAACGACCAGGTACAGCACTAAATGTTTTCAACGCTTTATCGATGTCTTCCATGGAAATACCTTCTAATAGGCAGGCACCAATAGCTGCTAATGTATTATACACATTAAACAAGCCAGTCGTATTCATTGCAACTGTATAATCATGACCATCATAAGATACAGTATAACGGCTAGACTTTGGCGTCATATCTACGTCATGAGCATTCAATGTGCCGCTACCATTAATACTATAGGTAATGATAGGGGCTGTAGTTTTTTCAACAACCCGATGCCCATAGGCATCATCGATATTGATAACAGCACCCTTACCAGATTTTATTTGGTTTGGTTTGCTAACCTGTTCAAATAGTTTACATTTAGCTGCCAAGTAATTTTCAAATGTTTTGTGAAAGTCTAAATGATCTTGTGTAAGATTTGTGAATACAGCCGTATCATACTCAACACCAGATACGCGTCCTAAAGCCAACGCATGAGAAGATACTTCCATTACACAATGTGTAACACCCTCTTCTACCATTTGATGCAAAATATGTTGTAAATCTACTACGTCAGGAGTCGTATTATGAATCGGATATGATGTATCACCAATCATGATATGAACAGTACCAATCACACCGACCTTATGACCTTGAGCTTTCAAAATATGGCGAATCATATGAGTTGTAGTCGTTTTACCATTAGTACCAGTGACACCAATCATGCGCATGGAATTGGCTGGATAATCAAAAAAGTATGGCACACAGGCCATCATAGCCGCACGTGTATCTTCAACAGTGATAACACAAACATCACTACTTATCTCAACAGGTTTAGATACTAATACAGCTACTGCCCCAGCCTCAACAGCTTTATTAACATAATCATGTCCATCGACAGTAGCACCATCTAAAGCAATAAATAAACTACCTGCTTTTACAGCACGAGAATCAGCGGTAACATCTAAAATTTTAACAGCTGTATTACCTTCTACATGCGGTGCATGTAAGGCTTTTACTATATCTTGTAAGTGTTTCATATACAATCTCCTTTACACGCAAAGGAAAGCAGCCCAATACGAGCTGCTTCGCCTGCTAGTCTATAATTTGCTGTTTCTCTTGTACATTACGTTCAGTAACAGCGCTTTTTGTGCTATAAACAAAAGAATCAGGCAAAACCATTCCTAGTTGTTCTTCTGCGATTTGTTGGATACGTACAGGAGACTTCAAGGAAGCCACTTCAACGTCCAATGCATCGTTATCTTTTGTTAATTGTACTACAGCTTGCTGTGTTTTAACTACCTCATAGCCCAACTTTGTACTGTATGCATTCATAACCATCATGATAAGTAAGCATGCAACTAATGCAGCAATACCATATACAACTTGCCACATCATAGGGCTTAAATCTAAAGCTACGTTTGCACTACGTCTTCTCCCTTGTGCAATGACCAACATATCACCTTTTACTTGGCCCACAACAGCCTTTCTCGCTAACATAACACTTAACCCCTTCCAAATCTACAACTTTACTGCTACGCGCAATTTAGCGCTTCTAGCTCTCGGATTAACTTCAATCTCCCCTATACTTGGCTCTATAGCCTTATTCTTTGCCTTTACAACTGCCTTGTGATTACAAACACACACAGGCAATTGTGGAGGACATATACATGCAGTACTTAACTCTTTAAAAGTTTGCTTTGTAATTCGATCTTCCAAGGAGTGGAATGTAATAACTCCAATCTTTCCCTTTGGTTTTAACATCGATACAGCATCTACAAAACTATCATGCAAAATTGCTAACTCTCTATTTACTTCAATACGTATGGCCTGAAACGTCCGTTTTGCCGGATGAGGTCCATCTTGTCGCGCCTTTGCAGGTATTGCATTCTTAATAATTCTAACTAACTCGCCAGTAGTAGTAATTCTTTTTTCTTGACGTGCTTCAACAATAAACTCGACAATTCTTTTAGCCCATCGTTCTTCCCCATAATCGCGGATAATTTGTAGTAATTGTTCACTGTCATATTCATTGACAATTTCCTCTGCCGTGAGAGGTGCATCTTTATCCATTCGCATATCAAGAGGTCCATCATTCATATATGAAAAACCTCGTTCAGGAGTATCTAGTTGATAGCTGGATACACCAAGATCAAATATAAAACCATCGACTTCATAAATGCCCGCATTTTGGAGGGCTTCTTTTAAGTTAGAAAAGTTTGTAGGTATTGTTAACACCTGACATTTCAAATCAGATAAACGCTGTCGAGCTACACTCAAAGCATCTTCATCCTGATCTAAACCTATAATCATGCCTTCTGGATCTAGCATCTCGCCCACTGCATGAGCATGTCCTGCCCCACCAAGGGTACAGTCCACATAAATGCCTTTTGGATTAGTTACGACGGAGTCCACCGTTTCACGTAAGAGTACGCTAGTATGATTAAATTCCATCATAGCCTCCTATAACATAATCCCTTCAAGCCCTTCGACTAATTCTTCCATACTCTCAGCCACTTGCTCATCATAGAAATCGTATTTTTCACGGCTCCAAATTTCAACGTGGTCTCCAGCACCTACAATAACAGCCTGTTTATCAAGGCTTGCATATTCACGTAATGGTACAGGAATGAGGACACGACCTTGTTTATCATATTCAAGTTCAGCGGCACTACCAAAAACAAAACGTTTTAAAGCACGCACGCTAGCTTTAGTGGAGGATTGTGATTGTAAAGCTGTAGAAATTTTTTTCCATGCCTCTTCGGTGTAAATAGCCAAGCAGTTATCTAGGCCTTTTGTAACGATGCACAAATCGCCTAGTTGTTCACGTATTTTAGCAGGTATAATCATCCGCCCTTTTGTATCAATGGTGTGATTATATTCGCCCATGAACATATGTATCACCGCCCTTTACTATTTCTTATCCACCACTATATGGTAAATTCTACCACAATTCCCCACCTTTCACAATAAAAAATCTATTTTTATCCCACTTTTTTATATTTTTCTTGTTTAATCTCTATTTTTCTCCTCTTTTCTACAATACATATGTTCGATTAAATATTCAAAAATAAACAATTTAAACCACTCTCCACCACAATTGCATAATACCAATCCTTAAATGGACATAAACCCCACTTTTAGATGTATTATGTTTAGGAACTCAATGTATTATGTTTAGTAACGCATAAACGTTAAATATATTTAGGTCTATATTAAAAAAGCAAAAAAACCTCATCAATGTACAACACATACATTGATGAGGTTTTCCTCTATTTATATGATTTTAATTATAGTATTAGAATTTAGATTCGATAGCCGCTTGAAGATCGCCTTTAGGCAAGAAACCAATTTTACGGTCTACTACTTCACCATCTTTTAGAATAACGAATGTAGGCAATACTTCAACTTGTAAGTTACGTGCTAATTCTGGTTCTTCATCAGCATTTACTTTTACAAAGTTAGCTTTACCTTCAAGCTCACCTGCAATTTCTTCAATGATTGGCATCATACGTACGCAATAACCGCACCATGGAGCCCAGAAGTCAACAACAGTAACACCACCTTGGTTTACTAAATCTTGATATTCAGCAGTTTTTAAATCTTTTAATTCGCTCATTGTACCCTCCTACGGTAATTGAACTAATACACAATCTTGAATGACATGCAGATCTAAAGCATGTGCTTTTTCAACAACAGATGGTTTATCCGCCCCCGGTTGCAACCACACAACAGAAATGCCAAGTTCTTTGCATTCATCAAGTGCAGCTAACCCCGCTGCTTCAGGTACAACAAAATCTACCACAGCAGGCACAACGGGAAGTGCAGAAAGACTAGAGTAACAAGTGTCTCCATCTATTTCTGCAATATTAGGATTGACTGGATATACTTCATATCCGTGATCTTTAAGACATTTATAAATCTTATAACCGAACTTCTCGGTTTTATGGGTAGCTCCAATAACGGCCCATACTTTTTGATCTAAAGCTTGTTGAATTGTCATTTCGACCACCTCTTATATACTATTATAAATAAATATCGAATATTGTCAATATATTATATCGAATTATATAGTTAAAGAATTATTCTCTTTTAGCAAACATCCTATAACATAAATCAATACTATTTTACTACTCTATTCTTTAATTTGTATCTCAATCGTTTTCTGACTAAGACTAGGTACATTTAAATCAATCTCAATTAATTCAGATAAACTAATTTCTCTACGACTTAATGTATGAGCCTCAACTACCCCCCCTACAATAGCCAGCTCACCTAAAATTCTATTAGGAGACCATTGATTTTCACGTAATTCACGAATAGTAATACTCTTTTGTCGCTTAGATAATCTATGCCCTTCAGAATCAATTAATAATGGAGCATGCCCATAAGAAGGTAGTTGTATATTTTTAGATTTGAAACTGGTTTGTAATGTTCTATATAAATATATTTGCTGCCCTGTAGTCTCTAGTAAATCGTCTCCACGAATGACCTCTGTTATCCCCATAGCAATATCATCCAGTACAACAGCTAAATTATAGGCATACATACCGTCACCACGACGCAATACATAATCATCTAATTCACCTTCCAAATGAATATGTTGAAAGCCTTGCCAACGATCTACGAAATCTATATCACAGGAATTAACGGCTAAACGTAAAGATGGTTCCTTAGACATCATAAACTCTTTTATCAATTTATCCTCTAGATGGCGGCAATGACCATCATATCGATGTACTACCTCTCCTACATGGGGCGCCGAAGCAATAGAATGCAATCTTGTGCGATTACAAAAGCAAGGATAAATTAGTTTTTCTGATGCAAGATTTTCTAATACGTCTCCATAATATGTTTGTCGTTCACTTTGCCAATATGTTGCTTCTGGACCACCAACGCGAGGTCCTTCATCCCATTCAAATCCTAGCCACTCTAAATCATCTAATAGAGCTTCCCCTAACTCACGTTTAGAGCGTTGGATGTCTATATCCTCCATTCGCACAACATACTGCCCTTTTTGTTGCTTCGTAGAAATATAAGATAAGAGGGCTATCCATACATTTCCGAGATGGATATATCCTGTGGGGCTTGGAGCAAATCGTCCTTTCATGATGCTCTCCTACAGTACAAAACAAGTGGCATATCCCGTAAACTTACACAGAATATGCCACTATAAATGATATAAAACGATTATCCTAGAGAAATAATGTTATCGAATACCTTACCAGCGTCTTTAATTTTTTGTTCATTCCCCATTGTACAAATATGATTGTCCTTCAATACTGGTTCTACCACATCTGCTAAAGCAACGATATCCTCTGGCTTACAAGCGATAACTTGTTTACGAAACTCTACCTTATCCTCTAGTTTAGCACCGCTAAAATACATTCCCATCGCACGTGGACCACGCAACGCAGGAGTCATAGGCAAGTCCAAGGAGCTCATAGTACCGATAATATATTTACGCATCTCACGATCAGTCAACGTAAACTCACGAAGGTATTGAGGTAATTCTTTATATACATTTAATGTTTCTACCAAGTTTGGATCGCGATAGCTACAGAAAATCATATTACCATCGTCATAGAAGTTTGCAAAGGCACCGTAAGCACCGCCTTGTACACGAATACGAATCCATAGATACTCATAGCGTAAAATCGTTTCCAATACACTCATTGGGCCTACGTGTTTATACCCATGGTCTATAAAGTTACCACCTTGAGCTACGTATTGAACTTTACCAGCTGTAACGATACCATCATTACCAGACAAACGCGTAATTTTTAATGTATCATTACTTAAGTCAGTAGTATCCCAGGTTTCAATCAATGGTTTCATGAGATGTTCAAAGGCTTCTAATTCGCCTTCTTCACCAACGAACATGATATCCACATTATTAGCACGGAAAATCTTACGAGCCACATCAGCTAATTTTTCAGGCAATAATGGTAATGCCGCAGGATTAGAAGCCAATTCGCTAATCTTTTGATAGTAACCAAAGTTACCATTATCTCTAAATTTACCAACTGCAGATACTTGTGCCATAACACGTTGACTTACAATGGAGTTGCCACGACGAAACGCTTCATTATCCCAAATAGCTTTGCTTTCTTGAACAAGTTCGGTCAAGCGTCTATGGTCACTATAATCTGCTTTTTGTACTACTTCGTTAATCAAACGGCATAAGTCAGGTAATTTAGAATGCAAAGCTTTAGCTCGAACAATCATGAGAGGCGTAAATTCATCACGCTTACCATCTTTGCTAATAGCCGTAATATCTGAGCTTAAACCACCAAGATTCATATTGATATCTTTCGCCAATGCTTCGTAGCCACGTTCAGATGTGTTGATACGACCGATAATATCACTTAGAATATCGGCATAGAACAACTCATCTTCTGTAAGACAACTTAAATTAAAGTAAAGACCTACATAGTTGATGCCTTTTGTGAAAGTAGGTACAAAATGTACTGTAGTATTGCCAATTTTACTTTCACGACGTTCTACTTCTTCAATATTAGGATTTAAATCTGATAATTCAAGCAATGGAATCGACGCTAATGCTTCGTCGCTATCTGGAGCCTCTTGACGAAGTTTAAGTCGTTTTGTTTGCTCTACAATCGCTTCGATTTCTTCTGGAGTCATCTTAGCTTTTACAGAAGCTAAATATTCTTTAACCTCTGCATCCTTGCGCTCTTGAAGACCACGTTCAGGATAAATAGAAATAAGCACTTTATGATTGTTATTTAAGATAGATTGACGAATTAAATCTTCAAAGTACGTACCGGATAAGCCCTTGCGAATATTCACTAATGCTTCTTCGTAGTGTAATAACTCAAGTGGGTCATTGTCATATAGCCAATTATCCATCATACGGATAACATAAGCAAGACCAATTGGTCGACCACCAAAGTCGCTTTCACGAAGAGCAAACTCAATGCTATTCAAGGAAGCTTCTAATAATTCTTTATCTAAACCGTTATCACAAAGTTCTTGCAATGTAGATTCCACAATACGCTGCAAGTCAGCTTGTTTATCGAGATTAGAACCAGTTGCTTGCACGGTCCACAAAGGTTGACGAATGCTATCAAGATAATAACCACTCACATCAGAGCCGATACCGGCTTTCACCAAAGCCTGTTTAAGAGGAGCCGCAGGAGATGTCAACAATACATGTGTTAATACCTCAAAAGCCAAGCTATGCTCAGGAGTTACATCAGGTAACACATAGGCAAAGGAATGTAAAGTTCGGTTGTCTGTTGGCTCTTCAGAACCTACGCTATATGGATAACTTACCACTTTACCTTCCGTAAATGGCGTTTGTATACCAACCTCTGTATTAACCGCAATAGCATCAAAATGACTTAAGTACTCATCATTCAAGAATGCCAATTGCTCTTCAATATTCATATCACCATAAAGGAAGATATAACTATTGGACGGATGATAATGAACTCGATAGAACTCTTGGAACTCTTTATAAGTTAAGTCTGTAATATGGTCAGGATCTCCACCAGAATCAACACCATAAGTGGTGTCTGGGAAAAGTTCACGCATCATTTGGCGCTCTAAAACGGAATCCGGAGAGGAATAAACACCCTTCATCTCATTGAAGACAACGCCTTTATAGGTAAGTTCATCGTCCGCACTATCTAACTCATAATGCCAACCTTCTTGCATCACGATTTCCGCATCTTCACGAACGCGTGGATAGAATACAGCATCAAGATATACGTCCATCAAGTTGTGGAAGTCTTTATCATTCTTGCTGGCTACAGGATACATTGTTTTATCAGGGTAGGTCATAGCGTTTAAGAACGTGTTTAAAGACCCCTTAACAAGCTCAACAAATGGCTCTTTTAAAGGAAACTTACGAGAACCACATAAAACGGAATGTTCCATAATATGTGCTACACCAGTACTATTATGTGGTGTTGTTCTAAAAGCGATATTGAATACTTTATTAGAATCTGGCGAATCAATATAAATTAAACGTGCACCAGACTTTTCATGTTTCATTTCATAAGCGGTACCATTGATCTCATCAATGCGCTCAATACGGTCAAGGCGAAAGCCAGAATAAACCTTATTTATTTCCATGCTGTCCCTTCTTTCTATACTAATATAATGATTTCTCTCTGAATAATTTATTATATCATATCGATGACTCTATATATAGATGTTAAGAATAATTATCGAATTATAAAACCCCATAGGCAAGTATTCCCATGGGGTTCATATTATTTATTATGTTGCATCTGCCACTTTTGATTGCGACGCAAGGTTAATAAGCCTTCTAACACGGCTTCGAATTGTATAAAACTCAATGTATATGGTTGATACATATCTGGTACAACCTTGTAAGTAATAGTAACCTCAGACTTATCGTAATCATAGAAGATACCATGTAAATTACTCATTGTTGTGTAACCAGTTTGAGCTTGTTCCAATGTTGGAATAGGCTGATTTTTTAGATTTCCTAGTAGATCGCTAATGAAACCTTCCTTACGACCTTGGTCATTGAGCATTTCATCCATAAAACTACGTAGACTATCCATGCAGTGATTAACCTCGTTGATCTAACAATAAGCCATTATGAATTACACGAACAGCATCTTTTACGCGATCTTCAGCAACAAGGCAAGAAATACTAATTTCAGAAGTAGAAATGATTTCAATATTGATACCTTCTTGGCTCAAGATATCAAACATTTGCGCAGCTACACCAGGTTGTCCTAACATACCTGCACCAATAATGGAAACTTTAGCCATTTTTTCATCAATATTAACAGCTTCAATATCTACTGCTTTTTGTAATTCTTCTAATACTTCTCGAGCTAATACCACATCATCCATAGCTACTGTAAAGATAAGATCAGTTTTTGGTTCTCCTACGGAACGGATAGATTGAACAATCATATCTACGTCAACGTTTCTGGCAGCTAATGCTTTGAATACAGTCGCTGCAACGCCTGGTTTATTTTCAACGCCTACAAGGGCTACTTTTGCTGTATTTGTATCATCAGCTACGCCAGTAATTACGTGTTTATTTGCTTCCACAGTATAATCCTCCCGAATAATAGTACCTGGTTTATCACTAAATGTAGAACGTACATGAATAGGTACACCATAACGGAAACCCATTTCTACGGCACGCGGTTGCATTACACCGGCACCAAGGCGTGCCATTTCAAGCATTTCGCCATACGTTACTTCTTCTAATTTGAAAGCTTCCTTCGCCACGCGAGGATCTGTAGAATATACGCCGTCTACATCCGTAAAAATCTCACATACATCCGCTTTCATAGCACCTGCCAATGCAACAGCTGTTGTATCAGAGCCACCACGGCCTAATGTCACCATATCACCATATTCAGTTATACCTTGGAAACCAGCAACTACTACAATTTTACCTTCATCCAAAGCTTCAAACACACGATTAGGATCAACGCCCAAAATGCGACCTTTATTAAACGTATCACTACTTGTAATACCTGCTTGATCACCTGTTAAGGATACAGATTCCTGACCACGTTCGTTAAAAGCCATTGCCATCAAAGCAATTGTTACTTGTTCACCGGTAGACAACAAGCGGTCCATTTCACGACCATACGGCTTGGATGTAACTTGTTTAGCTAAGGCCACCAAGTCATCAGTTGTATCACCCATAGCAGATACAACAAGAACAATTTTATCGTCAGCTTGCTTCTCACGAAGAACGCGATCAACAATATTAAATATTTTTTCTGGTGTAGCTACGGAACTACCACCAAATTTTTTAACGATTAAGGCCACAATAATCCCTCATTTAACTATGTTTACTAAATATCAATATGCATATACTTTACCACAAACAAATAGCACTGTAAAGGGATGTATAGCAATTAATCCACTGGAGTGATACAAAACTCCTTTTTATGCGGACATTAAAAATCAAATAATATGTCTATAATATTATGAATATGCATTAAACAATCCTAACATGTATTAGCCATAATGCCATTAAATATCTACTATTAAAAGTTTAACTTTGCCTCATTATTAAACTATGTGAACACATAGATATACAAAAAGACCAGCCCTAGGGCTGGTCTTTATTAGTTGTTTTAGTTAATTAAGCAACTACGATATCTTTTTCGGATTCCCACAAGCCATGGATATTGCAGTAAGAAACAGCGATCAATTTACCGGATTTTTTCAAAGCTACTGCTAAAGTACCTTCAGAAACTGCTGCTACAGGACCTTCGTTTGCAGTTGCACCGTCACCATGAACGTTGAACTCGATAGCGCCAACTTCGAATGGTAATTGAGTGCCCTCAGCTACGAAGTACAATTTAATCCAATCAATGTGATGTTCTACAGTGTTTGGATGTGCAATGTCTTTACCTACGGATAAAGTAACGTGGAATGTTTCACCTGCTTTTACAGTGTCAACTGTTTCGATAACAGGAACGTGTTTTTCAGTAGCGAAATCGCCAGATTTAATGTAATCATGTACAGCCATAGTTAACCTCCTGGTTAGTCTTATATACATACTTAATGTCAAGAATATTGAGCACCTCTGTGCTTATGACTATATTATACATTTTCGATATAGTTTTAGCAAGTTCTTTTTCGATTTTTTTCGATTTTTTTGAATTAAATCAAAATTCTATGCCCTTAGCCGCTTTTATGCCCTTTTCATAAGCATGCTTTACTACCGTCATTTCTGTTACAGTATCCGCCATATCAATGATTTCAGGTTTAGCATAACGCCCCGTCAAAACAACATGAAGTCTTTTTGGCTTATTTTTAAGCATTTCCACTACAGAATGCACATCGATAAGCTCATAATTAATGGCATTATTTATTTCATCCATAACAATTAGATCCCATTTGTCGGAGTTTACTTCCTCTACTAATGTACGCCAAGCGGCTTGTGCTGCTTCTTTGTGGCGAGCAAGCTCAGCTTCCCCTACTTCATCCCGTTTATAGTAAATAAAACCTTTTCCCATAGAGCGAATTTCAACTTGATCACCTAGTTTAGCGAGACCTGCTAATTCACCATAGCCATTACCGCTCTTAATAAATTGTAATATAAGAACCTTAAAACCTTGTCCAACAGCACGCAAAACAACACCTAAAGCAGCTGTTGTTTTACCTTTACCATTGCCTGTATTAACTAGAATTAAACCTCGTTCATTCATAATAGCTCCTTTAATACGAACCTGCCCCTTAGAACTAACTATTCCCAATCAATAACATCTCACTAGTACTTAGCTATGTAATCGCAACAATACTTATGAATGTATTTACGATAATACTTATAAATGTAATTGCGATAATACTTAATGATATAAACCGATTAAATACATCAATTACTTTTGAGCTTTATAAGTAGCACATGTATCAACAAAGTGTTGTGCCCCTTCATCAGAGCCAGCAAAGTTCAAATGTAAGTAAGAAGCTAATACATTTTTTGTTGCATAGCCGCCGTCATACGATTGAGGTTTACGGCCTCCTTCTAAATGAAAAGCCCATGGGAAGTCATCTATAGTTGGCTCCATTGTAGAGAAATGAAACTCATGACCACGAATAGCTGTATTCATAGCGCCTAATAAAGTATCTCTCTTTGCAGTTGCTGTAACATAGCCCACCTTTTGAAGCTTTTGTTGCATCACACAATTGGCAGGTACAATACCTACAGTTTTATATACAGAGCCTTCAAAGTCATGAATACTTTCACAAAGATACATAAGGCCACCACATTCGGCATAAATAGGCATACCTTGTGCATTAGCTTGGCGGATAGATTCCTTCATAGACTCATTACTAGATAACTGGAATAAAAACATTTCTGGGAAGCCACCACCGAATACAAGTCCGTCTACATCAGGAATTACCGAGTCATTAAGCGGACTAAAGTAAACAAGCTCAGCCCCTTTTTCCTCTAACGCAGCAAGACTAGCTGGATAGTAAAAAGAGAACGCCTCATCATAAGCTACACCGATTTTCACACGTTTTTCAATGGATTTAACATCTATAGCATCTGGTAGTTCAATAGTTGGTGCACCAGTAGCAATTTCCAATAATGCATCGAGATTTACCATCTTCTCAACAGCTTCTCGAATCGTATTAATTGCCTCTGTTGGATCGATTTCAGTAACTGGTGTAAGTCCTAAATGACGCTCTGGCGAATGCATACGATCATCACGATAAATGGCACCAATAACAGGTACGCCGATTTTATCCATCCCTTCACGAACCATACGCTCATGATTAGCAGAGCCTAAGCGGTTTAAGATAACACCGCCAAAGTTTACCTCTGGGTCATAATCACGGAAACCTTTTGCAATAGCAGCCGCACTTTCACCCATAGCCTTGCAATCAATAACGAGCACCACTGGTGCATTTAACTGTTTAGCAATTTGAGCTGTAGAGCTAACACCTTCTCGCCCACCATCATAAAGGCCCATAACACCTTCAATAATGGCAAGGTCTACATCGTGCGCCATAGTAGCAAAGAAAGGATTTAATTTATGAGGTGGCACAAGCCACGTATCTAAATTATAACTGTCACGGCCGGATGCAATTTTATGAAAGCCCGGATCAATATAATCCGGGCCCACTTTAAAGGATTGCACCGTACGTCCACCATTTGCATAAGCGGCCAATAAGCCCGCTACGATAGTTGTTTTACCAACACCAGAATTAGTGCCAGCAATGACAACACGTGGAATCTGTACTGTGTTCATAGATATTACCTCGTAATACGATGTGTTTGTTAACGATCCTTGCGTTTTGCAAGAATTGTAGATAAGTAGTTGAGTTTAGTATCTTTTGGCATATTATCTAAACCTACGAATACTTGCTCATCAGGCAAGCCTACACGGCTAATCATAACCGCATCATCTGCCATATTATGTTTAATCAAGGTTTCTTGTACTTCATCAAAGTTTTTATATACCTTCATGATAACTGCATCATCTGCAACAGCTAATACAGCATCGATTTTTTCTTTAGGCGCTGTAGCTGGAACGATGGCCAATACCTCTTCCTTCTCTACAATTGGATAGCCAAGGTGAGATCCGATAGCACAGAATGCAGTCACACCAGGAATTGTTTCAATTTCATGACCTGTATTTTCAATCAAACGATATACATACATATATGTACTATAGAACATCGGGTCACCCAATGTTAAGAATACAACACTTTTACCTTCATCTAAGTAAGACAAGATAACGCGTTTAGCCTCTTGCCAGCCTTCCTCTTGCGTAGAATCATCCAACACCATTGGGAATACAACGGGAACGATTTCTGTATGTTCTTGTATATATGGGGATGCAATATCAAGGGCTACGGAACCATCTTTCTTTTCTGTTTTAGGTGTGATAATAATATCTGCTTCACCTACGATGCGAGCAGCTTTCACAGTCATCAATTCAGAATCGCCAGGGCCTACGCCAATACCATATAATTTACCTTTCATGGGTATCTCCTCTTCTTATAGCTACACTCTATTTATAATTGCAATATCTTTTATTATAACTAATTTATGCAATATATACAAAGACACTATTTAATATTTGGTATTGTAGGACGATGAGCACTACGTTTGCCATACAAATCATCGATACAATCTTGTAAATGCTGACGGAAAATATCTTGAATTACTTCGTACTCACCTAAACCAGCATTGATTGGTTTAACCTCATAACCTGCTTCAGCGAGTTCATTCACTATACTATCCTCTTCATCGCCAAAAAGATCATTTTGCGCATGATCACCAAGGACTAATAATAATGGATGTACATAAATTGTTTTTGGACGTTTACCATCAAGCCATTCCCAAGGCATTGCTACATCTGACACATATGGTGCGTTTTCAAGTACAGCAATACGCACATTCGTAAGTCCATTACGGATTAGCTTAAACTGTAAATTACCATATGAAGAATTGCCAGAACCAAGACCTCCATGACCGACCAATAACAAACCATCATCTTTGGAAATATTAAGAGATTTAATGAAATGGTCAATCAAGATTTGGTAATCATCTGGGTGCTCTTCTTGTCCCATATAGTATACGAGAGGTCTACCTACACGTAATACTTCGAGTTGTCCTTCCCCTTCATGAGCAAGGATATTATTTTTCAATTTATCGAACTCTTCACCACCGGTGAAATGAAGTGGCTGCACATATACATGTGTATAACCTTCTCGAATTAGTTTTTCTAACGCCCCTTGTTCAGTAGGAATCTCAATACCACGCTCACGTAAGCGCTTAACGATGATACGAGAGGAAAAAGCTAATTCTACAGTATAATCCGGATACGATTTACGAATATGTTCTACTACGGAATCGATATTATGTTCACGAGCACTGTCCACAGTGGATCCAAAGGCAACAACTAAAATAGCTTGTTTCATGAATGTCTCCTTATATTAACTAATAATGTATCTTAATCATACCATAGACCATTCTATAGGGGCATACCGTGGTACGTATAAAATAGAAATTATTCTTATCTTTCATGGTAAAAGTAAAAATCCTCCTCATTGGATGTCCAACAAGGAGGATTTTTATTAATGTGAAAGAGTGGAGTGTTGTATGTCTAATTATGTAATAGCAAAAATCAAGAAATCAAACCTTGCGCTTCTAAGCGAGAATTTGTCATGACAGGTTTTACGGATTCTCTAGGCATGGGCCGTTTCCGATCAGACATGCGGATAGCTTGACCTAAATGTTTCAAAAATAAATCTTGTACATGTGGGTTTTCCCCAAGCCCTTCATTCCAGATGTCAACATTGTAGCCTTCCTCAGCGAGTAAAGCATAAATGGAATCGGAGCGTTCACCGCCAAGATAATCCATTAAATGTGTAGAACCTATGAGAGCCAATGGTACAACTAATAAATCTTTATGCCCCATACGATCCAAGAAAGTAAGAGCTTGTTTAAAAGTAGGGAAACCATTTGTAGTAAATACTACTACATTTGGTGCTGCACCATACATCGCCTTTAATTGCAATGTACTGAACTCTAATTGATTTTGACCATTCGCCATGAGCACAACAGATTTATTAAGTGCTTTTGTATTAACGTGACGAACAATGCTTTCTAATGTTGCTTCATAATCATCGGCATAATTTTTTACACCTAAAGAGGTAAGCAATGGTTTACCAATATTTACCTGGCTAAAACCATATTCATTGCTATGTAAAAATTTTAATGCTTGTTTGCGCATTTGTTGGTAACACTGATCTGCCACCAATGTAATAGGTTGAATGTACACCTCATCGATACCCATACGAGCGAAATCTTGCATAGCCTCTGTGAAAGAAGAAATCTTATCTTCGTATTTCTCATTCCACTTCTCTACTAATGCATCAGATAAGAATACGCGGCGTACCTCCATATCACTATACATGGAACGTACTTTTTTCTCTATACTGCCAATGGATTTCTCCACAGCATCTTGGTAAATTGATCCAAAGGATGCAATAATTATGCCTTTCATATGTGACCTCCATATTACTCATACATGAAACAACTTTCACAATTGAAAATTGTTATCAACTACTATGTAATAATAGTACAAGATTAATCTATAGAAGTCAATGAGAAAAAATATCAAAATCAACCAAAATAATGTATAACCGATGCAACACCACATAAAACAAGTAAAAACATAACAATGAACTTAATTCGACCTATAAAGGTATCATACATTCTCTTGTCGTCAGCTGTGATTTTGCCTGAGCGATTATGACGCCATAGATCAAAGACACAAGCAATACAAAGAATAATAATCAAAATATACTTCAAATATGACGAGATAATTCACCATTAATAAGCCAAAGAGACCAATTACAATATTCTCAAACATACCAACCTATCAATTTTCTCTAAAAATAAATAAAAAATCAATTTCAGCATTTGATTGTCTCATCATTATAGGTTGGCTTAAAAAATAGCATATATAAAACATATACGTTTACAATAGGAACTACTATAAAGAAAAGCCAAAGACCACTATTTCCACTATCATGAAGACGACGAACAAGTAAACTTATATAAGGTACTAATATAATAATAGCGACTAAGACGTCAATTATAAAAATATTAACAACATAACTATTCAATATATCAGATATATTTATATAACTTAATAACATTGATAGCACAGAAAATAGCATAGTAAATATCATCAGTTCATCTCTAGAAGATCGGCCCTCAAAATTAAAAATATCTTTAATGAGAATTTTTTGGAGAACTTCCATAAACTCAAACTTTTGCTCTTTTATAGCATTACCAGACCTTAATGTATCATCATAGTCCTTTTTACCAATTAAATTATTCCATAATTTTCTAATCTTACTCTTTACAATTTTAATATTTAAAGGATCCATTACTAAATAAGAGCCATCCCAAAATCCGGATGCAGGTCTATCACCATACGAATTCTTTTGGCTTCCAGGAATTAAAAGTAATAAAAAAATCATTCTATTCATTACCATGAAAAAAAAGGGTTTATTAAGAGAAATAGTTGTATCCGATACCGCTAAAATATAATTACTAGGACTTACAAAAAAATCACCACCACAATATAAGGTAATAAGGGAACTAATTACAACAACACATAAAATACCTATATATCTATGAATCCCATAATCTTGACATCGATATCCCAATACAACTAAAAACAATATATTAGTTATCATATCAATCCCATAAAAAAAGGCGCTATATAATCTAGGGTTAACATAAAAACCTAAAGCCATTGTCATTAAGAATATAAATACTATCGCAGCATAATATGTTATTGCTGTTATAATATTTAAACGTCTATTTCTAAAAATATTAGAATCTCCTAATGCTCGTATATTAGCTTTGAATAAATTACAGTCATTAGGGATATTTATTTTAAGATGCATAATCTACCCTTTATATTTAGTAAAATTATTTTGAAAATCTGATTTACTCAATGGTATCCATCCTCCATTTACAATATTCTCAAACATATCTACCAATGGTGTTAAACTCAAAGGAGTCCAACACCATGTTTTAATTAAGAATCATATTAAAATCTAAAAGAATACTATCCAAACTATCACTAATCCATATAAAAATATGATTGCATGAATTGTTAGAATTGAATTAATTATATTTTTCTTTTTTCTCTCGTCGTCAGTATTTATATATTTATAACTATGTAACCATAATATACAACAATATATAATAACCGCTAATACCATACCTAAATAAAAATATATATCTGATACAAAATAGTTAGTTTCATACAGTTTATTTATTAAGTATCCAGCAATTAATACAGCAAGCAATATAAACTCTATTAGGACTTGTGATTTATTCTTTGCTTTATACATAAGAAAAATATCATATAATAACCATATACTAATGCCTAAAATTAATAAATCATATATTATAATCTATTTCCTATTTCATAGAATATAAACCTAGAGGTCTTTTACAAATTGCCAAGATCCCTTACCAAACAATAAGTAAAAAAGCTTTTCTACCTATCCTAGTATTATGTAGTAGATCGTATACATTCTGTTTTAAAAGAATTTGTTCTCTCTCAAAAAAACAAACATAGTCCTTCTCTCTTTTATATGATAATTTTATTTTACTAAAATTTTATATTTATATTTATTATATATCATATTTTGATGGGACGCCTACATAACTACAGTAATAAAAATGATGCCCTGTACTTGTGTAGCGACATCAGGAACGAGGAGCAAACAAGTATAGGGCATCATTTTTAATATATTTGTAGTAATGTTATGGGGCCCCATCAAAATATGCCTAAATAAAGATCAAATAAAATCACTTATATATTCACATATTCATATCCTTATAACCAATAAGAATATAATTATAAAATGTACTATCATACTTTATTCATCACATTAATTTATTAAAAACTTTTTAATTTCTCTATACTTCTAGGGGTATAGGGTTTATTGACACCTGTTTTCCGCTTTGTTACGATTGAAATAAGGTTATATATATGCAATGAATCCATAGTTTTCATATAATAGAACTATGTAAATGATTGCATATTAGTGTAGTTATAGTTATAGATAGGAGTATAGAAATGAAAAAACAATTAGCTTTAGCATCCGCTATTCTAGGTCTTGCAGTATCCTTTGGTGCACCAGTTGTATCTAATGCTGCATATCAATTAAATGAGGAAGTAAAAGATCCTACACCAGCATTGAAAGAAGCCGCTGCAATTGGTGTTCGTACACATAATACAGAAGCTTTACAAAACTTGCCAAACAAAGATGCTATGGTTGTTATGAGCTTTGGTACAACTTATAAAGATACTCGTGTGAAAACAATCGATGCTACTGTAGATGCTATTAAGGCAGCTCACCCAAATACTAAAGTGATAACTGCTTTCACAAGCCATATTATTCGTGATCGTATCCAACAAAAAGAAGGTATAACATACCCTACGCCTGAAGAAGCTTTAGCTGAACTTAAAAAAGATGGTTACACTCGCGTTGCATTGGCATCTCTAGATGTAATTCCTGGTATGGAATATAACTACGATGCAGCAGTATATAATTTATACAAAAATGATTTCAAAAAAATGACACTCGGTACTTCTCTTATGTACTGGATGGGTCAAGAAAACCAAACTGACCAAGTTATTGAAACATTAAAAGCTGTTCAATCCCAATTCCCTAAATTAGGTAAAGAAGATGGTCTTCTTATCATGGCTCATGGTACTCCAGATCCTTCCAATGCATACTATTCTGTAATTCAAGACCGTATCCATACTCTTGGCATGAAAAATGTATTCATCTACACAGTAGAAGGTACACCAAATCTTGAACAAGTTATCCCTCAATTGAAATTACATGGTATTAAACATGTTACATTGATGCCTTTCATGATGGTTGCTGGTGACCATGCAAACAACGACATGGCTGGTAACGAACCAGATTCCCACAAATCCATTCTTGAAAAAGAAGGCTTCAAAGTTGACACTTACATCCATGGTTTAGGTGAAAACCAAAACATCCGTAACTTATTCGTTGAACGTGCTAACGAAGCTTGGGATGCATTAGAAAAATAATCAATATAACTAAGATCGTTATTGCATATATAACATTCATAGGAGTACATCATGAAAAAACTACTACTCGGTAGTATCGCTTTGGTTATGATTGTACTAGCACTAGCTGGGTGTGGTAAAACCACATCCAGCTCTTCTGCTACTACGAAGGAGTTGACCTTTAATGGTCAAACCTATACTGTACCAAAGGATCCACAAAAAATTGCTGTATTATCTAATTCTGTTTTATCTATGCTTTATGCTGTCGATGGTAAAGCCATTAGCCGTGCCAATACAACGGATAAATTAGCCCCAGAATTAGAAGCTCTACCCGCTCTTGGTCAAACTGCAAATATCAACATGGAACAACTATTAGGCTTGAAGCCAGATGTAGTATTGGGTTTAGTAAATCAACATAAAAAATATGAATCCCAATTACAAGCTAATAATATTCCAACCGTACTTTTTGATTACGATGGTATTAAAGATAATGTACCAATGTTAACATTCCTTGGCGAGTTAACCAACCATCAAGATAAGGCTAAATCTGTTATTAATACCTATGAAAGCAATATTACCAAGGTAAAAGATGCTGTTAAGAATCAACAGCCTGCACGTGTTGCCGTATTACGTGCCACAGGAAAAGGTGTAACTGCCGAAACTGATGAAGCAGTTACTGCATCTATGGTAAAAGAACTAGGCATGACAAACGTTGTTGCCTCCCACTTAGAAGGCACAACTAAGGATAAAACTGTCCCTTACTCTCTTGAAACATTGACTGCAGATAACCCTGATATTATCTTTGTTGTTACAATGGGTAAAGAAGAAGAAATTACAAAAGCTATGAAACAAGCTATGACAGATAATCCTGCATGGGCTAATTTAAAAGCCGTACAAAATAACCGCGTAATATACTTACCATCTAAACTATTCCTATTAAACCCAGGACTACAAACACCTGAAGCTATGGCACGTTTAGTTAAAGAAGCATACGGTATTAATGTTACATTCTAACATATTGTATCATGCGAAAGAGGGCATCCCCCAAATAGGGAATGCCCTCTTTTTCTATTAGTATCAAGCTACTCAACTAATCCTTTTACGCGCACATATTTTTTATTATCAAATGTATCAAGTTGTACATCTACAGAGAATACATCTCTAAACAACTCATCCGATATAATTTTACTTGTCTCTCCTGATACTACTAAATGGCCTTCTTTTATAACAGCCATATAATGTGAATATTGAACCGCCTGTGTTAGTTCGTGAAGTACCATGAGAACGGTTAAATCTTGTTCCTTATTTAATCGTTTCAATAACTCCATAATTTCTAATTGGTGATTAATATCTAAATATGTTGTTGGTTCGTCTAAGACTAATAATTTTGGTTGCTGTGCTAGCGCCATAGCAATCCAAACGCGTTGCCGTTCACCACCAGATAGGAATGGGATTAATTGTTCTCGCAAATGATTCGTTTTCGTGATATGTAACGCATAGTCAACAATCTCACGATCTTCTTTAGCCGTGTTTTTCCACCACGTTTGGTATGGATACCGTCCACAATATACCAATTCTTCTACAGTCATATCCTTTGGCATATTCGGTACTTGTGGCAAAAATGCCATTTGCCTTGCCAGATTGTTTTGAGAATATGATTGTAACGGTTTATCAAATATGGTAATACATTCATGAGGACTATGAATATATCCGATCATAGATCGTAAAAGCGTACTTTTACCACAACCATTAGGCCCAATTAATGTCGTAATTTTACCGATAGGAACCGATACATTAATGTCATGTAGAATATGACGATTACCAAGAGTTACGGATAACTGTTTTACATCAATAGCGGTATTCATTAGTTATCCCTCCTCAACAGATACAAGAAGAACGGCGCTCCAAAAAATGCCATAATAATGCCCACTGGTACCTCTATAGGGCTCCACATAACACGTCCTATTGTATCACTGACAACAAGAACTAGTGCGCCTAATAATGCGGATCCAGGCAGTAAATATGCATAGTCGTTACCGATTATAAGACGTAACATATGGGGAATAACCAAACCTACAAATCCGATAAGCCCAGCTATACTTACAGCACCAGCCGCTAAAAGAGCAGCCACTGCAGTCATAATAAACCGTGTTTGTTCTACCTTAAGGCCTAATCCCTTTGCAGTTTCATCACCTAAACTTAAAATGGTAAGTCGTTTAGCTCCTAAACAGGCAAAAATAAGACCAATTATAGCATATGGAAACAGCACTTCTACCTGAGGCCAACTGCGTGCAGCGAGTCCCCCTACCATCCAAAGCAATGCCCCTTGTACACGATCACCGAAGAATACAAGTAGTGCTGAAATACCTGAGCCTAAAAAGGCTGCGACCGCAACACCAGCTAAGATAATACGACTAGGTCGCACTCCATTTTTCCATGCTAATGCATACACCATGAGCGCTGCAGCCATAGCACCTAAAAAGGCCACTAAAGGAACTATATGATCATACCCAGGAAATAAAATAAATATGATAACACCAGCTAGTCCTGCACCAGAGGATACTCCTACAATCTGTGGATCCGCTAGGGGATTTTTCATAACTGCTTGCAAAATTGCACCAGATACAGCTAGACAAGCCCCCACTAACGCAGCTACAATATTGCGAGGCAATCGAATATTCCAAATAATTTGTGAAGATGTATCAGTTAGCTCACTAGACCATAATGTATGCCAAATCTCAGCTAATGATACGGGTGTTGATCCCCAAATAAGAGATATAATCATGCTCGTAATAACGGCGATGATTAAGATACAAATCACTGATACGCGAAATAATTTTCGTTCATTACTTGATGCCATATGAATCCCCTCTCAATAATATATACAGTAAAACCCGAATCGCAAAACTACATATACGATTCGGGTTTTGTATTATTTAGATTCTTTGCCTTCTACGAAGAGCATGTCATTGCGTTTTACGTCTGTATAAAGCAATGCATTACATACGGAGGCAGCGATTGGGCTACCACCTTTGTTGCCTTTTACAGTGATGTAAGGAACCGGAGATACTTCCATCAGATAGTCTTTGGATTCTGCTGCACCTACGAAGCCTACAGGAATACCAATGATAAGAGCTGGTTTAATGCCTTCTTCTAAAGCAAGGCGCAATACTTCATACAATGCAGTTGGTGCATTACCGATAGCAACGATTTGTCCTTCTAATTGTTTGCCAAAGGTACGCATAGCTGCGATGGAGCGAGTTACACCTAATTCTTTAGCCATTTTAGCTACATTTTCATCTTTAATTAAGCAGTGCACTTCATTACCGCGAATTTTAAGAGCTGGCTTAGAAATACCTGTGCGAACCATTTCTACATCTGTATAAATATCTGCACCATTATCCAATGCTTCAATACCTTTTTGAACAGCATCAGGGCTCATTTTTACAAGTTGAGCATATTCAACATCGCCAGACGCATGTACTGTACGAGATACAACGCGCACTTCATCATCTGTTAAGCCTAAATCCTTTACATAATCGTAAATGATTTCCATGCTTTTATCTTCAATAGCTTTAGGATTTTTAACGTAATCCATTAGTGTCCTCCCATAATTTAAAGAATTCATCATTTGATGATACCACGTGACTTTCAAGTTTAACACGCGGACGATCGATAACAATAACATGGATACCAAGATCCATAGCTGCTTGTAATTTTGTATCAGCACCACCTACAAGGCCAGAGTTTTTCATAACTACAACGCTTGCCTGTGTATCGTGGAACATGATGCGGTTCATATCATAAGAAAATGGACCTTGGACAGCAACAATGCGCTTAGGACTCACGTTGAGGTCTTCCATCATTTGTAACACCTCGGCGGTCGGCAAAATACGTGTCCATACTTCACAATCTTGTAAAGCCTCAGATTTAGCAAAGATGTGCATTGTCTTACTACCTGTGGTCAAATACACATGTTTATTGTTTTCCTTTGCCAATTTGCCAGCTAAATTAGCGGCTTCTACCTCATCCACTACGATATGCAATTTATCATAGTCTGGCAATGGCACCTCTTTACGTTCAAAGCGAACAAAAGGAATACCTTCAGCTTTTGCTGCATCTTGGGCCGTAGCTGTAACAATAGCCGCATACGGATGGCTTGCATCGATTAATAAACGTACGTTGTGTTTCTTAATCAAATTTTGCATAGCCTCTTGATCAAGACGGCCCGTATGAACAGTAATGCCTTTATGGGCAGCAAGCTCTGCCCCATATTGACTCACAACAGTAACGAGAACCTCTTCACCTGTCCGTTCTTGGATGTCTACCGCTAAGGTACGACCATCCAAGGTACCAGCGATGACCCAAATCATAATTTGTAGCCTCGAGGTGTAATCATGCGACCATTTTCAACATAGGTTTGACTATTGCCGATAATAACAAGTGTTTGCATATCCACTTCTTCGTTTGTAAAATTCTCAAGGTCAGAAATTACCATGTGTTGCCCTGGACGACCTGCTTTTTGCACGATACCAACAGGTGTTTTAGGATCGCGGTATTTAAGAACGATTTCACGAACTTCATCTAAATGAGTAACGCGTTTTTTACTGCGCGGGTTGTACAAGGAGATAACCATGTCACCTTGTGCACAAAGGTCAGCACGTTTTTTAATTAAATCCCATGGAGTCATCAAGTCACTAAGAGAAATAACTGCAAAGTCATGCATCAACGGAGCGCCTAAAACAGAAGCCGCTACGTTTACAGCACTAAGGCCAGGTACGATATCTACGGAAGGACGTTTTTCTGCTGGTATTTTATTAGCAAGTTCCAACACAAGACCTGCCATGCCGTATACGCCAGAGTCACCAGATGATACAACTACGACTTGATGACCTTCTACTGCTAAATCAACTGCTTGTTGGCAACGATCTACCTCTTGCATCATGGCAGTGCCTACAGTCTCTTTACCTTCAATTAGGTCTTTAATCAAGTCAAGATAAGTCAAATAACCTACAACACGGTCAGCCGCTAAGATAGCTTCACGTGCTTGAGGTGTCATGAACTCTTCATCGCCAGGGCCGATGCCGATTACTTTGATGTTACCTGAGCAATGGCTACCGTTGTTTTGGGATAAATTGTTTTGTGCTGTATTAGTGTTCGGCTCTTGGCCGCTAGTAATGCCGTTGTCTCGCATACGTTTCCTACTCCTATAGTTCCTTTTACAAAATTAGATTCTTTTAATTCTTCTTGTTCAATGAGTGGTGCCATCTCGTCTTGTGTATAGAACACGATAGGCCACCCCATAATTTGCATAGCCTCTAAGAGGCCTACTTCATCTTGTTTAACTATGACCGATGCAGCCGTTACAAGGCTCTTTGGTGAAAGCTTATGTGCTGCTAGCGACTGTTGAATAGCATCAAGAATCAATTCCTTCGGCGTATCTCGACGACAGCCAATGCCCATCGTATACGTACGAGGGCGCAAAATCAATTGATGACCATACTCGGTCATTACTTTATCAGTAATTACAACTCGAGATGAGCCCTCTCCAGCGCTCTCATTTTTACAGGGAATAGACTCAAGTTGATCCAAAGAAACAATATGAACCATACCATGTTTACCAATATGAGCTTTCGCAGCTTGTTCTAAATGCTCTGCATTCGGTAAGCTTGCATCGATATAATAATCAACACGCTCTCCTCCAACGATGGCAGAGTTCACATTGATTAAGGTTTGAAAATCATCTACCAATAGATGCTCGTGGCGCGCCAACACGTCAGGCGCTGGCAATCCGTTTACATCCGTAGCCGTCGTAATAACAGGGTCCGCACCGATGGCCAGCGAAATGGACTGCGTCCATTCGTTGGCGCCCCCAAGGTGACCAGATAATAAACTGATTACATGGTGCCCTACTTCGTCCATTACAACTACAGCAGGGTCCTTGGATTTGTGCTCAATATACGGTGCAATCATGCGAACTACAATGCCGAGTGCCATAATACATAATACTTGGTCGTAATCCTTGAAAATCTGTCCTATGTGATTTTTGAGGGAATCAAAATAAATAGCCTCTCCACCAGAGGGACGGTTTTTCTTTTCAAAGCAATCCGCATAAGGTACCACCAAAGACTTGATACGTTGACCTAGCTTTGCACCTCGTTCAGAAACAGAAAGAATAGCCGTTCTATTCTTCTTAGCTTCCGTCATAGGCGCACCAATTTCTAGTTCTTTCATCATACTAGTCCTTAGCACTGCGGTACATGTGAGCAAAGCCTTTGTCATAGAGTTTAGACAATTCGTATTCACTATCTAATACATGGCTTACTACAATCATAGCTTGGCGCAATACGCCTTCTTTCGCTACGATGTCCGCAATGGTTTCCAATGTGCCGCGGATAATACGTTGGTCTGGCCAAGAAGCTTTTACCACGATAGCCACTGGAGTCGTTTTGTCATAACCACCCTCGATAAGTTCAGCTACAACCTTATCTAACATTTGAACACTAAGGAAAATACACATTGTCGCTTCATGAGATGCTAACATGCGCAATTTTTCCTTTGGAGGCATCGGCGTACGGCCTTCCATACGCGTAATAATAACTGTTTGAGATACATTTGGTAATGTATACTCTTGTTTCAATGCCGCTGCTGTAGCAAGGAAAGAGCTTACGCCCGGTACGACTTCATAAGAGATACCCATGCCAGCCAATGCATCCATTTGCTCTTGAATAGCACCGTAAATAGCAGGGTCACCTGTGTGAAGGCGAACTACACGTTTACCAGCCTCAACGGCCGCTTTCATAACAGCTAAAACCTCATCAAGGTTCATCGTAGCACTGTTATGAATTTCACAGCCTGGTTTACAAGCCTCTAAAATGGCAGGGTTTACCAAGGAACCCGCATAAATTACAACATCTGCCTCTTGCACTAAACGATACCCTTTGCGAGTAATTAACTCAGGATCCCCAGGGCCTGCACCTACGATATGTACGTCAACCATATTACTCTCCTTCTGCGATACGCGTTGCAGATACGATGAAAATTGGACTCAATGGGTCTAACAAATGATAAGGACCAGCCTTGCGGTAACGACTGATAGACATTTGGTAACCTTCATACGTGAAAGGACGACCTTTCAACTCTTTCAGAATGGTATAGCCAGTCTCCATCGTTACAGCCGTCACTACTAAACGGCCGCCTACTTTTAAAAGACGTTGCGCTTCGTCCATGATGCCTGTCATGCCACCAGCGCTACCACCGATGATAACCGCATCAAGCTCTGGCAATTCTTCCATGCCTTCAGGAGCTTTGGATTTGATTACGGTCATATTATTTACATTGAATTTCTTTATATTCTCATTGATAAGGTCGATGCCTTTATCAAAGCGCTCAATGGCATATACATGCCCTTTAGGAGCTGCCAAGGCTGCTTCAATAGAAATAGAGCCCGTACCAGCACCTACGTCAAGGACGATGCTATCCTCCTCGATGCGTGCCTCGTTCATAACGGCTTTACGAATTTCGCATTTCGTCATCGGCACATCGCCGCGTATAAACTCCTCATCAGGAATTCCGAAAAAATGTCTCATCCTAGTACCACCATTACAGAATGACCAAAGCCTTCGAGCTCAGTTAACACCTCTAGCGTAGAGTCTACGATTTTTTCATCATCATAACTCAAGCGCTCAAGGGCTGCCGCTCTCGTTTCTTTTGGCCAACCTGCATCTATTAAAATACGCGCAATATGCGCTGGATTATATTCTGGGTCAGTTAAGAACCCCATCTTTTTACCTGCTTCATACACGAGTTTCTCTGGTGCCGGTTGGCGCCCATGAAAACTCATCAAGTCCGCATCATGCCACACCTCATTGAGTCGAGCAAAGGCAAAGGTCATAGAACTAATACCTGGTACCACCTCAATAGGATTAGCAGTAAATTTCTTCTTTAAATAGGGCAACAAGCTATAATAGCCTGTATCACCACTAACCATGACCACCACGTCATGGCTCTTGAGCTCATGCTCAATTTGTTCGGCTAGTAAACTAAGTTTACCCGTTACAGGATATGTAATTTGTCCAGGCTCTTGAAAGTCCTCTAAGGACCGTTCACTGCCTACCAGTACTGTAGCATGTTTAATTAAATTAAGACCTCTAGGCACCACATAATCAGGATTACCCGGACCAATGCCTACGATATACAAGGTATGTGCCAATGTTCAAGTTCTCCTATCTCTTTTGCATGTTTATCCATTGCCAAAATCTCGCCTTTTAAGGTCGTAATGATGATACCTACCTCTGCTTCGTTCGCAATATAGCGCTCACTACGTAGAGATGCACGATCTACAACACGTTGGTACACACCAGTAAGACCTTCTCGCGCCAAGATAGGGAAGGTAGACTCAGTAGTTTGGCAATTAAATAACTCTTCACAAACTGCTTGCGATGCCCCTTCTAAGGCAGCATAGGCCACGATACTTTCCATGCGGCCATCACTCATGCGATTATGAGTATGGAAGCTGCCACTAGCTAGTTTGATTAACTTACCGATATGCCCAATGATTAAGATTCGCTTGAATCCAATCTGTACAGCCTTTTCAAGCATAAAGCCAATAAAGTTACTCGTTTCTGCCATTTGGTTCTTATGAATACCTAATACTTGCTCTGCAAGATCTTGACCGATACGCCCCGGTACGAGAACAGCTGTTTCACATCCGTTAGCCTTCATAACTTTCAACTGTGGCACTAACGAGTTCTTAAACCCTTCTTCACTCATAGGCTTAACAATACCGGTAGTACCAATAATGGAAATGCCACCTTCGATACCAAGTGTATGATTCAAGGTTTTCTTCGCTAATACCTTACCATTAGGAACACTAACGGTTACCGTTACACCTTGACCATGGACACAAAGCTCTTCAAAGACGATGTTCATCATCGTCCGAGGTCCTGGATTGATAGCCGGTTCACCTGGCGGCATAGCAAGACCTGGTTTCGTTACGGTACCTACACCAAAGCCTGCTCGGAATCGCAGCTCACCAGTATTATCAAGGGTCACTGTCGTTTCCACATCATTGCCATGAGTTACATCAGGATCATCGCCCCCGTCTTTCATGACGGTCACCTTCGCCTCTGTATCGGATATAATCTCTACCGCTTTAATAGGAACCTCAATGTACTGCCCTTGAGGGTTCTCAATGACCACTTGGTCCACAATATTCTTATCTAAGAGGGCCAATAAACCAGCTTTCATACCTGCCGTAGCACATGAACCTGTGGTATATCCACCCTTCATGTCCTCCACTTTCATAAGGCCTCCTACACTGATAGTATTAGAGACTCAAACGAGTCTAACTAACCTATCCTATGGACATATAGTATTAAGAACGGAAGTTAACGAATTGCAATTCTACAGGGATATCCAATTGTTTTAGCATTTGGATTACTGCTTGCAAATCATCTTTATCCTTACCAGATACGCGCACTTGATCCTCTTGGATAGATGCTTGTACCTTAATTTTCATGTTTTTAATTGCTTTTACTACTTCTTTAGCATTTTCTTTAGTAATGCCTTTTTTAATAGTAATGATTTGGCGAACTGTTGCACCTGCTGCTGGTTCAACTTTACCGTAGTCAAGATTTTTAATTGCTACGTTACGTTTAACCATCTTGCCTTTTAAAACATCGATAATGGCATTCAATTTATATTCATCATCACCGATGATTTTGATAGTGTCGCCTTCAAGACTAATTTCTGCTTTAGAGCCACGGAAATCATAGCGCGTACCAATCTCTTTTTTCGCTTGGTTTACCGCATTATCCACTTCCTGCATATCCACTTCAGACACAACATCAAAGGAACAATCTTTAGCCATTTTATACCTCCTACACCTGAACCTGTTGGGCATAAGGTTCATAGCATTACTTTCATCATCCTCATATTCCAAGTGAAAGTGTAAAACTACACCAAATCGGAATACATCTCTATAATTATACCTTAAAATACGCTTATTTTCTAGGTAAATCGATTTTCTTAATTATAATTGTTAGCTATGTATTAATGAAGCTTTTATAAGTATAGTGAAAGTTCTCTAATACGGTTATGCAACGCAATATACAAGACAATAATATAAAAAACTAGCAACATACATAATACATGTACATTGCTAGTTTCTGTATAACGCTATTATGTTGTATTTAGTTTATAGCTAAGAACTATAACTAAAAATACTAATTAAGCCAAAACTAAAGACAATACAAATTCAAAGGAATTCTACAACCCATTATATTATAAAACGTTTACCGCATCATATGTAGGTTGTACAAGCCATTCGCCTTTGGAGTTCATGATTCCCCATTTACCTTTAGACTTAACAGAGCTGAAACCATGGTTAAAGGACTTAGCGTCTTCAATAAGTTTGTTTGTATCTCTAAATAAAATATGACCATTATTATCTATGATTGTATAGCCCTCTTTACCAGTATGAACCCATGTTACAGTATCGTTGTTGAACGGTTCAATAGTTGCTTCTGTTTGAGCAGAATACAAGGATTTACCACTATTCATATCGATAAGGTTTTTAACATGATCTTTCACAACCACTAAACGATCAGTCCCTGCAAAGGAAATAGAATCATATTTGAAGGTTACTACTTGCTTACCTGTTGATACATCGAAAATGCCCCATTTCTCAGTCTTATTGTCTCTTAACGCTAATAGACCATTTAATTTATCCATTTCACCTGCATCGTAATCGCCTGGTTGAATAACAACTTCACCTTTACGGTTCACAAAGTATAAGTTACCAGCATCTTTGATTACCGTACCATAAGCTGTGATAGGCCATACTTTATCTTTTTTGCTGTCGATTACGATATTACCAGAACGATCGATATAGCCACGTTTTGCACCATCATAGGCAAAACCACCTACGTGATAATGTTGACCACCTAAAAGCGCACCTCCAAGGATACCGCCCACGATGAAGCCACCTACAAGACCACCTAAATTAAAGCCACTCACAGAGCGGCGGTATTCAGCCAGACCATTACGGTATCTATATACCTCTTTAGATGGAGCATTAAATAATTCTTTACCAGTACCATCAATCGCTACGATTTTACCTTTAGCATTTTTAACAAAAGCACGGTCTTCGCTAAATCCAGTCACGATTTGACGGAATTGTGGAGCAATCACTACTTTATCATCAGTAGTTTTAAAGCCATATTTACCTTTTTCTTTAAACTCTACATAAGAATCACTTGCATACTCTTGAGTTGCTTCTTGTTTTACACGTTCTTTTAAAGCTTCCTCTTCAGAGATTTCTACACCCTTAGGCGTAACCCAAGTGTCTGTTTTCTTATCTACTTGAGCTAACACATTGCCCGTTTTATAATCAACATCTTTAATTTCTTTATACTTAGGCTCAATGGCAACGGTACCGTCTGGACGGATAACACCCCATTTACCACCTTGTTTCATAGCTGCTAATACACCATGTTCAAGGACTTCGTCATTTTTGAAAGTAGTGCCTTTACCAGATTTTAAAGATTTAGGTGCATTGCGATAAGGATTTAATGCACTCGCCACATCAGCTGCTATATAGCCAGAAAGTGCACTACGCTCTTCAATTTTTTGAGGAGTCATAACACCTACACTAGCTTTTGTGCTTTTAGTGGAGCTAGAGCTCTCTGTACGCACAGTAGAAGTTGATGTAGTCGTTGTATGTTGCTCACGAGTTACACGTGTACTAGTAGATGTTGGTGTATCGTGATTTGTTACCGTTGTGCTACTAGTAGATGTTGTAGTAGATGCCGCAAAAGTTGTTGTAGACATAGCCGCTAACACACATGCGACTAATACAGATTTCTTGTTAATATTCATAAACCTCTCCTTTTATAGAATAAGCTATAACCATACAGTCATTAACATACATATATAGTTCATAAAATATACTGTTATAACTAAACACACGGTTTTACAGTAAAAAAAGTTCACACATAAATAATGTATAAAATTTAATAATTCAAATTATACTATATGGACCTTCATAAAAACAACGAATTATGAAAAATTCTTCATTTTTATTTTATTTGTTATAATAATACGTATGAAAACAGCAACAATAATCGACTTAATTGTAGATTCTGATGTACACACACAATCTATAAATCATATTATAAAACAACAGCATATCTCCCAGCGCATGAGACGACGTTTACGAAGTGATGGCATCATAACAATTAATGGTAAACCTGCTACCTGGAATACGCTCATTCACGGTGGCGATCATCTCATTATGAAGTTAACACCAGAGCAAGAGTTTAGTTTAAGCCCTATGGAACTAGATATCATATATGAGGACGAATATATTTTAGTCATTAATAAGGCGGCTGGTATTCTTATGCACCCTACTTCTACCGTACGAGATCATACGCTAGCAAATGGTGTACTTCATTACTACCAAGAAACAAATCAGCATTATGATTTCCATCCCGTACACCGATTAGATAAGGATACCTCAGGTATTGTCATCATTGCTAAAACATCAGTGGTCCAACATGCTTTTGATAAAAAACACACCTATTTTTACAAAAGCTACGACGCCATTGTAGAAGGACATCTCCCGTCTGTGCCTATAAGCATTAACTGGCCTATAGGTCGTAAACCAGGCAGTATCATTGAGCGTTGTTGTACAGACCAAGGAAAGCCGGCTCGCACAGATATAACAGTGATTAGTAAAAATACAAGCAAAATTAACTATAGTAAAAACAACTCTGATAATTTGATTAATAATAGTAATATATGTCCAACTGACAACTCTCTAATAGATCATAATCACTTTACTCATGTGCAATGCTTATTACACACAGGGCGCACTCATCAGATTCGAGTTCATTTATCTCAACTAGGGTATCCACTAGCTGGTGATGACTTATACGGTGGTCATCTAGAATTTATTCAACGCCAAGCACTGCATGCATCGCACGTAAGCTTTTACCATCCCATAACAAATGAATGGATCGAACTGCATGCAGAGATGCCAGAGGATATGAATGTATTGCTGAACGATTGAGCTGATATAACACCACTAAATAAATGCTAACACACAGAAATAACCCACATGGGTCACAAAATAAGACGAAATTTATGCATAAGTTATACAAAAAATATTGGCCCTTTATAGTGTTTCTTGATATACTTAACTTGAATTGATATATGATTGCAATAACAGAAATGCATCTAGTTCTTACAAACTAGAAATATTAGCAGTCACGGTATTAATAACATGATATAACAGGCCCTATGGCCAAGGAGGACAACATGCCATTAGTTACTACTACAGAAATGTTCAAAAAAGCCTATGAAGGCGGCTATGCTGTTGGCGCTTTCAATGTAAACAACATGGAAATCGTACAAGGTATTGTAGATGCAGCAAAAGAGGAACAATCTCCTCTTATCTTGCAAGTATCTGCAGGCGCACGTAAATATGCTAAACATATTTACCTTGTAAAACTTGTGGAAGCCGCTCTTGAAGACAGCAATCTACCAATCGCTCTTCACCTTGACCACGGCGATTCCTTCGAAATTTGTAAAGACTGTGTAGATGGTGGTTTTACATCTGTTATGATTGATGCATCTCATCATGATTTCGATGAAAACGTAAAAATCACAAAACAAGTTGTTGAATATGCTCACGCTCACGGCGTTGTAGTAGAAGCAGAATTGGGCCGTTTAGCAGGCGTTGAAGATGATGTAAATGTATCTGATGCAGATGCTCGCTTCACTGATCCTGAACAAGCTGCTGAATTTGTCCATCTCACAGGTGTAGACTCCTTAGCAATCGCTATTGGTACTAGCCACGGTGCATACAAATTCAAAGGCAACCCTTACCTGGATTTCGATCGTTTGAAAAAAGTGGGCGAATTATTGCCTAACTTCCCAATCGTATTGCATGGGGCATCCTCCGTATTGCCTGAATTCGTAGCAAAATGTAATGAATTTGGTGGCAACATTCCTGGTGCACAAGGCGTACCTGAAGAAATGCTTCGCAAAGCAGCTCAAATGGCGGTTTGCAAAATCAACATCGATACAGACCTTCGCCTCGCTATGACTGCATCTGTACGCGAATACTTGGCTCAAAACCCATCTGAGTTTGACCCACGTAAATATTTAGGACCTGCTCGTGATGCTATTAAAGGCATGGTAGCTCACAAAATCAAAAATGTATTAGGTTCTTCTAACAAACTATAATCAATGGCTAGTGGATTTTTAAAAGGAACCTTAATTTTAACAATTGCCGGTTTCGTAGTGAAAGCCATCGGTAGTATCAACTGGATTCTTCTATCTCGCATCTTAGGTGGTGAAGGCATCGGTATCTATCAGATGGCCTTTCCTATCTATTTGTTACTATTACAAATTTCGAGCGCAGGTGTGCCGATTGCCATCTCTATTTTGACGGCAGAACGATTAGCCTTACACGACTTTGGTGGTGCTAAGAGAGTATTCAATATTTCTTTTACAATGTTGACTATAACAGGTTTTATCGCCAGTCTTGCCATGTACTTTGGTGCAGATTGGTTAATCTCTAGTGGTCTCATTGCTGAAAGCCGTGCCTACTACTCTATCATCGCGCTCGCTCCGGCAGTATTCTTTGTAACATGGATTTCCTGTTTCCGCGGGTATATTCAAGGCTATGAAATGATGACGCCCACGGCGATTAGCCAAATTGTAGAACAATTACTACGGGTTATCGTTATGCTTGGTGCTGCTGCTATTTTATTGCCTTATGGCTTACCAGCCGCAGCAGGTGGTGCTAGTTTGGGTGCTGGTGTAGGTGCTTTTGGGGCCTTCCTGGTGCTGTTGTATTACTACTACAAATTACCTAAGGCTAGTAGTACTGGTGAAAGCTACGATGGTCCTCGTGAATCAGCTAAAGAAATTTTGTCACGACTCTTAACATTGTCTATACCAATTTCCTTAGCAAGTATCATGTTACCGTTGACGGCGAATCTCGACTTACTTATCGTACCACGTCGCTTATTAGATGCTGGGTTCCCGATGAACGAAGTAACAGAACTATTCGGTTACCTTACTGGGATGGCGGTGCCACTCATTAACTTGGCTACCATCATTACCGCAGCCCTTGCGACAAGCATTGTACCTGCTATCTCTCATGCCTTTGCAAAACGCGATCATCAAGGTATCTATGATCGCACTGCAGGCTCTATGCGACTAACATTTATGGCAACCGTACCATTTACAGTGCTATTATATGTACTTGCTGCCCCAACCGTTACACTGATTTACAATGCGCCTAAGGCAGAACTAGCAACGCAAATCACGGCGTTCTCTATATTCTTCCTAGGTGTACATCAAGTAACAACAGGTATCCTACAAGGTCTCAACAGGCCACGTATTCCAGTCATAAATATGGGGATTTCTCTCATAATCAAGGTCATCCTTAACTGGACACTGACCGCTATTCCTTGGCTGGGCATCGGCGGTGCCGCTTGGGCAACCGTTGCTGATATTGGCTTTGCGGCATTACTTAACTTGATTTATATCAAAAAATACACAGGCTACTTCCTTGATATTTCCCTTCTTTGGAAAAACGTGGTCAGTGCTGGTGTTATGGGTATACTCATCTTCTTGAGTTACCACTATTTAACAGATATCTTACCAATGTGGGCTAACTTTATACTCACTGGTATCGAAGGCTTATTGCTCTACGTTATTATCATGGTCCTTTTAAAAGGCCTCAATAAAAACGATGGTGCTAGCATGCCACTCGTTGGTAGATTCTTTAGATAAGCTATATATACTTACATAAAAATAGGTTCCTAATAGTCACCTATATGACCATTAGGAACCTATTTTTTATTTACTTATTTTAATCTTCTTCTTATTTTAAGCCTGTATACCTATCATTGTTAAAATTTCCATTATAATTGGAATTACTACAACAAATAGTATGGTACTAATCATGACTAAACCTGTAGCAAATGGCAAATCAGCTTTTGATTCATTAGCTACAATCGGCAATACTGCAATAACAGGTCCTGCTGATTGTACAACAAAGGTGATGATTACAATTGGTTCTTGAACTATACCTGCTCCATATTGTAAAACCATAATCAAACAGAACATGATAATCGGGGAAATAACAAATCGTCCTACAATCCCACCGATGGAGTCTTTATTTAAACGCATGCTCTTTAAACCCGCATCATGAAGTACAATACCAATATAAATCAAGGATAATGGGGTTACCATATCACCTAAATAATTTAAGGTAGTATGCAAAATTGGAAGTAAAGGAATTTCAAAGAACAAGAAAATTAATGCCACAAAAAAACCTATCAAAGGTGGTGGTAATAACTTCTTCCAATCAAATTTATGCTTCTTGCTTTTACCTTCAATAGATACTGAACTATTATGTATACTATCAATCTTATGGGATCCATTATTAAAATCTACTTTAGGATTTGGCAGTGGATCTAGTTCTATAAGAAATACCCCTACCATCCATACGGAAATAGTGTTACCGATGTAATATAACAGGAAATACGGTAGCGCATCTTGCCCAAAGAGTGCAATTTGCACTGGTAACCCAATAAACAAGCAGTTATCATTTACTACCATATTGATAAAAATACCACGTCGTCCTTTAGGAACTTTCAGCATTTTCATCATAATGAACGCTACAATATATGCAATAACATATGTTAGGACAACCACTAACATGCCATATCGTAAATTCCATATATCTGAAGTATGTAGGTGATGTAATACGGATATAAATACTCCCGCTGGTAATGCAACCGACATGATAAATCGCGATAAATTACCACTAAAGGTAGGGTTAAACATGCCCTGTCCTTTTAATATATATCCTAACAAAATAAGTAGCACAATAGGTATGATACTTTGCAAAGATGTTAGAAAAACCATAGTAAACCTCCCGTACAGTTCATTCGTAGTTTATCATATCATGTTTCGCAATAAACTTATACAACTATATCTTGAAAGAAAATATAGTAAAATGTATCAACTTTAACATATTTTCTCTATTATAAGTCTTATAATTATATCTATTAGTAGTGTTTTTATCCATAAAAATCTGATACACTAACATCAGGTTGTACAGATTTTTACACATATGAGGTGATATTATGACGAAACCATTTATTGGCATATCTGGCAATATCTTACGAGATAATGGTGGTCCTTACGTAGATTTATTGCGTTCTTACGTAAACCAAGACTATCCTCGTTCTATTGAGGAAACTGGTGGCATTCCTGTTATAATTCCATTTACCGAAAATCTTGATGTAGCTCGCGAAACGGTAGCAAAGCTTGACGGCTTGTTATTATCCGGCGGTCATGATGTATATCCTCTTCACTATGGAGAAGAACCTTTGCAAGGTCTTGGCGATGTATTTCCGGAGCGCGATCGATTCGACTTTGCTTTAATCAAAGCAGCAGAAGAAAAACAAATTCCTATCTTTTGTATCTGTCGTGGCTTACAAATCTTAAATGTATATCGTGGCGGCTCTTTATTCCAAGATTTAAAATATGATCAAAACTGTACAATAAAACACTCTCAGAATCAAACACCTTCTCTTGGCACCCATACTGTAGAAATTGATTCCAAATCAAAACTAGCTGGTGCTATAGGTTGCAATACTTGGATTACGAACTCCCATCATCACCAAACAGTTAAAAATGTCGGTAAAGGATTACAAGTTGTAGCAAGAGCTAAGGATGGTACTGTAGAAGGTTTAGAGGATCCAGCCTATCCTTGGTTAGTAGCCTGTCAGTTCCACCCAGAAATGATGTCTACAAATGATGAAAATGCAAAACGTTTATTTACTGCATTCGTAAAAGCAACTCAAGAAAATATAACTAAATAGTAGGAAGATTGTATCATGAAAGAAACAGGAAAATTTGGCTTTTGGAGTATTGTACTCCTTGGCATCAATGGTATTGTAGGAACAGGTATTTTCCTACTACCTAATAAAGCATATTCCATAATTGGTTCCGCTAGTTTAGGTGTACTCTTATTTGACGCCGTTATCGCTGGCTGCATCGCCCTTTGCTTTGCAGAAGCAGCCAGTTTATTTACACGCAATGGTGGTCCTTATCTATATGCAAAACATGCTTTAGGTGACTTCTGGGCATTTGAAGTGGGTGTTCTTAAATGGATTGTTACCGTCATTGCTTGGGCGGCTATGGCCGTTGGTTTTGCTACAGCATTAGGTGCTGCAGTACCAGCTTTAAGTGGTGATTTTGCAAAGGATGTCATTTCATTTATCTTAATTGTAGGCCTTACGATTGTAAATATATTTGGTGTTAACGTATCCAAATTTGTTAACAACTTAATCACTATATCTAAGCTAGTTCCTCTTGCCCTATTTATTGCAATTGGTATTTTCTTTATAAATGGAGCTAACTTTACGCCAGTCTTCCCTCAAGACATCTATGTAGATGGATCATTTGCTCAAGCTGCGGTTCTTCTATTCTTTGCCTATACAGGGTTTGAAGTCATTGCCATTGCTGCAGAAGATATGAAAAATCCTAAAAAGAACTTACCACGTGCTATTATCATGTGTATGCTTCTTGTATCGGTTCTATATATGGCGATCCTCGCCGTATCTATTGGTGTACTTGGTACAGATTTAGCAAATACTAAGGCTCCAGTACAAGATGCATTCAATGTGATTGTTGGACCTATTGGCATGTATATCGTATTAATAGGCACCTTAATCTCTATGGGTGGTATCAACTTTGCTGAAGCTTACTATGCGCCTCGTGTAGCTACATCCATGGCGGAAGATGGTATGCTACCAAGTGCGTTGGCAAAACGCAATCGTTACAACGCACCATATGTAGCAGCCATCGTTACTGCCATTGCCAGTGTTTTACTTGCCTGGTCCGGCTCCTTTACTACACTAGCAGCCATCAGTGCAGTATCTCGCTTTACACAATATCTACCAACGTGTTTGGCTGTTATTATCTTCCGTCGCAAATGGGCAGACAAAGCTCGTTCCTACACAATCCCTGGTGGCTACTTAATCCCAGTCATCGCTATCGGCACATCCCTATGGATGCTTGCCCAAGCTCAAACTAACCAATTATTATGGGGTCTAGGCGGCTGTATCGTAATCTTGCCATTCTACTACTCCTACTGGAAAAAGAAAAAAGCTGGTCTCATTAAAGACCATGACGAAATGTAAATAATACAAAAAACTACCAGTTATTCACAATATCTAGTGACTTATCCTTTCATAGTAGAAGGTCTGTTTAAAAGATATATGTTTAACTGGTAGTTTTTATTTTATCTATTAATCGTAATTAAATTAGCTCTATCAAAAGAGTCGTATCGACTAATATAGATTCTCTTCTATAATAGTGTCCTTCGTTAAGTCCTCTTCGATATAACCAACTTCATCGGTAGCTTCGTCTTCGTCACGTGTATCGATATAGATACTAATAAGGGCTAATGCGCCTTCTTCATTGAGGGTTGCAATGGTACTCATAGGCCCATAGGTTAAAATAAGACCATCTTCTTCATCGCGAATGATATGAGGCACCGCATCAAAGTGTTGGTTCATTAATTGATCAAAGTAATCCTCTACATCTAGGCCGCTTTCAAGGGTTATAGATTCAGCATCGCCTTTTTGGAATACAACGCGTGTGTCTTCATCGATATATTGATAGAAATCGTCTACATCAACATTCGCGGTTTCAAGCCATATACTAAGGGCTGTAGTCCAGTCTTTCACAGTAGTAGGCGCAGAAATAAAGGCATATTCGCTTTCATCAGTGCCAAAACGAAGATCATCATACTCGATACTATAATTTTCTTGGCTTGAAACGATACGATCTACAAGTCCTTCATCATTTACGTCTACAAAAATCATGTACACGTAATTATCGTTACTTTCATAGGAAATGGTTAAACCATGACGCCCCTCGTGAAATAACGCATCCTCCTCATACACATCAGTAATATGCATGACCTTGCAAGTAACAGGTACATTATCAGCCTTGATGGACTCAGTCATAGAGGACAAAAACTCAACAGTTTCATTGCGGTTTCGTCCAATGATGCCACGGCCTGTAGACAGATACTCACAATCTTCACTTAACATATGTTCAATACCGTGAATATCTGCGGATTCAAGAATAGATTTTATCAATAAAAGAGCTTGTATTTCAGTCATACTACGCCTCCTATACACTGTACTTATTACTTCTATTATTGTAACACAATTATAATAACTAATAGGTCTATTCTCTTGATTTTCTACATATTTATCATATACTTAAAAAGTACATATTGATTTAAAATCGGAGGCCCCTATGAAATATACTACTATCGTTTTTGATTGCGACGGCACATTGCTCAATACAGCTACAGATTTAGCCAACGCCGTAAATCATGTACTACGTACACATAACTTCCCTGAAAAATCGCTAACAGAGGTAAAAGTAGCTCTGGGTAATGCAGTAACCTATTTGATGCGTCAATGTTTACCAAGTACAGTAGCTGATCATGAATTAGATCCATACATTGAGGAGTTCAAAGCTTACTATGGTGAGCATTTAAAAGACACAACAGCTCCTTACCCAGGCATCCTAGATATGCTTGATATACTGCGTAAACAAGGTTATAAATTAGCCATCGTATCCAACAAAATCCAAGAAGGTGTAACGCCACTCAATAAAGAGTACTTTGGTGATCGTTTACCTGTTGCCATTGGTGAAAGACCAGGATTACAACGTAAACCAGCACCAGATATGGTACTACAAGCCTTAAAAGAACTAAACTCTACACCGAACGAATCTATTTATGTAGGTGACTCTGAAGTTGACGTAGCTACTGCAGAAAACTCCGGCCTACTTTGCATCGGTGTTACATGGGGCTTTAGAGAGGAATCTCTCCATCAAGAACTAGGCGTCACACATATTGCCCGAAAAGCAGACGATATTGTAAGCATTGTTGAAAGCTTAAATAAATAATAATTTCCTTTAGGTAAAAGCATATTATAATAGTTTGAAAACTATATAAACTCTTGCACAACAAAAGAGGTTCCTAATGGTCACAAGTTGACTCATAGGAACCTCTTTTTAATTTACTTTTACTATACCCGTTCAGCTAAATATTACAGACTGACTAAATACATTAGGATACACAAATATGGAAGTCTGATCAAAAACACCTTATTTATAACTAAACTGCGCATCCATAATCATTTTGCGCAACTGCTCAATGCGAACACCATTTGGTAGCTGGTCTCTATAAAACTGCAACTTATAATAGTAACGAGTATCTTCATAATCAGTAACTAATACCATGTCCGTCCTATTATGTAATGGCCAGCCATACATAAATTCAGCTAGTAAACTGCGCACACCATCATTATCGACCTCTGTTACATCATGCTTAACAGGCAATACCATCTTTGCAGTAGGTTCAGGAACCGTTCTATCTTTAACAATTTTTTCAATCTCTTTATCTAAGGTCGCACTTGTATTATCAATAGTTCTAGCCTTCACATGCATGAAGACACCATCAGAGGTTCTAAAGGCTCTCCCATCTATATCTTTAGTTTCCCCCTTAGTCTCCACAGAGTCCTTCAATACACGGAACTGATACGGCCCAAAAAACTTGGTTTCTGTAATAGCATCTAAACCCTCATCATATTGACCATTATGTACATTCGTAACATGTATTAGAGGTCTAATATCGTTAGCGTGTGAAAGCATCGGTCCAGCTAGACACAAGCCTAAACTTAGTAATATAATACAACGTTTCATATATATCTCCCCCACTAAACACTAATATTAATTGTATTGTAACATAGTTAATTCGTTTTTATGATAGTAATTACAAAACGAAAAAGGCCCGACTTAGAAGTCAGACCGTTTCTTCAAATATTTACTTTAAAAGCGAAGTCTGGCGACCAAACCATTTATGCCTCACTTTGATATAAATTATATCATATCTAAACAAGGAAAGAAATCCAAAGATTTCTTTCCTTGTTTTCAATTATAAATCATCATAATGCATACGATAGTGACTTAGATCACCGACAAGATGTCCTTTCAATTGCTATATTTGTAATATATTCCTACTGGGCTGACGGATACGTAGAATTGACTACATGCACAGTAGCACACATCGTGTGATAGCCGACCGTCTGGGCAAGCTTTTGTTCAGATGGTCTTTTTTATTGCCTTCTCGTAACAAATGCTTCTTTATCTATATCTGAGTATCTCACCTATATGAAAGGAGTTTTCTTATGAGAAATCGTTGGTTTATTGCATTAGCAGCCATTGGTTTGCACATATCCATTGGTAGCGTATATGCATGGAGTGTACTCACACGTCCTATTATGGCAGATATGGGTTTTACTTTATCGCAAACAACATGGACATTCTCGTTAGCCATTTTAATGCTCGGACTATCTGCGGGCTTTCTTGGCTCCTTTGCAGAAAAAATTGGCCCTAAGAAAAGTGGACTTCTCGCTATGTTATTCTGGGTAACCGGATTATTGGGTACGGCCTATGCACTTAGCATACACAATCTTACCTTACTCTATCTCTTCTACGGCATCATCGGTGGCATTGGACTAGGCATTGGTTATATAACACCAGTTTCTACACTCGTGAAATACTTTCCAAATCGCCCAGGATTTGCTACTGGTTTAGCTATTATGGGTTTTGGGTTTGCTTCTCTCATTGCAGGGCCTCTTATGCAATACCTTGTAGCTCAGGTTGGATTGGTAGATACTTTCATTATCCTCGGTGTAATCTATCTCATAATTATGAGCGCCTCTTCGCTCTATTTGAAAGCACCTCAACCAAAACACCCAACTCGAACTACGAAAGATAAATCCGCCATGTACGTTCATACCCATGGCATACTAGCCAATGATGCCATGAAAACTTGGCAATTCGGGGCCCTTTGGTGGGTATTCTTTATTAATATTACCTGTGGTATAGGCCTACTATCCTTAGCTTCCCCTATGGCACAGGAAGCCATTGGTATGACACCTGCAGCAGCTGCATCACTGGTTGGTATCATCGGTATCTTCAATGGCGGGGGTCGCATTGCATGGTCTACTATCTCCGATTACCTTGGACGAGCACAAACTTACATACTATTCTTTATGATAGAAATCATCGCATTCTATCTACTCGCTCAAACCAATAGCGCCCTAACATTCCAAATTTTAATCCTTCTCATTATCACATGCTATGGCGGCGGATTCTCCTGTATGCCAGCATATCTAGCTGACCTTTATGGTATACGTCAACTATCGACTATTCATGGCCGTATTCTAACTGCTTGGGGATTAGCGGGCATCGCAGGCCCTATGCTCGTATCATACTTTCACGAAGCAGGATATGGCTATACTACTGCTTTAGAATGTTTTGCCGCTCTATTTGTGTTAAATACAATTATTGCTATAGTCCTAAAAATATACGGAAAACGAGAGTTACACAACTAATAACTCCATTTAAACATGAAGAAACGGCCTGACATGATGTCAGACCGTTTTTTCAATTATAAATACTAGAAGCGAAGTCTGGCGACAGAACCATTTATGCCTCACTTGGGTATAAATTATATCATACCTAAACAAGGAAAGGGGACTAAGGATTTCTTTCCTTGTTTTGTTTTATAGACTTTTATTGTACATATAAATTCTTTATAGAAACATCTATAGTAACCTAAGACTTATAATCTAGCAATCTACTATAGTCGTTACAATTTATTAACTTAGAAATCTTCTAAAGTATATATAGGCAAGTATCGTTGCACGAATGCAAGATTTTTATTGAGTTCTGCCCATTTTGGAGCATCACCAATAACATAGATATACTCCCTTGCTCTTGTAAAGGCTACATTAACATTATTGGCGTTAACCCATTTAATAGCTCCATTAGCAGAGTCATCGCTTTGACAACCTAACATATAAATAACGACTTTAGCCTCTTTACCTTGGAAGGTATGTACAGTCCCTATATTATCATCTAACCAATCTTTCTTATTATCCTCTTTAGTCCAATTCACAATATCATCACTAAGGGATTCCATATACTTTTTAAACCCATATGCAACACTAGTAAATGGTGTAATGATAAAAATATCTTTAAACTCCACATTTCTTGCTCGTAGCTTTTGAATCAATTCAAAAGCAATTTGACCTTGTAATTGTATATATCGATCTTTACTCGTAGTAGATTCAATATTACTTGTATCATATGTTATCCAACAGCTCTCTTTGCATGGCTCAATAGGCTCTTTAGGATCCATGGTCTTATTAATCATAAAGCCACCATAAGATAACTCATTAGCTACTGTAAACATAGGATTCTTACAGCGTCTATGAATAACGAGCGGGCAACCGCCCCAAGATTCGGAACCATCAAGATTTTTGATAATGCCTGCAAATGGATTTTGTGCATCAGCTAAACTTTGTACAGATAACTCTTTACTCCGATATTTACCAATACCTTCGCCACCAATTTTTTCGACAAACAAATCCTGTACAGTTTGTACCGGTTCAATCTGTTTAGGATCACCAACTACTATTGCCTTTTGCGAACGGAATAATGCCCCTACAAGCATATGAGGTGACGCTTGTCCTGCTTCATCGATAATAATTGTACCTAACGAACTTTCAGATTTACAATTAATCAAGAATCTCTCCACAGAAGCAAAGGTAGAGGAAATAACTGGTACTGCAATCATCAAGGAATTAAGTAATGCAGGGAATATGGCATCAAGGTCAAAATTTTTCTGTAAATTTTTCCTATCATTTAATGAGCCCCAATACTGACTAAGTAATTGCATATTTTTTCTGAAGGCATCACTAATAACAACAGCCTTTTGTAATTGTAAGGCATCATATAGCAAATGCTCTCTACATTCATTTAAGTAGTTGCACATATATAAGAACGCTGTATGGGCCTCTGCTCGGTCCTCATCAGGTGACATTAACTTTGACGATATATCATCAAAACAATGTATAGGATCTTTAGTACTAATTTTTAATGTACCTAAAATATCTTGCTGTGTATGTTCTGCATTTTGGACAGCACCATCAAGTTCTTTAATATCAGATAATAGACCATCTTTCGTATTGATTATAGATTCACGCTCATTGACCAACTGATGTAATGCATCTAATTCACCTTTAACTTTTTTAAGATTTGTAGTCTCCTCTTCAATAACTGATAACAATGCAGTATTACTCATGGCTTTTAAAATAGACCAGTTAGTAGCACTCCAAATCTTATCAATAATAGAACGTTTGCGGTTCAACTCTATTAATTTAGACTCAATACTATTTTTACGCTCTATCAACTTCAACAAATTATCATCTAAATCATCATACTTACTTAATTGTTCATTGATTACAAGAACTTCCTCTTTTAATTTATCGATTTTACCCTTTAATTCTTGAATCAAATAAATATTCTTTTCATAGGCTGTTACATAAGTAAACAATGCTTTTACAAGATTATGTTGAGCCTGAAACTGTTTCTTGGCACTTTCAAAAGCAACTTGAGCACTAGGCATACGCATAATAGAGGACATATCTGAGGATAATACATCTAATACTGGCATAAATGTGTTTATATTAGACTTCTTACCAAGTCTCGCAGAAATTAGGCCCCATTGTTCATTACTCTCCGCTAAACGATCCGCTAAAAAGGTAAAATATACCTCTCTCGATTTAACGTATTCATAATTCTTATCCTTAGCAAAACAAGATAAATCAACCTGTTGGTCTGCGGACCTTGGATTAAACAATGTAGACCCATTCGTTCCCTCTTTTATAGAGGAAATATTAGGTAATTCTAATGTAATATTTTCGACAGCCTTGTTATTTGATGAAAGCACCAGCATGCCATATACGGCAATATCACTAGGTATATCATAGTAAAAAGATGTCCCATCCCGACCCATAACTTTCTTAAAGATATCGTTTACATTATTACCTTCACAAAACTTAGCAGCACGTTCAACAATATTGCTAGCAATTATATCTTTTAATAATGTTGTTTTTCCTGTACCTGGAGGTCCATTAACAGAAAAGATACCCTTAGGACTCGCCTTAGCAATATTAACAGCAATTTGCTGCATAAATGACAAATTAAACTCAGACGGCCATCTACCATATGGTAACACCTTCGGATTATACCATTTACGCATCTGTTCAGTATCTTTCAACAAATCATAATGCTCAATATCTTGATTAAGACTATTGATATAAGACAATACCTTATCATCATCCTTTAATGTATCAATATGTTGTAACACCAACTGTAAATCATCAAGGAAGAAACTAGACTTTAAATCATTAATAGGCATTGTATCAGCTTTAACAAGCTGAATCTCCTCTTCCTTAAAACCGCAATAACCATAGATATCACCGGCACGAAACATTGTAACGCCCATAGTATCCAAGATATGCTCTTGTATATACGCATTGATCACACGTGCAGCCTTATCAAGGGATACCTTTTCCTCAGGAAGATTAAAACCATCCTCGATTTCTTTAACAACCTCATCCCAGCCATCTAGCTTAATATCTTTAAACTCCACATCAGGCTGAGACATCATTTGATGAATCACCCAAATAAAAGGAGCAATTTGTAGACTCCCCTCTTTATAGTATCCCTCCGCATCAACGATAAATGATGCACTATACACATTTCCTAAATATGGTTTTTCAGGATATTCAATTTCTAATTTATCAATGAAAGTCTCTAATATTTCAGTCCCTTTAACTACACATAACAGAACAGCATGTTCATCGTCTAAAACATATTCCTTTTCATCCTTAAAATATTTAATCTCATCAATAATAGAGTAATTATAAGGATCATTTGGTAAGGGTACTACATACGTAGAAACACGTGAATTAGTTCTTTTCCAATAAGATTTTATTACAGACTGTTGATAAATAGTAGTTGTATCATTCTCAGTAGTAAATACAAGCTCATTAACATACTTCTTAGAAATTGCTTTATACTTAGGAACCTCTTTCGGTTGCAAACATTCAAGTGAATACCAATACTTTATAATTTGCTTTGCAGTATCTTTCATCTATACCTACCCTCTCTTTAGACTAATGAAAACATTATACAGGTAGAATGAAGGAATTTAATGAAAATTTTTAGCCAAGATAACCTTATATTATCGAATATCAATTTATTGTATTAAGGTTTCTATTTATAAGGTACTCATCGAAGGCCTTTAAATAGTTTAAGATTCAATTATTAAATATCATTAATAGGTAGAGCCTTTAACTATATCTTAATATAATTAGTCAAATATGATTATGTCTCTTGAAAAACTAACTTAACCATTTGACGAATTAATCTATTATTCAAATATAAATAACATGAAACCATTTTTTGCTTAACAACATCATTATTATTTGATAAATGCAAAATATCATTATACACAGGGCTTAATATGTAATAAATTTCGGGGACTTCGAGATTATAAGAATCTGCAAATTCAATTTTCCCTTTCGTTGTATGCTCTTCAATTAACTTATCTCTTAGATTGGGCGAGACTTCATTATAAATCATCTTTTCAATTTTAATTCTTATTGCTAAAGCCACTTTTATAGGATCAAAAGTATTCGAATCAGAAACTAAATATTTATCAGTTACCTCCTGAAATAACTCCTTATATAACTCAAAGTTGTTAGTAATATCTCCCAACGATATTTCATAATCAGACAAATTACACTCTTTATTACAGTAATGTAAACAGAATTTCTCAATTACCTTCTTTTTGTCAGAGTCTTGTAGTGATGAGCGTAATTTAATCACTTTAATAAGCTCACTATTAAAATCAAAAGCTCGAGAATGACTTATATAATAATGTATCTTTTGTTTTTTGAAGACATATGTTTTAAAAACCTCAGGGTCAAGATGAGTTAAAATCAGTGGAAATAATAGCTTATTATTCTTTTTACAGCTTTTTATAAAGTTACTAAGGTAGTATTGAACTGCCAAAAGATTCCCACCATCTAAATAATCAAAGATTTCATCAATTACTAATAAGCCAATATTTTTCTTAAAGTTAATTTCAAATTTTATCAAATTTCCAATAAAACATAAAATATCACGTTCACCATTCGACATCATTTTGGGACTAAAAAAATCTATAATTAATGAATTATTTTTAACCTTAGATACAATCGTTCTTCCTGTCGTATTGAAAATATTAATGTGTTCATCGATACGTTTTTTGTCATATTTATACTTTGAATATTTAAACGATTTATCTATAATTTTGCCATCAATTAATAATTGCTCTCCACAAAAATTAATAACTTGAATTAATGTTGTAATTATTACATCAATATCATCTGTTTTTATAAACGCTTTTATAATATTTATAACTTGAATAACATTAACGTTATTCATTATAAAGGTTTTGGCCCGATTAAAAGAATCATTATTTATGTTAGAGGTTCTAATACCATCTAAATATACATTAAAAGCATTTTTTATCTTCTTTTGATCAAAACATTTTTTTATTATATTTTTATTATTATAAATACTCTCCAAAAAATTATAATCCAAAAATATATTACTTAAATTTATTAAATAATTTCTTTTTAAACGATATAATTTACATATAATTTGATACTTATAATTAAGTACACACTTTTCAGGAATATTTTCATATAATTTAATTCCATCTATTGCTAAATCTGCAGTACTAAATACACTTCCCGAAGCATAGTGATTTACTTTTCTAGCATTTAAAGAGCTATTAATTACAAAAATGTCCATATGCTTACTTATTTCAGATTTGCTTTTATCTGAAATATATATACCATTGTATATTCCATCTAATTTTATAGTTACTCTAGGTTCAAAATCTGATTTATATAAATCTTGACTATCCAATTTTATTGTTCCATGTGCAACTCCCTGTAATGCAGTCGCAAGACTACTTTTTCCACTACCATTTGGCGCTACAATAATATTAAAACTATTAGCATCACAGTTTTGAAATTTTAATTTAAAAGATTCATTTCCAGATCCGAAACTTTTTATATTTTCAAAATTAATATAATTTATTTTATTCATAAAACAACCTTTCATTTAATAAAACTTGGGAACAGCGTAAGCTAAATGATTTTGGAATAGCGACAGGTGGAACATCAATTGAATCAGAATTTGTTGATGGAGGAACTTATAAAGTTATTAATATTGGTAGTTATTCAGAAGAATCAGTTTATAATGATCAAGGATTAAGGGTTAATAAGACAGACAAAACTAAGTCTAGGATTCTTAATAAATATGATTTAACAATGATCTTAAATGATAAGACCGCTTCAGGGAATATAATTGGCCGGGTACTATTAATCGATCAAGATAATACATATGTATATAATCAGCGAACAGAACGAATTGAGGTTGATACAAAGGATTTTCTTCCTATGTTTTTATACCATATGTTAAATGCACCAGAACAAAGAAAATATATTGTTAAAGCGAGTCAAGGTAATACCCAAATTTATGTGAATTGGTCAACTATTAGTAATATTGATTATATGATTCCACAACTCCTATTAGAGCAAGAGAAAATAGCAAATCTTTTTTCTTTGATTAATAAAGATATTACCCTTCATCAGTAAAAGCCATTTCTATATAATAATTCTCATGCTAATCCAGCCATAGACCGCATCACTAGATCAATATCTCTATTTTCCATTTCTTGAATAATATGTATATATGTTTTTTGTGTTGTCGTCATACTCGCATGCCCAAGTCTTCTTGCGACACTTGCAATCGACACTCCTGCAAAGAGTAATAGTGAAGCATGTGTATGTCGTAATCCATGAATTGATATGACTGGTATTCCCAACTTTTTACAATACCGTTCTAATACACCATTTATTGTCGAATTGAATACACGACCTTTAACAAATATAGGCTTATCTTCAGGTAAGCCTTTAATTAGTTCTGAGAACTTTATGATTGTTTGCCAATCAAGCTGTATTTTTCTCACTGATGAGCGATTCTTCGTTGGCAGGAATCCACCATTTCCTTTATAATCCCACGTTTTATCCACAATCAATGATTGATGTGAAAAATCAAAATCCTTTGGTGTTAATGCTAAAGCTTCTGAAAATCGCATCCCAGTTTTTGCTATTATCAATATCAACCAATCCCAGTTAATCTCGGATGTCAACTTCAAGTTAACTAACAAGGTATGTAATTCAAACTGATTTAGATATTTGATTTTCTTTATTCTCGGTGACCGACCTTTTATAATAGCCTTCCGCGTCGGATCCCTATCAATAAATCCTTCATCTACTGCATCCAATATAGCTGCTTTAATTTGATGATGAAAGTCCATTGTTGTTTGTCGTTCATGAAACTCTGCATAATCATTTAATAATTGTTGATACGATATTCTGTTTAATTGTGAAAGCTTAAGTTCAGGAACTAATTTTTTTAACCATAATAGAGTTATCTCATATTTTCGCATTGTTACATTACGAATAGCCCCTTCTTTATAAATTCGTATCCACTTTTCGTAATAAATATAAAATAGTTCGGATTTTTCCTCTATTGTCAACATAATTCCACCCCACCATTTACGCTGTTCCCACATAGAAATGGCTCTTGCTGATGAAGGGTAATCATTTTAGCAATATGGTAAAATAAACTACCAATTTTTTCTTGTTCATCTAGATTTTTTGGATATTCAATCATTGTATCTTTCAAGGCAGATTTAGATATCGAACTAACTTTTATGCCCTGAACTAATGGTCTAAGCTGCATCCTATAAGAATTTGAATTAAAAAAATTACCTAAATAACCTTTACCAAATGGAATTAGTGGTCTACAAGGGATTGTATGTAAACCACCAAGAATAAATGGCGCATTTACATTCTGCAACTCAATCGCTTTACCAACAGTATCATCTTCAGCTGTATCCGAAAAGATGATATCCCCATCTCGGAGTAATGATTTACTAAATTTAGATAAATCAAACTCAGAATTAATATAAGGTATATCTTTACTAGATCCGTCTAGTATCTCATCAAATTTAACAAGGATATCACCATAATGAATATTCTTTACATTGGGTTTTTTATAATTTAATGAGTCTCTAGACAAAGTATTATTTTGTAGGTATTCAAATGTTTCCCCCAACTTACGCTGTTCCCAAGAAAATAAAAAGCCGTATTAAACACCATATAATGTCTAATACGACCAAATCTAAACGTTTCTGACCATATACGGACAAAACTTCGGATATTCTTTTATTAACAAATATACTATAAGATTTTATGTTGCTACTTCAATTCATCTCTTAACGGTATAACTTCATCAAACAAACATACTTCCCATGCTTCTATCATGTGTTGAGGATATGAAAATGGATCAGAATCGGGGTGTTGTTGTACATATACAGGATAGTTAGCACTGCCTACTATTCTATTTTTATTGTATATATCTTCACCTAGTGTAGATTGATTTACAGAAACCATAAGTTCATCCGGATCAACACACCATATTGATGCAAAGGATTCAACAATAGAGTCATAAGCTTTAGTAAAATATTCTCTTTTTATTTTCAATAGATTACTATCTTTATCTATCACCTGTGTATCAATATCATCAAGAATATGTTTATAAATAGTACGGACTGATTCACTCTTATTCAACTTTGTTAAAGCATCTTCAATTTTTGCACGAGTGTCTTGACTGTTCGCCTCATATTCACTTAATAAAGCATCTATATAGCTCTTATCAACAGTATATGTCTGTACTGTACTAGAATCAAAGAAATCAATTAATTCAATACCAGGTTCATTCTTATCATCAGGTTTTAAGGATGCTTTTATCGTATTATATAAGCCAATATTGTCTTCTATAATTGCAATCTTTTTAGAAAAGGTACCATGTTTGTCATTATCAAGTTCTATGTTAAAGTCATCATATGAGGCAATAGCACGATAAGCTTTATTTAAATCCTGGAAGCACTTCACAAAGTTAATTCGATCTGAAACGGGAGCATATTCAGTAATAGGATTATTTGGATTTATAGCCTCTAATTTTACTAAAGCTGTATATGCAGCATTAAACTTCTTTTTAGATTCTTCATATGTTGGGTAGATCAAACTACTATTATTATTCGTTTGAGAATACAACCGCGTTGCTGCATATACATGTTCCTTCATCGTCGCAGGTTTTCTAAAGGTTGTAATCAAACCTTTATCTTTTCCTTTATATGTTCGATTAGTTCTAGAAAATGCTTGTATGAGTCCAGCATATTGTAAGTTCCGATCTACAAACAAGGTTTGACATCTAGGAGCATCAAATCCTGTTAATAATCGATCTACAACAATAACTAAATCTAAATGTTTACCAAATTCTTTAAACTCACCCTTTTTACGCGCTAACCTATTGTTAATGTCACCATTATAACGATTAATACTTTCAATAGACCAAGAGGTCCCAAACATCTGATTATACTCATCAATAATCTCAGCCATTTCAGTTTCTTTTAATGCTGAATCCTTTGTATTTTCCTCTAAAGAGTATGTAATTGCCACACGTGGAAAATCTGGATCATTCATAACCGCACCCTGGCGCAAAGGATTATTAGGAAACTGTGTTTCTAACCAGTTCTTATCGGCTGTAAATTTCTTAATTGCCTTATAATAACGCTTCGCCATATCAATGGAACTAGTTGTCAAAATAGCAGACATTGTTGGCTTACCATCTTTGAATACAAATTTACTATATGCATTGTTAGGGCTTAAAATTTTGCGAATTACAGATTGAATATGGTCATCTGACTCATAATGTGTACTCTGTAAATATTGCTCTTTATCAATATCCTTCATAGATTCAATAGTAGACACTAGCTCCTCATCGGTATAATTGATATTTTTTTCTTCCGAACGCATTGCTCGATACACTACATTCGCCAGTTCATCCTGATGTATAGTAGATTCATGTTCTACCTGAAATCCCAATACAGATCCATCTTCAAGCGCATTTTTTATAGTATATCGATGTAAAACTTCTCCATATTGATCATGTGTAGTGCGGGCATATTGACCATCAGAACTCTTTTTATTCTCCTCAAAAATAGGTGTACCTGTAAATCCAAACCATGTCGATTTTGGAAATACTTTTTTAATATCATCCATATTTTGAGCACTAATAGCTCTATGACATTCATCAACAATAAATACAATATGTTTTCCTCGAAGGTTAGCAAGTCTTCCTGGTTCTTTTTCTTGCAAGTATTCAACAGCCTTATTTAGTTTTTGGCGTGTAGTCACAATTACTACATTAGAACTTGAATCCTGTTTAAGAGCATTTGAAAGCTCCTCGGTATTCCCCGTGCCGACTATAAGTGTATTTTTGTTAGTATTTACACCTGTTGAGTAAGCAGAGGCAAATTTAGTAAACTCTGATGTCGTTTGATTATCTAAATCTTTTCTATCTAACAGCATAATAGTTCTATCTATCCCACTCTTTTGGGCAAGTAGTTTTGTAGATACAAAACTAGTTATAGTCTTACCTGAACCAGTTGCATGCCAAATATAACCAGATTGATGTTTACTTGCAGCCTCAAAAATTGCTTCTATAGCATGAATTTGGTATGGGTGTAAGACCATTAATATCTTACTGCTTACTTCTTCACTAAGAATCATATATTCAGATACTAATTCATGAGCTCTTGGAATATTTAATACCTGCTTTACAAACTCATTAATATTCTCAACCCTTGTGTTATCTCGAGTTCGCCAACCAAACATAAATTTTTCTTGTAACTCACCTTTTGGAGCAGCAGCCATATATCGAGTCGTTTGTTCATTAGACATAACATATAGCTGTAGCGTTTGGAATATAGTATTTGAAAATGTCCCTTCATCAATATATTTTTCTATTTGATAATAGGCTTGCTTAACCCCATCCTTTGCTATGGCTGTTTTTAATTCTATTTGAATAATCGGCAGACCACCTATCAATAAAGTAATATCAAATCGACGACTTCGTTCTTCTAAGTTAGATTTATTTTTTGCAATTTGATGTACTATTTCATAAGAAGAAAAACCACCATTTTTTTCAATACTAGAATAAATAATTAACTCTATACGCCCTAAACCATTATCTCTTTCCAGAACAACTGAACACTTTCCCTTTTCACCACGCAGCCATTTTGCGGCTTCAAAAGGCGTTTTAGTATTTGCCAATATTTCTGATCGAATTCGCTCAAACTCACTATCAGTTAACATATTATCATTAAGTTCACTTTTATTTCGAATCTCAATAATATTACGTAAATTGTTCCATAAATCTTCTTCTGTTTTTAAATCCGACCGAAAAGTCCATTGTCCATGTTGTGCACAAAGTAAATCAATTAGATTTTGTTCGAGCTGAGCTTCTTTTGTATTATTTAATTTCCCCATATAGTTATCCCTGTAATTCTATACAAACATTTTTTGAAGCAAGCCTTTTTTTACTTCTTGTAACCTTTCTAACTTACGCTGATGAAGGGTAATAGAATCATCTATAGTCCTAAAAAATCGGCCTATTTGTTTTTGTTCCTCTAATGAAGGGAGTACTAAACTCATCTTTTCCATTTGTTTACCAGAAACTTCAACAAAGGTTGATCCTGCACCAGTTACTTCTCCATAACGCTTTAATCTCGGTGTCATAGTATATAAAAAATACGTATCTAATTCTTTTGAATCAGGAGTAATCGATTGAAACCCCTGATTTGTACACCCTTCAGCTTGTAAAATTGCTGTATTACCTATACCTGCCCTTGATGTGAATAAAACAGTTCCAATTGGAAGTAATTTAGCAGAACTTTTCTCTAGACCCAACTTTGTTATTTTTCGAGTACTTTTACTAACATAGCGATTCTTACCTATTTCTACTGGAGAATACCAATCAATATCTCCATTCCAATATTCAGGAACATTAGTGCTTGGAGTTCCTCCCCCAGTAATAATTGCTACATCACCCAACTTACGCTGTTCCCAAGCATCAGTAAACCCTTTAAATCTAACCCCTGGAATTTGACTTCCATTTCTTGGAAATAATTTTTGTAACAATGATTTTTTAGCTAAATTGAGTTTTTTAAGCTTACACTGATGAAGGGTAATAATACTATCTATTTTTGATAATACAGCGGAAATCAGGTTTTGTTCTTGGCCCGAGCTAGGTATCGATATACTTTGTTCAATTAATTCAGTTTTTGTAATCCCTTTTATTGATGTTCCTTGAAGTACTTTGGCATTTTCTTGCATTAATCGATATAGTTGATATGCAAGAAATTTAATATCACTTCCATCAAAATCACTCAAAGACAAAAAATCTTGACTAGTAGTAAAATCTTGATTTATTACTGCAACTTTACCAACACCCACTCTCGTAACTAAAGCAATTGAATCACGAGAGATCAATTTAGCTGCTGAATTCTTTAACGCATTATTGTTAATAAATTTATTTATATTAACATGCACAATATCACCTTCAACTAAATCTGATGACTGTATCCAAGGTATATTACCACTCCAATATTCAGGATTAGCTGTTTTAGGAGTTCCTCCACCAGTTTTTATTTTGGCAATATCATCTAGCTTACGCTGTTCCCAATCTTCAGTAAATCCCCTAAATCGTATTCTTGGTTTATTTGCCATAATTAAATACCTCAAGTACACCATTTAACCAATCTTTATCTTCATCAGTACAGTCTAACTGAAGAAGCATATCATAAATTTCTTTTTCTAATTTTGCTTCTTCTTCTTTAATAGCATTCAGCTCTTTGCCAAGTACAACCATGTCAATAGGAGCTTCTTCTTCGAATGTATCAACATAGCGTGGAATATTTAGGTTAAAATCATTTTCTTTAATTTCTTCAAATGGTGCTAAATAAGAGTACTTTTCAATGCTTTCACGACTTTTATATGTATCAACAATACGTTTTATGTGCTCTGGTTCCAATTTATTCTGATTTTTGAATTTTGTGAAATCATTACTTGCATCAATGAATAACACATCTCGTCCTGGTCGATTCTTTTTAAGAATAATTACAGTAGTCGGTATGGATGTTCCAAAAAATAGATTTGCAGGCATCCCAATCACCGCATAAATACTTCCATCTTCTAATAGTTTTTTTCGAATTGTACCTTCTGCTGCCCCTCTAAATAAAACACCATGTGGCAAAACAATTGCCATGGTACCAGATGTTTTTAAATGATAAAAGCCATGTAAGAGAAAAGCAAAGTCAGCTTTAGATTTAGGTGCTAACTTTCCATAACGATTAAAACGTGCATCATCCATAAATGTAGAATCTGCAGACCACTTTGCAGAGTATGGAGGATTCATAACTACAGAATCAAACATATACGGCTCATCTGTCGGCCAGTCTTTATTTAGTGTATCCCCATTATGTAGACGTTGATCTTCAGCATTTACTTCATGAAGAATAAGATTCATGCGTGCAAGATTATATGTAGTTACGTTAAGTTCTTGTCCATGGTATTGTACACGATCCGGATTATTTAAATACTTACGTACATTTAGCATCAATGAACCAGAACCCATTGTAGGGTCGTATACAGTAAACGATGGTGTATCCTCTTGTCCAATTGTTACAATTTGAGCCATCATATTAGATACTTGTTGGGGGGTGTAAAACTCACCTGCTTTTTTACCTGAGCCAGCAGCAAATTCACCAATCAGATATTCATATGCATCACCAATCACATCACCATCATGACCTAACACATCAACTTCATCTAGTTTTTTAATAACTTCACTAATGGTAATATTTCGTTGATTTGCATCTACACCAAGTTGTTTTGAATCTAAATCAATATCATCAAATAGACCTTCGAATTGTTTGTATGCCGTTTCCAATCGTACAAAAGCATTTCTCAAATGAACCAATTCAAAAGAGTTATCCTTAACAGAATTAGCAAGCTCACTAAAAAGATATTGTGGTTCTATATGATACCCTAACGTATCTGACATAGTCGCAATAAAAAACGCTTTGCTTTTATCATTTAAAATATAAGATTTATACAGTTCTGTTTGCTTTGCTACTGTATTATATTCATCAAGGGATTTATAAGCTTTTACAACTGTAGACTCTAATAATTTATCAGATAAATATTTATAAAAAATTAGCCCTAAAAGATAATCTTTATATTGATCAGCACTCATCTTACCGCGTAAACTATCAGCAGCACTAAATAATTTTTGATTTAATTCGGCACCCATAATATCTCCTAATTTTTCATGATTTATTCATAGTAATTAATTTTATTCTACTACAAAAAATGCCACATATAAACACTTTACTAGAGTAATAGTGTTTATATGTGGTAAAGCTTACATATATATTTTCATAAATTAAATTTAGAATCAAGTCAAGATTATATATGAGATTGACTATTTCCCTTATTTTCCAAATGATTTTTCATATATACCTTTAGGCATAGCTCCCATCCCAGCTTGGCTTTTAGCATATTTATCTTTGTCATTTGCATTGTCCACATATTGAACTATATCGCGTAAGTCTTTTGATGGTGTTTTATAATCTAAATCGGCCATTATAAAGTGAGTATATAAGTATTTATCATCATATAGTGATTGAATGTACATTCTAGATATAGATCGTTCTACTTCCATATAGATAGCAGGAGTGGCATCATTCCAAACCGTTGCATATTGAATTGGCTTGAAATCAGAATATGGCTTATACATAATGAAGAATCGTATCAATTTATAATTAATTTGATGACGATTAGCCAACTCTTCCGGTTTTAATTCTCTCACCATAATACCTTCACGATATTTTTTACCATCATAGATATAAATTGCATCATTATCAGGGCCATGATAGGCCAAATCACTTGATTTTAAAGTTTGAAAAGTAAATCCATTAATAGTTATGGGTTTAGTTTTTGAAAGTATTTGTTTTGCTGGTTCAATTGAAGGTAGTACATAATTAACTAATGGTGACATTAGCTCTTTATACACATACTCCTGATCATGTGTCTTTAATAGTTCTAGTTCCTTTTTCTTAATCAAATCATAACTAATATGATAAGACATCAAAGGATCGGACTTTACACCAAAGTTAATGGCCCCTTCTAAAGCTCCACTTTTAGTCTGCCCAATCTCCCATGTAGCATTTCTAACAGTAGGATACGAGAACGAATTTTCCTTAGCTTGGCTTTCACCACTCTTACGAATAGTATAATGTATATTTCCTTCAATTAAGCGGAAATTTCCTTTTTGAACATCTGTAGTTAATGGGTCCCCTTTTATAGTTTTACCAAATTGGCTACTCTCTGGTACAGTAAATTTAATATTTGCCCCATTATCCTTAAGAATAAAAACAGAAGAAGACTGTTTTGTGGAATGATACAATTCCTTAGTAAAGTATAACAACTCATCTAGTGTCCATTTTTTAGACCCATTATTGTTATATTCATCTCGTATCTGATTAGCTATAATATTTTCAGTCTTTTGGACTTCATTACCAGTCTTACGATAATTCTGATATGCATCCTTCGATATTGTAGGATCCGCACCTGGTATATTAATATCAATTGCTTGGCTACCTAATGTCACAAAACTAAAACATAGTGCAGCCATTAACGCACGTTTCATCATAAACTCTCATCCTTTCACATAATGTCTCCCCAATATTATATATATAGAATATCATATTTTATTTGACTCATAGTAGTATAATATAAATATAGGAACAAGGAGGTAATTACTATGAAATTTACAAAACGTATACTCATCATGACTGCTTTAGCCGTAACCGCTGTTGTATCTACTGGATTTGCTTACGATTATGTATGCAATAACTCTCAGTACAATTGCAACACTAACACACAATACAACTCCGATAACAATACGAACAATACTAACTATGCACCAGGCACCAATAACAACCAAAATTATTGCGGTCCAAACTCTAATACTAGAGGATGCGGCGGATTTAGAAGATAATATGGTAAATACGATAAAGGCCTATAGTACTAAAAATGTACTATAGGCTTTTGTCGTATATTACAAGAATACTATTTAATTCATCAAAATACAGTTAGGATCAATATAGCAACATACTTTTATCAGGAGTTCATTCTGTTAAAGTATTCAATGGCTTTTGGTGTAAAACCAATATAGGTATTACCAGCTGCGTACGGTCCTAGTTCATATGGTTGGTAAACTAGATCAATGTTCCCCTTACCACGTAAGCAATAGTTATCGGTTACATATTTTACACTCCATCCACTTGGAATATAGCTCTTTGTATGATTACCTGTATAATAACTTAATACATGGGATCGTAAGCCGTTATCCAATTGTGCTGCATTCGCAATTTTTATATAGTTATATAATGGAATGCGTTGACCTGTTACTTTATTATATACAAGACCTCTTGTATTATACATACCATGAGCAGCTCCGGCGTAGTAATAATAGGTAGTTAGTAGGATTGAAACAACTTGACTATCCTCATAGGTAACCTTATAGTTTTGAGAAACTTGATAAATATGTTGGTTGTAATACATATCCTTTGCTTCGAGTACATAATTTGCAATATCTGTATTAATAACTCTTTGAGCATAAGCATGATCTGTATAAACTAAAGGATACTTTAAATCTAAATTTACATCTGATTGACTGCCTGTAACAACAGTTGCATACGTTGGTACAGTTAACATAACACCTAACATAGAGGTCATACATAGCTTTTTAAAGATTCCCATAATAATGTCTCCTTTTACAAGCACCTTAAATAGGTTTATTACTATGTTAGTTCTACAAGCTATAATAAAACTCCTCTTTTATATTTTACTTTTTTGATAGTTTATTTCACTTTATAAAACAGCTAAAACGATTTAGTATTTTACACTAAAATATAAATGTAGCTATATCATACTTTCACCATACAAAAAAGGACCCTCCAAAGAGAGTCCTTAATCTGTATTATTATGCTATTAAGCGTTTTTAGCTACTTCCATAAACTCATTTATCTTATTTCTTATGAAGAGCCATATTTTCAAAAGCTGTACCATAAGCTTCTTTAAAGATATAGTTACCTACAACATATTTAGGATCACGCAAAGCTACATCAACATATTGTTGTGGAATATTACCGAAATTCCCCAAAGCCACACCTTCATAATTAAAATCTTCCACACTATTTATCGTTAATTTCATACCAGAGCTAGCTTGTTTAGCATATATGAGGAGTGAATAGTCTTGTGCATACTGTGGAGTACGTAATACGCTGGCTACAGAATGGTTTATATTATAACGATAAGTAACTAAAACCTTGTGAATATATGAGTTAGTTCTACGACTATTATTATTTTCAACCTCATATACAACTGCCTGTGCTTTATAAATAAACTGGTTCTCTTCTATTCTTTTAATAGAACTCTTGTCTACAAAATACGTAATGGCATTTTTCCCTGTAAGAATAGGAATATTATTCTTATCATTTTTAATAGCTTCCATCGATATAGCTTGAATTTGTAATGGTATTACTATACATACTAACAATAACATAGAAAATAACTTTTTCATTAATTTAAATCCTCTCTTTTAATATTATCACACACATTATATGTATAGAATATCATATTATAAAAGTATTGATAATCTATTACTTTCACCACATAAAAAAGGACCCTCCAAAGAGAGTCCTCAATATATATATGGTTATGCTATTAAGCGTTTTTAGCTACTTCAACAAGTTTAGCGAATGCTGCTGCATCGTTAACTGCCAAGTCAGCCAACATTTTACGGTTAACTTCAACGCCTGCTTTAGCTAAACCAGCGATGAAACGACTGTAAGTTGTACCGTTGATGCGAGCCGCTGCGTTGATACGAGCGATCCACAATTGACGGAATTCGCGTTTTTTCGCACGACGGTCACGACGAGCGTAGTACAACGCTTTCATTACTGTTTCGTTAGCTTTTTTGAACAAACGGGAACGTGTACCACGGTAACCTTTAGCTAATTTTAAAATCTTTTTATGACGTGCATGAGCTGTAACGCCCTTTTTCACTCTTGCCATTGTATATTCCTCCTAAATTACGATGTATCGATCTAATAGTTAACGATTAAGCGTATGGTAAGCATTTAGCTACGCGTTTGTGGTCAGCTTTTGCAACCAATGTAGCTTTACGTAAATTACGTTTACGAGCTGGAGATTTCTTCTCAAGAATGTGGCTTTTGAAAGCTTTCGCACGCTTGAATTCACCAGTACCAGTTACTGCGAAACGTTTAGCCGCTGCGCGACGAGTTTTAATTTTTGGCATAATATAATCCTCCCAATACCTTATTTACTTACTAAAATCATGGTCATGTTACGACCTTCTAACTTAGCTGCTTTTTCAATAGACGCCGTTTCTTTGAGTTCATCAGCAAAACGTGTCAATACCGCCATGCCGAGTTCAGGGTGTGAAAGCTCACGACCGCGGAACATAATGGTTACTTTTACTTTGTTACCTTCAGCCAAGAATTTGGATGCATTTTTCATTTTTACGTAAAAGTCATGGTCTTCAATATGTGGACGTAATTTGACTTCTTTCAAAGTTACGATTTTTTGTTTTTTCTTCGCTTCTTTCTCGCGTTTTTGTTGTTCATAACGATATTTACCGTAGTTCATAATGCGAGCTACTGGTGGTTTAGCGTTAGGTGCAATTTCCACAAGATCAAGATGCTGTTCTTCAGCCAATGCCAAAGCCTCACGGCCAGACATAATACCGATTTGTTCGTTTTCAGGACCTACGACACGAAGTTCACGAGCACGAATCTCTTCATTAATGCGTGGTGTATCCTTGCTAATAGCGTTCACCTCCAAGAGAATAAAAAAAAACGGACGGCAAACACCATCCGAATAGAATTCTCTATATTAACCTCATACTTCTTGGTATTAGGTGAGTGGCGGATGGCCTCTGCTTCATAAATTACTTAATTATAATAACAAATTAGATAATGAAAGTCAACAACAATCTTAAGTTGCTCTCAGCAATTTATTATTACAACTCTTACAGTATAACAGAGATTATAAGTTCTGTATATAGGCATACTTACTGACACCTATCCCCCTTTATGTATACAATATTTCTATAATATGATTTTTAATTCTATAGAAAAATACGATACAATAATATATATAATATATATAATATATACTACCTAGCAAGGTATTATCTAACAACATATTATCTAACTGAGTATTATTTAAGTGAGTATTATCTAGCTATGTATTATCTAACTAGATATTTTTAAACTGAGTATTATCTAACTAAACATTATCTAACTAAGTATTATACAGTAATAGGTATTACACAAACTGAAAGGGGTTTTATTATGAGTGTAACAACTAGCTTGCCTCCTCAAAAGGCTCGTACAACAGTTCAAAATATAGGTCTTATTCTTGCTTTTATTGTGTTAGTTGGCATTTTATTATTACCAACACCAGAGACATTATCTACTGGTGGACATCGCATGATTGGTGTCCTCGCCTTTGCTATCATCTTGTGGATGACATCGGCTGTATCCTATCCGGTAAGTGCGACTATGATTACGGCACTCACTGCCTTATTACTAGGCTTCTCTCCAAATCCAGAAGCGCCAGCGAAAGCTATGGGCACGGCCAATGCCTTAAAGCTGATTATTTCAGGTTATTCTTCCCCTGCGATGATTCTCGTAGGTGCAGCGATGTTTATTTCCGTAGCCATGCGTAAAACAGGTCTCGATCGTCGCATTGCTATGCTCGTATTATCTAGTGTAGGCACAAAGGTTAGCCGCATCTATTTAGGTGTTATTATTACAGGACTTATTCTCGCCTTCTTTGTGCCGAGTGCAACGGCTCGTATCGCTTGTTTGGCCCCAATTATTATCGGTATCGTCGAAAACTTAGGTATTGAACGTAAAAGCCGTGTAGCAGCCTTGCTCATGATAGGTGCCGTACAAGTAGATACGTTTTGGAATATTATGATTCAAACAGCAGCCGCTCAAAACCTCGTGGCTGTTGGATTTATGCAAACACAGATGGACACATCGGTAAGCTGGATTGATTGGCTCACAGCAGCTGCACCGTTCTCCATAATTATGGCTATTATTACCTACTTTGTAACGCAAGCTTTTATCAAACCAGAGTTTAAAGAGCTCGTTGGCGGTGATGTACAACTCGCTAAAATGCGTAAAGAAATCGGTCCAATGACATTTGATGAAAAGAAACTATTATGCATCTCCATTGGTTTATTAGCATTGTGGGCCACAGGGGGTAAACTACACTCTATCGATACTACAACAACTACAATTATTGCAATTGCCTTATTCTTCTTCCCTAAAATTGGTATTATGGACTGGAAGTTTGCACAGCCAAATATCGACTGGGGATCGATTGTTATGTTTGGAGCTGGTATAGGACTTGGTTCCGTATTACTTAAAACAAAAGCTGCTACTTGGCTCGCACAGGTATTTGTAAATGCCTTCTCCCTTGAAACGGCAAGTGTGTTCCTTTTGATTGCTATTATGGCTGCCTTTCTGATTTTAATCCATCTTGGATTTGCATCAGCTACAGCTCTCTCGTCTGCCATGATTCCTATCGTAATATCCATCGTTATGGGACATTCCGCAGAAGGACTTAATCCACTTGGCGTAACAATGCTCATGCAATATGCAATCTGCTTCGGTTTAGTATTACCAGTAAACTCACCACAAGGCATGGTAGCTTACGGAACAGATACATTCGACGTAAAAACATTTATGACTACAGGCATTCCATTAACCATCATCGGCTATATCATGATGCTCGTATTTGCACTCACATACTGGCACTGGATCGGAATTGCATAAAATTAATTAGCTATCAGAATCCTACAATTTCTTATTACCGGAAATTGTAGGATTCTTAATTTTAGCAGTTTAATTCCTATACTTATATACTAATGTTTTAATACAATGCTTATTATCTAACCTCTTTAAACATTAAGCTACCATATTTAATCTGAACAGATTAGTCTACTTTTTCCTGACTAAAATGGCTAAGTACATATGATAAGTTTGATTTCATTTCTCCCTTTTTACGCATACACATAGCAGAAAATGTATTCCCTAAGACTTTATCATGTACCACTTGTACCTCTTCAAATAAAGTCTTTCCTTCATAGGTCAAAGCTAAGCATTTAGATCGTTTATCATTTGGACAAGTATCACAATTAACTAAGCCTTTTTTCGCTAGATTTTTAACGACTTCAAACAAATTACCATATGACATGCGTAATTCATCTACTATAAAGCCTAATGTTGGACTACAAGATGATACATAGACAAACTCTAAAACATTGTACTGCATGGGTGTTAAACCAAAGCGTTTTAGTGTGGCCACTTCCCTATCATGAATCACCGTATATATACGCTCAAATAAAAACCATAACTGCTTATCCTCTGGTAAAAATACATCTCTAGGCACTTTTTTTGCCAACTTTAACCGTTTTCCGTATCTCACAGCCCGCTCTAATCGATTAAAACGTTCCTCGCTCTCACTAACCTCACGCAAACGTAATCGCGCCACTTCGATCACTCCTTCTCCATATATATACATACAAACAAAAATATTCTAATTCTAATAAAAATAAATAGAGATATTAATAGGCATATTAAAATTCATATTTATATTCTTATATATGAATATTCTCATAGATACTCATAGATATAAATATAAATATAGACATAAATATTGATATAAATAGAAATATTTTTATATCTATTGCTATTTAGAAATTATCGGTTAAACCTATTTACTATTTCTACCATACATAGCCCATTTTAGAGATACTACCAGTTAAAAATAAATATTTTTAACTGGTAGTATCTCTAAAATGACATATATCTACCTTTAACAAAATTAGTTTTAATTGGTAGTATCTCCAATAATTATATGAAAGGGAAATCTTGCGTTATACTTTACATCAAAAACTAAATATCCCAGAATATTATTCGACACTTTTTGTTAAGTTCCTGCAAGTAACTTCATGATTTATAAAATAATAGTTCCATGAATATAAAAAGCACCGTCTAAATGATATGTACCCCCCTTTACTGGACAATCAGTAAAGGCGGTACATATCAAAGACAGCGCTTAGTTAACTATTAAAGCTTAATAAAATAGATATCTTTATTTTATTAATCTCATTTACCTATTCTATTTATTAAATTAATTTGCCTATTCTAGTTCCTTACCTTTTAGTTCAGGAATCAAGAATACGGTTGCCAATATATCGATTACATAGATAATAGCCAAGAATGCAATTGCCACTTGGTATGAGTACACTGAAATAATCATACCTACTACCATTGGGCTAAAGCCACCTACGGCGCGACCGATGTTAAATAACACGTTTTGAGCCGTTGCGCGAGCACTTGTTGGATAGGCTTCTGCCATTAAGGCACCATACCCACCCATCATACCATTTACAGAGGCCCCTAGAATAGCGCCGGCAAATAGCATAGCTGTTGGATCAGATAGTTGAGAATAAATCAAAATAGATGCCACAGCACATACTTGGAACAAGATAAATGTTGGTTTACGGCCAATTTTATCAGCCAATCGTCCGAATAACCAAATGCCGACCATCATACCACATACAGTTACGGCAGTCCACAAACCAGATTTTGTAAGGGAAAACCCTAATTGCTTACTCAAGAAATTAGGCAACCAAATCATAATACCGTAGTAACCAAAGTTTTGAACAGATGTTAAAATAGCAACACCTATGGAGGTCTTTGTAGTTCTTACATCTTTTACTAATAACTTGAATGAGTTCGTATGGGAATGTTCCTTAGTGTCTTTACTTTGAACAAAGATTTCTGGTTCATGTAATTTCGCACGGAAGATCCAGGCCACAAAGGCAGGAATAATGCCAACCATGAACATACCACGCCATCCAATATAAGGAAGTAATACGGGTGTTAACAGTGCTGCAGCCAATACGCCTAACTGCCAGCCGATGGCAACATAGCTTGTTGCCTTTGCACGGTGTTGTGCCGGCCATGCTTCAGCTGCTAAGGCCATACCAATGCCAAATTCACCGCCTAAGCCGATGCCGGCAATTGTCCGATATATGAGAAGATCCCAATAGCCTTGTGCAAAAGCACATAGACCAGTAAATACAGCAAATAACACAATAGTCCATGTCAACACACGAACACGACCAAACTTATCTGACAAGGTACCAAAGATAAAGCCACCGATTACGGCACCTACCAAGGTCCACGTCACAAGTGAACCTGCTTGACCCGTAGTCAAGCCTAAGTCCCCTGAAATCAAGGTTAGCATAAAGCCAAGAATCAAGAGATCAAACCCATCCATGGCATAACCTATAGATGAACCAATAACAGCTTTCCAACCGTATGAATTTACTTCTTTCATAGTCATTTCCTTTCGCTACTCACAGGTAACAATTAAAGAGAATATAATAACAAAATCCCCCTCATATAATCTCACCACTAATAAATTATACAGACTAATCATAATTGTGCAAGATGTGAGGGGGATTTTTATCAATATAAACAATAGATATTTAATTAATTACGTTCTTTAATTTCAATCTTAATAGAATTAAAGAATTCTTCAAATGGTACAGAACCTAATTCATCACCACCGTGTTTACGAACGTTAACTGTGCCTGCTTCAACTTCTTTATCACCTACAACAAGCATGTAAGGAACTTTTGCCATTTGTGCTTGGCGGATTTTATAGCCGATTTTTTCACTGCGATCGTCTACTTCTACGCGTACATAGTCGCGGTGCATTTGTTTTGCCAATTTTTTAGCATATTCAACATGTTTTTCAGAGATAGGCAAGATTTTAACTTGTACAGGAGCCATCCATGTTGGGAATGCGCCTGCATAGTGTTCAGTTAAGATACCAATGAAACGTTCCATAGAGCCGAAGCATGCACGGTGAATCATGATAGGACGATGTTTTTGACCATCTTCACCAATGTATTCAATTTGGAAACGTTCAGGCAAGTTCATATCTAATTGAATAGTACCACATTGCCATGTACGACCTAAGGAGTCTTCGATATGGTAGTCAAGTTTAGGACCGTAGAATGCGCCGTCGCCAGGGTTGATTACGTATGGAATACCTTTCGCTTCGATAGCATTACGCAATGCTTCTGTCGCTGCTTCCCAAATTGCGTCATCACCCATTGCATTATCAGGTTTAGTGGACAGTTCTACATGATATTTCAAGCCGAATTGACTATAGATACGGTCGAACAATTCGATAACTTTCATCAACTCAGTTTGCATTTGATCTGGCAACATGAATACATGAGCATCGTCTTGTGTGAACGCACGTACACGGAATAAGCCGTGTAATGCACCAGACAATTCATGACGGTGAACTAGACCAAGTTCAGCGTAACGCAATGGGAAGTCACGGTAGGAGTGCATTTCGTTTTGGTAAACCAAGATACCACCTGGGCAGTTCATCGGTTTAATTGCATATTCTTCATCGTCGATGATTGTAGTATACATATTTTCACGGTAATGATCCCAGTGACCAGAAGTTTCCCACAAATGTTTACTCAAGATGATAGGTGTACGAATTTCTTCATAGTCAAAATCATGGTGAACTTCACGCCAGAAGTTTTCTAATTCGTTGCGAAGAGCCATACCTTTTGGTAAGAAGAATGGGAAACCAGGACCTTCTTCTTTGATAACGAACAAACCAAGTTCTTTACCAAGTTTACGATGATCCCGTTTAGCCGCTTCTTCAAGCAAGTGAAGGTATGCATCAAGTTCTTCTTTCTTTTCAAATGCAGTACCGTAAATACGTTGCAACATTTTATTCTTTTCATCGCCGCGCCAGTATGCACCTGCAATGCTTTGTAATTTAAAAGCTTTTACCTTACCAGTGGATGCCACGTGAGGTCCTGCGCAAAGATCAATGAAATCGCCTTGAGAGTAGCAGGAGATTACAGCATCTTCAGGAAGATCTTGAATCAATTCTACCTTGTAATCTTCATTTTTAGCTTTAAAGAATTCGATAGCTTCTTGACGAGGCATAACGGATTTAGTAATCGGTAAATTTTCTTTTACAATACGGCTCATTTCCTTCTCGATTTTACCCAAATCTTCAGGAGTCAAAGTATGTTCCATATCGATATCATAGTAGAACCCCTTATCGATAGCAGGACCGATAGCCAATTTAGCTTCAGGCCATAAACGTTTAACAGCTTGAGCCAAGATATGAGAAGCTGTGTGGCGCAAAGTATGTTTACCACCATCTTCTTCGAATGTTAAGAATGCTACTTCAGAACCATCTACAAGTTCTTCGCGAAGGTCTGTTAATTCGCCATTTACGTTAGCAGCTAGTACTTTTTTAGCCAAGCTGTTAGATAATTGTTTTACTGCTTCCCCAAGAGTAGTGCCAGCAGCATATTCCTTCGCACTACCATCAGGTAAAATGATTTTTACATCTGCCATTTTTCTTTCCTCCAATTTATAAACCAGGATAGCTTTGATTTTTTACTTTCATCAATAGACCTACTTACCACACAATACATAAGCATTTTGTAAATAGCTTGTAGGAATTGGGTAATAAAAAAAGACCTTCTATCCCTACAAACAAGGGACGAAGATCATTCGCGGTTCCACCCTAGTTAACTACCTATACGAATATATGTGTATAGTTAATTCACTTCATTAAGCCCGATAACGGTGGCGGCCGTACTTGCCTACTTAGGTTCGACAAATCAGTTTAAAGGGGGTAACTCTAATATATGTGTAAGGCATTTCCAGCATCTGCCTCTCTCTGGTACACAGGGATAAAAGAATCATGTCCTTTGCATCACTTTTACTAGATTATAGTATCATAGAGGACTAAAAAATTCAATACGGTTTAACTGGAAATTTAATAGGAACTATAAATTGTAATTGTTGTTAGAGCGATATACTATAAACTTCACCTTTATTTTTACCTATATACATTTATTTTTAAAAGAAAACGGCCCGAGAATGATATGGCCCCCTTTACTAGACAACAAGTGAAGGCGGAACAGATCAGAATCTCGAGCCATTTTATATACATTATTTGCAAATTAACGTTTGAAGTTTGTAGACAACATAGCGCCAATTACTTTTTCCAATTTGCTAGTGGAAAGGTCTGGACCTTTGTAAAGTGTTAAGAGCACGTCATTAGAATTATCTTGTTTAGATACCATCATAACACCGCTACCGCGAGCACCGTTATCATCGTAATCTTTCGCTACGATAACAAGGTTCAAATAATGGTCCTTCATGTATGTGTACACCTTACTTGTACGCGCAGAGGAACCGATCATTTTTGCCATGTTCATACCACGGTTGAATACGATTGCATTTGCATTATGAGGATTTGCCGCTAATTGTTGCTTCTCTTCTTCATTTAGAGGCATGAGGTTTACCATGAGGGAATCACCCATCTTGCCGCGGAACATGGCTGGCATCGTTTCGCGTACATCATCAGGAATACCTGTGTCAGCAGTCAATTTCAATTCCTTAGGAACGGTCATGTATAAAACGCCCTTGCTATTGCGTCCCACCTCTGTTGTACTGAGGTCTACAGCACTAAGCATAATGGAATCTTTAATGGTCGCCACTTGATTAGCCAACGGTTTTTCAGGAACGCCACGGCTCGCCAATTGTACATCGCCAGATTTAGTTTTCTTCAATGTTTCCACATTCCAGCTCGCACCTTTTTTATCTGCATCGCTTGCTTCAGTGAAAGCATTCGCCCCATCCTTTGTACCTACATATACATAGGTTTGAGCCGGGATGATGGTATCTGGTGCACCAGATTTATTGAATGCCGCACCATATACTACATTAGGAATCACAGTAGAGCCAATTTGTAAATTGTTGTTAGTTTGGCTTTCCACATCAAAATTGATATTTCCTGTGAAAGTCATATCAGGACCATGGTTGATAACAACCACATCTCCTGCTTGAGGAATGATTACAGGACCTACAGGCCCCGCCATAGCTACACCTGCCATCGATACTCCAAAGCAAGCTGTTAATAATGCGCGTTTCAAAATAGATTGTTTCATAGATATACTCTCATTTCTCTACAATTCGTATACATTTGATGTAATTGTAAATCTAATATAGTCATAAAATTCCCTCATATGATTTACAATCAAAATTATACTTAATCTTCTATAGTGACATAGTCGGATAAGCTACTTAATACTTCAAGCGCCAAGGGCCTTGTAGATGGTGTGCAACGCAACATGCACCGCCCACTCGCATCTACAGAGGTCATAACACCTAAATATTCATAGCCTTCAATGATGCGATTGATGAAATTCGTATGCTTAGGATCAATGTGAAAGTACACATACGCTTCTTCTCCAGAGGTTGCTAAATCGGGTACATCTGGAAATGCACCGATTGATTTACTCGGCTCTAAGGCTGCACCACTCATAAACTATTCATCCTCTTTAGGTTTGCACTCACGACGCATCATGGAATACGGTTCAAGAGGTGTATCCATGTAAATGCGTACTTTCATTTGTGCATGCGGTGCTACATCGATAGGATTACCATCTTCATCTGTCATTTTTTCGATAACAGTTTCAACGAGTTCCCCTTTTGGTTGACAGAATTCTACCTTATCACCTACCTTGAAGTTATTACGTTGTTCAAGATCAACGTATTTTTCTTCTTCGTTGTAGCCCATAACTAAACCGATGAAGTCATGACTTTGAGTATTCGTAGATTTACCATAGTTTTGCGCCGTTTCATCAGGACGACCTTCAGCAAAGCCGTCTGTATAAGGGCGATGGGAAATCTTTTCTAATTCTGCAATCCATTCTGGACGAACGTACCAATCTTTACCTTCTTTAAGGTATGTATCAATCGCTGTGCGATATACTTTTGCCACTGTGGCACAGTAGTGAACTGATTTCATGCGACCTTCGATTTTAAGGCTATCAATACCAGCTTCATATAGATCTGGAATGCGGTGAATTAAACACAAGTCTTTAGAGTTAAAGATATACGTGCCATGTTCATCTTCTTCGATTGGGTAATATTCACCAGGTCGATTGGATTCCACAAGAGAATATTTCCATCGACAAGATTGAGAACATTGACCACGGTTCGCATCGCGATTACCTGTCATATAGTTAGACAATAAGCAACGACCAGAGTAAGAAATACACATAGAACCATGTACGAAGGACTCAATTTCAATATCTACATGATCCTTCATTTCTTTAAGGTCTGCTAAGGATACTTCGCGAGCCGCTACAACACGTGTGGCACCAAGTTCTTTCCACATTTGAACTGTATGCCAATTTGTAGTGGAAGCTTGTGTACTTACGTGAAGCTCTAAACCTGGAGCCACGCGCTTAGCAAGGCTAAAAATCCCCATGTCTGCAACGATGATAGCATCAACACCGATGCTTTCAAGAAATTTCAAATAGTCCTCTAAACCTTCGAAGTCCTCGTTGTGAGGAATGATATTACATGTAACATGAATCTTTTTGCCATGTGCATGTACAAATTCTACAGCTTCCTTTAATTCCTCATCGGAGAAATTAGAGTTTCCTGCGCGCAAGCCAAAACGTTTGCCTGCGCAATATACGGCATCCGCCCCATAGCGGATAGCCATTTTAAGCTTGTCCATATTACCTGCAGGACAAAGCAATTCCATAAAATGTTCTGCCATTATTTGTTGTGCCCTTTCCACACACTCACACTCATGCCATCACCCATGGGATAAATGGTAGTGTTAAACAATTCTTTATTTTCAACATATGTTAAGTATTCTTGTAACCGTTTTACGATGGTTTTGAACCGTTTTGGTGGTTCCTTATCGCCCCTTACATAGCCTCTAAAGAGCACATTATCTGCAAGAATGACGCCCCCTTCTTTCACATGTGGCAGAATAAGTTCAAGTTGTTTTAAATATTGCCCCTTTGGACCATCTAAAAACACTAGATCATATTCGCCTGTGAGTTCCGTTAAGACTTGAGATGCATCGCCTTTCAGCAATGTAATGTTATCGGCATAATCGGATTGGTTAATATAGTATTTCGCCATTTCGTGACGCACATCATCCAGTTCAATGGATGTAATATGCCCCTCTTCCTCGTCGAGTAGCGGAGCCATCAACAAAGCCGAGTAACCAATGGCGGTGCCCACCTCTAACACAGAGGTGGGCCGGTACAAACCTATTAATTCTTCAAATAGATGAACCTCAGATTCTCGTAAAATCGGCACATCATTAATCATCGCGTAAATACGCTGTTCATTTAAAATATCATTTAATGTCATGAAAGTAGATTAAATCTCCTACATTATCTATTGTTAGTACCACTAGGAACTACCAACGTAGAGCGTTCAGCAGGATTTGCAGGTTCTACCTGAATTTGTGGTACTTGTTGTGCATTAGGAATAACATTCTGCATCGATTCAGGTACAGGTGTCGTCGTTGGTACATACGTATTGTTATTTGTATTATTTCCATAGGATGGAGCAGCCGGCGTGACTTGCGTCGATGATTGATTTTGTGTTGAACCTGGTACAGGATCTGGAATCTCAGCTGCTGGAACTGTAGTTGGTGTGTATTTATAACTAGGTTCTACGTCAACATATTGAGAATCTGCTTCCACCGCTTCTGCAGAACTATAATTATAATTAGGCTCTGTAGTCGCTACTGCTACGTCATAGTTAGGACCAGCTTGTGCAGCTACTTCAGTATTAGCAGAAGAATTTTTTACTGTGTCAGCACCATAAATTTTATTAACCGCTGCTAAATGTTCTTCGTAAGATTTAGAGAAGTGATTATGCCCCTCTTTATCTGCTACGAAGTATAAGTAATCTGTATTTTCAGAGTGTAATACTGCATCTAAGGCTTTTTTACCAGGGTTTGCAATTGGTCCTGGTGGTAAACCTTTAGATACATATGTATTATACGGGCTTTGCAATTGCGTATCACCAATCGTTACATTTTCTTTCGCATAGCCAAGTACATAGGAAATAGTCGCATCAGATTGCAATGGAATACCATGTGCTAAACGCTTTTTGAATACCCCTGCAATAGTTGGACGATCTGCATCAAATAAAGACTCTCGTTCAACGATAGATGCCAAGGTTACAAAGTCATGAATACTCATATGTTGAGCTTGAATTTGTTTCTTCACAGCTGGTGTAAGGTAACGATTCATTTCATCAGCCATCATTTGAATAACATCACGAGGCGTAGCACCTACGGGGATTTCATACGTGCTTGGAAACAAGAAGCCTTCTACAGGATATGTAGCAGGTTTTGTGCCTTTCATATATGGGTATGGTACATAGGTCTTAGCTTCAGCTAAGAAGTCCTTCGCCTTCATAATTTGATTCTTTTCAAGAACGATAGCAATATCACCAACTGTATATCCTTCTGGAATTGTAACACGAATAGATTCTACATGACCTTCTTGTAACAAGGAAATGAGTTCGCGCACAGTTACTTTATTAGGTATTTGATAATGGCCAGTTTGAAGCTTATCATTGGTGCCACTCAAGTATAACCAGAGCTTAAAGCCCTGAGTTGAGCGAATTAGCCCCCTTTCAAAAAGCATATCTGCAATTTCAGTACCCGTTTGACCTTTTTCTATAACGACTACTTGTGTTCCATCATCTTGAGCAAAGGTATTCGGTACAAAGTACAATGCACCAAGACCTCCACCAATAATTAATATACCTATAATAACTAGGATCAAAATATATCTTAAGGCTTTTCTCACGTTGTTGAGTTCCTTTCTGTAACATAACAGTATATCAATTCATTATACCATAAACTCTATATTTCCCCTATATAAAAGGGCAATGATTCCACTTATTCCATTTTATGCAATATATTAATTTTATATATTTGTTATGCCCTTAGCATGAATGAAGCCCCTTCTTTGTACAACAATGATAATGTATAACAAAATAAAAATAGCGCATTGTCCACTGACAACACGCTAAATTTATGCTAAAGACAATTATTCGTCTTCATCCATGTCTTCATACAATTTTACTAGAGTTTCAAAGTTTTCATCTTCTTCATCCAAAGGTACGTATTCTTCTACGCCTTCTTCATTTGTTTCGATGCGAGCCAAGATCATGTACGTGTCATCTTGACCTTCATGGTCGGCATCTTCATCTTGTACATGTACAAGAACGGCATACTCTTGACCTTCATGGCTCAAGATAACATCTTCTGTGAAGTATTGTTTATTACCATGTTCGTCTTCGAATTCCAAATAATACACTTCACCTTCAAAATTTTGGTCAACCATTGGAAACCCTCCTTAAGGAAAAATACTTATTTATTAAACTGCAAGCGATCTAGATATCCTTGCAAAATTACAACCGCTGCCATTTTATCGATAACGGATTTACGCTTTTTACGGCTCACGTCAGCTGCGATGAGTTGACGTTCAGCCATAACAGTAGATAACCGCTCATCCCAATATGTAACAGGTAAATCGATGACTTCCTTCATTTTTGCAACGAATTCTTCAGTCTTTTCAGCCCGTTCACCTTTTGTACCATTCATATTTTTCGGCATACCTACCACAAGTTCATGTACTTCATATTCAGAAATGAGTTCTTGTAAGCGATTAAAGTCTTTTTCCAGAGATGTTCTACGAATGGTTTCAATACCTTGTGCAGTCATGAGCAGTGCATCGCTACAGGCAATACCAATAGTACGGCTGCCTACATCTAATGACATAATTCTCATTATAATTGTTTAGCCTTTGCGTATTCTTTCAACAATTCTTCAATCAAGTCATCACGCTCTAAACGACGGATATCGGAACGCGCATTATTATAACTTGTTATATACGCAGGATCTCCAGAGATTAGATACCCTAAGATTTGATTAATTGGATTGTAACCTTTTTCTTGAATAGATTGATAAACACGCGTAAGCACCTCTTCAGCGGTCATCGGTTCATCGTCTACTTTACGGAATAACATGGTTTCATCTGAAACGTTCATCGTATCCCTCCTTTTTATTACATCGGCAGATTTCACTATACAAGTGAAATCTCACCTACTATTATACTTGAATTAAAGCTACAAAGTCAGTAACTTTTTATGCATTATAAAAAATTTCTATAACAGATACAAGTATAATTATAAAATTATATGCCTATTGTAACATAGATTTTAAGGCTTCACCACCAGCTTTTAATGCTTCCATTAATTTAGCTGGCTCTTTGCCACCTGCTTGTGCCATATCTGGACGGCCACCACCATTCCCTCCAGCTACTTGAGCTGCTGCTTTAACAATATTACCTGCTTTTGCACCTTTAGCAACGACATCTTTAGATACTTTACATACAAAGTTTACCTTATCATCACCCATAGCAGCGCCTACAAGAACCACACCAGATCCATTCAATTTATCAAGGCCCATATCAGCTAAATCACGCAATTCATCGATGGAGGACGCCTTTACAGCTGCGGCAACAAATTCAACATCACCTATCACAACTTTACCAGCAACGATATCTGCAGCACCCGCTGCAGAAACTTCTTTACGAATTTGTTCTAATTCTTTTGCTGTGTCTTTAGCTTCTGTCAACACTTGGTGTAAGCGTTCTTCTATTTGAGGTGCTTTAGTTTTAAGCTCGCTTGCCATGCGTTCAATAGTCAAACGATCTTGTTTTGCTGCATCGAGAGCTGCACGACCTGTAATCGCTTCAATACGACGTACACCAGAACCGATACCAGCTTCAGAAGTTAAACGGAAGGAACTAATGAAAGCTGTGTTGCCTACATGAGAACCACCACATAATTCAACGGAGAAGCCAGGAACCTCTACAACGCGAACTACATCGCCATATTTATCTCCAAAGAGTGCCATCGCACCTTTCGCTTTTGCTTCGTCCATGGACATTTCAGCGATAGCTAGGTCCGTAGCTTTTAAAATTTCTTCATTTACAAGTGCTTCGATTTGATCAAGTTCCTCTTGTGTTACAGGGGAGAAATGAGTGAAGTCAAAACGCAAGTAATCAGGAGTTACTAGAGAACCAGCTTGGTTAACATGCTCGCCAAGAACCTTTTTCAATGCTGCATGTAACAAGTGTGTTGCTGTATGGTTGCGGGCCATTGCTGCGCGACGATTTGTATCCACTTCAAGCGTTACATCATCACCTTCAGAGATAGAACCTTCTACAACAGTACCGATATGATATACAGTGCCTTCTGGTAAACGTTTTGTATTATGAACCTCTACCTTACCCATTGGGCCCACGATAAAGCCTGTATCACCTAATTGACCGCCCCCTTCAGCATGGAAAGGAGTAGTGCGTACGATAACAGTAATTTCATCGCCGTCAGCTGCTGTTTGTAAGCGTTCAGAACCTTTACCAAGCATCAATACGGTGGATGCAGTTTCTGCTTCGTCTTCAACAAGTTCTTCATCTTTCAAGAATGTAATGTCTGGTGTTGCTACCTTCGCATCTTCTTTTACACGAGCTTCACGAGCGCGTTCACGTTGTTCTTTCATAGCAGCTTCAAAGCCTTCATGGTCGATTGTAAAACCACGTTCAGAAGCGATTTCCTCTGTTAATTCCCAAGGGAATCCATAGGTATCATATAGTTTGAATACTTCAGAACCAGGAACTACAGTTGCCTTTTCAGCGGCTAATGTATCGATTAAGGAGTTTAATAACTCAAGACCTTGTTCCAAGGTTTGGTTAAAGCGTTCTTCTTCGTTTTGAACCACGCGTTTAACGAAGTCTTGTTTCTCAGCAATAGATGTAATACCAGGGCCAAGAATGTCTACAACTACATCAATAAGTGGTGTTAAGAAGATACCTTCAATACCAAGTAAACGGCCATGACGTACAGCACGGCGTAAAATACGACGCAATACGTAGCCGCGACCTTCGTTGGATGGCAATACGCCATCGGAGATCAATGCAGTGACAGCACGAGCGTGGTCAGCGATAACTTTTAAAGAAACATCTGTATTTGGATCTTCGTTATATGTAACACCAGCGCGTTTTGCAGTGGCTTCGATGATTGGGAAAATCAAATCGGTTTCAAAGTTTGTTTTACAGCCTTGTAATACAGAAGCCAATCGTTCAAGACCGGCGCCTGTATCGATGTTTTTATGTTGTAATGGTTCATAAGATCCATCTGGCATTTTATTGAATTGAGTAAACACTAAGTTCCAAATTTCAAGATAGCGATCGCAATCACAGCCTGGCGCACAATTAGGGTCATCACAACCATGTTCAGGACCTTGATCAAAAAAGATTTCGCTATCTGGACCACATGGGCCTTCGCCAATTTCCCAGAAGTTATCTTCGAGACGCGTGATATGGCTCTCTTCTACACCACAATCATTATGCCATGTATCATATGCCTCTTGGTCATCTGGATATACAGTAACATATAATCTATTTTTATCGAGTTTAATAACCTCAGTTAAAAACTCCCACGCCCAATGAATAGCTTCTTTTTTAAAGTAGTCCCCGAAAGAAAAATTCCCCAACATTTCAAAGAATGTATGATGCCGTGCTGTGCGCCCTACGTTTTCAAGGTCACCGGTACGCATACTTTTTTGGCATGTTGTAATACGACGACAAGGAGGTACCAATTTACCTGTAAAGAAAGGCTTCAATGGCGCCATACCTGCCCCGATCAATAACAAAGACGGATCGTTTTCTGGTATAAGAGAAAAACTATCTAATTTTAAATGTCCTTTACTTTCAAAAAACTGCAAGTATGCTTGACGCAGTTCATTACCCTTCATGTGTATATTCCTCCTAAAATTATTTACTCTTCATTATAACTCAAAAACGATATAAAATCTATCAAAAACATTGAGATTATGCGGAATTCACGCACTTTCACACCAATCCAATCAGACCGTGAAAGATATAAATTTTAATCCATATTTTTTACAATAAAAGTAAAGGTCAAATTTAGTCAATGCTAGTTAAATCGTAAATAATAAACATAAAAAGAGGTTATACAAATCAACAAAACAAAATTGATTCGTATAGCCTCTTTTATAGCTAGTTATTAAATTAGCGTACAACGCGTTTTGCGCCGATGTAACGTTCACCCCAATAGCCAGTATCAAGATCTGCTACTGCAACACCACGACTGGAAGTGGCGCTAATGAACTTGCCATCGCCAATATAAATGCCAGAGTGAGATGGACCTGGTTCATATGTTTCGAAGAATACCAAATCCCCTGCTTTCAAGTTCGCACGAGAAACTTCAACACCTACGTTATACTGTTCATCTGCCAAACGCGGTAAAGAAATACCTTGTTTTTCAAATACATATTTAACATAACCGGAGCAGTCAAAGCCACTTGGAGTTGTACCGCCAAATACATATGGTACGCCACGGTATTTGTCAGCTTCTGCCAAGATTGCGTGAATGCTGCTAGGTGTTTCATTTTTCGTAATATTGTTTAATTTAACGTTCTTGCCATTAATGGAATGACCAGCGATACGACGGGATGTCGCATTACTATTTGAAAAAGCGGATTTCGTTGCTACTGCTTTAGTCGCTGCATTTTGGGTCAATACTGCCTTCGTAGAACGAGGAGCACCCATCAATGCATTATACGTAGCAGGGCCTACGATACCATCCACCGGAAGGCCACGATCTTGTTGGAACAGACGAACTGCCCACTTCGTTTCCTTACCATATACACCATTTTTATCTGTAGCATTATAGCCGTGTTTAATTAGTTGTTGTTGAACCGCTGTAACACTTTTGCCCTTATCACCATATTGTAATGTTGTTGCGCCAACCATGGCTGTTGTGGCACACACAAAAGTTAATGTTAATGCCGTTATTTTAACCTTACTATATTTTGACTTCATATGCTTCCTTTCCAAAAAACTTTTAAAGTAAGTTATTTATTCAAAATATACTAACCGTCTATTTATTTGCATTCACAAATACAGCTAGTCTTCTTTGCTTTTGTTAGTATAAGCCTCTGGTGCCATAAAAACATCTGCACTGCTTGGTCCGAGTAACGGAGCCTCTTCATGCTCTTCAAAATTTATAGCTGACTTAACCCAATACAAAGGCCGTTGCTTCACCTCTTCAAAAATACGACCTACATACTCGCCAATAATTCCCAGTCCGACGAGTTGAATTCCACCAATAAACAAGATTGATACGCCCAAAGTTGTCCACCCATTCAAAGCTTGTCCTGTAAGATATACATACAAAAGATGTAAGATGAGCAAAAAGCTCATTCCACCACAAAGTACTCCTACATACAAGGCGGCCCGTAAAGGCACCCTTGAAAAAGCGGTTACACCATCGAGAGCAAATCGAATCATTTTACGCACACTAAACTTTGAGACACCTGCAAATCGAGGTGGTGCCACAAAGTGCAACTCTGCTTGTCTGTACCCTAAGGCGCCGACAATACCGCGCAAAAATCGACCATGTTCTCTGAATCGTTTCAACGTGCCCAATGCTTTACTATTCATGAGGCGAAAATCGGACCCGCCTTCAACAATAGGAACATCGGCCATTTTGTTCATCAGTTTGTAATAATACTTAGACGTGAAAGATTTAGCCCAACTAGCGTCATCAGTTGAATCGCGTATGGTACGCACCACATCATACCCTGATTCCCACAATCGAACTAGTTCAGGAATCAATGCCGGTGGATGCTGCATATCACCGTCCATTGTAATGACTGCATCGCCATGAGCATAATCAAGCCCACATGTAAGTGCCGTTTGATGCCCAAAGTTACGAGCTAACAATAACACTTTAACATGTTTATCATTGAATGCAATTTCACGCAGTATCATAGCTGACGAATCACTAGATCCATCATCCACGAAGATTAATTCATAATCATACGTGAGACCTGACATAACATCAGTTACAGCTTTATAAAAGTTCGCTATATTTTCCTCTTCGTTATATACAGGCACTACAATAGAAAGTAACATAAATCCTCCAAAGTATTTTACTCACATATTTTATGTTAATTAGTAAATTAAGGCAAATGCTAAAGGTTAACAATAGGCTTAATAATGTTTATAAAGCCAGTAAACAAGCTACTTCTCTATAAAATACCAATATAACCCTTCATTTATCCTTTATATAAGTGCAGTAAATCAATATTATATTAATTTATTTATCAAGCTACTTAATAAAGTAATTTATAAAAAATATTTATTTTATTAATATAGAAACAAATATGATTATTTCTGGCTTTATCAACTATTAATCAAAAATTTATATGAATTTTTATCATAAAATTATCAAAAACGCCTAATTTCATCTATCTTTCATGAAAAAGAGACCCGTTAAGGGTCTCCTTTACTATAATCCAGCAGCATCAATCCAAGATTGTAAATCTTCCTCCGCCAGTTCCATATCTTCTATATAAGCACCAGCTACAACTGGATATTTAGCGACCTCTACTGTATGTAAAATGGAATCATCGCGACCATTTTTATAAGTCCCAATCCAGATTCCAGAAAATTGTGATTCATACCATTCTACAGGTTGATCAGTTTCATTAAAGTTAATCGTAATATGACCGCGTCCAAGTGTTTCTAATACTTCAACTTGTTCTTCCTCTGTTAAACCTGTTTTTTCAATATAAATCGAATATGTCTCACCATTTTCACGCAAATTCTTTAGAGCCAAACGCAACTCATTTAAAACGGCGCGAACATTACCATAATTTTCAATCATAAATACTCCTATACAGAAACTATCTTTACATTCTATAAGCTATCTATACATTATATGAAATTTCCACTTTATGCTTTAGGCTCAACTGTTACGCCCCATTCTCGTAGGACATGCAAAATACGTTTTTTAACCTCAGGCAAGGCACATTGTACCGGCCCGCTAGGTTCAAAACCAATTTCCAATGATTCCGGTTCTACACCGATAACCACTGCATCTTCTAATGGATCTTCTTGAATAGCACGGATGCGTAAAATATCTTGCATTCCTACTTCATGTACAGAAATATGTTCCGTAAAATATTGTTCCAATTCCTTATGAGGAAATTCATATATAGTTCCTGGAGCATCTCCGCCATTAATAGCGTCTACAAGAAGGATTTTCTTCATACCACGCATATACGTAAGTAATTCCATTCCCATAGTGCCACCGTCAATAATGGAAATTGCAGGCGTAAATGTGAAAGACTCTTTCAATTCTTTTACTACATGAACACCTAATCCCTCATCGGTAAGTAAAATATTGCCGACTCCGAGTAGAACAATTTCATTATCTCCATCATCATAAAGGCTATTTAAATCAATACGCGGACCCTCTGAGTCCGCGTATTGTTCCAAGCCACTAATAATATCAGTACTTGTATTAGTCATTTTCTTGTAATTCTCTTTCTCTAGGATCATTAGGATCACTTGGACGATATGTAGTACCAGATGGTTTATCAATACGTTCCCCACGACGACGTTTACCATTAAGGTCTTCAATATCAATTGGATCATGAGCGTAATATTTCATACCTGAAACCATAGCAGATACTTCGCCGGATTCCTCCATAACATCTTCTCGGAATGCCATATACACGTGAACAATAGTAAAGAACAAGAATCCCCACGCAATGTAGTGATGGATAACATGGACCTTGTATTCACCACCAAATAATGTAACCACTGGTGCAAATAAAGTTCCTAGAATACCATTAGGGTTAACCATCGAATACATTGCGAAACCCGTTAAAATTTCAAAGAAGAACATAATGTATACCATCATATACGCAGTTCTAGCTAAGGAATTACGAAGCCAATGATGTTCATGTTTTTGAGGAATCATTAAATAGTGCAATGTTGTTTCTTTAAGACCGTACCAATACCGTTTTTGACGGAATTTAGGTAATAATCTATCCCCTCTGTTCCAAAGAGCGCCTGCAAAACGGAAGATGAAGGAGAACGTTAAGATAACACCTGCAATGAAATGGATACGACGCATAGTTTCCATAGAAAACCAGCCATCAATAGCAAAGGTTGGTTCAGGGTTACCCGTAATCGCAGCAAAGCCTGGATCACCAATATATAGGCCAGTCCAGAACAATGCAGTTACACTGAGTACCATAGTCCAGTGGAATATACGCAACCATAGACTAAATACGACATACGCCTTTTTGTCAGTATGTATTAACATAAGTCCACCACCCTTTATTTACACAATGCATCTGTATTGACGGAAACAATTTTTTCGCCTTTTTTATTGTATAAATGGGTTGCACATGCTAAGCATGGATCAAAGGAGTGAATTACCTTCAAAATTTCAAGTGGTTTATCCGCAATTTTTACATGTGTATCAATCATAGAATCTTCATAGGCACCATGTTCATTAGCTGCAGTTTTAGGGCACGCATTCCATGTAGATGGTACGATACATTGATAGTTTGCAGAGCGTCCATCTTTAATATGTATCCAGTGCCCCAAACCACCACGAGGCGCATCTACAAGACCAACACCTTTAGCATCTTTATCCCATGTATTTGGTTCAAACTTAGTCATATCCGCTACTGCAGTATCACCATTTTTAATATTAGATACAAGCTTGTTAAAGAAGTATTGGCTAATATTTGCCGCTACTTGTGCATCAAGGCCACGACATGCCGTACGTCCTACCATAGTAGTCATCCATACATGAGCTGGTACACCCAATACTTGAGATACTGTATCAATTTGACGAACAATCATAGATTCAGCCCAAGTTGGGTCTTTGATTATTCCTTGTTTCACCTTTGTATACACAACAATATATTTTGCTAATGGACCAACCTCTGCAGTTTTCCCTTTGAAAGTTGGAGATTTAATCCAAGAATATTTTTTATCTTCATCAAGGAATTCCCATTTTTCTTTTGTACCAGATTTAGGACCTGTAAACTTAGGATCAGTAACACCTTCAATAGGATGAAGTGTTTTTGTTCCATCTGGATATGTAAACCAGGAATGATCAACCTCTTCACTAAGGTATTGAGGATCCATGAAGTCTTTACCTTCTAATGGGATGAATGTTGCTTTATCTACACCTAATGCAAAGTTCTCAACAACACCATTGGAACGAACAATACATTTCTTATGATAATCACCATTAGAAATACCGGTGTACGTATCATCAGGATAATCGCCATAGGACATAACGCGTTTCTTCGCAAGGCCACCACCATCGATCATACCTTTTTCTACATATATTTTACCGATAGCTAATAGATCTGGCACGTAGAAATTATCAACTAAGTCTTTAGTCAATGCAATAGATTGCTCTACGGCAGCAAGGCGTTGCGTATTAATAGGGGCATTCATATCATTCATAGAGATAGAACATGGCATGCCACCTACAATATAATGAGGATGTGGGTTTTTGCCACCAAATACAACGTGAGGAATTACAATATCACGTTGACGATCAAGAATGTTCAAATAATGAGATACGGCCATCAAATGAACTTCTGGAGATAACAAGTTATAATCAGGATGATCCCACCATTGAGCGGAGAAGATGCCTAATTGACCAGATTCTACGATTTTCTTAACCTTTTGTTGTACAGCTGCAAAATAGGCAGTTGTAGCTTTAGGGAACTCCTTAGGATATGCAGAATCTTTAGACGCAGTTTCAGCTGGCGCTAAACCACTTACATTATAAGTAGCTAATACATCATTTTGTAATTGTGCAGTTTTAGCTGGATCTGCACTAAGAGCTGCTACTGGGCTAACCCAGTCAAGAGCATGTAAGTGATAGAAATGTACGATATGATCATGTACATCTAAAGAACTATGCATGATATTACGAATATAGTTTGCATTTTTAGGAATGGTAATACCAAGTGCATCCTCTACCGCACGTAATGCTGCCAACGCATGTGTTGTAGTACATACGCCACAAATACGTTGTACGAAAGCCCAAAGGTCACGAGGATCGCGATCTTTAGCAACAAGTTCGATACCGCGCCAAGCAGTGCCAGAAGACAATGCGTCCTCTACTTTACCACTTGCTTCATCAACTTTTATTTCAACCCGTAAATGACCTTCAATACGGGAAATCGGATCTACTACTACGCGTTTCATTAGTGACCTCCTCCATTATTATGTTTCTTTTCATCCCATAAGCCTTCTTCTTTTAAGCGTTTTTCTTCTTTCATATCAAGAATTTTATTACGCGTAAGAGTTGCAGCACCATGAACGATAACCGCTGCAGTGGCACCAACAGCAGCTACTGTACCGATTGTATCAGCAGTTGTGATGGTATTAGCCAATGGAATATCTGGTAAACGTTTATAGAATACGTCATTATCCCAGAAGCCCTTTTCAGAGCAACCAATACAACCGTGACCGGATTGAATTGGATAGGATAAACCATTCCACCAACGTAGATTACCACAAGAATTATATGTTTGAGGTCCACGACAACCTACCTTGTATAGGCACCAACCAGATTTAGATGCATCATCGTCAAATTTTTCAACGAAGAGACCAGAGTCAAAGAAGGCACGACGGTAGCATGTGTCGTGAATACGATTGCCATAAAATTGTTTTGGACGACCTTGCGCATCAAGAGGTGGGATTTGACCAAATAATGCATAGTGCATGATTACACCAGTCATAACCTCTGGAATTGGAGGGCAGCCAGGAACCTTGATAATAGGCTTACCAGATACAACGGAAGATACAGAAACTGTATTTGTTGGATTTGGTTTTGCCGCCTGTATACCGCCCCAAGAAGCACAAGAACCATATTCTATGATTGCTGCAGCTCCTTTAGCTGCTTCTAATAAGGATTCTTTAAATGTACGTCCACCTACTGTGCAATAAACACCATCTTCATCAAGTGGTACGCCACCTTCAACAGCCAAGATATATTTACCGGCTTTTTCTTTGATGATTTTTTCTAAATGTTCCTCTAATGGTGCACCAGACGCTGCCGCCAAAGTATCATCATATTCAAGAGAAATCATATTCAAAATAACATCAGAAGTAAAGGGAGAGGATGAACGGATAAAAGATTCACTACAACCAGTACATTCATGACCATGCAACCAAATCACCGTAGGTAATTCAGTTGTTTCGGCAGCCTTAACAACGGTGTCTAACATCGTTGGAGGTAGACCTAAAATAGCAGTGAGTGCTACACAGGATTTCATAAATGTGCGTCGACTCAAACGGCGTTCTTGGAAGAGTGTCCACAAACTATTTATACGATTCTTCATGGAATATAGCCTCCTTACAACAACTTTGCGCAATATAATTATATTACTTAATAAACTACAACGTTTATGACAGAAATCATTTTTATGAGCTCACTCTATCAGTTTGACGAAGTTCAACCAGCATGATGACAATCATATTTCTACTATTTTATTATATCACTTAACATTTATGAAAACTATAAAATTTAACAAAAAAGCTGTATATAAGAAATTAACTTTTCTTATATACAGCCTCATGTTATTTATTTTCTACGAATTCCTAGTTATTAATTAATTAGATAACTTCCTTTATTAGAGACTCAAGCATATCTGCTTTTTTATAACCCACAAGGGAATCAAGCATTTTACCATCTCGGAAGAATACTAAGGATGGAATACCATCAACATCTTCTTTTAACAAAATACCGCGAAGATTTTTATCTTCTGCATTAACACTAAAGAATTCTACTTGACCTTTTAAACGCTCTGCTACGTCTTCAATCTCTGGGCGCATAACAGTGCATGGTTCGCACCAACCAGCCCAAAAATCAACAATAGCTAAACCTTTAGCGCCAAGCACTTTCTCATCAAATTCTTGTACACTAGTAATTGCTGTAATTGCCATGAAGTTCTCCTAACAAAGATCTACAATCTTATATACTATCAATTATATGTTAAATATAGAAGCAAGCAATCAATAAGCCGAGTTCTGTTCCGCTTGCGCGGTGACGATTATCTTTCTAGGCGTACAGTCGCCTGCACGCTCGAGCGACACAACCCGGAAGGTAGGCGGGACCACCCTTAACCCTTCCCTATTCGGTCTTGCTCCGGATGGGGTTTACCGAGCCAGCCTGTTACCAGACTGCTGGTGAGCTCTTACCTCACCTTTCCACCCTTACCACTTACGTGGCGGTTTCCTTTTCTATGGCACTTTCCCTAAGGTTACCCTCGCCAGACGTTATCTGGCATCCTGCCCTATGGAGCTCGGACTTTCCTCGAGTCTTATAGACTCGCAACCGTCTTTCATACTTGCTTCAATTCAGTTTATCATAGCTAACAATTTGTTGCAAGAAAATGCATCATTACACAAAGAAGAAATCATTTTGTTCTGTAAAAGCTTTCACAGGAACAGTAAGTCCTGCAGAGATTAAATAGTCACACAAACCACGCGCCACTATAGACTCAGTTCCAAAATGACCTGCATCAACCACGAGCAACCCCAACTCCTTAGCCATTTGCGCCTCATGATACTTCACATCACCTGTGATATAGGCATCTACATGTAACCGGGCAGCATCCTTAATAAATTCTGCACCTGCACCAGAGCATAGAGCAATGGATTGAATCGCTTTCGGCACAATACCAGCAAAACGAATGTTAGCATCAGGCAAAGCCTCTTGTACCCATTCACGGAAAGAATCTAAGTTTAATGCATTAGGCAAGCGACCTACCCGTCCTAGATATTGAGTTGAACTCGTAGGCTCAACTATATTTAAAACCTCATAAGCCACTTCTTCATATGGATGAGCTGCTTTCATAGCCGTTACGACTTCGCTTAAATGCGTCCCATCGACTATAGCATTTACTTGTATCTCAGGAGCCACTGTTAAAGCGCCAGCTTCCCCAATGACAGGATGAGAATCTTCATTACCAACAAAGCGCCCTTCACCATGGATACTGAAACTGCAATGCTCGTAATTGCCAATTCGGCCTGCCCCTGCATCGCCCATCGCCAAGCGAACTGCATCAGCCGAGCTTTCAGGTACAAAGGTGGTCACCTTATAAAGCGCCTCTTCACCAGTTTTAATGAAGCCCTTTATATCTATGAGTCCCAATTGCTTCGCCAACATATCATTGAGACCGCCTGGAGCGATATCAAGATTTGTATGAGCACTATATACGGCAATCTTATGTTGAATCAGCTTATTAATCGTACGCCCTTGAGCAGTATCACATGATATCTGTTTCAACCCTTTAAAGATTAATGGGTGGTGGCTAACAATTAAATTACAATTTTGTTCAATAGCATATTCTACGGTTTCTTCTGTTACGTCTAACGTAGTCACTACACCTGTAACAACTACATTCCGATCACCCACCATTAAACCTACATTATCCCAAGACTCTGCATACGAATGCGGTGCTAATTGCTCCATCAAGGTAATAACTTGTTGAACCGTTATCATACAACTCACTTCTTTCTATTTATTCTCTAAAAGATTACGAAGAAAATTAACTTCCTGCTCTAAATCCTGATATTTATCAGTATGATTTAATTTCTCTGTCATATCATCTAATGCACATTGTCGTTGATATATTAAATACTCTATATATTTCCTCCAGAGTGGTGGTCTATCTTGTTCCAATAAAGCCCCTACAAACCACAACAAGGAGTTTGCCGGTAACGATTGATAAATATCTACATATTCAGTCATACCTGTATAAGCTTCCATGCAGTCATTGCGTATTGCTAAAAATGCTGTATAGAGCTTACCAGCATCTTCTACGATGATTTCAAGAACGATAACATATCCCTTTTGAACCATATATTGACGTAATTCTTTTTGTCCATTCTGTGGTTGGAGTACATAAAACTCTAATGGTTCTGGGCCTGCATCTACAATATCCCGCATTGAAAATCCACCCATACCACAACAAATGGCGCCGTTCAACTCGCCCTTTTCTGTCACTTTAAGACCATCGCCTAAACGACAATCTACTTTATCGGCTAGTCCACAAGACTCAACATATGATCTTGCAGACTCTAACGGACCTTTATGTACATCACCGGCAATGACATATTCAGCGCGTTGACGATTGATGAGCTCTACCGCTAAATAGCCATGATCGGTACCGATATCGGCAATGGCATGGGCCTTAGGTACGATTGAGAATACCGCTTCTAGGCGGTCCATCATAGGTCTAGGTTCCATAACTTCCTCTACTATCACTAATTATTTATTCGTAATTACTAATTCTTGATTATTTTCTTACTTATTTGTTCTCGTTTATATATATCTAAATACAATACTATTCTGAAATAATATCTATTATGTTGTCTCAAAATGAGTTACATATAAAAATAACCGCCCTTGAATTCTCAAGGACGGTAGATGTCAACATAATGGTGGGCCCACCTGGGTTCGAACCAGGGACCGACCGGTTATGAGCCGGTTGCTCTACCCCTGAGCTATAGGCCCTCAGTTAGTTTCTAGCTTATTAATTATACCGAATAGACTATCATTTAGTCAAGACAACTCAAATCTTAAGACTGTTTCATTAGCATAAAACGGTGAATCATATGATCTTCGTTAAATACGCCTTTAGTAGTTAGTGTAGTCGTTTGGCTATCTGTAGATTTAATGCCTCGTGCACTCATGCAGCTGTGAGACGATGTAATGTGCACAATAACATCATCAGACCCTGTCGCTAAGGAAATTACTTCCGCAATATCTTCACCAATTTTTTCTTGTAGTTGTAAACGCTTGCAGCACATTTCAGCTATGCGGGGAATCTTAGATAAACCTATGACACGACCTTTTGGAATGTACCCAATACTGATACTCATATCATACATCAATGCCATATGATGTTCACAATGAGAGAAGCAAGTAATATCCTTTACTACTACCATTTGATTTGTATCTACAGCGAAAGTCTTACCATACATTTCTGCAATCTCAGCATTTGTATACTGAATGCCTTCATATACCTCTTCCATCATTTGAGCCACCCGTTTCGGTGTTTCTAACAAGCCGTCCCGATTAGGATCCTCACCTAATGCTTCTAACAACTGATATATAAGCGATTCTATTTTTTTTGTATCCATATTTACCCCTTTATATCAAGATTTCATCAGACCTCATATCATTTTATACCATAGAAAAGATACTGATACTACACAGCCTAACGATACTATACGCCCTTTGCATCTGGATCCCATACAAATTTATGGATTTGCAGTTGGAATCGTACATTCTGCAAATTATATGCTTTCATATAATCGATAATCGATGCCGCCTCAATCTGTCCCCATACAGACGATACATATATTTGAGCCACTGTAGGATATTTACTAATTATGCGACGCATACAATCCAAATCTTCTGGAGAACCAACGACAAACTTAATCAGATCACGTTCTGTAGCCGCCTTAAATATATCTACATTCATAGACTCTTCGGCTAAAGAGGACGGTGTTTTATAATCATAGGTAAACCACACATTTTCTCTCTGAAAGCTCGGTACAATCGTTCCATTTGTTTCAATATTGAAATCATAAGGACTATTATTAGGCCTCTCTCGTTTATCAAATGTATCTAAATCTTTATCTACATCATTAATACAAGTTAAATCACTTTGATTTGATGGACTGTTTTGTATCTTTAAAGCCTTCCGACGATTTAATTTATCAATTAACTCTACAACAGCAGCTTCCTGTAATAGAGGCTCCCCACCAGTAATAGTAATGCGATGATTACCTAAGCTTTCAATAACATCCGCCACCTCACATATAGTCATCTCTGTGAAAACACTATCAATGCCATAGCTATAAGTCGTGTCGCAATAGGAACAGCGAATATTGCAATCATGGAGGCGTAAAAATGTAGTCAGCAAACCTTGCCGACTACCTTCCCCATCAATAGAGGCAAAAATCTCAATCACGTTCATAAATAGCTGTGTTCCCTTCAGACTCTTGAACCTCTACTTTAAAGCATTTTGGGCCCAATTCATCAGCGATCCATTTTGCCATATTCTCCGCAGTAGGATTTATATCGCCTAGTACATCGTTGATATGGCGATGGTCCAAGCGACCATGAATTTTTTCTTTAATAATCGTAAAGTCGATGACCATCCCATTATGATCTAACTCTTCAGAACGTGCATGAACTGTAATAATCCAGTTATGCCCATGAAGATTTTGACATTTACTCGGATAATCTAGTTTTAATTGATGAGATGCACTCACCTCTAACCGTTTAGTAACTGTAAACATTATATCTCCTATCTATTACATAAGCTTTCAACTTATATCTATTACATAAAACTTATCGCTATTACATGAAACGCTTGTCTATTACGTAAGTCTTATCATAAATTACTTTTTATTGTAAGATATTACCATTTTTTATTATAACACAAAAGGGTTGCAATACAGTGCTATACAACACTGCATTACAACCCTTAAGAGATTCAAAATATTATAAGAAATCTTTGATTTTATCACGTTTACCGCGGTTGCGCAATTTAGTAAGCGCTTTACCTTCAATCTGACGAATACGTTCACGTGTAACATTGAAATGTTGACCAACTTCTTCCAATGTACGAGGCTTACCATCCTTCAAACCAAAACGTAAAATCAATACTTGTTGCTCACGATCAGTCAAGCATGTAAATACATCTTCAATTTGTTCTTGCAATAAAATGTAGCTAGCTGCATCATCTGGAGCAATTGCATCTTGGTCCTCGATGAAGTCCCCTAAATGGGAATCTTCCTCTTCACCAATCGGAGTTTCCAAGGATACTGGCTCTTGGGCGATCTTTTGAATTTCACGTACCCGCTCTACAGTAATTCCCATACCTTCAGCAATTTCTTCTGGCAATGGCTCACGACCTTTGTCTTGCAACAATTGTCTAGAAATACGAATCAATTTATTAATTGTTTCTACCATATGTACAGGAATACGAATCGTACGAGCTTGGTCTGCAATAGCACGCGTAATCGCTTGACGAATCCACCATGTAGCATACGTTGAAAATTTATAACCTTTAGTATAATCGAATTTATCTACCGCTTTAATCAGACCTAGGTTACCTTCTTGGATTAGATCCAAGAACAACATACCGCGACCTACATAACGTTTCGCGATACTTACAACTAATCGCAAGTTAGCATCTACCAATTTTTTCTTAGCCTTTTTGCTAAGTTGAATATCTTTATATGTAGCATCCTCTTGTGCACCAGCTTCGATTTGCTTAGCTAATACGATTTCTTCGTCAGCTGAAAGCAATGGTACGCGACCAATCTCTTTTAGGTACATTCGTACAGGGTCATCAATATTAACACCAGAATCAACACTTAAATCGATAGAAATTTTCTTCTCGCTAGAAACTTCGTCTTCATCTTCATCCGTTTCAATTGTATGACTATCTGTATCATCAGCATCAATATCTGCCACAATCTCAACATTCAATTTACCCAAAGTCGTATAAATATCATCTAATTGTTCCGCAGTAATTTCCGTCTGCTCATGAAGAGCATCTGAAATCTCGGATTGTGTCAACACACCGCTCTTACGGCCTTTTTCAAGAAGTTGCTCAACAATCTCCTCTATTTGACTTTTTTGTACTTTCTTAGCCACAGCGCTCTCCTTTTTAACCATTAATGATTTACTTAGACCATTCTCTAATTAAATTCTGTATTTCCTGACACTTATGTAATTCGCTAATAAACGTCGAATCTCCTGCTCGTTTTAATTGATCCGCCATAATTGAATGCGCTTTATACTGTTCACGCAATGAATGGAGCCTTATCTTGCGGATTAATGCAGGCACTTGTACCTTGTAGTCATCGTCACTCATGACGACCAACCTAGAGTAAATATCGTATTCTTGAGAAGATAAAACAGATTGAATTGCAGTTTCATCTAGACGACCTTCGGACTTATACAAGGTGAATAGCTTTTCTATTATACCTCGATATTCAATTTTTTCAAAGTCCTCTAATGGCAAATAGCTCATCATATGTTGTAATACTTCGCCATCTGTGAAAGCTAAGGACAATAATTTTTCCGCATCCCCCTTTGGTAAATCCTGTGTTGGCAAAGGTGTTGATGCAGTATCCACTAATTCAATTTGTCCTTTTTTCACATAATCTCTAAAGTATCTAAAAATAGTACTATTATCAAGCCATAATGGCAATGCCAATGTTTTTAAAGCATCATCTCTCTGTGTTTGACTATCTATATTTGCAATATATGGGAAAACATCTGCCATAACAGCCTGCTTCCCCTCTGTATCATTTGTATCGTGTTTAATCAAAGACTCACTTAATAGATAATCAAGAGGTTTAACAGCTTTAGCAACTAACTCCTTAAATGCCTGTCCCCCATGATTACGCACATAATCATCTGGATCTTTACCGTCTGGCATGGCAAGGACACGCACCTTAAAATCCGTATTTTGCAATAATTCAATAGCCCTAGCAGCCGCTTGACGACCAGCACCATCCATATCATAAGCTAACACGATTTCTTCAGCTTGCCTCATCAAGATATGCCCATGATCTCTTGTATAAGCAGTCCCCAATGATGCGACTACATTAGTAACACCATGATTATGAGCGGATATAACATCCATATAGCCTTCTACAAGAATAGCTTGTTTTTCCTCACGAATAGATTTATAAGCCTTATCAAAGGCAAATAAGAGTTTACCTTTTTCAAAGATTGATGACTCTGGAGAGTTTAAATATTTTGGTGTACTATCATCCATAACGCGTCCACCAAAAGCAACTACTCGCCCTTTACCATCCATAATAGGGAACATAATTCTATTTCTGAAGAAGTCATAAAATTGACCCTTTTGGTTCTTTCGGACAAGATTCAACTCTAAAAGAATGGAATCATCAATGCCACGCTCATGAAAGGCACGATATAACTTATCCCAACCATCAGGAGCAAAACCAAGCTTAAATGTTTCTATGGTCTCTTGTGTGAGCCCTCGCTTTTTCAAATAATCTAATCCCACTTTACCAATAGACGTTTGAGTGAGACAGTTATGGAAAAAGGTAGACGCTAAATCAGAAGCTTCATACAGTTTTTTGCGCCTTTCATCTCTAGCTCTTTGTTCAGGTGAAAGTTTCGCCTCTGGCAATGGAATATTAGCTCGATTAGCTAGCCGCTCTAGGGCTTCTACAAAGGTTAAATGCTCTAATTCCATAAGAAATTTAATAGCATTTCCTGATGCATGGCACCCAAAGCAATAATAAAAACCCTTTTCAGGGGCTACACTAAAGGATGGCGTTTTTTCATTATGAAATGGACAACAACCCCAATAGTTCTTGCCGCGTTTCTTTAAGGCTACATGCTCGGATACAACTGACACGATATCATTAGCATCTTTGATTTGTTCAATCAACTCATTTTCAAAATATCGGCTCATAGCCAACGCCTCCTTCCCCATATATATATTAATTCTATATACAAATAAAAAATCCTCTATTTGTAAAGCATTTCAATCAATTAAATTATTAAAAAAGTATAAATAACTTGATACGAATCATAGGAATCATCATCTACAACGCAATGTAAATGATGATTCCTATACGCCGTATATAGCAATATATAATTACCGAAACTTTGATAACAATAGGCTGCAATGAAAACATTGCAGCCTATACTTATCGCTTATAGCATATTATTTTGCGTAATCCACAACGCGAGTTTCACGAATAATTACGACCTTAATTTGGCCTGGATATTCAAGTTCTGACTCGATGCGTTTTACGATATTCCGAACAAGTAATGTAGACTCAGCTTCATCAATCTTATCCGGTTTTACTACAACGCGAATCTCACGACCGGCTTGAATAGCAAAACATTTTTCAACGCCTTCGAAGGATTCAGCGATTTCTTCCAATTTAGATAAACGTTTTAAGTAGTTTTCTAATGTTTCTCGACGTGCTCCTGGACGGGCAGCGGAGATAGCATCAGCGGCAGCTACTAATACAGCTTCTACGGTTTGGAACTCTTCATCACCATGATGAGCACCAATACAGTTAATTACTGCTGCACTTTCACGATATTTACGAGCCACATCAACACCGATTTGAACATGAGAACCTTCAAGTTCACGGTCTAATGCTTTACCAATATCATGAATCAAACCACCTCGTTTAGCCAAAGTTACATCACAGCCTAGTTCAGCTGCCATTAAACCTGCTAAATGAGATACTTCAATGGAATGTTTCAATACGTTTTGACCATAACTAGTACGATATTTCAAACGGCCTAAAATCTTAACAATTTCAGGATGTAAGCCATGAACATCAGCTTCAAATGTCGCTTGTTCACCAGCCTCTTTAATAGTTTGGTCCACCTCTTTACGAGCTTTACCAACCATTTCTTCAATACGAGCTGGATGGATACGACCATCTACAATCAATTTTTCCAGCGCAATACGAGCCACTTCACGACGAATTGGATCGAAACCGGAAAGAATAACTGCTTCTGGTGTGTCATCGATAATCAAATCAATACCTGTTAATGTTTCGAGTGCACGAATGTTACGGCCCTCACGACCGATAATGCGCCCCTTCATTTCATCATTAGGCAATGCCACTACGGATACGGTAGTTTCCGCTACATGGTCAGCTGCACAACGTTGGATAGCAGAGGAGATAATTTCTTTCGCTTTTTTCTCCGCTTCATCCTTAGCTTGCTGCTCCATTTCCTTAACCATAATCGCCGTTTCATGACGGATTTCTTGTTCCACATTCGTTAACAAGATATTTTTTGCTTCTTCGAACGTCATGCCAGAAATACGTTCCAATTCTGCCATTTGTTTTTCATACAAAGCTTCTACCTTTTCACGGCTTTGGGCTAAGTCAGCTTCTTTGCGATGTAAAGCTTCCTCTTTGTGCTCAATATTGTCTAATTTTTTATCCAAAGATTCTTCTTTTTGAAGAATACGACGTTCCATACGTTGAAGTTCAGAACGACGATCTTTATTTTCTCGTTCTACATCAGAACGGAGCTTATGAATTTCTTCTTTCGCTTCTAATAAAGCTTCTTTCTTTTTAGACTCAGCTGTGCGTTCACCATTTGCAATGATGCGAGCAGCCTCTTGTTCAGCTTGATTCAGTTTTCCTTCAGCAATATTTTTTCTTAAAAAATAGCCTACCCCTAGTCCAATCAGTACCATTACCACTGCAATTAGACTATACTCTAAAATTTCTTTCACCTCCTTTTTATTTCTCAAAATTGAGCTTTCATGCTCCTTTTTATGCCCTTTATGCATTAAATTATCAATTAGCCATATCATCATATAAATAAATAAGGCTATTATTAATTTTAGACTTCAAAGCCCTTTCTGTCAAGATTTTACAAGCCTACCAAGGCCTCTCAAAAAGCAGAATTTATTCATAAAAATCATTGCATACAACTTGAATTGTGCTTGTTGAGAACCCCCTGTATTTGAGAAAACTAAAAACTTTTACCCGAGGAGTCTTTTCTTCATTGAGAATAGATCCAAATTTTTTCTCTACCACCCGATAAGCAGCTTTTACCTCATCATAAGCAGAAATTTCTTGAGGAATCGCAAGTCCTCTAAGTTTCATTTTTTGCTTAATCATATAAGCACCGTATTTCTGTTCTTTCATCAAATACGCTAATACCTGCTCAGATAAACGTTCATCATTAATGTAATCATAATCTCTAAGGCGCTCAAGGACCCTCTCAATGATAGGGTCCTCGAATTGTTTACGTCTCATTTTTTTCGTCAGCTCATAAGAACTAAGGAAGCGTTGGGCTAGGAAGCGATACGCTTGATCCATAGCAGCTTGCATCGTTTCGTCACTCATGATTATACTTCTTCAGTTACTTCTTCACCAATTACATCGATTTCTTCAGTGCCAACAGCCAATGTATCACGAATAATGCGATCGATTTCATCAGCTATTTGTGGATTCTCTAACAAGTATTGTTTAGCCGCTTCCTTACCTTGCCCCATACGTTCCCCATTATAGGAGTACCAAGCACCAGATTTATTAATAATTTCCATATTTGTACCAATATCAATAAGTGTGCCAGTTTTAGAGATACCTTCGCCATACATCAAATCAAATTCAGCTGTCTTAAATGGAGGTGCCACCTTATTTTTGACAACTTTGACTTTTGTTCGAGCGCCAACATTTTCGTTATTTGCTTTAATTAATTCCCCTTTACGAACATCAAGGCGCACAGAGGAATAGAATTTCAACGCACGACCACCAGTTGTTGTTTCAGGATTACCGAACATAACACCTACTTTTTCACGCAATTGGTTGATGAAGATAACAACTGTTTTGGATTTACTGATGATACCAGTCAATTTGCGCAAAGCTTTACTCATCAAACGAGCTTGTAAACCTACGTGAGCGTCACCCATTTCACCATCGATTTCCGCTTTAGGAACCAAAGCCGCTACGGAGTCAACTACAACGATATCTACTGCACCACTGCGAACAAGAGCTTCTGTAATTTCTAGAGCTTGTTCTCCATTATCTGGTTGAGAAATCAACAAATTATTGATGTCTACCCCCAAGTTGCGAGCATATACAGGATCCATCGCATGCTCCGCATCAATAAATGCCGCAATACCACCTTGTTTTTGAGCTTCTGCTACAGCGTGAAGAGCCACTGTTGTTTTACCAGAAGATTCTGGACCGTAGATTTCAATTACACGGCCACGAGGGAAACCACCTACACCAACAGCAATATCGATAGCAAGAGAACCAGAGGAAATCACCTCTACATTCATGCGATCTGCCGCTTCACCAAGACGCATAATAGCACCTTTACCAAAATCTTTTTCGATTTGTTTTAACGCGTTATCCAACGCTGCTTGTCTGCCATCTACAGCCATTATTTTATTTCTCCTTTTCTGTTATATAAGTATAAACATAGTATAGTGCTAGCTCTGCCGCACTTTGTCTAATATCTTCTCGATTGCCAATTAAATTAGCTTTATGGGCCACTGTGCCATGTGGACCAGTAACACCAAACCACACTAGTCCAACGGGCTTTTCTTGAGTTCCTCCACCAGGACCGGCTATCCCCGTTGTAGAAACAGCATATGTTGTTTGGCCAACAGTTCGTGCCCCCTCTGCCATAGCCTTAGCCACTTGTTCACTAACAGCGCCATATATATCTAACATATCTTGTGGTACACCTAAAACACGATGTTTCAAATCATTACTATACGAAATGACACCACCCATATAGTACTCACTACTACCACTGACATTAGTAAGAAGCTTACCAACTAATCCTGATGTACATGATTCAGCAGTACTAATAGTACTATGTTTCTCTAACAAGGTTCGGCCTAGAGTTTCCTCCATAGAAATCGTTAAGTCGCGTCCTACGCGAGAACCTAATCGCTCTCGTATGATTGCATCCCATGGATTTAGTAGGTCTTGGGCCGCTTCTAATGTTTCAGCTTTAGCCGTAATGCGTACTTCGATATAACCTTTTTTAATGAGTAAAGCTATGGTTGGATTTGATTGCTGCTTAATGAGATCCATCAAGGTGCTTTCTAAATCGATTTCACGAATATCATACACACCATAACGATAAGATGTAACAACACCTTGAGAACCAAATCGGTTATTCAAATAAGGAACTACGCTCTCTTGGAACATACCCTTCATTTCACCAGGAGGACCTGGCAGAAGTATGTATGTAGTATCTCCATCTTCAACGACGACACCTGGTGCAACTCCAACAGGGTTATATAATACTTTCGCCCCTTCTGGTAATTGTGCTTCTCGCCGACTCGCATCAGGTATAGTACGGTTTACACTTTTAAAGAATCTTTCAAGCTCATCCATGGCCTCTTGATTAAATACAATAGGTCTGCCAATTGAATCGGCAAGTACATTACGTGTAATATCGCCCTGCGTAGGTCCTAGCCCACCAGTACTAATAATAATATCAGCCCTTGTACTAGCGAGCTGAAAAACTTCAGCCATTCGTTTCGGATTATCACCTACCACCGATTGATGGGCAATGGTATATCCTAGTTTATTCAACTCTTGTGCTAGCCATGATACATTCGTATTTACTGTATCACCTAACAATAATTCTGAACCTGTAGAAATAAGTTCTACAATCATCAGATCACCTCCACAATCGAATATATCGAACTGTGCATTATTCTACAACTGTAGCTACTACATCATAAGCAAAGCCTTGCTCTACTTGTACCTTAAGAATATCACCAGGTTGAATGTCTTCACCGCAGTCTTCAATGTACATATTACCATCTACATCAGGTGCTTGAGATTTCAATCGACCTTTTGCAAGCAATGTGTTATTCTCGCCTTCTTCGATTTCCTCTACCATCGCATAATCAATGGTACCTTCTAAATTGCGATTATTCTCTTCAGAGATAGCAGCTTGGATGGACATAAGAACGTGATAACGCTCTTCTTTGACCTCTTCTGGTATTTGGTCTTCACGAGCACCAGCTGGTGTACCATCCTCTTGAGAATACGTAAATACGCCCATATTATCGAATTTGATTTCTTTTACAAAGTCACAAAGTTCCTCAAATTGTTCATCTGTTTCACCAGGAAATCCAACGATGATAGAGGTGCGCAATGTAATATGAGTCGGTGCATTTCTAATCTTCTTAAGCAAGCGCTCAATATCATTGCGATCGTCTCGGCGATTCATTTGTTTCAAAATATCGTTATTAACATGTTGCAATGGAATATCTACATATTTACAAAGCTTTGGCTCATTAACGATAATATCTAACAATTCATCAGAGAAGAATGTCGGATATAGGTATAGCATGCGAATCCATTCTATACCTTCTACAGTTGTTAATTCCTTTAACAATGTCGTCAACAATGGTTTTCCATCATTAAGGTCAATACCATAACTTGTTGTATCTTGAGCGATAAGAACAATTTCCTTAACCCCTGTCGCAGCCAATCGTTCCACTTCAGCCTTAATAGACTCGATAGTACGACTACGGAATGCACCACGTACCTTAGGAATAATACAGAATGTACACCCGTTATTACAGCCTTCTGCAATTTTTACATATGCACTATAACGAGGTGTTGTTTGAATACGAGGCATGCGCTCATCATAGATATTCGTAATATTTTCCATGATACAACTGCGATTGCCGTGCTCAATAGCATCAACGGCTACCATAACTTGATCCCATGCACCGGTACCGATTAATGCATCAATTTCAGGAATTTCTTGGAATAATTCATCCTGATACTGTTGGCTAAGACAACCTGCTACGATGAGGCCCTTACAAGTACCATCCTCCTTATATTGGGCAACCTCAAGTATAGTATTTATAGACTCAGCCTTAGCTTTTTCAATAAAAGTACAGGTATTTACAACGATAAGATCTGCTTCGCTTAAGTCTTCTGTAATCGAATAGCCATTATCTCGCAATAAGCCTAACATTACCTCTGTATCTACTAAATTTTTAGCACAACCTAGGCTAACATATCCTAATTTTTTCCCCATTCTATATCCTTTCGTCACTAGATTCTTATTTATTTCTTGGATTTATACAACTGACTTAGTCCTTACGGAATCGTACTTGGCTAACCCAATGATTTAATAGTAACTTTTTACCTTCTAGAGTATAACCACCATTCACAGGCCATAATACTAAATCATGCCCCATAGAATCTTTTGGCTCATCCATCTCAGGATTAGTAAATATATAAGTAAAATTCTTTTCTACCATATATTTCGCCGTTTTAGAAGATAGTAACCAATTAATAAACTCTACACTATCTGCTTTATGTTTTGAATTTTTTAAAACGGCAGCACCAGTCACATAATAAGACGTACCATCTTTAGGATAAATGATCTTAATTGGATACCCATGATGACTATATTGCGCCGCATCAGACAAGTTACCAATACCAATATTTGTCTCCCCTAGCGCAGTTAGTCGTATTGGAGTAGACAAAAATTTAGCATGTTGAACCACATGGGGCTTCAAACTATACAAGTATTCAAGAGCCTCTGGTTCCCCTTTATACTCTACCATATTATATAGCAAATTGGCCGCATTCTGAGATGCTACAAAATCAGTCATAACGATAGACCAATCACCTTGTTTTCCCAATGTATCCCATGTAGTAATATATTTACCAATGCCATTATGGAAGGTATCATTCTGAACAAATACGATGGGATCATACCAAATACCAACCCAATAGCCATTTGGATCCTTTAGATTATCACGTACCTCGTCAATACGTTCATTGACGATGGGCATATATTTACCTGCATTGGCACCAATTACGAGATTATCTTCAGAAGTTAGCACCAAATCACCAGAAGTATCAGCCACTGTAGAAGCCGACCGTTGCGACATTTGTTCCTCTGTAAGAGGCATTACAGTGACTTTTACCTTTTGTTCCTCTTCATAACGCTCAGCAAGCATAGCTGTCAAAGTATTAGGTAAGTCCGTATAGACTATAATTTCACCACGAATAGGCTCTTTGGCCTGTTCTATTTGTTCTTGTTGGTAAAAGTTTATGCCATAGATCAACATTCCTACCACAAATAATGCTAAGATGCTCGGAGCAATCCATCGTTTCATATATGCCTCCCATAAGACATAAAGTATCTTAAAATGAGAGTAGCTAGAGCTACTCCCTACATGTAACGACCACCAAAACTTTTATTAGATGTACGAACTTTAGTCACATCTCTACTACGTTTTTTTCCAGTCTGGCATCGATTCCTAGATTCGCAACCTCGTTTGCCATTACGAGATTTACTAGATTGGCTAATACGCTTAGAATTTCCACCAATTGGTCGGGGTGGAATTAAACATTCTGGGCCAAAGCCAATTAAATCACGTCGATTGGCTTCTATGAGAGCCTCTTTAACAAGGTCATAGTTTTCAATATTTTTAAACTGCATCAATGCGCGCTGTTTTGCTTTATCTCTACCCTTTTTAGCAACATAAACAGGTTTTCCATCTAGTGGATTAATGCCCGTATAATACATACAAGTAGAAAGGCTACCCGGCGTAGGAATAAAATCCTGTACTTGCTCTGGGTACATATGGTGATCTCGTAAAAATTCCGCTAATTCAATAGCATCCTCTAGGGCACAACCGGGATGAGAGCTCATAAAGTACGGCACTAAGTATTGTTTCTTACCAAGCTTTTTATTTGCCTCTTCAAACCAAGACTTAAAGGTTAGGAATTCTTCTTTACCAGCTTTCCCCATCATATTGGTAACCCGTTTAGATACATGTTCTGGAGCTACCTTTAGCTGCCCACTTACGTGAAACTCGCAAAGTTCCCGCACAAAATCTTTATTGTTATCGGCTAGTACATAGTCATAACGCAAACCAGAACGAACAAATACCTTTTTTACACCTTTTAGTTTACGTAATTTACGCAGTAAAGCAATATAGTCATCATGATTTGTATTCAAGTTTTCACAAGGCTCTGGAGCCGCATAAGTACGACCTTTACACGCACCATAGACAGCTTGTTTATCGCAAGCTAGCTGGCGGAAGTTTGCCGTAGGACCCCCTACATCATGAATATACCCTTTAAAATTGTCCATCTTGATCATCATGTGAGCTTCTTCAATCAAAGACTCATGACTACGATTCTGAATGATACGCCCTTGGTGATTAGTAATAGCACAGAAAGAACAACTGCCAAAGCAACCTCGTTGGCTCACAAGGCTAAATTGAACTTCGCTTAATGCTGGCACACCACCCTTATCATCGTATTTAGGATGCCACTTTCGAGTATATGGCAAGTTATAGACACCGTCCATTTCCTCCTGTGTCAATGGCAAGGCAGGCGTGTTCTGAATGAGATATCTATCACCATGCTTTTGGACTACAATACGTCCATAGAACGGATCTTGTTCATCGTATTGAATGCGGAATGCATCGGCAAAATCCATCTTATCCGCCTTAATAGCTTCATACGATGGGCACTCTACATAGTCAATGGTTGGAATTTCCTTTGCCATGTAGCAAATGCCACGTATAGATGGCAAAGACTCTTTAAATCGACCCTGATCTAAGGCATCAGCTAGTTCAACGATTTGAAGTTCTCCCATGCCATAGACGAGTACATCGGCCTTAGAATCTACTAAGATGGATCGACGCACCGTATCTGACCAATAGTCATAATGACCAAAGCGACGCAAAGACGCTTCTATACCACCAATGATAAGAGGTACATCACTGTAAGCCTCCTTCATACGGTTAGCATATACCAAGGTAGCACGATCTGGACGATGACCTGACTCACCACCTGGAGAATAATCATCTTGACGGCGAACTTTCTTTGCTGCCGTAAATTTATTAAGCATTGAATCTAAATTCCCTGCCGTAACAAGGGATGCTAGACGTGGTTTACCTAGTTTTTTGAAAGCCTCTACATCATTCCAATCTGGTTGATCTATAATGCCTACACGATAACCTTTGGATTCCAAGTATCTACCGATAACTGCAGGCGCAAAGGATGGATGGTCCACATAAGCGTCCCCACTGATGAGAACGAAATCTAATTCAGCCCAACCACGTTCCTTCATATCCGAAGGTTCTGTTACTAAAAATCTATCCATTGATTGTGTAAATGCCTTTCTATCATGCCTAATCAGATACTAGAACAGGAATAACCATAGTAAAAATAATGCCATACAAACTAAAATAATCCCTAAAATAATGCGTTCTTGTACAATAGAGCGTTGACGTTTTCGTTGACGCGTTTCTAAGGACATACGCTTTTTAGATGTTTGATATTCAACAAACTCACTTTGTACCAAATTAGGAGTTGCTTGAGCCTTCCGTCTTGTAACAGAACGTAAAGAAAAGGTATCTATGTCTCCTACTTGGCCCTGATATACTTTCACCAAGCGATCCCCATCAAGATCTAAGTAGTTACCATAATTTCGAATAAAACCTTTTACGTAGACTTGACCAGGAATGATATCATAGTTACCATCTTCGATAGCCTCTAAATAGGTTGTTTTAATGTGCAGCACTTGCTCCACATCTTTAAAGGTTAGATTACGTCTTACCCGTTCACGTCGTAATTCTTCGCCTAATTCAGCCATTTTCGTTCCTTTCTAAATCTACGTAATATTCATATAGTAATTAGCTAATTATTGCTCATCATTGGAATTGGAGAAATATCTAGCCTTAGCTTGTTCAGGGCTCATTAAAATTTCTCGAGCCTTACTGCCCATGCTAGGGCCAACGATTTTAAGGTCTTCCATTGTATCTACAAGACGTGCCGCACGGGTGTAACCTATACGGAAACGACGTTGCAACATCGATACGGAAGCTTGACCAGATTCCATAACGAGATTGACAGCTCGCTCTAATAATTCATCGCGGTAAACATCATTAGCATCATAAGATTCTTTTTCAGCTTCCTTTTCCACTTCTTGAGTTACCGTATTATCATATTCTGGTTCTCGTTGAGCTTTCACAAACTCTACAAGTTTTTCTACCTCATCATCAGAAATGAAGGCCCCTTGTACACGAATAGGTTTATTAGCACCAATCGGAGCAAATAACATATCCCCTTTACCCAATAGTTTCTCTGCTCCTGCCATATCAAGAATGGTACGGGAGTCAATTTGAGAGCCTACAGCAAAGGAAATACGGCTTGGTACATTAGCCTTAATAGAACCGGTAATAACGTTAACAGATGGCCGTTGTGTCGCAAGAACCATGTGAATACCTGCGGCACGAGCCATTTGTGCTAAACGACTAATAGATTCTTCAATATCATCAGGAGCCGTCATCATAAGGTCAGCTAACTCGTCGATAATCAACACGATTAGCGGCATAGCAGCCTTAGGATGCGCTTCATTGTAGCTCTTGATATCACGTTTACCAGATGCAGCAAACGCCTTATAACGAGCCTCCATTTCACGAACGGCCCAACGCAATACAGCTGCTGCTTTTTTCATATCCGTTACAACTGGAGCCATCAAGTGCGGGATCCCATTGTAAATAGACAATTCAACCATCTTAGGGTCGATTAATAATAACTTAACCTCTTCCGGTTTGCGGCTAAAGAGAATACTAGAAATTAATGTATTTACACATACGGATTTACCAGAGCCAGTTGTACCAGCTACGAGCAAGTGAGGCATCTTCGCAAGATCCGTAATAACAGGCTTACCTGCAATATCCTTACCAAGACCGACAGGAATACCTCCACGAGCATCTTTAAAGTCACTGCAATCAAGTACATCGCGTAAATGAACGGCTTCTGTCGTTTTATTAGGGACCTCAATACCGATGGCAGATTTCCCTGGAATCGGAGCCTCCATACGAATATGTTGCGCTGCCAAATTGAGGGCAATATCGTCTGTTAAATTAACGATACGACTCACTTTCACGCCTGGTGCAGGTTCAATTTCATAACGTGTAACAGTTGGCCCTTGTGTAGCATTAACAACCTTTGCAGTAATACCAAAGTCACTCAATACATGTTCAAGCATCATCGCATTTTGTGCTACTTCTTCACCATTATTTTGACTCCCCTTCCCTTTCGCCAAAATATCTAGGCTTGGGAAATGGTAAGGTCTATCATAGGACCGATGAATCTGTCCATCTTTAGATACAGCTACTTGCGCCGTATCTTCTGTAGTACTAATAATGGACGGTACTTGTAACCCCATACCTGCCATACCAGCTCCAGCACTTACAGAACTTGCAGCTGCACCCGTTCCTGGCACAGCGGAGGCAATAGCACCGTGATTCGTTTCCAATGGCTCTATTGTTGTATTTTGATAAGAGAATTCTGGTTCTTTATCATCAGAATTTTCTACAATTCCAACCTCATCTGAATACTCTTCATCTGGTGTATATGCATAGTCCTCATCTGGAACATATACATAATCATCACTCGTAGTTCTATGTGTATCAGAGAATTGTTCAAAATCATCAGCTTCATAAGACTTCGCATCACCAGATGCTTCAGATATATTAGCCAATTGCTCAGCCGCACGATTACGTGCTTCTATCTCAGCCAATTCCTTCCAAGATGTAGGAGTTTTTTGTGACTCCATAGTAGTAACTGTATCTTCAATAGGATCAACATCTATAGCTGTGGTAGAGTCAAAGAGGTCTCTACCAGTAGCAATACCTTGTTTTTCTAGTGCATCTAATGCTTGATCTGCTGCATCAGCAAAGCGTGTATCTTTTTCCCTGTTATAAGCTTTACGCTGTTCTGCCGCTTCTTTACGTTGTTCATTCCAATCTTCAAACACTTCTTTTGCAACAGCAACCTTCTCAGCAGCTACCTCTTTTGCAACATCAAGGCCAACCTGTGTTTTGTCCGCAGCCTTTTGTAATCCACTACGCAAAGACAAACGTGTCACCAGTAATCCAAAAGCTATGAGTAAGAATACATCAAGAATAATAGCCCCTAGGTTACCTAATAGTGTACGAAGGAATGTAGCAATTGCGCCACCTACGAAACCACCTTGATTAGCTAGTTGCGTAGTTATGAGTTCCTGCCCCTCAGGAACTCGCCACAAGGGAACAAGAGCTAACAAAAATAGGAAAAACAAGGTCATTACAACCCCTCGTTTTGTAATGGAAATAAATGTATCCTTATATAATAATCTCCAACCTAACCAGAAAACGCATAAACAAGGAATAATACCACCTAGGCCAAAGCCATAACGGAATATACCTGTTAAAATCTGTCCTACAAGGCCGAGTTCAAAGCCAAAAAAGCCCAGAAAGGAAATCACAGCAAAGGCAATGACAATAAGGCCTTTCACTTCGCTGCGCAAAGAAAAGCTTTGCGACTTTGATTGCTGTTTTGTACTTGTTCGCTTACGGCGTGTGTTGCGTCTTTTGGTGGAAGTATTTTCTTCTGCCATAAATCTATACAAACCCCTTACTTATATAACATTACAGTAAATTAACTTATCATTATATTATAGCATATATCGTAATATTAAGTTAATTTTTACAACGTTTCTCCCAGTCGTGAAGTAACTGTTCCTCAGTCCCTCTCTTTATGCCCTTATAGTAGGTTGCATCGACTAGAGGCGTTGGTAAATACTGCTGTTTTACAAATCCATTAGGATAATTATGAGCATACTTATAAGCTTTCCCATGGCCTAATTTACTAGCCCCGCTATAGTGACTATCTTTCAAATGATCCGGTACTTGTCCACAATCCTTATGTCGCACATCAGATATCGCGGCATCAATAGCTACATAAGCAGAATTACTTTTAGGTGCGAGAGCAACATAGCACGCAGCCTCAGATAATATAATGCGCGCCTCCGGAAAACCTACCATATGAGCCGCTTGAGCTGCTGCATTTGCGAGTATGAGAGCTTGTGGATCCGCAAGACCTACATCCTCTGCTGCACAAATAACAATACGACGAGCAATGAAGTTAGGATCCTCTCCGGCTTCAATCATACGCGCTAAATAATGTACTGTTGCCTGCACATCGGAGCCACGCATACTTTTAATAAAAGCTGAAATTGTATCGTAATGACTATCACCTTTTTTATCGTATGTATATATGCGACGACCTACGACCTTTTCGAGAACTTCAATAGTAATCATCCCCTCATCAGGAACCATAGCTGCTGCTTGTTCAAGAATATTGAGAGCCATACGCCCATCGCCATTGACGAAAATCCCCACATCCTCCAGAACTTCATCGGTTACCTGTAGATGGCGTTTGCCAAGGCCTACCTCTTCATCGGTAATGGCGCGACGTAAAATTTGACCGATAGCCTTTGGTGTAAGTGCTTCTAATGTAATAAGACGCAAACGAGATAAAAGTGGTCTATTAACTTCAAAGAACGGATTCTCTGTAGTAGCGCCAATAAGAATGATAGTACCATCCTCTACACAGGGTAACAACACATCTTGTTGGCTTTTATTAAAGCGATGGATTTCATCGAGGAATAGAATTGTTCGTTGCTGTAAAGAACGAACCCGTTTTCGCGCGTCTTCAATGATAGTACGCAACTCACCAATACCAGCGTTAGTAGCATTCAGATTTACAAAATAACTATTGCTCACCTTAGCTATGATTCCGGCTAATGTAGTCTTACCCGTTCCACAAGGCCCATAAAAAAGCATAGATGGTATTGTATCCTTCTCTACCATAGCTCTCAAGAAAGTCCCCTTACCTACGGCCTTCTCTTGACCATATAAATGATCTAGTTTAGTAGGACGCATTCGTACAGGAAGCGGCTCGTATGTATTTGTAGGTGTCATATCAAACAAACTATCCATTCTATCACCTCAATTCTCACTCAGTTTAACTGTCGTATTTTCATATCTATAACTATTCAATCAAAAAACAATTACTTCCCCGTCATAAAAGCCCAATGACATCAGTAACTTGGTATCACTAATAATATTTATAAGACATTTAGGACTTTTAAGACTATAAAAAATTTTAGTTCTTACAAAAGATATATTTATAGTATATGATATTTCAGTCTATTTTTACACGCAAAAAAGCCCCACCATGCCGTAATGTACCGCGTTTTGATCCTGCAAGGGCAGGTGGGTGTCCTCCTCATCCTGCAATTGTCCCGTAAGGGCGTAACGTTCAGACGAGAGTCAGACTCCCAAAGTAAATGTGTTGGCTCAAAACTGCGATATCACACGCACATGGCAGGGATATCTTATACTTAAATAGTATCAGAAAGATTAGCAATTAACAAGTCTTGACATTTCGATTTCAATCAATTCTTGCCTATGTTTTTACACTAAAGATTGCTCTTGTTCTTCTTCTACATCTGGTTTAATATGCAACTCTTTTAATTGCTTAGGTTCTACTTCAGATGGAGCTTGGCTCATGATATCAGAAGCAGATTGAGTTTTAGGGAATGCGATTACGTCGCGGATAGATTGACGTTTTGCCATCAACATAACAAGACGATCAAGGCCAAATGCACAGCCTGCATGAGGAGGTGCACCGTATTGGAATGCATCAAGCATGAAGCCAAATTTAGATCTTGCTTCTTCAATAGACAAACCAATTGCTTTGAATACTTTTTCTTGTACGTCAGCTTGGTAGATACGCAAGGAACCGCCACCGATTTCTACGCCATTCAATACCATGTCGTAAGCAATCGCTTTTACACTGCCAGGATCGGATTCTAATTTATCAAAATCCGCATGGCGTGGCATTGTGAACGGATGATGCATTGCAACATAACGTTTTTCGTCTTCGTTATATTCGAACATAGGGAAATCAGTTACCCATGTGAATGCTAATTTATCTTGGTCGATCATATTCATACGGCGTGCCATTTCAAGGCGTAATTCGCCTAATGCACGTGCCACAGTTGCAGGTTTATCAGCAATCATCAATACAAGGTCGCCACCTTTAGCGCCCATTTTTTCACCAATATTGCGGATTGTATCTTCACCTAAGAACTTCATGATTTGAGACTTAATAGAACCATCTTCATTGAAGCAAGCCCACGCAAGGCCTTTAGCACCGTAACGGTTTACATACTCAACAAGGTCATCAAGTTCACGGCGAGGGATGCCAGCGTCACCAGGCACAACGATACCTTTAACTACGCCACCATTGTCGATAACAGAGCGGAAGACTTTGAATTCTGTATCTTTTACAAGATCAGTTACATCAGTAAACGCCATATCAAAACGAAGATCCGGCTTATCAGAGCCGTATTTATCCATTGCTTCATCCCATGTAATACGAGACATAGGCAAAGAAATTTCTTTACCTAATGCAGTTTTAAATATATGAGCAATCATCTCTTCAAGCAATGCATAAATATCTTCTTCATCAACGAAGGACATTTCTAAATCGAGCTGAGTGAACTCAGGTTGACGGTCTGCGCGCAAATCTTCATCGCGGAAGCAACGAACGATTTGGAAGTATTTTTCATAACCAGCAACCATCAAGATTTGTTTGAAAATTTGTGGAGATTGTGGCAATGCATAGAATGTACCAGCATTTACACGGGAAGGCACTAGATAGTCACGAGCGCCCTCTGGCGTAGATTTAGTAAGCATTGGTGTTTCAATTTCCAAGAAATCGCGGCTATCAAAGAAGTCGCGCATTGCTTTGGTTACCTTGTGACGTAAAATCAAGTTGCGTTGCATTTCAGGACGGCGTAAGTCAAGGTAACGGTATTTCAAACGAATATTTTCATCTACATCGATATCATCTTGGATATAGAATGGAGGCGTCTTAGCGGAGTTCAATACGCGCAACTCTTCACAGAACATTTCATATGCACCTGTAGGAAGGTTAGGATTAATAGCAGCTTCATCACGTTTTGTAATTTTACCACGTACGCAAAGCACATATTCATTACGAACATCCTCTGCTTTGTGGAAAGATTCTACATTATGATCTGGAGATGCTACTACTTGTACTACGCCAGAACGATCGCGTAAATCCAAGAAAATCAAACCACCATGGTCACGACGGCGTTCAACCCAACCACATAATACGACCTCTTTACCTACCTCTTGTTCAGAGATGGTGCCACAACCGTGCGTACGGTGTAAGCCTTGCATTGTTTCCATTCTAATTGTCATCCTTTCACCAAAGAAGTTATACGTTCAGAAACTGTATTAAGTGGTACAGTTTCTTGTTCACTAGTTTCCATGAATCGGATTATGGCTTCCCCACGAGCCAATTCATCATCACCCAATATAATAACATATTTTGCATTAATTTTGTTAGCATATTTTAATTGTGCCTTCATACTCTTGCCCTGTCCGTCCATTTCAACAGGAATATCAAGACTGCGAAGTTTTTGGCAAATTTTGAAAGCCTCTACCTTAGCCGCATCACCAAGAGCTACTACGAATGCAGATGGTTCTACAGTTGGTTCAGGCAATAGGTTTTGTTTTTCAAGAGCTAATAATAAGCGCTCCATGCCCATGGCAAAACCGATAGCTGGTGTATGCGGACCATCGAGCTCTTCTACGAGACCATCGTAACGACCACCACCGGCTACGGCACTTTGAGCACCTAAAGGAGTATATTGTACCTCAAAGGCTGTCTTTGTATAGTAATCAAGGCCACGTACGAGACGAGGATTTAAAGTATATTGCACATTAGCTGCAGTTAAATAGGTTTTCAATTCTTCAAAATGATCATGACACTCTTCACATAAATGTTCGTGAATTTCAGGAGCACCTACGGACAAGGATTTGCATGTTTCATTTTTGCAGTCCAAGATACGCAAAGGATTTTTGTACAAACGCTCTTGGCAATCGCTACATAATTGTTCCTTTTTAGGTTCAAAGAAAGCGATTAATTTTTCTCGGTATACAGGACGACATATTGGGCAACCTACGGAGTTTACTTCTACATTGAGGTCTTTAAGGCCAAAGTCTTTTAATAACTGTACAACCATACAGATAACTTCACTATCTACCACTGGAGATTGCGAACCTAGTACCTCTGCACCAAACTGGTGGAATTGACGATAACGACCCGCTTGCGGTTTATCATGACGGAACATAGGGCCCATGTAATACCATTTTGTGAGACCTTCTTTACCATATACTTTATTTTCTAAGTATGCGCGCACAGCAGACGCCGTATTTTCAGGGCGTAAGGTAAAGCTAGAACCACCGTCATCACCAGTGGTAAAGGTGTACATCTCTTTTTGTACTACATCTGTAGTCTCACCGATACCGCGTAAGAATAATTTAGTTTCTTCAAAGGCAGGTGTGCGAATTTCATTGAACCCATATACTTTACAAATTTCGCGCATACGTTGTTCAATATAATGCCAATGTATCATCTGTTCTGGCAAAAAGTCTTGTGTACCTCTTGGTTTTCTTATAGCCATTACACAACCTCCCAAAATCTTTCACAAATTCTATGTCGTTTCTCTAAAAGTGCATCTATCGTTTCGTGATAAACATCTACGTCTTTTGGCATATGCTGTTTAAGTTGACGATATTCAGGGGCGCGCATCCACTTGGATGAACTGCCAGGCCCCATAGATAGAATACTCTGCCGTTCTTCCATAATCTGGATATTATATTCACACGCTTTGCCAGGCAAGGTATAGCCAATATTCTCTAACTGCCCTCTCATATATTGTTGGCGATATAAATAATATGGCACATAACCAGCCGCTTCAAGACGCTCTTTACCATATTGTACCATTTCCGCCACAAGATGTTCTTCAGGAATATCATCTTCCATATGTAAATCGTACAACGGGCTACCACGTTTTAATGCTAACGTATGAATTGTAACATTTTCCGGCAGATTTTGACATACATAATCCATATTCTCTATCATGTTTAACATCGTTTGATTAGGCAAGCCTGCAATAAAATCCATATTTACGGCTAATGATGTATTGTTTTTTACATATTGTAAAAGTTCATCAATATCCCGTACACTATGGCCGCGTCCAATACGACGCAAAATATCATCTTGCATTGTTTGCGGGTTAATGCTAATACGATTCACACCTAGCGCAAGCATGGAACGTAGCTTTGTAGGATTAACAGAATCAGGTCGTCCTGCCTCTACAGTAAATTCATGACCTTCTGGTACGAGTAGAGACAACTGTTTTAGAACCTGGTGAAAGTCTTCATCCTTTAGCACTGTCGGAGTACCACCGCCCATATAGAGGGTATCTACGGTTAGATTATAAGATTGGATAATAGCTTTCATATCTTCTATATCACGGGTTAAAGCCCTTAGAAATTGACTTTTACCAGCATAATCCTGATAGAGACCATATGGAAACGAGCAATATACGCAACGCGTGTCACAGAAAGGAATACCACAATAGAGGCTTACCTTTTTATCATCTGTATCAGATAGAAATGGACGTTGATACTCGCCAATGGCCCCCAAAGTAGCAAGCTTTTCTATAGACACAGAAAACTCGTCCCGAATGTGACGAGTTGCTGCGTGGACAGAGCCATATGTATCTATATATTTATGTAGTAGCTTTGTAGGGCGCACACCTACCATGGTTCCCCACGGAGCCTCAGCAGGTAAGCCTTGATATTCACGCAAATAGCGCAACAAGGCTTGTCCAATTTGACGACGCCCCATAGAGGAAACAGGTCCTTCAAAAATCTGAACCGAATCACCAATAGTAACAGTTAATGTGTACATCCCTTCCATTTCATGCGCTTCAAGGATAACCTCTGGATGTACCTTATCAGAAAAGAGTCCTGCCGCGCCACAGTTATGAGCTACTACGGAGCCAAGTGGTAATGGCCCCGTATATAGATAACCATTAACCATGATGGGACATACGCTCAAGCTTTTCTAATTCTGCTTCAGTCATATGATTTTGGCAATCGCTACAGTAACCATATACTTTCAATTGATGATCAATGGTACGGAAGTTTAATTTCTTAGCGATAATAGACTCCAATGTTTCAAGCATGTCGTCTTCAAACTCAGATACTTTACCACATTTTACGCAAATCAAATGATGATGGAAATGAGCGAATTCTTCGTCATTTAATTCATAGCGATTACGGCCATCACCAAAATCAAGACGTTTTAACAAATCAAGTTCTGTGAAGAGATCAAGAGTTCTGTAAATTGTTGCCAACCCGATATCAGGTGCCACCTCTTTTACAAGAACATATACATCTTCAGCACTCAAGTGATTTTCATCAGCATCGATGAATGCTTGCAAAATTGTTTGACGTTGAGTTGTCAATTTGTACTTTTTGTCTTTAATGCGTTCTTTTAATTTTTCTAATGTTGTGTTCATAATAAATTTCCCCTCGACTGTAAAAAATAATTCGTTTAAACCTACTGACCAACGAATGGGTTGTATTGTTTTTCATACCCTATATTTGTTTCCGGTCCATGACCAGGATAAACCATTGTATTATCAGGCAATGTATAAAGCTGAGTCTTAATAGATGATATCAGGGTCTCATAAGAACCATTTGGAAAATCTGTACGGCCTACGGAATCTCTGAATAGAGTATCCCCTACAAATACAAGACCTTCCATATAATAACACACCCCTCCTGGCGTATGACCTGGTGTTTCAAGCACCTCAAGATCGATATCACCACATGTAATGTGATCACCTTGTTTAACCTCGATAATTTCCGCTTTTACCTTAATTGGCGTTGGATTGCTATAAGCACTAAGATTAAGTTCAGGATCAGATAAATACGGTACATCGCCTTTATGAATATATACAGGCACATGATAGATGTTTACAATCTCTTGAATGCCACCAATATGATCTCCATGACCATGTGTCAGTACAATCGCCTTCGGCTTTAAGTCATGTTTTTTTAGCGCATCTAGTACTTCAGCTGTTGCAGGATCGATAATGAAAGCTTCACCTATCGCTTTATCACCGATAACATAGCAATTTGTTCCTAGTGGACCTAAAGGCATGCGCATAAGCACTAATTGTTGTTCGCTCATTAAGCCCCTCCTTTACTACGTTGAACAGTATACACTTCACGAATACGACGCAATTTAGTCATTACGAAATCTAGTTGCGAAATATCCCGAATATCAACCACCAAATTGATGCTTACATTTTTTGTATCTTCTTGAACCTTAGCATTGATGTTAGTAATGGTGATTTTCAATTCTGAAAGCACCGCCATAACCTCCATGAGAATGCCAGCTCGATCATAAGCTTGAATATCAATGCCTACGTGGAAAGATTCGCCAGAAGAACCGTCCCAAGAGACTTCTATCATCCGCTCTAAATCTTCAGGTGAATGGCCCATGCTAGGGCAATCACAACGGTGAATAGAAACGCCACGACCACGGGTTATGTAACCTATAATATCATCACCAGGTACAGGATTACAGCATTTTGCCATACGCACCATCACACCAGCTTCACCTTTTACGAGAACACCAGTGCCATTTTTAGTTTTCTTTTGTCCTTGAGATTTTAACTTCTCAATAATTTGCTCTGTACTGCGCTTAGATTCCTCTACCTCTTTAGACTTTTTATAAAGTTCAATTAAACGCAAGAGAACCGTGCTTACAGGAATACCGCCATAGCCACAGGCTGCAAACATTTCCTCTTCTGTACCGGCTTTAAGTTGTTTCGTTACATGTTGTAAACGGTTGTCTGCACATAATTCTTTCCAATTATGATTCAATCGTTTTGCTTCTTTTTCAAGAGCTTCTAAGCCTTTTTCAATATTTTCAGCTTTATTTTCACGCTTGAACCAATTGCGAATTTTGCTCTTACTTTCAGAAGAACCTACGATATTCAACCAGTCAAGGCTAGGACGACCTGTTTTGGATGTGATGATATCAACAATATCACCATTTTGCAAGGTGTAATCCAGCGGTACAATTTTACCGTTTACCTTAGCACCTACACAATGATGACCTACATCGGTATGAACTCGATAGGCAAAATCAAGAGGTACAGAGCCTATTGGCAACTTAACAACGTCACCCTTTGGCGTAAATACAAATACCTCACCAGAGAAAACGTCTAATTTCAAAGCATTAACGAGTTCCGTTGGATTACTAGTATCTTGCCATTCAAGAACCTGGCGCAGCCATGCAACCTTTTGATCAAATTCTTTATCGCCGTTTTTATTTCCTTCTTTATATCGCCAGTGAGCGGCCACACCATATTCAGATACACGGTGCATTTCCCAAGTACGGATTTGAATCTCTACCGGTTGCCCCATCGTGCCGATAACGGTTGTATGCAAGGATTGATACATATTAGACTTCGGCATGGAAATATAATCTTTGAAGCGATAAGGCAATGGCTTCCACAAGCTATGTGCAATGCCAAGTACTGCATAACAATCAGGGATGCTATCAACGATCACACGAACGGCAAGCAAATCATAAATTTGGGATAAATCACGATTATCCTTTTTCATCTTCTTATAAATACTGTAGAAGTGTTTTGGACGACCTTTGATATCCGCCTTGATATGGGCTTCACTTAAGGCCTTTGTAAGTTGCCTCATCGTATCATTAACGATGTCTTCCCGGACTTGGCGTTTTTGTTTCATTTGATCGACTAGATCATAGTATTTTTCCGGCTCTAAATAACGGAAGGATAAATCTTCCAACTCCCATTTCACATTGAAGATACCAAGACGATGTGCCAAAGGTGCAAAGATTTCTAGGGTTTCCTTAGCAATACGCTTTTGTTTGTCACTACGCATATGCTTTAAGGTGCGCATATTATGTAAGCGATCACCCAATTTAATAACTACGACACGTACGTCCTTCGCCATAGCTAAAATCATCTTTCGATAGTTTTCCATTTGGCGATCTTCTTTGGTTTCATACTGGAATTGGTTTAATTTTGTTACCCCATCAACGAGGAATGCTACTTCAGAGCCAAACATCTCCTCTAGGTCTTCCTTCGAGTAAGATGTATCTTCAACCACATCATGCATTAGAGCTGCCATGAGTGTAATATGATCGATTTGTAAATGTGCCAAAATATCAGCTACAGCTAGAGGATGCATGATATACGGTTCACCGGAAGCTCTAAACTGACCTTCATGAGCCTTATCAGCAAGCTCAAAAGCTTTCAATACTTGGTCACACTCATCATCTGTTAAATACGTATGGATATACTCCATAAACTCAGCTAAGGCTTTACTTTTATCAAATGTACTTTGTTCTACCAAAGCTTTGCCTTCTTCATTTACAGTTGTCATGATGTCACCTCCTATACACTATAAGTAAGGAATGTTACGGATGTGACAAGATCTAATTTTCCTTCAATGGCGTTCCATCTAAGCATTAATTGACCATCATCACTTGTATATTCTTCAACAATGCCCAATTCTTTAAATACATCAATAGATGTTAGAGCACTGCGATTATTCTGATCTGCCGGCTTACGGCGCAATATATCTTGTTCTACATTATAAACCGATTGACTACGACCTCGCATGGACTGTTTTATTATGACATACATTTGTCTAAGCCCTTCTGTAGAAAGCTTAATCGGCTCTTCAGTCAATGGTTCAATAGCTTGAATCATGAGTTGCGGAGAAACCATGCCTTGCCATTCATTCTTTTGCAAAGAAAATGCCACTTTTACCACAGTTCCCACAAAGATAAATTTAAATAAGTCTGGACGATTCCAAGCTATAGCATCTAATGTACCATTCGAAGTTTCAAATATTATCTTACAATGATTTTTTAATTGGCCCATGAGCATAATATCTTGCACGGTAGCTTCCATAATAGCAAAGACTGGCGTGCTATTGGCCATTCCATAAGGTTCAAGGTCTGATACGCGGTCAATGATATCGACATCGATATCATCAACAGGTAGTTCCGCATCAATAGCAACCACAGGAATATATTCCTCATCTGTAATAACTGCTTTGCAATACTTGGTTAACCGTTCTCGTAACTCATCAATACGATTTGCATCGATGCTAAAGCCTGCTGCCGCAGCATGCCCGCCAAACTGTAGCAAGATATCCTCACAAGATTTTAATGCATCATATATGTTAAAGCCATCTATACTACGGCACGAGCCTTTACCAACGCCATCATGAATACTGATGACTAAGGTTGGCTTGTAAAACTCCTCTACTAGACGAGAAGCAACAATACCAATGACTCCTGGATGCCACTCTTCGCCGGCCACAATAGTTACATAATCAGCTTTATGTCCTTGATTAGCTACATCAACACGAGCCAACTCATGAATATTTCGTTCTAACTCTTGTCGTTCACGGTTCGTTTCATTTAGTTCCTCCGCAATTGCCTCTACTATATCCTCGTCATCGGTCACAAGTAATTCAACTGCACGCGTTGCATGCGTTACGCGACCCGCTGCATTAAGACGAGGTGCTAAGGTAAAACCAATATGTCCAGATGTAATAGTTCGTTCATGAAGCCCAGCTACATCAATAAGCTTTTTAATCCCCAAGTTAGGTTCCCTATTCATCTTCTCAAGGCCTGATTTTACAATGATACGGTTCTCACCGACCAAAGGCACTACATCTGCCACAGTGCCAAGTGCAACGATATCTAAATCATCTAAGTACCATTCTCCGTGCTTTGTAAGCCACAAGGCTTGGCATAACTTAAAAGCAACACCTACTCCAGATAAGTTTTTATCCTTATATGGACAGTCCTTTTGCTTATGATTTATAACGGCCTTGGCTCGTGGAATCATATCAGGAGCCGTATGGTGATCCGTAATAATCATATCGATGCGGTCTCGTACAGCCTCTACAATATCGTAAGAACTAATGCCGCAGTCTACAGTAATGACTAAAGCCGTTCCCCGTTCAATAAGGTGCTCTAAAGCCTCTAAATTGAGGCCATACCCTTCACTTTGACGTTCTGGTATGTAATAGGTAACATCGGCACCTAATTTCTTTAAAAATCGATAAAGTACTGATGTTGCAGTAATACCATCTACATCATAATCACCATAAATGACGATTGGTTTGTGACTTTCAATTGTTTCCAGAACTAGTGAAACAGCCACATCCATATCTTTTAATGTAAATGGATCTAACAAATCTGACAAAGTACCTTGTAAAAACTGACGACCTTCGTCTACATCAATGTGACGATTCACCATTAATTTAGCCACAATAGGGTTTACACCAAGTTCACGGATTAAGATATTCTCTTTCTCTTGATCACCTTTACAAAGGCGCCAACGTTTTTTCTTAATCATCATATCCCTCAGTAGTTTATAATCAATATTATTCTTGAATTCAACGTATTATCATTATCATTTTTATTTATTATACCTTAAAATGCAAATAAAATAAACCATTTTATATATTTTATTCTCATTTAAACTTTGCTATTTTCTCAACAAGAAAGAGCCTCCCATTATCAATAGGAGGCTCCATATCAGTGAATTCCTTAGAACCGGAAGTCCCGTTCGCCGTCTTTCATCTGTGCAATATAAGCTTTAGCTTTATCTTTAACTAAATCATTTTTGATATTTTCTAACTGTTGTTCAATAACCTTTGAACCATGAGCCTTAGTCTTTTCATCACCGTAATCCATGATATATTCGTTCAATGTCATCAACGCATTTGGTTGACAACAGTTGTGAATTTGACCGGATTTTGCAAGAGCCATAAAGCGATCCCCAGTTCTACCTGCACGATAACAAGCAGTGCAGAAGCTTGGAACATACCCAAGATCTAGCAACCAGTTAACGATTTCATCTAATGTACGCGTATCACTACGATCGAATTGTGCCGTATTATCTTCTGGCTTTTCTTCTTCTTTGTAACCACCTACGCTAGTACGAGATCCACCACTAATTTGGGAGATACCTAATGCCAAGCCACGTTCACGCATGGACTGACTTTCACGAGTGGACATAATCATACCTGTATACGGTGTGGAGACGCGGATAAGAGCAACAATTTTTTCAAATACATCATCAGGCACAGCATTACTGAAATCATCTACATCGATATCATCAGCTGGACAAATACGAGGTACAGAAATAGTATGTGGACCTACCCCATACACAGCCTCTAAATGTTCAGCGTGCATCAACAATCCAACGAAATCATATTTATAATGTTCCAAACCATAAAGAACACCGATGCCTACATCATCAATACCACCTTGCATAGCGCGGTCCATCGCCTCTGTATGGTAGGCGTAGTCGCTCTTAGGACCTGTAGGATGTAAAGCTTCATAGTTTTCTTTGTTATATGTTTCTTGGAATAATGTATATGTGCCAATACCAGCTTCATGTAATTTTTTGTAGTCCTCAACGGAACAAGCTGCAATATTTACGTTTACACGGCGGATTTCACCATTTTTATTTTTGATACCGTAAATCGTCTTGATGGATTCCAAAATATATTCAAGAGGATTATTTAATGGATCCTCACCAGACTCAATTACAATACGCTTATGGCCCATCGCTTCTAACGCAATAACCTCTTCTCTGATTTGGTCTTGCGTTAATTTTTTACGTTTAATATCGCGGTTTTTGGAGTGGTACGGACAATACACACATCCATTGATACAATAGTTAGACAAGTATAACGGTGCAAATAGAACAATACGATCGCCGTAGATAGCCTTCTTGATTTCCTTTGCTAAAGCAAAAAGCTTTTCCTTATATTCAGGTAACGGACATTCTAAGAGAATTGCTGCTTCTCGGTGGTTTAATCCCTTAAATGTAGCAGCTTTCGCTAAAATAGCATCTAACAACTCCCGATTTTCCTTGTTTTCCTCTGCATAGGCAAGTGTGTCAAGGATTTCCTGATGGGAAATAAATTCCTCCGCCTTTGGAGATTTTACATCATACATAGTACTTACCTCAAATCTTTCTAGTGGCAATGCCACCCCTCTTTAGGTTTATGAAAGTATATGACAACCAGTCTTCTGGTATTTCACTGATACTGTACATAGTATACCACTATTCCTACTAAAAAGCACAGGAATTTGATACATGCAAAAAGGTTGCCACCTCATAAGAGGAAGCAACCTTTATATCATGGGAGTTTCTAATCTATATCGATTATCTATATCGAATATGACTAAAATGTATGTATGTATTTTTACACGAGATAAACCCTTACATAATAGTACTAACTATATATTACAAATGTATTTAGTCCTATTCTCCCCATGTATCATACAGCTCTTTCATAGCACGTTCTTTCGCAATAATACCATGGGCCATCCACAAAGTACTATCCACTTGCAATACATGATCGGCTTTTACAGCAGGCAAATTTTTCCACAACTCATCTTTTTTAAGATTTGCCAATCGTTGGTCTGCTACACCTTGATTATTAGCACTAGAAGCACCGTAACCAGCAGAAACGATTAAATAGCCTGCATCAAGATCGGGTAATCGCTCTAAAGAAATCGCATTGTTCGTAGGGTTAAGTTCTGTTTCTAATACCATATCAGGCGGTTTAATATTAAGTAATTCAGCCATAAAGACATTCAAATCGCTTTTCATATACGGATACAATCGTATTTCTTTATTTAAAATTCTTAGAAAAGCTACGGTTTCCCCTTGCATATGTTCAGCTAAAGCTATCCGTGTTTTCTTAGCCTGTGAATAATATTCTTTCAAACGAGCTTCCCCTTTTTCAGGGACCCCAAGTGCTTTAGCAATAGTTAGTAGTGCAACTTCTTCCTTATTTACGTTGACAGAAATGGTTGGAGCAATTTTAGAAAGTGCATTATATGCCGCTTTGCCATAAGAGTCACGCATAATAATCAAATCCGGTTTTAAAGCCTGAATCTGCTCATAGTTGATAGTCTTTGTTTCATCATTAATACTAAAATTTTGAACATTACGATTACTTAATTCATTATAAAGATAGCTTTTTTCATTAAAATTTGCCCCTATAAAAGATTCATCTAATGCAATCATAGGATCTTCTGTCCGAACAACCACGATACGTTTATGTTCTTTGGGCATAACTGTTGTCCCGAGCTTATGAGTGACAATAATCTTATCTCCTTCAACAGTAACAATTTTATCTGCTGCCTTTTGGATAGCCGTTAATCGCTTCTTAAACTCTTTATCAATGTCTTTCGGATCATTTGACCGTTCAAGGGCTGTTTTTACCTTATCATCAAGATTAGCATAGATAGCTTCATGAGTCATACCATTTTCCTGTGGACCACATCCTGCAATTCCCATGAGCATACAAGCCCCCAAAAGACCAGAAATTAACAAACGCTTCATACTACACCTCACGTGCCGTATGGCCATAATTTTTCATAGAATAAGGAATACAGAACGGACGATCTGTCTTAGGGTCATTCATGATTGTAGAATCTACACCAAATACATCCTTCAACATTTCATTATGGAAGATAGTATGAGGCGTACCTTCGTATTGAATTTTTCCATCCTTCATGGCAACTAAATTATCAGCAAAACGAGCGGCTTCATTAAGTTCGTGAATAACCATAACAATCGTTTTGTTATAAGCTTTATTCAAATGCTCTACTAAATGTAATACATCCATTTGGTGAGATACATCAAGGAAGCTAGTAGGCTCGTCAAGGAATAGAATGTCTGTATTTTGAGCGATAGCCATGGCAATCCATGCGCGTTGCCGTTGCCCCCCAGACATATTTGTAATGCCACGATCTGCAAACTGAAGTAATTCAGTCTCCTTCAAAGCCCACTCTACAATTTCTTTATCCTCTTTTGTAGTACGGGCAAATAAGCTGCCTTGATGCGGTGCACGACCGTACATAACAAGTTCACGAACTGTAATTTCACCAGGTGCCGTTGGATTTTGAGGCAAAATAGCAACCTTTTTTGCTAGTTCTCTACTACCATAAGAACCGATAGATTTACCATCTAGTAAGACATCGCCATCCATTGGTCGAATAATACGACAAATAGTTTTTAGTAAAGTAGATTTACCACAACCATTAGCACCAATTAATGCTGTTACCTTGCCTTCTGGAATCGTAAGATTTAAGTTCTCTATAATTTTTGTATCACCGTAACCAGTAGTTAGGTTTTTAACTTCTAATTTCATTTATATTTCCCCTTTTACGCTTTTGTTTTTGCTAGAATATACAAGAAGTATGGTGCCCCGATTAAAGCTACAATAATCCCTAAGAGGATTTCATCAGGCGCAATAATGGATCGGCCAATCCAGTCAGCAGTGACCACTAAAATAGCTCCAATTAGACCTGTTAATGGCAAGAAATAGGCATGATCGGCACCGACTAAGCGGCGTGCAATATGCGGGGAAATAAGCCCTACAAAACCAATGCTGCCACCGATAGCTACACAGAACCCAGATAAAAGAACTGCAATAATAAGGTATACAAATCTAGAGCGATTTATATGTACACCAAGCCCAATCGCTGTTTCATCAGCTAGGCTCAATAAATTTAGCTCCATATAACGGGCATAGAGAATGAGTGATAATACAATGACAACTGGCGCAAGCACCCATACATGCTCCCATGTATTACCCGAAATAGTGCCGATGGTCCAAGTATTAACTAAATAAAATTTATTAGGGTCCAAACGCGTTACGAGTAAGACTTGCAATGCATGGAGTCCTGCACTCATAGAGATACCTGTTAAGATTAAACGATATGGAGAAATAATATCTCTACCGCGACAAGATAGAAGATAAATTAAAATCGCTGCCACAACAGCCCCAGCTACGGCAACAGTAGGTAATGTCCAAATCCCCCACGCCGTTGTAGAACCTGCAAAATATACTAAAAGAACTACACCTAAACCAGCACCAGCATTTACGCCTAACAAGCTTGGACTAGCCAATTCATTCCGAGATATAGTTTGAAAAATTGCACCAGACATAGCAAGGCCCATACCAATAAATACAGCCAAGATGGTGCGAACTAAACGGAAATCAAAAACTGTGAGTTTTTCTACATCATTACCACCGCCAAAGAGAATGCGAATAAGATCAGATGTAGACATATCACTAAAGCCTGTATGAAGATGTCCATACATGGCACCTAACAACATGAGCGTCATAACGAAAGAGTAGGCAAAAAAGCGTTTTTTCATCTTATTTTCCTCCCTTACGATTTGCTAAATAAATAAAGAATGGAACACCTACAAGAGCAGTAATGGCACCTAATGGTGTTTCGAATGGAGGATTTACGATACGAGCTACAACGTCAGCAATCATAACAAGTACTGCACCAAAGAGTGCAGAGAATGGAATTACAAGACGATAATCGATGCCTACCAGTTTACGTGTTATATGTGGAATAACGAGACCTACAAAGCCGATCGGACCGGCTAGAGCAACAGCAGAACCGCTAAGAATAAGTACAGTCAAACCAGATAATACACGTACACGATTTAAATTACTGCCAAGACCAATAGCTACCTCTTCGCCAAAGCTTAAGAGCGTAACAGATTTAGATACGTACATGGCAATAAGAATACCAATGAGTGTCCAAGGTAATACGAGTAATACTTGTTCCATACGAATACCACTAATACCGCCTGCAGTCCAAAAGCTTAACTCTTGTGCCACTTGGAAGTACACAACAAGCATATGTGTAACAGCCACAAATACTGCACTAATAGCCGTACCTGCAAGTGCAAGATATACAGGAGTAGCTTTACCACCTACGCGTTTAGCAAGAGCTAAAATGAACAGTGTTGCCAATGCGGCCCCACCGAAGGAAAACAAAATACTTCCATTTAAGGTTAAATAAGGAAATAAAATCATCCCAACAGCTAAACCAAAACTGGCACCTGCGTTAATCCCCAAAATAGAAGGACTTGCCATAGGATTGTTGGTAACACCTTGCATCAGTGCACCTGATACGGCAAAGCTGATACCTACAACGATACCTGCTATCATACGTGGCAAGCGCAATGTTTGAACGATCATCTGACCTATACTATTAGGATCATAGTTAGTAAAGGATAAAATAATATCATCTAGGCTGATATAGCGTATCCCAATGAAGAGTGAACCAAGAGATGTGGCAATTAAAATAGCTAAAGCCAGTATACCTAGTAGCGTAGTTTTAGCTGCGCGCCCTCCCCTTGTTTCTACGTCATAATTGCTCATAAGAACTCCTTACAATACGAAATACTATAGAATTTACTGATACATTATATCAACAATGCTCTATCTATTTCAATAATAAATCTCAGTATCATTTATAGCAATAATGCAATGTTAAAAACAAAATAAGTAAATCTTTATAACTATACAGAATTATATCCAACAATTTTTATTCCTATAATCATATATAAACATTATTTCTATAAAAAAAGAGCAGTAACCTTAAGGCTACTACTCTAAGTTATGAGTAAATATTCTGATTTGATGTACAATAAAATATATTTAAAGTACTAAATTTACCTATTTAATTGATTCCTATTATTAAAAAATGCTCTATACGCTAATTGACAAGTAATAAAGCAAGCAATCGATATAGTAGATAAACTCATAAATGTCACGATCATTTGATATTTTACAGCTTCAAGTGGAGGCATTCCCGCTAAGATTAGACCTGTCATCATTCCTGGTAAAGCCACGATTCCTAAAGTCTTAGCGCTATCTACAGTAGGTTGCAATCCAGTCTTTATAACATCTCGCACGATGGCTTTTGACGCTTGCTTAGGCGTACTTCCTAACGCTAGTTTAATTTCCACCTCTTGTTGGCGTAACTCAAAATTTGATAGCATTTGTCGATAACAAAGGCCAATTGCCACCATAGCTCCACTAATAACCATCCCTCCAACAGGAATCACCTGATAAGCAGTAAAGTTAAGCACACCTGTTAGAAGCAAAATCGATAATGTAATGCTTGCACCTACGGTTATGGCAAACCAAGAAATCCACAATGCATATGGTATTCCCTTACCGCGTTTAGAAGAATTATAGGCTGCATTAATAGCCATAAAACCTAATAATCCGATTATGAATATAGGACTTTCAGTACTAAAAATATAAGCTAAAATAAAGCCTATGGCAAATAACTGTATGGTAGCTCGTAAAGCACTTATAAAAATATCTTTCTCTAACTTCAACTCCTGCCGATAGGACATAAACATACTTATAATAACTAATATAGATGCAAGACATAATGACATGGCTGAAATAGCATGAAATTGACTCACCGTAATACCTCCTCTTTAGCTAATGATCCATCTACAATTGTAATGCGGCGATTAGCCTTACGTAAGCTTTGTTCCTCACTATGTGTTATTGCTATGATGGTCATCCCATTATTATAAAGTTCATCGATTACCTGTTCCACGATAGCCGTGTTAACAGCATCTAATGCAGAGGTAACCTCATCTAAAAGCAATACTTTAGGTTCAAAGATAAGGCTTCGAATGAGACAAATCCGTTGCATTTCTCCACCAGATAGTTCATCATTATGGCGCTCAAGATATTCAATAGGCATATGAAGTAAATCGAAAAGATATTTGATACGAATCATATCAGGTTCCATACCTCGAATATCATAAGGGAACAAAATATTACGACGCACCGTTTTTGCAAACAAGTAAGGTCTTTGAAAGCAATAACCTACCTCTTTTCGATAACTTTCTGGATCTATAGTGGCTAAATCACGTCCATTATAAGTAATAACCCCTGAGGTAGGGCTAATTAAATCACTGCATAATTTTAAAAGTGTACTTTTACCACTACCAGAAGGGCCTACAATAGTGAGATACTCTCCGTCATGTACAGATAGAGACACATCACGGATAATAGACTTTTCTTTTACAACATAGGATATATTAGATAACTCTAATAGTGCCATAATGCCTCCGATCATATTTCAAGACTCTATGATATATTTAATAATCACTTTAAGCTATATTATATTATACCAATACAACTTACACCATAATAAACAAAAATAAGCAACAAAAAATCCCTAGTGGAAACCACTAGGGATTAATAGTCATGTAAAATTAAGCTTCTACAGGGTATACGCTAACTTTACGGTTATAACGACCAGCACGTTCAAATGCTACTTTACCAGGCACAAGTGCGAATAAAGTGTCATCTTTACCGATACCTACGTTAGTACCAGGGTGGAAGTGAGTACCACGTTGACGAACGATGATGTTACCGCTCTTTACGATGGAACCATCATGGCATTTAACACCAAGACGTTTAGATTCACTATCACGACCGTTACGAGTACTGGACACACCTTTTTTATGTGCGAACAATTGCAAATCAAAAGTAAACATTAAGTTCACCTCCTATATTTCGTGAATTTGGACAAACTCTGGATATTGACGGCTAATTTCCTCCAAACCGAGAAGCATAGTCCCCAGAATATCCTGTCCACTCTGATTAATCGTACCAGAGAGAACTATATCACATTGACCTTCGCTATTCGTATACTCACCTTCTTGTTGAGCAATTTGGGTGAGGCCTAACATCGCCGTTGCCGATAAGGCAGACACTGCAGCACATACGATATCGAAGCCATGTTCATCATATCCTGCATGACCGGACATATGACAACCAATAACTTGACCATCACTATTCCGCTGGATTCCGATGGAAACCATAATTAAGCTTGGATAGATTCAATACGAACTTTTGTGAACGGTTGACGATGGCCTTGACGACGTCGGTAGTTGGATTTAGCTTTGTATTTGAATACTAAGATCTTTTTACCTTTACCATGCTCAAGAACTGTACCTGTAACTTTTGCACCGTTTACAAGAGGAGCGCCAACTTTAACGTCGCCGTCATTCACTACAGTCAAAACTTCTTCGAATGTAACGGACTCGTTAGCAGCTACTTCCAATTTTTCGATAGTAATTACATCGCCTTCAGCAACGCGATATTGTTTACCACCAGTTTTAATAATTGCGTACATAAGAACACCTCCTTGTTATCGAACTCGCTGAATTCGGTATCCCGACCCGAACTTCGGTCGGGCGTTTAAACCTGTTTCACGCGGATTGCAAAGTTCAGTAAACCGAACTAATACTGATATAGTATATCCTATTTACACAGTCATGTCAAACAAAAATCAACAGAATCCGCTCAGTTTCTGACACTTTCATATATATATACCTTAAAATTCCCCAATAATCCCAAGATGTTGTAAAAGTATCTTTGTACCGATGAGAATCAATACACCGCCACCTACTATATCTGCATATTTTCCAACAAATCGGCCCATAAATTTACCTAAGTAAACACCCACTAAAGATATACCAAAGGTAATAACACCAATCATCGTAGATGCTTCCCATACATTGATAGGTAAAAATGCAAAGGTCAACCCTACAGTCATTGCATCAAGGCTAGTCGCTACGGAGAGCATCATCATTTCCCAGACACCCAAGAATTGCTTATCATCGTCCTCTTCATCATCATCGCTAAGTCCCTCTCTGATCATAGCGATACCTAAATAACCAAGAAGTCCGAAGATAATCTAGTGGTCCCAATCAGCAATCACATCGATAAATTGACGACCGATGAGCCAACCAATAAGAGGCATAAGAAACTGGAACAAACCAAAAAGAAATGCCAAGGTTACCTTACGGCCATTCTCGCCTACGGGCATTGTTAGCCCCTTACCGATAGATACACCAAAGGCATCCATCGCTAGGCCTATACTAATTAATATAATTTCAAATACAGACACTATACTCACCTATAAACAAACTACTTACTTATTCAGTTATAGCCATCAAGGAATACCCTTCTCGACTAATTTGTGGATTTACTACAATAGAAATCTTGCGCCCTATAGACTCACCTAAATCCTCGAGAATAGCCTTTGTTAAATACTGAGCCACCTCCGGATGAACTTCGATTTCTAGATTCGTTTTAATACGTCCCGACTTAAATAACTCGCGGATACGACGCACGATCTGCATATACACAGTACGACCTGACAACATATAGCCCGTACCACCGCATTGAGGGCATGTATCAAACATCAAGGTTTGCAAGCCTTGGCGAGCTCGCTTTCTGGTCATCTCTACGAGGCCAAGCGAACTAATGCCGCATACAACAGTTTTCATTTTATCTAACTTAGCTTGTACCCCCAACAATTTTAACAATTCTTGTTGATGCTCTTTATCTTTCATATCGATGAAATCGACCACAATGATACCGCCAATATCGCGCAAACGCAATTGACGACAGATTTCTTTCGCCGCCTCTTTATTGACTGTGAAAGCTAAATCTTCCAGCTTATTAGACTTACCAGTATAGTGAGCAGAGTTTACATCAAACACGGTAAGAGCTTCAGTATGATCGATACGGATTGAACCACCAGAAGGAAGATTAATATCGCGAGAGATAAGATCTTCTAATTGCGGTTCAATGTGGTTTGCCTTAAAGATAGGTGTACTATCGCGATGACGTGTTACTTTAATTTGTTGCGACGTAGGTCCATGACCTAAAAGATCCATCAATCGACCTTCACCCATATCGGAATCAACGATGATTTCCTCTACATTGCGATGCGCATAGTCCCGAACAAGGCGGAACCAAAAATCCGCATCACTATAAAGGTCAGTACCACTCTTAGCAACCTTAAAACGCTTCAACACATGTTGCCAGGTCCGCCACAGATACTCCATATCGCGACCGATTTCATCGGCACTGGCCTTAGCTGCTGCAGTACGAATGATAAAACCGCAACCTTCTTGTACATAAGGGGTTGCCAATTCTTGTAGTTTACTGCGCATGGTTTCGTCTGTAATTTTCTTGGAAATATGCATGCCTTCAGAATATGGTAATAGTACCATAAAACGACCAGCCAAACTGACATCTGCAGTCACGCGGGCGCCTTTACCGAGCATTTCTTCTTTCACTACTTGAACGAGAATTTGTTGCCCTACAGATAGGCGTGGCAAAATTTTCTGTTCCTTCCCTTGTTGAAGGTTCAAATACGCATTTTGAGAGCCCCCAATATCAACAAAGGCCGCTTGCATACCGTTTAATACGTTCTTTACTGTGCCTTTGTACATATGATTTGCCATATGAGAATCATCGGTACGCTCCAAGACAAAGTCCACTAGCTGGCCTTCTTCGTCGATAACAGCCATACGAATTTCTTCGCGCATAACATTGACCAAAATTTTATGCATCCTATCCCTCCCTTCTTTATACTTTCAGAATATAAAATAATATATTAAATCCCTAACATCTACATAAATAGCTAAGATTTACATAGGTAATTAATATTTACGTAAGTAGTTAATAATTAATTTCTAATGGCGTATAGCGACCTTCTTCGTTTTCTACCATAATTGCTTTACGATGAATTTCGTAGCTAGTTGTAATAGGCCAATTATATTGATCCTTGCCTAAATTCCACACTTCGCTAGGTTTGATTGTACCTTGCGGATAAATGCCGATGCCCATTGTAAGGGTCACCATACCGTCCTTAACGGAGGCTACGATGGGTTCTTTTACAAACTCTTTTACATCAATGGTACGAGTTTTCTTAGGTGTTACCTTTTCATAAGAAATTTCCGTTGCTTCATTAAAAGGTTTGAGTAACGCATCCCAATCAGCATTTTCATCTGTCACAGGACCTGTTACCTCATAGATAGCAAAATTACAGATGGCCATCATCTTTTTCACCTTTTCAGGCATTTCTTTACCGTCTAGTACTTCAAGTCCTGGAGGTGCTACGCGATTTAAACGGTCCATAATGGACTCTAAACTATCCTCTTCAAGCACATCCATATCGATATATTCAGCCGCTGCCGTTACGCCTAAAGCAAGAGCAGAGGAAAAGCTAATTTTCATATGAGGGTTAAAGCCTTCAGAATATGCCATTTTAATTTCTGCTCGACGTATCATCCGCTCTACAGCTTGAGCATAATCAAGGTGTGACAGGAATCGTAATTCTTCGCCCTTATTTAAGGCCAAACGTAACTTTTTCAACTCTGCCACCCTCCTTATAGTCAATAATAGCTGTATTGAGCTCTGGACATACATTACAGCCCTTACATGGAGCTCGACGACAATCGCCTGTAAGATTAGCTGCTACCGCTTGCTCCCACTCACGCTTTAAGAAAGCTTTACTTACAGTACAATCTAAATGATCCCAAGGCAATGGCTCATCGAAATCTCGTGTACGACGTGCAAAATACGCAGGATCCAATCCGCAGTCAGCGAATGCTTTCAACCAAGCTTCATAGTTAAAGAACTCAGTCCAACCATCAAATTTACAACCAGCTTTCCAAGCCTCTACGAGAACTTTAGATAGTCTACGATCTCCGCGAGCAAAAGCGGCTTCCATGTAGCCAGTATAACCATCATGATAGTGATAAGAAATGTTACGATTATTGATGAGAGACTTCAAGTAACGTTGTTTACGATGAATCTCCTCCACATCTTCTTGACCATACCATTGATATGGAGAATGTGTTTTTGGTACGAAGAAGGATACGCTCACCGTTACAGAACCATTACGTTTGCCTGTAATATCACGGTGCAAGTCAAGCACCTTGTACGCAAGATCTGCAATACCAGCCAAATCTTCGTCTGTTTCTGTAGGAAGCCCCATCATAAAATACAATTTAACCGTGTTCCATCCTGATTTGAAGGCATTAGTACATGCGGCCAACAAATCTTCTTCACTAACGCCCTTATTGATAACGTCACGCATCCGTTGCGTACCTGCTTCAGGCGCAAAGGTAAGACCACTCTTGCGCACTTGCTGTACCTTTTTCGCAATATCGATAGAGAAGCTATCAATACGCAATGACGGTAAGCTAACGCTAACTTGTTTATCTTTAAACTCTTCCATGAGCATATCTACGAGTTCAGGCAATTTAGAATAGTCCGCAGAGCTCAAACTCATCAAGGATATTTCATTGTACCCCGTATTGGCAATTGTATCTTTAGCAATCTGTAACAAACGTTCTGGCGTCTTTTCACGAACCGGACGATAGAGCATACCGGCCTGACAGAAACGACAACCACGCGTACAGCCACGGAATAACTCCAATACAGCACGGTCATGCACTATATCAAGGAACGGTACAACAGGCTTTGTTGGATAGAATACATTCTCTACATCCTCTATAATACGTTTCTCAACGGTTGCAGGTACGTCTTCGAAACGCGGCGTAATCGATTTAAAATCGCCTTGTTCGGTGTATTCTACATCGTATAAAGCCGGGCAATATGTGCCAGGAATTTGAGCTACTTTACGCAAAAAGCCTTCTTTGCCACCTGGGAAGCCTTTGGCTTTTTCTGCTTTAAATAAGTCGATGAATTCATCGCCCCACTCTTCGGATTCACCGAGGGATACGATATCAAAGAAATCAGCAATAGGCTCTACATTATACGCACAAGGGCCACCGCATACAAGCAGTGGAAAATCTAAATCACGCTCCTTAGCATACATAGGAATGCCTGCTAAATCGAGCATATTTAAAATGTTAGTAAAACTCATTTCATATTGAAGCGTAAATGCTAACACATCAAAGTCTTTAATAGGCGTACGTGTTTCTAAGGAAAATAATGGAATATTACGCTTGCGCATTTCCTCTTCCATATCGTGCCACGGTGCAAATACGCGCTCGGCTACCGCATCTTCACGACGGTTTACGAGACCATACAAAATCTTGATGCCCAAATGACTCATGGCCACTTCGTACACATCGGGAAAACCTAAAGCCATAGTTACATCAACAGTACTGTGATCTTTCACGATACTATTGTATTCGCCGCCCGTGTAACGAGCGGGCTTTTGGACATGTTGTAACCATGACGTATCTAATTGAATCATACATCCTCCGTCTTTAATGAAAGACTTCTTTCACAATCAATCCTATGAAAGGATATTAAAATATATATTTTGTCCGCTGTCTAGCAATATTTAATAAAATGCCAATGCTCAGCATATTAGTTGTTAGCGCACTAACACCATAGCTAAGGAATGGCAACGGAATCCCCGTTACAGGCATGATACCAATCGTCATGCCTACGTTTACGAGCACTTCAAAAGCAAACATCGTACCAATACCCGTTGCTAATAACATACCGAAATTATCATTGCAGGTATATGCTACTTGAATGCTGCGATAAATAAGCATAAACAATAATAGCAATACTACAATGCATCCTACAAAGCCAAATTCTTCGCCGATTACAGAAAAGATAAAGTCCGTATGATTTTCTGGTAAAAAGTTCAACTGACTTTGAGTACCATTAAAGATACCTTTACCAAAAATCATACCCGACCCGATGGCAATCTTAGATTGAATAATATGATAGCCAGAACCAAAGGGATCGATATCTGGATTTAAAAATACTAGAATACGTTGCTTTTGGTATTCTTTCAGTACAAACCAGCCCAAAGGCATCAAGAGTAAAGCCACACTCGCAATAATTTTTATAAGCTTAGTTTTGATACCAGATATAAAGAGCATCCCTACAAATATAGCAATATATACGAGGGATGTCCCCAAGTCAGGTTGTAAGAATACGAGAAGGATAGGAATCCCTACATATAACACTGGCATCAATAGGGATTTAAAAGTATCTAACTTGCCAATGCGCGGTTCTAACATTTTAGCCATACAGATAATCATCAATAGTTTAGAAAACTCTGAAGGCTGAATAGTAATTGGCCCCAGTTGAATCCAACGCTGTGCACCTAGTGCGGAGGTACCAACTACCATAACTGCAATTAACATAAGCATGGTAATCACATAAATCATATTCCCCCACCCTTTAAGGCGATGGTAATCTAGAAATTGCATGCCTATAACGACAGCTATATTTGCTAAAAAGAATACGAGTTGTTTTACCACTAAACTACCAAAACCGATAGCCTCATGATTCACATGGGTAGCACTACCAATAGCTGTAAGACCAATTCCGACAAGTAATATAGTACATATGATGATAGTCCAATCGCTATCTGTCCATATTTTACGCCACATCATATCACCTATTTCAACTTGCTACGGCGCCACAAGCTTTGTTTCCCTTGCACCAATAAGCGTTGCGTGGTCCAACCGCCACGATTAATGTAATGAACATTGTTAGAATCCTCAAAAATAGACTCACCTACTGTTGCAAGACTTGGTGTACTATCTTGCTCCTTCGATGTTTTTTTCTTAGTTACATAAGCATCGAAGTGCTTTTGTACATCGTAGTCTTCCCAACACTCACCGGTAGTTACATAATCAACAAGAGGTGCTAACATAGCTTTTAGTTCGCTAGAAACAAATTCTAACAAACGACCATCTTGTGTATAGGTCAAAATATCCTCATCATAAGGGATTATAGCCCCTACATATTCAGCGCGAAGGACTTCTAACATATCATATAAATTGATATTCTCTCCATCGATAGGTACTGCATTAAAAGCAATAGCATAATCACGAATATTATGTTCTTGACATACTTGAATCATGCGCGCCCCATTACGTAAGGACACCCATAAAGGATGCGTCACCACGATGCAGCGATTTACTAATTCTAAAATAGACTCTATGCCCTTACCGATACCAGCAGGAGCATCAATTAAAATATAGTCATATGTCTCAGAGAGGCGACGAACTAATTTTTTATATTTTTTACGACCTATATCTTCCCAACGAGCACTTTGGCTAGCTGGTAGAAAATCTAAGTTTTCAGCAATTGATACGATGGCATCATCCATATAGTCTTTATCTTCGCTCGCATCTAATGCGTCGTAAATAATTTCATTTGCCACTCCTAACACAAGGTCTAAATCGCGCAATCCAAAATCTCCATCACAGAGCAATACGTGATGCCCTGCATTGCTTAAGGCTGAACCCAAGCAAGCGGTAATCGTAGTCTTACCTACGCCCCCCTTACCGGATACAACGCCGATTATCTCGCCCATACTAATCCTTTCTTGGTTGTCCACTAGTTACCGCATTCTGAGGTTTTTGCCCTTTATTAATACTTGTCCCCGTAGCAGTTTCCTTATTGCTCTTACTATTTGTATCATTAGATTTCTTATTCACTGGTACATTGAAGTACGCAGCCAATATATCTCGTACGATAGGCCCTGCAGAGCCCGCACCAAAGCTACCTTGCTCAACAAGTGCAACCACTACAATTTGTGGCTTATCATATGGTGCATAGGCTACAAACCAGCCGTGATCTCTGCCATGTGCATTCTCTGAAGTACCTGTTTTACCAGCTACATCAATAGGGAATCCTTTAAACAACTCCCCTGCTGTACCACCTTCATTAGTAACATCACGCAAGCCTTCGCGAACAAGATCCATAATATTTTTTGGTACAGGTAAGATACCGAGCTTGTCTGGGCCAAAGATTTCTTTTGGCGTGCCATCCTTATTATCAATACGGCTCACTACATATGGGCGGTATTTAATGCCACCATTTGCTACTTCACTGAGCATAACAGCCATTTGTAATGGTGTCACCAAAGTAAAAGACTGACCTATGGCCGCATCAAAGGTTTCACCTAAATACCAATCTTCATCATACACTTTGCGTTTATAAGCAGGACTTGCCATATTACCAGAGGCCTCACCAACAAGATTGATGCCTGTCTTTTCGCCAATACCAAAGTAGCCAGCATATTTTACAAGTCCTTCTATGCCAACGCGATTGCCCATTTCATAGAAGTAAACATTATCTGATTTTGCAAGAGCTTTATTAAAGTTAAGCCACCCTAATGCTTCACCTTCTGCATTTCGTTTATCGATAAGCCAATGTTTACCACTATCAAAAATCATTTCTTCAGGGGTAACCTTTTTCAGGTCTAAAGCCGCCGTACCTGTAATAATCTTGAACGGAGAACCTGGTGGATATTCACCAGAAATAACCTTATTATCAAATGGATGATTCTTATCGTTATTCAATTGATTCCACTGTGCCGTTGTAATCCCTTTCGCAAACCAGTTAGGATTAAACTCAGGGGCGCTGACCATGGCCAAAATGGCACCCGTATTTGGATCCATTGCTACTACAGCAGCTCCTTGAGCTGGAATGCCTTGGGCACGCAACTGTTCTAATTGGTTCTTAACAGCTTCTTCAGCAGCCTTTTGTAGATTTGCATCTATTGTCAAATGGATATTAGATCCAGGCACTGTATGCTTTCTATCTACCTCCGCAACCGGTCGGCCTGTAGCATCAACCTCTACCTGTTTACCACCATCAGTACCACGCAAGATGGAATCATATAGTTTTTCAAGACCAGAACGGCCTAAAATAGTACCACCACTAATAAGGGTATTTGGATCTTGCTGTTTTAGCTCTTCTAATTCTTCTTCGCTCACTTCACCCACATAACCAAAGAGCTGAGAAGCCATCGTTTCATATGGATAATAGCGAAGTGGTTCTACATCTATGGTAACACCTGGTAATTCATGACGATGCTCTTCGATGCTTGTAACTACATCCATAGAAATATCATTAGCAATACGAATTGGCTCATAACCATATTTATGATCATTTACCTTTTTTGTAATATCTTCTGGTTTAATTTTCAGCAAAGTTGCCAACTTAGCAACTTCACCTTCGTCTAGAGCCTTCCCCGTAGGCAAAATGGAGATAGTGTATGCCGGTCTAGAACCTACTAAGATCTGACCATTTCGATCGTACATAATACCACGAGCAGCTGTCATGGATACCATGCGCAAACGGTTGCCTTCTGCCTTAGCTTGGTAATAACCACCAGACAAGATTTGCAACGACATCAGGCGTAATGCCAAAACTATAAATATGCCGGCTACAATGTAAAAGAGTACATCAAAGCGATTCGTTTTTCTTCGTTTATAGAGGCCTTCAAGCACTCTTTCACCCCCTTAATCCTTACCAAATATAACCTTGTTGTTCATCATCTTTACGCCATAACAAACCATGCACAATAGCGCCTAACAAGCCATTCCAGAACATCACGGGTAATACCATATGCCACAAGTATAGTCCAAAGTGCAAATCGCCACCACTAGCTAATATCATAAAGCTACGAATAACGCCATCTAGTAGCGTACAAATAGCTACTATACCGCTAGACCAATACCAGCGTTCTTCATAGATACGATGCTTTACGGCAGATAGTAGGTATACCACAATTACGTAAGGGAATAGATGGAGCCCAAAAAAGTTAGATATCAATACATCATGTACGATACCCCCAACAACAGCGGATATCAGCCCCATACGACGACCTTTAAATAAAGTAATCATAACAATTATCGTCAAAATTAAGTTTGGTAACCAATTTGTATGAAAAATAGTAGGCAATAATTGCGCTTGTATAAAATATATTAAAAATCCAGAGAGAACTAAAGCTAGACGCATCATTGTTTAACGGCCCCCTTTGCACCCTCTACTTGATCTCGTTGTGTTTGAGGCACAAGTTTAGGTTCAAGTTCTGGTTTTTGTGGTGCACTTAGAGAAGACGAGGTAAGCACAAAAACTTCTTCTAAACGATGAAAATCTACACTCGGTGTGACTACCGCATTTTTAACAAATCCTTCCGAATCATTTTCGATAGATTGCACGTTGCCAACAGGTAGACCTTTCGGATAAATGCCTCCATATCCAGAGGTAATCAACTTATCACCTACCAATACATCACCATCGCGAGCAATATTTACCATAGATGGTGTACGAGGTGTATTGCCATTACCTTTTACAACGCCAGACAAACGAGATTCAGGTCGTTGTACAAGGATACCTATTGCGCTACGCGGATCAAGAATGGTTTGAACGCGAGCAGAATGCGGATATACATCTGTAATAAAACCAACGACACCACTAGGTACAACAACAGCCATATTAACTGCCATACCTTCTTCACTCCCTTTATCAATGGTGAAAGTATTTGTCCAAGTACCGTAATCCTTTGTAATGATACCTGCTAGGGTCATGGAGAATTCTGGATGGCTACTCTTATAGTTTAAAAGCTGACGAAGGCGAATATTCTCTGCTACTACTTCATCGTAGTTAACTACCTTTTGTTCCAATGTAGCTTTACGAGATGCTTCCTCTTCACGTTCGATAGTAGAGAAAATAGCATTATTAAGTACTGTAAAGCTAGTTTGGACGCCCTCTAATAAACGAGCTGACCCATAAGAGAAAGGCGTTGTAATTCCTTCAAGGGTAACCGTAACAAAGGGAATACTAGTCCGTTGCTTCCACGCAAAGCCGAGCAATGCCATTAGGATACAACCAATGACAACGATGATAATTAACTTTTTATCTGACTGTATCATGCTAGTCTCGGCCCTTTCTATTCTTAGAATTTACAATAAAACGCGATAAGCTCACCAAATCAGATGAGGCCCCATTAAGGCCTACCACAACTTTTGTTTCAGGTGCTTCAGGAACGTGAACAGGTACACCTACTTCAGTACCAATCCGATCCGCTAAGCCAGATAGTCTTGCCGTACCGCCAGTAAGCCATATGCCATGTTGCATAATATCAGCCACGATTTCTGGTGCCGTAGCACGAATCATTTGCTTAACCTCATCCAAGAGTCCTATCAAACATTCATTTACAACTTGGTACACTTCAGATTGATGAATCACACAACGTCTACCTAAGCCGTTCATCATATCGCGCCCCTGAAAGGCATACTCTGCATCCTCTAAAGGAGCGATAGCTGTACCTAATGTATGCTTAATATCTAATATGGTCTCATCAGATACGATAACGCCAAAACACTCACGCACATAGCGCAATAAGGCATTATTAATATCAGAACCACCAAAACGAATTGTTTTGCTATCTACGATACCACCTAAAGAAACAATCCCCATATCAATAGTGCCACCACCGATGTCAATAACCATAGATCCTTGCGCTTCAAAGATAGGCACACCACAACCAATAGCAGCTGCCACAGGTCGTTCAATGAGGAATACCTCTCGAGCACCAGCTTGAATAACAGCATCCATCATAGCTCGTTGCTCAACATCGGTCATGCCACAAGGAACCCCTACGACAACGCGGGCTCGACGCAACGCATTAGACACCTTATTAAGAAAGTAGCTAAGCATAGTATGCATAACACGATAGTCAACGATAAATCCATCCTTTAAAGGCGTTAACGGACGCCACATATCGGGCATGCGCAATACGAGGCGCGCCGCTTCATCACCAACGGCTACTACTTTTTCTTGTTTTGTATCAGTTGCTATAATCGATGGTTCGCTTATAACAGTCCCTCGCGTCCCCCCCATGAGGCGCGTTTGTATGGAACCAATATCTATACTTACATCTTTTCCTAGAGTAGGTAAAATGGAACTCATAGTAATTTCTCCTTCATTACATCATCATTCCATTTTACCATATATAACGCGACTTTTTCCATTGATATCAGTACCTTTCCTTTTGTTAAAAGCACAGATAACGCATAATCCCTGTACTCATAAGTCATACATAAAAATTACATAACTTCATACATATAATCTCATACACAATAAGGAAAAGCACTCATTTATAGGAACTTACCCATGCGTCAAAATTAGGTATAGTTCAAAATGAGTGCTTTTAATAATCTTACTTGGCTTTGTTCAGTTTATTTAGGCTCAGCTCAATTTACCAATTTCGCTGAGGCTCGTAAATTCATTATCCCCTATAACAATATGATCAAGTACAGGAATCCCCATAAATTGACCAGCACTAACAAACATTTTCGTTAGCCGTATATCTTCATCACTTGGTCTACTATCACCTGACGGGTGGTTATGGATTAGAATAATAGCCGCCGCATTGCATGCTATAGCTTTTTTAAATACTGCTCTTTGCTCTACAAGGCTTGATACCAATCCACCATTAGAGATATGCTCCAACTGAATAAGCTTATTTCGAGATGTTAGCATGGCAGCCCACACATGTTCCACATCTTCGTGCCGCAGTCGTTCCATCACATATTGAGCTATTACAAAAGGTTGCGAAAAATCTTCATAAGTCTCTTTAATCTTAAGCTCCCCTAGACGCCTACCCATTTCAAGTGCTGCACATAGCGTCACTGCTTTATCTCTACCAATACCCTTGATTTTGGTTAGATTATCTACGGTCATTCGGTTAAGACCATATACGCCATCATCAAAGGATTGTACGATATCACTTGCCAAAGAAATCGCAGATTGCCCCTTTACCCCTGTACGCAATAAAATAGCCAACAACTCCTCCATCGCCATATGTGAAGGGCCTAAGGCGAGAAATTTTTCTCGCGGGCGCTGGAATGGTAGCATATCTTTTACACTTACTGTTGGTACTTCCATAGAATCTCTCCATTCAAATAGATAACACCATTTGTAAATCAAACAATAAACACATCTACTCTCTTAAAAATTATTCAGCACAGCACAGCACAGCACAGCACAGCACAGCACAGCACAGCACAGCACAGCACAGCACAGCACAGCCAATTATATCACTATCTGTCTAATACGCTAGTACTATTTTGCCCCTAACGCCTTGCACAGTTCCTCGTATACATGTTCAACTGGTAACCCTACCACATTAGTATAAGAGCCCTCTATTTTATCTACCCATAATGCACCTTTTCCTTGGATGCCATAAGCTCCAGCCTTATCCATCGGTTCCCCACTAGCAATATAAGACTCAATTTCAAAGGGTGCTAATTGTTTAAAATATACTTTTGTTTCATTGTGAAAAACTATCTCCTCCCCTTTGATGAGTAACGCGACTCCAGTGATTACAGAATGTGCTCTACCCGATAAATGCTCCAACATATGGCGTGCATCGGATTCATCATGTGGCTTTCCTAATACTTTATTATCAAGGACAACAATAGTATCTGCGCCTAACACAATACTTCCGTCTGGAACACCTACAGCACAACGAGCCTTACCTAATGCTTGGGCTTTCACCATTTCAATAGGGTTGTCGTAACCCTCATTAGATTCCTCATAAGTACTGGATACAACAGTATGATCAATCCCAACCTGTGTTAATAATTCAGTTCTACGTGGTGATTGACTCGCCAAATATAATCCAGCCATATACGCTCCTTCGTATTAAAAAACTTGTACATAAAATTCTTGGTATAACTAAACTATCCTGCCTATCCCCCAGAACTTACCATCCCTTACATAGTTGTTCCTTTATCTTCTTTTGAAGAAATTAATCTTTCATAATATTCTTGTACATCTTCCCCATGTTTTACCGCATCAGCTCGCACCGCTGCATAAAATACAATATCCGCTTGAGGCACACGAATACGGCCAGGCACATGCTCTTCTAATATTTCAAAGAATCTATCGTCGGCTTTCAACAGCAAACGACCATTTTTAACTTTATTTCCATCTACAATAGAATACACAAGAGACCAAATCGGGCGCGGGTCAGAGGTAGAACATTTTCTATATTTATAGCGGTATTTAATATTTGTCAACAACTCACGTTCAAACTTGAACACCCCATCAATCATGTTATAATCTACTTCAAAATGACGATTTCTAAAGATAGAGTGCTCTTCAATCACAAGCTTTGTATCTGTCAAAATATATGTATATCTACTAACAGCCTGTTTAACCATAACAATGATGGCCATGATTTCAATAAAATACTCAGCTAATAAAACCGTATGTAATTGAATACTGCGATACGTTGTATAAGCTGCTGCACACAACAATAAAATCACAAAAAATACTACCAATAACTCTGCACTTCTGGTGCGCTGAGATTTTTCTTCATATAATACTGTCATGCTTTACCCCTTTTAAAGAAATCACTAATTAATAACTATACATCCTATTATAAGATATTCTATGCATAAAAACTACAAAAACCCCGTCCATATCCGAGATATAGACGGGGTTTTATGACTCTATTAGTCACTCAGTTCAGATGCGAACTATATTATTTTTTCAACGCTGCTGTAATACGTTGAGTATCACGAGCAATCATGATTTCTTCGTTTGTAGGAATTACAAAGATTTTAACCTTAGAGCCTTCAGCACTGATTTCTTGTTCTTTACCACGAACATTATTGCGTTCAGAATCAATACGAGTACCTAAATATTCCAAACCGTTACAGATTGCATCACGGTTACCAATACCGTTTTCACCAATACCAGCAGTAAAGATGATAGCATCTACACCGCCCATAACAGCAGCAAAGGCACCGATTACACGGCGAACTTTGTAATGGAACATATTCAATGCCAATTGTGCGCGTTTATTGCCGTTAGCAGCAGCTTCTTCAATCACACGGAAGTCATTGGATACACCAGAAATCCCTAATACACCGGATTCTTTATTCATAACTCTATCGATTTCTTCATAGGTCATACCTGTTTTTTCCATCAAGAATGGAACGATAGCAGGGTCAATATCACCTGTACGCGTACCCATGATCAAACCGGACAATGGAGTAAAGCCCATTGTAGTATCGATGGAGCGACCACCTTTAATAGCAGCCACAGAGGAACCATTACCCAAGTGGCATGTGATGATACGAAGATCAGTCATATGTTTACCCATTAATTCTGCACAACGTTGTGCTACATATTTATGGGACGTACCATGGAAGCCGTAACGACGAATACCATAATCTTCATAATAAGAGTAAGGAAGCGCATACATATATGCTTCTTTTGGCATAGTTTGATGGAATGCAGTATCAAATACAGCAACTTGAGGTACACTCGGCATAATAGCTTCACAAGCTTCAATACCTTGAATGTTTGGTGGGTTATGTAATGGTGCAAGAGAAGCACATTCTTCCAACGCTTCCATAACTGCTGGTGTAATCAATACGGAATCAGCAAATTTTTCACCGCCGTGTACTACACGGTGACCTACAGCATCAATTTCATCCATCGAAGAGATAACACCAAATTCAGCATCAACTAAAATATCTAGCAAAATACGAAGCGCTTCTTTATGGTTCAAAATTGGTTCAACGCGTTCTAATTTATCTGCATTAGGACGTTTGTGAGTGAAGATAGCATCTTGATCACCAATCTTTTCAAAAAGGCCTTTTGCCAATTCTGTTTCAGTTGTCATATCAAGTAATTGATATTTCAAAGAAGAACTACCGCAGTTAACTACTAATACGTTCATCGATTAACCCTCTTTCTGTTGTGTAACTTGAATCTTGTTTTGAATTTCTTTGCTGATATCAGCACCTACCTGATCCTTTTCAGGATATTGGTAGATTATATTCCACAATACGCCATGATCTAAGAATACGTATTGAGAAAAGCTAAATGTTTGCCCTTGTGTTGTATACGTCACATCAAGCTTCTTTGCAGATGTACCTTGTAAAGCTACAGATTCTTCCTTGATGGTTGCGCCCATCTTCGTGAATTCAGACTTGCTGCGATTTAAAAACTCATCAACCGTAGGCAATGGTTTATTGTCACCAGCACGCAATGCTTCAACTTCAATCACCATATGTTCTGTAACGGAACCATAAATATCAATTGGATACCCATCATCAGTCATATTTTTTGTACTTTTACCCATTTCATAAGGCAAGGCAATGGTAATTTCAGATTGACCAACACGGATAACTTGATGGCCAAAACTATATGTATCCATTACATTTGTAGAGCCACATCCCGCCATTGCTAGCAGCACAGCACCGAGCAGAGTCCCTTGTAATGTACGTTTCCAATTTTGTTTCATCATATACCTCACATCAATTCAGCATTTACAGTTAATTATAGCCTATAGTGTCAAGAAAATCTATACTAAACTTAATATTTACACATAACATCATTTCTATAAACAAGCCTTTTTTATAGATATCATGAAATGTAGTTTACAGCATTTCTTCGCTTTGTTACACTAACAATAATGAAAGGAGTCACTATGAAAACAATCGGTATTATCTGTGAATACAATCCATTTCACAATGGACATGCTCATCAATTACATACCTTAGCACAAGAGCATCCTGAAGCGCTGCGCATTTGTATCATGAGTGGTTCCTTTGTACAACGAGGAGAACCTGCTATTTTTTCTAAATATGACCGTGCTCGTTGGGCTATTCTCGGTGGTGCAGACATCGTTATCGAGCTACCTACACTCTATTCTTTGGGTAGTGCACAACTGTTTGGAACAGGTGCTATTCGCATGGTAAAAGCTTTACATATCGATGCACTCTCCTTTGGTTCTGAAACGGCTGATTTAGATACATTCGTAGATATAGCTAAACGTATGGATTGTGAAAGTACTCAAATAGTATTACGGACCTATATTAACGAAGGCATGTCCTATGGCTCTGCCTTCCGTAAAGCCCTTAATACAGAGATGCTCAACACCCCTAATGCACTGTTAGGACTTGAATATATTCGGGCAGGACTTACCTATTATCCTTCCTTAAAATATATACCAATCTTACGCACATCAGATCATCACGACGCGAATATTACAAAAGATTTTCCTTCTGGTACAGCATTGCGTAAACTCATAACAGAAATGGCTACAAGTAGTAACAATTGTAATAAAAATAGTATCTACACTTCTACAGATATAGATACAACGACAAGTACAAATTCAAATTCAACTGCAACTGCAACTGCAACTACATTAACAAAATTAAATGCACTAAATAGTAAAATAAAATTACAACTTCAGTCAATCGTTCCTAAAACTATTGCAGACGATATGACTAATATAATTTCTAATGGTGCTTATGTAAACTATAACCGCTACTATGATATGGTCCATACCTTAAGTCGTCGTACTTCAACTAAGGAGCTAGAAAGCTTTGGAGAGTTCAACGAAGGCATTGAACACTTATGGTCCAAAGCGGCCCAACAACCTACGTGGAACTTGGCTATGAAGCAAATAAAATCAAAGCGCTATACCTATGCCCGTTTACAACGAATGGGAGCCTATCTCACCTTAGGAATACAAAAAGATTTACTACAAAGTGCTATACAGGAAGCGCCACAATATGCTCGCTTGCTAGCCTTCAACGATAGAGGTCGTCAATGGCTTCGAAATGATTTTGAAATACCACTTATTCAAAAATGGGCCAAAGCACCTAATGAATTAAATACGTTGGGACAAACGATGCATCAAATCGATACATTAGCTACAGATATACAGGCCTTATGCTTACATAATGAAGTTAAACGAATAGGTCATATGGACTACACCTATACGCCACAATACATAAAATAAGCAAAACTACGATCTGGTAGAAACATTCTGCACATAAATATAAGAGTCAAATAATTTAATTTTATTAAGATAATCATCTTATTATATGATAATACTCAAAAAAATAAGGGGTTACAATACAGATTATTCCTGTATTGTAACCCCTTCTTCACCATCCAGATCAGCGACGGCAACGCGTACACTTTCAAGATGTGATGTAGGAATATTTTTACCTACATAGTCCGCTCGTATAGGCAATTCACGATGACCACGATCGACGAGGACGGCCAATTGAATAGATCTTGGTCTGCCAGCCGTCATTAATGCATTTAAAGCAGCACGGATGGTACGGCCCGTATACAAAACATCATCTACAAGAATAATTGTCTTTTCCGTTGTATCAATCGTACACGGTTCCCCCTCTTTAGGACGAGCATCACGATCATCACGATACACTGCAACATTCAAAGACTCACAATCAATATGAATACCTTCTATACGCTCAATTTCCGCTTGTAAACGTTTTGCCAAAATGACACCACGCCGTTCAATACCTACAATTAACGCATTAGATAAACCTTTATTGCGTTCTAAAATTTCATGACTAATACGACGAATCGCACGCATTATAGCGTCTTGATCCATTAGTAAGCGTTTCTTTTCCATATATACGCCCTTACAGCATAGGATTATTCTATGCCCCTATATCCAAATAAGTAGTAAAAATAAGTACTTAGACAATCAATGTAAACATTTAGACTATTTTCGTTTATCTTCACGGTAGGTCTTAGCAAATTCTAAGCACGCCTCAAAGTCAGCTGGTACCGGTGCTTCAAAGTGCATTTCTTCACCTGTAATAGGGTGTTTAACATCTAACGATTTAGAATGTAATGCTTGCCCTTCTATAGGAAAATCCATACGTCTATATCCATAAAATGGGTCATTAACAACAGGATGTCCAATATGAGCAAAGTGAACACGAATTTGATGGGTTCTGCCAGTCTCCAAATTACATTCAACCAATGTTTGATGACCATAACGCTCCAATACTTTAAAATGTGTTACTGCATCTTTACTGTTTTCAAAGACAACAGCCATTTTCATACGGTCCTTAGGATGGCGTCCAATAGGCGCCTTTATAGTCCCCTTTTCTTCTACAATATTGCCTTGTACTAGCGCCCAGTACGTACGTCTTGCAGAATGTACTTTTACTTGCTCTGCTAGACCAATGTGTGCTGCATCATTTTTTGCCACCATCATAACACCAGACGTATCTTTATCTAAGCGATGCACAATACCTGGCCTAATTTCACCATTAATACCTGATAGGTCCTTACAATGGAATAATAGAGCATTTACAAGGGTTCCAGAATAATTCCCTACTGCAGGATGTACCACCATGCCACGAGGTTTATTAACAATAACAATATCGTGATCTTCGTATAAATAATCTATAGGGATATCCTCAGGTTTAACCTCAATCGATTCGGGCTCTGGGATTTCTACATGAATGACAGTATCAGGTGTAAGCCGAAGATTAGCCTTTCCTACTTTATCACCTACTGTAACATGACCACCTTTAATTAAACTTTGAATATAGCTACGAGATCCTTCCATCTGTTCAGTTAAAAATACATCTAGTCTCATGCCTTCTTGCTCAGCACTTACAATATATTCATTCATCCTCTATTCCTCTTTGAGTCAAGTATAAGATATATATTTATTGACGAATCAAGTCAATGATCTATAAAGGACCCTAATAATGAAAGCTATTCATGGTCCTCTTTCAATGAAAACAAATAAAATACAACAAAAGCTACACCTATGCAAATACCAATATCTGCCACATTAAAAATAGGCCATACACGAAAATCAAAAAAGTCCACTACCCCATGAATCATGTATCGGTCAATGCCATTACCAATTGCACCTGCGACTAATAAGGCGGATCCGATTTGCAAAGTCCAATGGCCCTTAGCTAATCGCTTCCAATAAAAAGCACAAACAGCTAATAGAACAAAAGCCACTAGTAAGAAAAACCATCGTTGATTCGCTAACATGCCAAAGGCTGCACCGCGATTAATAATATAGGTAAGATGAAATACATTAGGAATAACAGGTAAAGATTCACCTAACAAAAAATGATTCATTACATAATATTTAGTTAATTGGTCCAATAATAACCAAATGATAAGTACTGTATAAAACAAGATTAACTCCCTTACTATAATATAATTCTTAATAGTCCTATTATACTAAGTTACGCAAATTTAGGCAAAATAAAAAGCCCCTCAATGAGGGGCGTGTTTTATTTGTGATTACTCAGCGGAAATTACAGAAACTGGGCAAACGGATTCGCAAGAACCGCAATCGATGCAAGCATCGCCAATTTCGTATTTAGTTTCGCCTTCAGTAATGCAGGAAACTGGGCAAACAGATGCGCAAGAACCACATTTAATGCAACCATCAGCAATAACTCTCATAATTAGGACCTCCATCAAAATATAGATCAGAACTTTTTATTATCATTTAGAAAGGCACTTGCCTCAACTTATGTTCTCATTATCACACAGTTCAAATTGAAAGTCAAATGAAAATGATAAAAAATTATAGAATATTTTGCATAATAATTGTTCCTTTTTATCATAAAAAGCCTATATTCATATGCATTTTGATATTTCTTTTCATTTATGTAATTGAGTTTAATAATCAATAATTGAGAATGCACTAATTATCATTTCAATTAAAATACGTACTATTATACTAGGAATTCAATTATCAATATTTATTATCATAAAAACTATTTTTTTATTACAACAGATTTAACGCTTATCTATATTTTAATCTAACATATAAACTTCACTCTAAAAAAGGCCGAATCATACGATTCGACCTCATTTATATTTATAAAGTAAAGTAATATCTTTACTATTATTCACTATATAACAATAATACTATTTTTTTCTTATAGCACTTAGAAAGATGTTAAGAATGTTAGTGTACCTAAAATAACGCCTGCAAGGTTTGGTACGATTAAAATATAATCACGTTTAGGTGATTTTGTCCAACCATATAATACCCAGATCAAACAGGATACTGCTGCAAATAATGGTTGCCATGGTTGACTAGGTTGACCATGAAGATTAGCAATTATTTGTGGGATATAGGCTAAAAATACAAATACACCAATAAATGCACCAATAGAACCAACTAACATGTTAAATCTTTCTTTTGTCATAGATGACCTCCTTATTCAACATTACATTATTATATCTTACACAATATACTATATCATATTTTTTTCGATGTAGTCAATTGTGTAAAATTAATCATGCAAATTAGTTTAATTCATATTGCTTTTGATTACACTTATATGTAATCTATATTAAAATCATATAGACTAAAATCATAAAAAACGAGGCCGAATCTTACGATTCGACCTCGTGTGTGCTTGTATAGTAGAGTAACCTATTCCCTATTATTTACCAGGGAAGAATGGCCATACCATTGGAATGATAATTAAGCTTACTACGAAGCAAACTAAAATCAATGGAACGCCAGCTTTTACATAGTCAGTAAATTTGTATTGACCAGGACCAAGTACTAATGTATTTGGAGGTGTACCTACAGGTGTACCGAATGCGCAGGATGCGGCAACGCCGATAGCCATCAATACAGCATGAGGATCAGCACCCATACCTTGAGCAATGGAGATACCGATAGGAGCCAATAATGCACAAGATGCAGTATTAGACATAAATTGCGTCATAACACAAGACAAAATAAACAATACGCCTGTTGCAAAGTAAGGACTAGGATCGGAACCCATAACACCAATTACTGCATCAGCAATCATTTTACCTGCACCAGATTGATCAAGTGCAGTTGCCACTGGCATCATACCAGCAAACAAGAAAATTGTTACCCAGTCAATAGATGTGTAAGCTTGTTTTTCATTCAAACAACCAGTTAATACGCAAAGCATTGCACCAATAACAGCAACCATGCTCAACGGTAAGTTAATACCAAAGTGTTCTTTCAATGGTTCACCTAAAATCATGGCAAGGATTACACCTAAAAGAATAAGTCCGGAGAACAATTGTTTCTTAGGATCGTTAGAAATATCTTCAGCAGCTACTTCTTGTTCTACATCACCGGCATCAGTAATTTCATGTTTAGGTAATAAATGTTTACCAATGAGCATCATGAATACGATAGTAGCGATAGTCAAAGGAATGCCAATCCAAGCAAACTCAAAGAAACCAAATGGTTCAATACCAAATTTAGTCAATGTACCACTTACAATGATATTAGGTGGTGTACCAACCATTGTAATGATACCACCGATACCTGCAGCGAATGCTAAAGGCATCAATTGACGAGATGCAGGAATCTTAGCAACAGCACAGATACCAACAACTACAGGAAGTAAAGCAGCTGTTGTACCAGTGTTAGATAAAAATGCGGACATGGTAGCTGTTACAAGCATAATCGCAAGCATCAAGCCATTTTCGCTAGTCCCTGCATGAGATACTACGGTTTCCCCAATTTTTTGAGCCAAACCAGTATAGAATAATGCAGCACCAACAACGAACATGCCTGCAAACAACACAACTGTACTATCAGATAAACCAGAGAATACAACCTTAGGAGTAATAATACCCATAAGGCCTAATGTAATTGCGCCGCCTAAAGAAGTAATAGCTAGAGGAATAATTTCCGTAACGAATAAAACAGCCATGACTGCAAGGACGATTAAGGTTTGTTCTGCAGTACCCATACATCATCATCTCCCTTCAGAGAAATGCACTGACATAATTATAAGAGATATAAAATATAACCTACGATACCAATGGCAGAGGCCATTATAAAAGTAATCCCATATCCCTCTCTTGTTTTAGGATACCCAAATAATAAAGTTTCACCAAGAAAACCTCGGCGATTAAACCAAGAATATTTAGTTCTCTGCTGAAACCATTTAGCTTTACCTTCAGCACCGATAATCAGTGCAGTAATAAAAAAAACAATAAATGCCCAAACAAAACAAATCAGTATTTTTAATTCAATTGATAACAAGTGACCACCTCTACTATATTTAAAGCACTAGAAGGTTATTCTGTGAAATCTTGCTAATCACCTAATGACCGATCTGAAAAGCATTTATTGCAAATATTCCCTTTTTATGTATGATTACATAATGACCAAGGGCTTTTTGATTCACCAATAGGTGTACCTATTTAGGTACACCTGGGTGAATAATTATTAAATTATTAGTGGTTGGACAACATAGCAAGCATTGTACCTGCAGCTACTGCTGTACCAATAACGCCAGCTACGTTAGGTCCCATAGCATGCATGAGCAAGAAGTTAGCTGGGTTAGCTTTCGCACCTACTACTTGAGATACGCGAGCTGCCATTGGAACCGCAGATACACCGGCAGAACCAATAAGTGGATTTGTTTTACCACCATCTACTAAGTTCATCAATTTACCGAACAATACGCCACCAGCTGTACCGCAAATAAATGCGAATAAGCCTAAAAGAATAATTTTGATGGTTTCTAAGCTTAAGAAGTGTTCCGCACTCATTGTCAAGCCAGTACCAGTTGCTAAGAAAATTGTAACTGTATTGATCAATGCGTTTTGAGAAGTATCGGATAAACGATCAGTTACGCCAGATTCACGGAACAAGTTACCTAACATCAACATACCTAAAAGGGATGTAATGGAAGGAAGCAATAAGGAAATGAAGATCGTTGCAACGATTGGGAACACGATTTTTTCAAAACGTGTTACTTCACGCAATTGTTCCATAACGATTTCACGTTCTTTTTTAGTAGTGAAAAGTTTCATTACAGGTGGTTGAATCAACGGTACCAAGGACATATAGGAATATGCGGCAACCGCGATAGCACCTAATAAATGAGGAGCTAGCTTAGTAGCTAAGTAAATAGATGTAGGACCATCAGCACCACCGATGATACCGATAGCAGCCGCCTCTTGAGCTGTAAAGCCAAGCATCATTGCGCCACCTAAAGCAGCAAATACACCGATTTGAGCAGCAGCCCCTAAAAGCAATGTTTTAGGATTAGCAATGAGTGGACCAAAGTCAGTCATTGCACCTACACCAAGGAAAATTAAAGGTGGGAAGATTTCTTGGGAGATACCTGCACTAATAAGCGCCATAACGCCTTCTTCGAAACCGTTACGAGGAATATTGGCAAGTAAACAACCAAACGCAATCGGACCCAACAATAATGGTTCGAACTCACGAGCAAATGCTAAATACAATAGGATCAAACCTACCAGAATCATAATAGCATTGCCTGTTGTAAATGCGAGGAACCCGCTATCGTTAATAACAGATTGTATCGCAACAGCAAAAGCCTCCATATGCGTTCCCCTTTCACAAATATAAAATTGTTAGATGACGTGGCGCAGCCACGTCATACAACACTTGGTATTAGCCAAGAACAACCATGTCATCGCCAGTGGATACAGTTTGGTTAGCAGATACGCGAACTTCGGAAACTACAGCATCATGTGGAGCTGCGATTTCATTTTGCATTTTCATAGCTTCAAGAATCAACAAAGTTTCGCCTTTTTTAACTGCTTGACCAGCAGATACTGCTACAGATAAGATTTTACCAGGCATTGGAGCTTTTACAGTTTCAGCACCTGCTGGAACTGGAGCTGCTGCTGCAGCTGGAGCTGGTGCTGGTGCAGGAGCTGCTTTAGGAGCTGGAGCTGCTGCTGGAGCTGCTTTAGGAGCTGCTGCAGGAGCCGCTGCTTTCACTTCATTAACTTCTACATCATATGCTGTACCATTTACTGTAACGTTGAATTTTTTCATCTTAAATTCCTCCAAAATGTGTAGTTTCTACACAAAACTTATAAATATTTTTACACATATAATTGAGTAATCCTATGGATTATCAAATTAGCCAATTATCTTATCGATTACCACGCAAACGGCCTTCCATTTTCCAATTGTAGCTTACGATTGGACGGATATGCGCGATTTGATCAGCGGAATAACCCATTGCCGCTAATGCACCAACGATTACTGCTACTACATCTTGAGATGGAGCTTTACCGTTAGTTGTTGTAGCATTGCTCATTACAAATGCCTCCTAAAATTATTTTAACCTCTACCGCTTAAGCGACCTTCCAAGCGCCATTTAGCACTAGTTGCTGTAGGTCGAATAGATGCAATTTGTTCAGATGAGTACCCCATCGCCACAATGGCACCTACGATAGCTGCTACCACTTCATCCTCATTTTGAGCAGATGCATTTGCTGGAGCTACAGGAGTAGCTGTTGGAGTAGCAACAGGAGCGGTTGCTGCTGGTGCTTCTTTTTTCTTCTTAGTAGGATCGATTAAATGTACGATTTCCATAAGAATACCTAAAGCTATCAATACAGCAAATACAACTGTCATATTAATCGCCATGATTAACCAAGGATTGGTAGTAACTGCTTGTCCTTCCATAATCATTCCCCTTTCTAAAAAAGTAGTAAAGAAAGGTATCTCCCAAATTCGATGATATGTTTACCGAATCGAATTATAATGGAATATTACCATGTTTCTTTGGAGCACGGTTTTCGCGTTTACTTGCAAGCATTGCCAAAGCGTTGATAACTGCTGGACGAGTTTGTTTAGGTTCGATTACAACATCTACGAAGCCACGTTCTGCAGCTTTGTAAGGAGTCGCAAACTCTTCTACATATTTAGCTGTTTTAGCATCTTTATCTTCGTCTTTCTTGAAGATAATATTAGCTGCACCAGCAGGACCCATTACAGCGATTTCGGATGTAGGCCAAGCATATACTTGGTCTGCGCCTAAATCTTGGGAACACATAGCGAGGTAGGAACCGCCATATGCTTTACGAGTGATAACAGTAATTTTTGGTACTGTAGCTTCAGAGTAAGCATATAACATTTTAGCACCATGACGAATGATTCCGCCCCATTCTTGATTTGTGCCAGGCAAGAAACCAGGAACGTCAACGAAGTTAACGATTGGAATATTGAAAGCATCACAGAAACGGATGAAACGGGAAGATTTGTCAGAAGCGTTAATGTCCAAGCAACCAGCCATTACTTTTGGTTGGTTAGCAATGATACCAACGGATTGACCATCAAAACGAGCGAAGCAAGTAATGATATTAGTAGCATAGAATGGTTGTACTTCATAGTATTCGCCATTATCTACAGTAGCTGCGATAACATCTTTCATGTCGTAAGGCATGTTACTGTTATCTGGCAACAAGCTATTCAAGCTTTCATCCTCACGAGTTGGATCGTCACCAGTATCTACCAATGGAGCATCTTCCATATTGTTGGATGGCAAGAAGCCTAATAAGTAACGAATTTGAGCGATACAATCATCTTCATTTTCAGCTGCAAAGTGAGCAACACCAGACACGGAGTTGTGAGCCATTGCACCACCAAGATCTTCAGCGGTTACTTCTTCACCAGTTACAGATTTGATTACTGCAGGACCAGTGATGAACATTTGAGAAGTATTTTTAACCATGTAGATGAAGTCAGTCAATGCTGGAGAATATACAGCACCGCCCGCACATGGGCCCATGATTACGGAAATTTGTGGAATAACACCAGATGCATTTGTATTTTCAAAGAAAATTTTACCGTAACCAGCAAGGGCATCTACTGCTTCTTGAATACGAGCACCGCCGGAATCGTTGATACCAACAATAGGAGCCCCCATTTTCATTGCTAAACGTTGTACTTTAACGATTTTAGCAGCATGCATTTCACCAAGAGAACCACCTTCTACAGTGAAATCTTGTGCGAATGCATATACTAAACGACCGTCGATAGTACCATAACCTGTTACTACACCTTCGCCTGGTAATTCTTTCTTTTCTTGACCGAAGTTAACACAACGATGTTTAACGAATTGATCAAGTTCAACGAAGGAATTATCATCGAACAATTTAGCCAAGCGTTCGCGAGCAGTCATTTTACCTTGAGCATGTTGTTTCTCAACGCGTTTTTCGCCGCCACCAGCTTTAACTTTAGCTAGTTTTTCGTGCAATAACTCGATTTTTTCCTGCACTGTTGCCATTATAGCACCTCCAAATAAAACTTGTTACAGTATCATTTTATTTCATAAATGAATAAAGTTCAAGAAGCATACATATTTAATATATAACGTAGAATTATATGTATATGTATATCTACAACTCATATATAATTATGTGAATTGGATACTGTATTATTTCATACGTTGACATAATTCAAGCAATACACCACCAGTTGCTTTTGGATGTAAGAAAGCAATTGAGGAACCGCCTGCACCATAACGAGGTTTTTCGTCAATCATACGAACGCCTTTAGCCATCAAATCAGCAATAGCATTTTCAATATTATCAACGCGCAATGCAACGTGTTGGATACCATCACGACCGCCATTTTTTTCGATAAATTTACCGATAGGGCCATCTGGAGTTGTAGTTTCTAAGAATTCAAGTTCAGCATCACCACAAGGGAAGAAGGATACTTTTACCTTTTGTTCTTCTACGATTTCGTCTTCAGGAAGATGTTCAATGCCTAATGCATTTTTATAAAATTCTTTAGTTGCTGCTAAATCATTAACACCAATACCGATGTGATCCACTTGTAATACTTTAAAAGCCATTTTGATTATCTCCTTTTCAAGGCTAAATCTCTAATGCTACGTAGTCGCCGTCTACTTTAGCACGCTTGTCATTACGCCATTAACAACTGTATATGGATCGCTTTCGCGTTCATTAACAGCTGCCACTTGGCTATTAAATTCGTCGCTTGTAACAATTTTATCAGCTACATAACGACCAATTTGTTCATTAATCATTGCGATGATTTCATCACGAGTACGTTCTGCCCGACGAGATTCCAATTCACCAGAATCTTCAAGATACTCAAAATGTTCATCTAAAGCGTCGATAAGCTCATCTACGCCTTGGTCTTTACTAGCAATTGTGCGCTTAATTGGTGGGCGCCATTTCACTTCACGAGAATCTAGGTCAAGCATCATTTCAATTTCTACATTCAAACGATCGCAACCATCTCGGTCAGCTTTGTTGATAGCAAATACATCGCCAATTTCAAGAATACCCGCCTTGATAGCTTGGATATCATCACCGAGACCAGGAACCAGTACAACCAATGTAGTATCAGCATTTTTTACAATATCTACTTCAGATTGACCTACGCCTACAGTTTCAATAATTACTAAATCCATGCCAAAGGCATCCATGAGTTTTACAACGTCTGCAGTCTTTTTAGATAATCCACCAAGACTACCACGCGTGCCCATGCTTCGAATGAATACATTTTCATTTAATGTTAAATCATTCATTCGAATACGGTCCCCCAAGATAGCACCTCCAGAGAATGGGCTAGTTGGGTCGATGGCAACGATGCCGATTTTTTTACCTTGATCTAAATAATGTTTAACTACCTTATCGGTCAAAGTACTTTTACCAGCACCAGGGGCCCCTGTAATACCGAGAATACGTGCGTTCCCCGTTTTAGGGTAAATTGCCTTCATAATATCGATGGCATTATCATACTCGTTTTCTACAGCTGTTATGGACCGTGCTAAGGCTAGTCTAGAACCTTCAAAAAGGCCTTTAACTAAATCCATTCGCCTCACCACCTATCTTCGAATATGGGAATAGAGGGGAGCCAACTATTCGAGTTGCACCCCTCTTTGCCCTAAGCAATTATTTTACGTTTTCTTTAATAAAGTTAACGATATCGCTAGTTGGTGTGCCAGGTGTGAATACTGCTGCTACGCCAGCTTTTTTCAAGCCAGGAATATCAGCATCAGGAATAACGCCACCACCGATTACAAGAACATCCCCCATGCCTTTTTCTTTCAAAAGTTCAACAATTTTAGGGAACAATGTATTGTGAGCACCGGAAAGAAGAGATAATGCAACTACATTAACGTCTTCAGAAAGTGCTGCTTCAACGATTTGTTCTGGTGTTTGACGAAGACCAGTGTAGATTACTTCGAAACCAGCATCGCGAAGTGCGCGTGCTACTACTTTTGCACCACGGTCATGACCATCAAGACCTGGTTTTGCTACAATTACTCTAATACGTTTTTCTGCCATGATATATTACCTCCGAAATCAGCCGATATTATAATGTGGAATGAGCTTCGTATTCACCGAATACTTCGCGCAATACATTACAAATTTCACCCAAAGTAGCATATGTTTTAACTGCTGCAAGAATTAATGGCATCAAGTTAACAGATTCGTCAGCTGCGCCAGCTTTCAAATCAGCTAAGGCTTTATCAACTGCGGCTTGATCGCGGTTAGCACGAACTGCTTGAGTTTTCTTAGATTGGTTAACACCTACGGAAGCATCTACGCGAAGTAAGTCTTTTGGAGCTTCTTCTTCGACTTGGAATTTATTTACGCCAACGATTGTGCGCAAGCCAGATTCAACTTCCATTTGCCATTTGTAAGCGGATTCTTGAATTTCTTTTTGGATGTAGCCTTTTTCGATTGCTACTACAGCGCCGCCCATTTCATCAATTTTTTTGATGTATGCCATAGCTTCGTCATAGATAGCATTAGTCATAGCTTCAACATAGTAAGAGCCGCCCAATGGGTCAACTACGTCAGCCAAACCAGATTCGTAAGCCACGATTTGTTGAGTACGAAGAGCTACTTGTACAGATGCTTCTGTAGGAAGAGCCAAAGCTTCGTCACGGGAGTTTGTATGTAAGGATTGAGTACCGCCCATTACAGCAGCTGCAGTTTGAAGAGCAACACGAACGATGTTGTTATCAACTTGTTGTGCAGTCAACATGGAGCCCGCTGTTTGAGTATGTACACGAAGCATCATGGATTTTGGTTTTTTAGCACCAAAACGTTCTTTCATGATTGTTGCCCATAAGCGACGAGATGCGCGGAATTTAGCAACTTCTTCAAGTACATTATTATGAGCATTCCAGAAGAAGGAAAGACGACCAGCAAATGTATCAACATCAAGACCAGCTTTCAAAGCTGCTTCTACGTATGCGATACCATCAGCAATTGTAAATGCGATTTCTTGTGCTGCTGTGGAACCTGCTTCACGGATATGGTAACCGGAAATAGAAATTGTATTCCATTTTGGAACGTATTGAGAACAATATTCGAAGATATTAGTGATCAAACGCATAGATGGTTTTGGAGGGAAAATGTAAGTACCACGAGCTGCATATTCTTTCAAAATATCATTTTGAATAGTACCTTTCAATTCTGTGGAAGGTACACCTTGTTTTTCAGCTACTGCAATATACATTGCCAACAAAACGGATGCTGGAGCGTTGATTGTCATGGAAGTGGATACTTTGCCAAGGTCGATGCCATCGAACAAGATTTCCATATCTGCCAAAGAGTCAATCGCTACACCTACTTTACCAACTTCGCCTTCAGCCATAACATCATCAGAGTCATAACCGATTTGAGTTGGCAAGTCGAACGCACAGGAAAGACCTGTTGCACCAGATTCGATTAGGTAGCGGTAACGTTTGTTAGATTCTTCAGCTGTAGCGAAGCCTGCATACATACGCATTGTCCAGAAACGACCACGGTACATAGTAGGTTGTACGCCACGAGTATAAGGGAATTCGCCAGGCATTCCCAAATCGCGTTCATAATCAAAGCCTTCAATATCAACTGGTGTATACACACGGTTGTATTTTAAGTTTTGACGTTCTGGAGTTTTTGCGCATTTTTCGTCACAAAGTTTGTTGTACTCAGCAATTTGGGCTTTTAAGTTTTCGTAAGCCATGTTTTCATCATCCTCCTAAAAAAACAGGTTATTTTTTCATGCTTCCAGTTTCTGTGAAGCGTTTATGCCAAGAAAGAGCTTCATCAAGCAACATTGGTGTATGGGCATTCTTTGTTGCAGCTAATGCTTTTTCTAGGTATTCAGTTAACATAGGTTTGTAGTCTGGGTGAGCACATTTTTCAATAATCAAACGAGCTCTTTCCACTGGGCTCAAACCACGACAGTCAGCAACACCTTGTTCTGTACAGAAAATCATAGTGTCATGTTCTGGATGATCCACATGGGATACATATGGAACGATAGAACTGATGTCGCCATTTTTAGCAACGGAATTGGTACAGAAGATAGTGAGATATGCACTACGTGCAAAGTCACCAGAACCACCAACACCATTCATCATTTTGCTACCCATAATATGAGTAGAGTTTACATTGCCAAAAATATCAAATTCGATAGCGGTATTCATGGCAATGACACCAATACGACGAGCAATACCAGGGTTATTGGAGATTTCTTGCGGACGAAGAATAATTTTTTTACGATATTCATCAATATTCGCATAGAAACGTTTCAATCCATCTGGAGAAGGACTCAATGCAGTACCGGAACATACAGTTACTTTACCAGCATCGATCAAGTCAAACATACCGTCTTGAATTACTTCTGTATAAATAGATAAATCTGTGAAAGGCCCTTGGGCCAAGCCACTAATTACCGCATTTGCTACAGAACCTACGCCGGATTGCAATGGAAGCAAATTTTTAGGCAAACGACCTTCTGCAATTTCTTGTTCAAAGAATTTGATAAGATGTTGACTCATTGCCTTTGCATCATCATCAATAGCAGCTAAAGGTCTTGTTGTATCAGGTACATCACTTGGAACCACAGCAATAATTTTGCTAGGATCACAAGGTATTGCTTCTGTACCGATGCGATCGCCGGCCTGTTCCAACGGAATTGGTTTACGATGTGGCGGATCTAACGGTTCATAGATATCATGCATACCAACTAAGGATAATGGTTGAGATACATTTACCTCTACGATAACCTTTTTAGCTTGACTAACAAATGTTGGAGAATTACCAACAGAGGTAGTCGGTACTAAAGAACCATCTTCGTTGATTTGACATACTTCAATTATTGCTACATCTAAATCTCCGAAAAATCCATAACGAATATTTTGTGCCATTGTGCTTAAATGCATATCGATGTATTTAACATCTCCACTATTTAAAGCCTTTCTCATATCTTTATTGGTTTGATATGGAAAGCGGCGATTAATACCATTAGCACGAGTTAACGCACCATCAGCTTCATCACCTACGGAAGCACCTGTCCACAAATCGATTTTGAATGGTTCTTTTTCCATTCGTTCTGCCAATGCCAATGGCACAACTTTTGCATAACCCGATGGTGTAAAGCCGGAAATACCAACTTTATCATTAGGGTTAATCAACTGAGCTGCATCATAAGCAGTGACAATTTTACCTTGCAGGTCCACATTTTTTACGCGGTCTTTGATGTCTATCACCATAACCATCTCCTTTAAGAGTAACATTGTTAAACGACAATTGAATCTCTTTGGTCTAATACGTTCCTTAAACCGACTTCATCGTAGTCCACATCCAATGTATTGTCAACTTATATGACTAAAATGTATTTTTTATCACACTCCGACTGTGCATTATGACCAAAACGCATAGGTTTTTACATTTTCACATAAGTTTTATTCACACCGATATAACTCACAGGAATTATCAATTTAATAGTATATATTGTTGTTTTTTATGTATATCGAACTATCTCAATACAACATATAGAGCCTTATCAATATAATAAAGAAATAATATATACAGAAACTGACCGCTACACCTCCTATAAAAATATAGATATACAAAAAACCGGTTTTCAAATGCAAGCAATAATGTTCAATTATTCTAACATTAGAAAACCGGTTAAATATACTTAAGCTTACCCTGCTAAGGTATGTATAAATTATACCATACTATGAAATTGTATCGCTACCATAAAACTTACTAATTATACAAAATATACCTTTTACATATAGGCCTTTGTGGAAAGTTGTACTTTCACAAAGGCCCCAACCCAACCAAGGAGTTGCCAAAAAACAATAGTAACTTGATGGCTATACAGCTCAAAATCAGACAATCCACTAAAAAGAACTCCGATAGCTAAAGCGCCTATACCTATCTGTGCAGCTTGTCGGAACATATCCCCTTTCAAACGAACAGATGTAATAACATGACCGACGATAACTGCTAGGAATGATAGCAAGCCAGGAATACCTGTTTCAGCCAATATGTTTAAATATAAATTATGGGCATGATACATCAACACATTAGGACCTTGAATGTAATAGTTATACTCTGGATAAACTAAGTAGAATGTATTCCACCCAATACCAAAGATTGGATTTTCTCGTACGATATACATTGTACTATCCCATAGAGCCCAGCGAAGCTCTGATGACGTATCATGACCTTGGAATATAGACCAAAGTCGTGAAGCAACTTCCCCTTCATAGAAGTATAGAATTAACGGTACCACTAACAAGGATAAGAATAGTCTTCGTTCTACGAAAATAGCCCAATACAGAATCATGGCCGCAAAACTAATCCAAATACCACGCGAATAGGTTAATAACATCGTTAAAAATAATACAACACCAATAATCAGCATTGTAACAACTTCACGAGTACGATTCTCTTTCATATAAACAAGAATATAGCTAATACATACACTTAGTACCATCAATAGATAAGCCCCTAACAAATTAGGATTTTGCAATGTAGACGCCATTCGACGCATCAATTTAGGGAATTGTGCTGCATCAACCCATTCTTTTATATGTATATTGGGAACAAATATATACTGATAGGCCCCAATAATGCATACAAGAACGGCTGTACCTAAAAAGGCACGAAGAAAATAGTTCCACTGTTTAGGTGTTCGGATATAGGTACGAACTAAATAGTACATGCCCCCACCCGCTACAATTTGGTAGAACCAGCTCTGAATAGACCAATCCCAGTTTGGGGACATTAACGACGATATACCTGTCCAGATAACAAAGATCATAACAGTCCAAGATAAATAACCTGTCGGCAAACTCAATGATTTACTAGAAATCAAATCATATAATGCTAGACCTATAGCCAACCAGAGAAGTACATCTCCTACCATTGGCTGAAGTGGCATCGCAATGACAACACCATAGATTAATCGTTCAATATAAAAGGTAAGTCGTTTCTGATTAGGAATGAGTGAGAGTTCCATATTCTCACCTCAATGGCTCATCTCATGGAAAAACCACTGACGAGCATCTCCTAGAATATATAAAGAACCACATACAGCAATGATATCACCAGTCTTTGTATGTTTATAAGCCAATGCTAATGCAGCCTCAACAGATTCTGCAGTTTGAGCCGTCACCTTAGGTACAGTACGACGAATCACTTCAACCAAGTTTTCAGGTACCTCTGTTCTATCTGTTGGTGCAGGTACAGCGAGGACTGTGTCGCCAGATTTAACCACTTCACGAATAATAGTCTCTTGATCTTTATCTTTAAGGATAGCCATTACCACCGTTTTCGGTGTGTCCTTAAATAATTCATTGTACGTCATGGCAAAAGACTCAGCCCCTGCCGCATTGTGAGCACCGTCAAATATAAAGGTACGATCTAAGCCTCGTTTAACTTCAAAGCGCCCCGCCCACGTAGTGCGGGCAAATCCTTCACGCATCGTTTCTTCACTGATGTTCGTATCCTCTTTCATCAATAAACGTACGGCCATCAATGCACAAGCGAGATTTACAGATTGGTGAATGCCAGCCATCGTCGTAAACAACATAGCAGGTGCAGCATCGTTAGAACTAACAGTTATCATTTGACCACCCGTTACAGCGCTGCGGCTATCAATACCAAAATCTTTATTAAAAACATAAAGCTTAGCATGTTGTTTATTGGCTACGTCCTCAATGATATTAAGAGGTGTATCTTGTGCAGCTGTCACTACAGGCACATTAGGTTTGATAATCCCCGCTTTATGGCGTGCAATCTCCTCGACAGTATCACCACAATACGCCTGATGATCAATAGTTACATTAGTAATAACAGATACTTTTGGAGTCACGATATTAGTAGAATCTAGTAAGCCACCTAAACCAACTTCTACTACAGCATAGTCGACACCTTGCTCCTTAAAGAATAAAAATGCGGCAGCTGTTAATATTTCAAATTGTGTTGGCGCTTCTATTCCATTACTAATAATAGTATCTACTGCAATCTTTACGCGACTAATTAATTTTCCAAAGGCTTCCTCTGTTATATTTCCATCATTAATTTGAATACGCTCCGTATAGGATTGAAGGTGAGGCGATGTAAATCGCCCCACCCGTAATCCACTTGTAAACAGTGCGTAGGAAATATATGAGGTAACCGAGCCCTTACCATTTGTACCTGTAACATGAACAATTTTATAATCTTCTTGTGGATTCCCTAACACATCCATAAAAGCCGTAATTCGTTCAAGGCCAGGTTTAATACCAAATGAAGATGCCTGCTCCAAATAGGCTAAGGCCTCCTGATATGTCATATAAACCTCCTATTATAAGGTTTCAAGGAACGCTTCACGTTCCAATAACGCTTGTTGTTTTTGTTTATATTCTTCTAACTTTTCTTTTTCTTTTGCTACTACAGCTTCAGGAGCTTTTGCTAAGAAGCCTTGGTTAGACAATTTACCTTCCAAACGAGAAATTTCTTTTTCCATTTGGATTTTTTCCTTTGCAATACGCTCTCTTTCTTTTTCACCGTCAATCAAGTCTTTAAGTAAGAGATATACTTCCATACCATTGACAACGGTTACAGTCGCATTTTCTGGTTTTGGATCATCGGTACCAAGAATTGTTACTTTCTCTGCCCAAGCCAATGTTACGAAGTAGTCACTATGTTCTGCTACAGTTTTAGCTAATGCTTCATCTGTTGGCGCTACGATAACCTCAGCTTTTTTACCTAAAGGCACATTCATTTCAGCACGCATGTTACGAATACCTTTGATAGCATCCATCATAACTTCCATTTGACGTGCTGCCCCTTCAAGATTATCGAATTTCAATGCTTCAGGCCATTTAGTAACAACGATGCTGTCCCCTTCGTGTGGCAAATGTTGCCAAATATGTTCAGTTACGAACGGCATGAATGGATGTAATAATTCGAGCATATGACGTAAGATTGTTACAAGTAAATATTGAACTGTACGACGATCACGTTCGTCACTTTCACTATACAAACGAGGTTTCGCTAATTCAATGTACCAATCGCAGTATGTATTCCAAATGAAGTCATATACTGAACTAGCAGCCTCGCCTAATTCGAATTTATCGAGGTTAGATGTTACATTTTGTACAGTTTCATTGTATTTTTGAACAATCCATTGGTCAGCCAATGTCAAATCATCTACTGTTGGAACGAAACTTTCATCATAATTTGTAAGGTTCATCAATACAAATTTTGATGCATTCCAAATCTTATTGGCAAAGTTACGGTTAGCCTCAACACGTTCCATATAGAAACGCATATCGTTACCAGGTGTGTTGCCAGTTACAAGAGTAAAGCGCAATGCATCAGCACCATATTGGTCGATAACTTCAAGCGGATTAATACCATTGCCCAAAGATTTACTCATTTTACGGCCCTGGCTATCGCGAACAAGACCATGAATAAATACATGTTTAAATGGAATTTCATGTTCAAACTCAAGAGCCATAAAGATCATACGAGCAACCCAGAAGAAGATGATATCGTAACCAGTTACAAGCACACTTGTTGGATACCATTGTTTAAGTTCTGGAGTTTGCTTAGGCCAACCCAGTGTGGCAAACGGCCATAAACCAGAGCTAAACCATGTATCAAGAACATCTGGATCTTGTGTAACATGACCGTGGCAATGAGGACATTCTGTAATATCTTCACGGCTAACGATAGTTTCACCACAATCATCACAATACCATGCAGGAATGCGATGGCCCCACCACAATTGACGAGAAATCGTCCAATCGCGGATATTTTCAAGCCAGTTCACATATGTTTTTGTAAAACGTTCAGGAACGAACTCTACTTCGTGGTCTTTAACAACCTTAAGAGCTGGCTCTGCCAATGGTTTCATATCTACGAACCATTGTTTAGATACCATTGGTTCGATGATTGTATTACAACGAGAGCAATGACCTACTGCATGGTCATGATCATCGATTTTTTCAAGTAGGCCTAATTCTTTAAGTTCAGCTACTACTTGTTTACGCGCTTCTTCACGAGGTAAGCCATTAAATTTGCCAGCACCTTCATTCATTGTTGCATCATTGTTCATAACAACGATGGACTCTAAATCATGGCGTTGACCCATTTCAAAGTCATTAGGGTCATGAGCAGGTGTAATTTTTACACAGCCTGTACCGAAGCTAGCATCAACATAGTCATCGGCAATTACAGGGATTTCTCGATTAACAAATGGCAAGATTAATGTTTTACCAATGAGATCTTTATAACGATCATCATCAGGATTTACTGCTACTGCTACATCACCAAACATTGTTTCTGGACGAGTTGTAGCAACAACAACGAAACGATTATCTTCACCTTTTACAGGATATTTAATATGCCATAAATGGCCATGTTCGTCTTCATGCTCAACTTCAACATCAGATAACGCAGTGGCACAACGAGGACACCAGTTGATGATGCGTTCACCGCGATAGATCAAACCTTTTTCATAAAGGCTTACAAATACTTCGCGCACTGCATGGTAGTATCCTTCATCCAAAGTAAATCGCTCACGGGTCCAATCACAGGATGCGCCAAGGCTACGGATTTGTTTTACAATAGTATCACCATATTCTTTTTTCCATTCCCACACGCGCTCTACGAATTTTTCACGGCCCAAATCATAGCGAGATTTTCCTTCTTCTTTAGCAAGCATCTCTTCTACTTTGATTTGTGTAGCAATACCAGCGTGGTCTGTACCTGGCATCCACAATACATTGTAGCCTTGCATGCGTTTGAAACGGATGAGGATGTCTTGTAATGTGTTATCAAGGGCATGCCCCATATGCAACATACCAGTTACATTAGGAGGTGGTAATACGATACTAAATGGCTCTTTATTCGTGTCTACTTCTTCGTGAAAGTATCCTTGATTTTCCCAATAAGAATACCATTTGCCTTCTATTTCACCAGGATTATATGTGGTTAAATTTTCGTAGGTTTTCATCGTTCCTCCTAAAAGACTCCTTAGCGCTTCATAATTTTAGCCAATACAAATAGGCTTGTTTCATATAGCAATATCATAGGTAATGCAATCATCGTTTGCGAGAACATATCCGGTGTAGGTGAAATGACAGCACCTATGATAAAGGATATAAGAATAAATATCTTTCGCTTCGTTTTTAAAAAGCGTGATGTAATTAAGTTGAAATATCCCAAAATAATTAAGATCAACGGCAACTCAAAGATAAATCCAAAGGGCAATACAAAGGATAATACAAAGTCCATATACTGACCAATAGAAAACATCGGCTGTAATTCATCTGTAGCAAAGCCCATAAAGAACTTCACCGCTGCAGGCAATACGAGAAAATAAGAAAATACAATACCTATCCCGAATAGACCAATTGCTACTGGTAAGATCCAGTTAGATAGCTGCTTTTCTCGCACAGTTAGTGCAGGCTTAACAAATAGCCAAATCTGATGCAATATAATGGGAGCGGCTATGACTAAGCCACCTACAACAGACACCTTCATATATGTAAAAAATGCTTCAGTAGGTCTCATATAATAGAGCTTGCCAGCCGGTTTTAGGAGTATTTCCAATAATAAGTCTACATAATAATAAGAAATACAAGTTCCCACAATAACTGCTACAGCTATTATAATCAATCGTTTTCGCAGCTCTGAAAGATGTCCTACAAGAGACAATTCCCTTGCTTCATCCATCATCTTCTGCTCTATAGCCGTATAAACTGGTTCATCTTCCACATCCTCAGGAATGTGTTGAGTTGCCACCTTATATCGTTCTTGCTCAGTCTTTTGTTCTGCTTCACGCCGTTTTTGACGAACTACACTATCAAAAGAAGGTTTTTGCATGGGATATTCGAAATCCGATTTTGGTTCGAATGGTTCCATATTATACCTTTCTATCAGCCAGATTTTCTACAGCCATCACAAGGAATTCCTTCCCTGGGAAATCACGCACTGCAGCGAGTGCCGCTAGAGCATCTTTACAATATTTATCAGCTACAGCTAATGTATTATCAATTCCACCTTGAGCAATAACATAATCAATAATGTCTTGCTCATTACCACCATTATTTAAGCCTTTAATATCTTCAAGCAATTTATCTTTATTACCATCGTTAACGATGCTTAATAACGGATACGTCAATAGTCCCTCTCGAAGATCATTCCCTACAGGCTTTCCCGTTGTTTCCGCTGTTTCACGATAATCCATAATATCGTCTGTAATTTGGAATGCCATGCCTAATGCATGACCATATTTTTTCAACTCTATGATTTCATTCGCTTGCCAATCTCCTAAGAGACCACCAAGCTCCATACAGCCTTCCATAAAGTCTGCTGTTTTCTTTTGCGTCTTTGTCATATAACGCTCTATGCCTTGATCGATGCGATATACATCTTCCATTTGCATGAACTCACCTTCTACGAGGCATGTGATAATATGAGAGAATACTTGAAGATACTTCATATTCGTCATTTCAGATACGATTTTAAATGCTTTAGCAAATAAATAATCACCACTAAGGATAGCTACTTTATTACCTTTATGCATGTGAATTGTATCCTCCCCACGGCGAATTTCAGCTTGATCTAAAACATCGTCATGGATAAGTGTTGCTAAATGAAGCATTTCAACAGCCTCAGCAATTTTAATGCGTTGACGCTCTATAGATGTACCTGCATTAGCAATCAATAGACACAATTGAGCACGCAAACGCTTACCACCTGCTGCTGATAACGGTCGAATCAGTGCATTGAAGTCCTCTGCACCGGTATTAAAAGATGATGCAAGAGACTCTTCGACACGCTCTAAATCTAGAGCAATGCGTTCCATAATCTCTAATTCATTCGTTTGACTCATGCTTCATCTCCTACCAAAATTTTATTGATTCGTTGTTGTAAAAGCTCACGTCCAGTATGCTTTAAAGAGCTGTACAAAATCGGCGGGGTAGCCGTTGGATATAGCTCTTTAATAATAGACAAGTTTGCAGACTTTTCTTTAGCCGTCAATTTATCGGCCTTGGTCACTACAATTTGTAACGGAACACCGGCTTCGACGAGCCAATCAAAGGCCACCTTATCAATGGCCATTTCAGGATGGCGACCATCGATAAGTAAACACAACAACATCAATCGTTCAGAATGTAAAATATAATCGGCAATAAAGGAAGACCACAGATTGCGGTTTCCTTTATTTGTCTTTGCAAAACCATAACCAGGAAGGTCAACGAGAAACCAGTTATATCTGCGTTCCTCGGTTTCAGAAATATCCTCTTTTGATTCAATATCAAAGTAGTTTATCGTCTTAGTCTTACCTGGCTGACCACTAACGAGGGCTAACCCACGATAGTTACATAAAGAATTAATCAACGAAGACTTGCCCACATTAGAGCGTCCAAGGAAGGCGATTTCTACGGTATCCCCTTCAGGATATTGATCCGCCTTCACACAGGAAGTATTATATTTTGCAGCTATAATACGAGGCCCCTTTGGTTCTTTTCGTGTATATTGTGGTTTTGGGCCCATTGGTTTAGTGGATTTTTTCTTCTTTTGCATTACACAAGTGCCTTTGCTAATACTTCATCCATTGTCTTAACTGGCGTAATGATGAGGCCTTCTTTCACAATGTCAGGTAATTCTGCAATATCCTTTTCATTGCCTTTTGGAATCAACACCTCTTTAATACCATGAGACAAGGCTGCTAATAATTTTTCTTTTAAGCCGCCTATTGGTAATACGCGGCCACGCAATGTGATTTCACCAGTCATGGCAATATCAGAACGAACCTTGCGGTTAGTCAAAATAGATACCATAGCTAATGTCATTGTAATACCTGCTGAAGGACCATCTTTAGGGGTTGCCCCTTCTGGCAAGTGAACGTGAATATCAAGCTTTTTATAAAAATCTTCTTCAATCTTTAAAGCTTTTGCATTATGGCGAATATAACTCATAGCCGCTTGACCAGACTCTTGCATAACCTTGCCGAGACTACCAGTTAAAGCCAATTTACCGGTACCATTCATAGTTGTAGCTTCACATGGTAATACTACACCACCAACAGATGTCCAAGCTAATCCATTTACATAGCCAACTTGTGCTTTCTTTTCTCGCTCTTGGTCAACAAAGATTGGTGCGCCTAAGAATTCGTGAAGATTCTTAGTAGTGACTTTTGGTGCGTCTCCGCCTTCTTCAACTACTTTGAAAGCAATCTTACGGCAAATCTTAGCAATTGTTTTCTCTAAAGTACGAACACCTGCTTCGCGAGTATATTCGGAAATTACCTTTCTTAACACAGCATCAGATAATTTAACCTTGTAATCTTCAAGGCCATTTTTCTTAATTTGCTTAGGTGTTAAGTAACGCTTAGCAATTTCTAGTTTTTCTTCTTCCATATAGCTGGACAACTCAATAATTTCCATACGATCTAACAATGGACCAGGAATATTAGATGCTACATTAGCCGTAGTAATCCAGAAAACTTCAGAGAAGTCGAACGGTACTTCGATAAAGTGATCACTAAATGTGCTATTTTGTTCTGGATCCAATACTTCTAATAACGCTGAAGATGGATCACCTTTATAATCAGATGCTAATTTATCAATTTCATCCAATAAAAATACAGGATTCTTAGTACCTACATTTTTTAACCCCTGAATCATACGACCAGGTAAAGCACCAATATAAGTACGTCGATGTCCACGAATTTCAGCTTCATCACGAACACCACCTAAGGATGCACGGATAAACTTACGATTCATTGCTTTAGCAATAGAGGTAGCCAAAGAGGTTTTACCAACGCCTGGTGGGCCTACTAAACAAAGAATAGAGCCACTATTTTTACCAGTTAATTTACGAACCGCTAAAAATTCTAAAATGCGTTTCTTAACCTTTTCAAGGCCATAATGATCGGCCTCGAGCATAGCATGAGCGCCCTTAATATCTAAACGGTCTTCCGTTAATTCGTTCCACGGTAATGCCAATACCCAATCTAGGTAATTGCGCAAAATTGTTGCTTCCGGCATCAATTGAGGCATGCGGCTGTAACGAGAAATTTCTTTATCAATACGCGTATGTACGTCTTCACTTAGATTAAGTGCTTTTAACTTAACTCGTAGTTCTTCTGCCTCCTCCTCGGGATCCCCTTTATCACCCAACTCATCGTGGATAACGCGGATTTTTTCGCGCAAGAAATATTCCTTCTGCGCTTTTTCCATAGATTGACGCACTTGATTATTGATGGAATTTTCCAAATCAGAGATTTGTAATTCCATATTTAAAATGCCTACAATCATGTTAAGACGACGAGCCACAGATAATTCTTCAAGTAACTCTTGACGTTTCAAATTATTAATAGGCAATAGAAATGCAACTTGGTCAGCTAATTCACAAGGATTGCGTAATTCCATAACGCGCGTTACACCTTCATCAGTAACTGATTTAGCTTCTTCTGCCCATTCGCCAAATTTAGCTTGAACCAAACGACGATAAGCTTCAAGCTCTACATCGTCTTCAAATTCAGACGCCACTCGTTCATAGTCTCCTATATAATAAGGGTCCATGCTAGTAATATTCATAAGACGAATACGAGTGATGCCCTCTACAAGAACACGTACTATACCACCTGGTAAGCGCAACATTTGTTTAATTTTTACTAATGTACCCATTTGGGCTAAATCATGAACTGTTGGCGCATCTACAGCATCATCTTTTTGAGTTACGACAGCTAAAATGCGGTCCTCATTCATTGCGGCTTCCACCGCCTTAATGGATTTGTCTCGACCGATATCGAGGTGAATCACGATATTCGGGTATACTACCATGCCTCTGAGAGGTACGGTAGGGATCCCAACTTCGAGTAAATTCATACTTCCTCCAGGTATATATATTATGAAAAGAAACTCATTCCTACACAGAAATGAGTTTCTTCGAATTACGATTTCAACTGGATGTCTTGGTCTGCCTCATTTTTGAGTATAGGTTCACCTGTGCTTAATACGGATTCACGATTCACAATGCACTTAGTTACTTCCGGCATGGAAGGAACCTCAAACATTACGCGTTTCATCACCTTTTCAATGATAGCACGCAAACCACGAGCACCTGTTTTTCGCTGTAATGCTTCATCAGCGATTTCTTCTAATGCATCTTCAGTGAAAGTTAATTCTACACCATCAAGGGATAGAATTTTTTCATATTGTTTTGTTAATGCATTTTTAGGCTTTGTCAAAATTTGAATTAACGCATCTCTGTCTAATTGATCTAATGTCACCATTACTGGCAAACGTCCAATAAACTCAGGAATCAAGCCAAATTTTAATAAATCTTCAGGTACAACATCTTTTAAGATAGCCGATACATTGCGTTCTTCTTTACGCTGTACATCTGCACCAAAGCCAAGTGTTTTCTTAGCGGTACGCTTAGTAATAACCTTATCCATACCATCAAATGCACCACCACAAATAAAGAGAATATTCGTAGTGTCAATTTGAAGCATTTCTTGATTAGGATGCTTCCTACCACCTTGTGGGGGAACAGAAGCGACAGTACCTTCTAAGATTTTAAGCAATGCTTGTTGTACGCCTTCACCAGACACATCACGTGTAATGGAAGGGTTCTCAGACTTACGAGCAATCTTATCAATTTCATCGATATAGATAATGCCACGTTCAGCCCGAGCTATATCATAATCTGCAGCTTGGATAATTTTGAGTAAGATGTTTTCTACATCTTCCCCTACATACCCAGCCTCAGTTAAGCTTGTAGCATCTGCAATAGCAAATGGTACTTCTAGCATTTTCGCTAAGGTTTGAGCCAATAGTGTTTTACCACTACCAGTAGGACCAATGAATAAAACATTAGCCTTTTGTAATTCTACATCATCAACTACATTATCTGTTTGTAAACGTTTGTAGTGATTATATACAGCCACGGCTAAAGAGATTTTAGCATCATCTTGACCAATGACATATTCGTCAAGATGAGCTTTAATTTCTCTAGGCGTTGGCAATTCTTTTAAATTGAAGTCGTCCGTCTCAACCGCACCCAACTCATCTGCAATGATGCGTTCACAAACTTCAACGCATTCATCACAAATATACACGTTAGGCCCCGCCACTAATTTGCGGACTTCTTCGCTTGTGCGTCCACAAAAACTGCAGCGCATAGTGTCTTTATCTTTTGCCAAGGGGCGCCTCCATTACTTGCTTTCTACAGGTTCTCTTGTGAGCACCTCATCAATTAAGCCGTATTCAACGGCATCCTGAGCACTCATGAAGTTATCGCGATCTGTATCGCGAGCTACTACTTCAATATCTTGTCCACTGCGAGAAGCTAAGATACCATTTAACTCTTCACGCATGCGAAGAATCTCACGGGCATGGATTTCAATTTCAGATGCTTGTCCTTGTACACCACCTAATGGTTGGTGAATCATGATGCGCGCATGAGGTAACGCATATCGTTTACCTTTAGTGCCAGCTGTTAAAAGCACAGCACCCATGCTCGCTGCAGAGCCTACACAAATAGTAGACACATCTGGTTTAATATATTGCATCGTATCATAAATAGCCATACCTGCGGTTACAACACCACCAGGGCTATTGATGTACAAATGGATATCCTTATCAGGATCCTCTGCTTCCAGGAATAACATTTGCGCAATAACCGCATTTGCCACATTATCATCGATGGGGCCACCAAGGAAAATAATGCGATCCTTTAACAAGCGAGAGTAAATATCATAGGAACGCTCTCCGCGTTCACCTTGTTCAACTACAATTGGTACATACATATAATCACCTTTTCATGTACCTAGTTGAGCAAACTATTATTCTGCAGCTTCAGCGCCTTTTGCATTATCAATAATGAATCGAGCTGCTTTTTTGCGAGCTACAGAGCCTGCCAACATAGCTACACGACCTTCTTTTGCAATAATATCCCAAACTTCTTTAGGATCTGCTCCAAAGTTTTGAGCCATAATGAAGATTTCACGGTTCATATCATCTGGAGTTACTTCGATACCTTCAGCAGTTGCGATAGCGTCCAATACTAAATCAGCGCGTACGTTTTCAGCTGCGGAATCTTTATATTCAGAGCGTAAATCTTCGATAGTTTTATTGGAGAATTTCAAGTAGTCATCAAGTTTCAAGCCACGGCCTTCCATATTCATAGCCAATTCTTGAATCATTTGTTCTACGCGATCTTTAATCATTACTTCTGGGATTTCTACAGTTGCATTTTTAACAGCTGTTTGAATCAAGTTCGCATTGTAAGTATCGATTGCACGACGGGAAGCTTCTTCTTCCATTTTAGTGCGAAGATCTTTTTTCAATTCTTCAATAGTTTCGTAAGAGCTTGCTTCTTTGGCGAATTCGTCATTCAACTCAGGCAATTCTTTACGTTTAATATCATGGATATGAGTTTTGAATTCTGCTTCTTTACCAGCAAGTTCTGCTACGAAGTAGTCTTCAGGGAATGTTACTTTTACAGTTACATCATCACCAGCTTTAGCGCCAATCAATTGATCTTCGAAGCCAGGAATGAAGCTACCAGAACCGATTTGTAATGGGTAGGATTTACCTTCACCACCATCAAATGGTTTACCATCAACGGAACCAGCAAAGTCGATTACTGCAAAGTCGTCTTTTTGAATTGTAGCGCCTTCTTCAGCAACAACCATTTTTGCTTGTTGTTCACGAATATTGTTCAACTGTTCTTCGATTTGTTCATCAGATACTGTAGCATCTTGTTTATCTGCTTCTAAGCCTTTGTAATCGCCAAGTTTAACTTCAGGGCGTTTAGTTACAGTAGCTTTGAAAATCAAATCTTTGCCTTCTTCGAATTGTTCGCGTTCGATTTCAGGTTCAGATACAGGCACGATATCATTTTCACGAAGTGCAGCACTATAGTTTTGGCTAGCCAATACTTCAAACGCTTCTTCCAAGATAGCTTCTTTACCGAAGTTCATTTCCAAAATACGGCGAGGCGCATGTCCTTTGCGGAAGCCAGGGATGTTCACTTGACCTGCAATGCGTTTTACAGCTTGTTTAATGCCCTTATCTACTTCTGCTGCAGGTACTTCAATAGTTAACGTTACTACGTGTTGATCAACAGGATTTACAGTTGCTTTCATTTAAAATATGTCCTCCTTGAAGGGCAATATGCCCAAATTTCTGTAGTATATTATGCACTCCTAATAATAACATAAATGCAAGGTCAATGCAATTCTTCTCAATATACACTAAAAGACCACCCCAAAACGGGTGGTCTTTACATATTTTACATAATTATGCCAATTAGTTATCTTTAGCAATCAATTTGATAATGTCCCGACGAGACAAAATTCCAATCAAACGGTACTCTTTATCTACAACTGGCACATTTTTCAAATGTTGATCAAGCATAACAGATACAATTTCTTCTACATCTTTATCCGGTGTGGTTGTAATTACTTCATCAGTCATCAACTCATGAACGTGAGATGCCAATAATTTTTTAAATTGAGCATTATATTCACCGATGCCATTGTAATAGATGCTAGCGCCTAATACATTAACATAATGAGGCACATGAGGACGTACTTTTTTATAAAGTAAATCACCTTCAGAGATAATACCTAACAACTTATTATCATCATCCACTACGGACACAGCTGTTAAATTATATTTAACCAATAAATCAGCTACATCAGAAATCGGCGCATCTTTGCCAACAGTAACAGGGTATTTATTCATTACTTCTTGGATTTTCATAGTGAATTCCTCCTTACAAATACATCTTGCTTTATTATACTATTCGCCACAGTATAATAAAACTCCTTTTTTTCTGAAAGTATTATACAAATAATTTTTAAGTCTACGTCTTCTACCAATGATAAGGTTCATTACGATTGATTTTTGATGCTCGATAAATTTGTTCTACAAGTAGCAATCGAACCATTTGATGAGTAAAAGTCATAGGGCTAAAAGATAATTTATAATTTACAGTCTGACGTAATGTATCACTCACCCCAAAGGCACCACCAATAATGAAAGCCATATCGCTAACACCATCCACCTCAAGCTTAGATACCGTCTTAGCGAGTTCTTCAGAGGACATTGGTTTGCCATACACGTCAAGTAATACAGTATACGCATTTTTAGGGACCCCTTTTAATAAACGGTCTCCTTCTTCTGCAACGACTTGTTTGCGATCCGCATCACTCGGCTTATCTCCAATTTTACTTTCATTCAGCTCTGTAATTGTAATGCCACCATAGGGGCGCATACGTTTCACAAACTCTGCTACGCCCTCACGTAAATAAGCATCCTTCAATTTGCCGATACAGACTACATAAAATCTCATTTTTACCTCTCCACAGATTGGATGGACACAATTTCATTAGGCTGACCATGTTGTAACTTCATTTCAGGTCCAATACGAACACCACCATCAACAAGTATTTTGCCAATGGTTTGGGTAACGAGGACAGCGTTATTATTATTTTCAGAACGATGGGCCAATATAACTTGCATAAAATCAGGACGTTTCATCATGAGTAGTGCTTGCGCAGCCATTTCATTACTCAAATGACCTTCATCACTAGCCACCCTTTGTTTCAAAAACGGCTGATAGGGTCCGAATCGCAACATATGAGGATCATAATTCGCCTCTAGCACTAACAGAGTCGTATCATCAATTCTACGTAAAATATTATCTGAAATCACGCCTGTATCAGTGACAATAGTTGCCTTATTGTTCCCAGCAAACACATTTATACCAATTGGATCAGCCGCATCATGACTTACCGAAAAAGGTTCCACAATTAGACTCCCCAACGTTAAACTGCCCTTTGTAAGCTCGATTAATCGATTCTTTGGTACGATTAACTTATCTTGGATTTCACGCCAGGTGCCTTGCTTCGTATACACAGGAATATCAAATCGTTTTAGTAATTGTTGTAGTCCCGCAATGTGATCACTATGTTCATGACTGACAAATATACCCTCTACCTGTGCCATATCAATATGTAATTCTTTTAACCCATTGACAATGCGCCGACAACTGATGCCTACATCATGCAATATTACGGAGTTCCCTTTTTTTATCACTGTACAATTGCCCTTACTACCACTGGCAAGGACATGGACCTCCAACGGTGAGGATTCACTCATCAAAACACTCCATATACTTAATCATAAATCTATTATTTCTGTAAAAGTCAATAGCTTATTTAGTTAAATATTGTATTAACTCATTTAAATTCAAGCTATTATTACGTTCTTTCAGATAATTTAGTCAGACGCTCTACAAAATACGACATATTAGCCTCAATATCTGGCCCTCTGCGGAACATATCGCCTCCAACAAGGAACATCGTATCATTTCCGTACAGCTCAACAAGTTCATTAAGACGAGCATCTGTAACGCCACCACCTGGTGCAGGGCAAGCCGCTTTCATCAAGCCCATTGATCGTTTAATATAAGAGGAAATTCTCTTGCATTGCTTCTCTGTAAAAGTAAAGCGTCCACCATAAGATACGAAGATTGGCATATCAGCCCCAAAAATACGAGGTAATAAACCTAGTTGTAAGTAATCGGCTACACCAGATATACCAGGGCTTACAAATCCACCAGAATAAGCGGGGTGATGAATGATAGGCAATCGTAATTTTTCATCAGTAGCTAATTTATGTAGCCAACCGAAACCAACGAGGCCTGAAGCCACCATGAGAGCTGTAGCACCAGCCTCTTTGGCAAAATAAGCGCGTTCCAATACGTCTGTGCCATCACCAGATACATTTGCTGCATATAATGTATGTGTCCCATGTGTAGCGTTCATTTCCTGTACCATAGAAGCACATCGTTTTACACGATCTTTATATTGAGAGAAGGACTGATTAGAAATACCATGATCATCCTTTATGACATCTGCCCCTCCACGTGTATAGGCTCCACACATGCGAGCCAATTCCTCATTTGGTGTTCCCATCGGCTTTACAACGGCTTGAATCATTGGGCGCGTCGGAGTTTCCACTAAACGACGAATTCCTTGTAAGCCAAATCGTGGGCCCTTAAAAACATCGTAAAGTGTTGGACACAGCTCAATATCCACCACCCAGATATGAGGCTGTAACGAAGAATTGCCAAAGACAACATTTAAAAATTGTGTTGCTTCTAGAGCTGTAGTATCTACGTGATATGAAATACGAGCCAAATAGTAACGAGAGGTATCAATTACAGCATTTGACATCACACCTACATTGATATAAGGAGAGTCTTCTACTATAGGTTCAAGAGATTCTAGTCGACCAGTAATAGTTTCTTTAATGTATGTATCCGTTACAAACTCATAAGGAAATTCTATAGTTTGCTCCACTTGAACAGCCCAAGCAATTGATTTTGCTTCTTCATATGTACTCGCTTCTATTCTATATGTAACTATAAATCGCTCGTCTTTCATAATGCGTCTCCTTTGCAATAATATTATTTAATTATATACCAAAGTAGTATACGATTCCATAAAAAAAGACCTCACTCCAAATCAGAGTGAGATCTTTTTAACAAACAAAAACATATATATTGATGTTTTACCTATACTAACAAGGTTTCTACTGTGAGAGACAATACATATAATCGCATGAGAGTAAACTCGTCTAACTATATCTTATTGGTAGAAATGTTTAGGATAACCTTTGAATCGTGTGAAGTGGCGATATTTACGAGTCGCACGATTAGGTTCGTTAACAGTTTTATAACCAAAACCATTAAACATTACATTTAAAATAACAGCTACTATACTACCAGCTGTGATACCAGATTTCAAAAGAATTTGAGCCCATGCTGGAAAGTGTGTATAGAATTGAGGTGCTGCAAGAGGAATCATGGATACCCCAATACTAATGGCAACTAGCATCAGGTTATAGTTACCATCGAAACTAACTTTACCAAGAGAACGAATCCCACTGGCGATAATCATGCCGAACATAGCAATCCCTGCGCCCCCTAGTACAGCATTTGGAATACAAGCTACGATAGCGGCTAATTTAGGGAAAAGGCCTAATAAAATTAAAATTACACCAGATGCTGCTACAACGAAACGACTCTTAACACGTGTTACAGCAATAAGACCTACGTTTTGAGCAAATGCTGTATACGGAAAACTATTAAGGATACCACCAATAATAGTAGACAAGCCATCCGCGCGAAGTACCGCAGCCAATTCATTTTGACCAATAGGTTTATCTACAATTTCACCTACCGCAATACTATCACCAGTTGTTTCTACCATAACTACGAGCATTACAATAATCATAGATACAATAGAAGCAAAGTCAAAGGTTGGAAGACCAAAATAGAATGGTGTTACAACAGAAATCCATTGAGAACGTCCTACCTCTGAAAAATCTGTAATACCAACAATCATAGCTAAGGCTGTACCAAGAATAAGGCCAACTAAGATTGCCAAATTACCAAGGAAACCTTTACCAAATCGATAAGTTAATATAACGAGAACAAATGTAGCTACACCAAGAGCTATGTATAGTGGATCGCCAAAGTTTTTATTGCCTACGCCACCCCCCATCCAGTTAACAGCTACTGGCATCAAGTTGATACCAATAATAGTAATGATAGTACCTGTTACTACAGGTGGGAATAGCCGAATCAAACGACTGAAAAATGGTGCCACAAGGAATGTAAAGAGACCAGCTACGATAATCGCACCGTAAATCGTATTGATATCATGCTGTTGACCAATCATAATCATAGGGCCTACAGAAGCAAATGTAACACCTTGAATAAGAGGAATACGCCCGCCAACAGGTCCGAATCCTAATGTTTGAATCAATGTAGCTACACCACATGTAAATAAGTCAGCTGTAATCAAACGAATTAAATCTTCAATTGGCAAATGCATAGCTTGTGCAATAATAATTGGTACAGCTACTGCCCCAGCATACATAGCCAGAACGTGCTGTAAACCATAAGCGAATAACTGCGGGATTGGCAGCATACCATCTACATGGTCGACACCAGATGCACCTTTACTCATAAGAATCACCTCATATCTTACGTTTTAGTTACTAGTTAAACAATATAGTCATACTATCGTACATGATAGAGTTTAGAAATCTCATCGACTTCACGTGGGAACCTTGATGGCTAGGGGCAAAAGCCCCTACCATTAAGCAAATATTCTATTTTTTATAACCTGTATGTTTAATCGGCAAGGACCTACGTGGTTCTCCGTCGATACGACGATACGCATTTGCAATAGCCGGTGCAATCGGAATGCTAGAGATTTCGCCAATACCTTTAGCTCCGTATGCATATTGTTCTGGTGTCCCTTTTTCGATAAGACTTACATGAATTGGAGGACATTGGGTAGCTCTAAGAAGTCCTAGCGTACCGTATTTAGATGTTACATACCCTTCTTTATAAGGGAAGTCTTCTGTAACTGCATAACCCATTCCCATAATGGCGCCACCTTCGGCCTGACCCGTACAGGATTGAGGGTTCACTACACGACCTACATCGTATGCTACATGTAAATTAGCAATCTTATTGTCTTCACCAATTGTTGCTACACATGCACCATAACCATAGGCAACGTGATTTTTTGGATGCGATTTATCAGAATTAAATGGATCTGTTTCACCGAGGAACTCTTCATAAATCTCTACGCCATTCAGTTCTTCTAATGTTTTAGTATTTAACATTTCTTTTAAGCGAAGACTTGCTTTGCGCGTTGCTTCACCGGTAAAGAGTGTTTGGCGAGATGCAGTAGTTGTACCAGAATCTGGTGTGCGTACTGTATCAGGACGTTCTACAAATACTTTATCCGCCGTTAAGCCTGTTGTTTCACAAAGTACTTGTGTTGCCATAGTAGCCATGCCTTGACCAATACAAGCGGCACCCGTACGAATACGAACTTTACCATCACGTACTTCTAAGATAACGCGACCCGTATCAGGTAATCCTACACCAATACCACTATTTTTCAAGCATACCGCAAGACCGGTACGGTCAGATGCATAATATGCATCTTTTACGGCTTCCAAACATTCTACTAAAGCGGTTTCTTTGGAACAAATTTGTCCGTTTGGTAATGAATCGCCAGGGCGCACAACATTTTTATATCGGAATTCCCAAGGATCCATGCCTACCAACGCAGCTAATTCATCAATATTTTGCTCTTGACCAAAGATAGTTTGTGTTACACCAAACCCACGGAATGCACCACCAGGAACAGTATTTGTATAAACACATACACCATCAAAGGCAAAATTATCAAAGTGATAAGGGCCACAAGAATGAGTACCAGCACGTTGAAGTACAGGACCACCTAAAGATGCATACGCGCCACAATTAGAAACGATATTTACCTTACTTGCTACCAGATTACCTTCTGCATCACAAGCTGTTGTAATATCCATTTCCATCGCATGACGTTTAGTATGGATATTAAGACTTTCTTGACGAGAGAATAGAACCTTAGTTGGTTTACCTGTAAGCCAAGCTACGAGAGATGCATGATGCTGTACGGTCATATCTTCTTTACCACCAAAGCCACCACCTACGAGCATACTGTGAACCTTTACAGCCTCATTCGGAATACCAAGCATACGAGCAACTTCACGACGATCATCATAAACATTTTGGCTACCTGAATGCAGATGAATTTCATCTCCCTCACGATATGCAACGGCACATTCTGGTTCCATAAATGCATGGTCGGTTTGAGGTGTGGAATAATGATTTGTTACTACAAAAGCAGCCTCTGCAATAGCCTTATCTACATCGCCACGAGATAATGTTTGACGAGATAATACATTTCCGTCTGGATGTAACTGAGGAGCATCTGGTTTTAGTGCTTCCAATGGATCTAGTACGGGTTCTAATTCAGTATAATCAACTTCAACTAGAGCCAATACTTCGTCTAAATATTTCTTTTCTGTAGTTGCAACAAGTGCAACTGCATCGCCTACATAACGTGTAATATCACCTTCTGTGATAAGTACATCCCAATCCGGCACTAAATGACCAGTTTTATTGAATGGTACATCAGCAGCAGTCAAAGCCGTTACACAGGCTGGGTGTTCAAGAGCTTTAGACACATCAACGCGATCCACTCTAGCCCGTGGATATTTAGAACGCAATGCCTTAGCGTAAATCATACCATCCATATGAATATCATCGGCATATTTTCCCGTACCTAAAGCTTTTTCCTCCGCATCGACACGATGTAAACGAGCGCCTACAGCAGCATTAGTATCCTTTTCCGGAACAGGTAAATTCTCACGAATCATTTTTGCTGCTAGCATAATGCCTTCTTCAATTTTCACATAACCTGTACAACGACAAATATTGCCTAAAATAGCTTTTTTAACATCTTCAGATGTAGGGTCATTATTTTCATCAATTAGGACCTTTGCACTAATAATCATACCTGGTATACAGAAGCCACATTGCACCGCTCCACATTCACCAAAAGCATAGGTGTATACAGCTTTTTCCCTATCAGTTAATCCCTCAATCGTTACAATTGATTTGCCATCTAATTGGGATAATTTACTAACACAAGCTTTTGCCTTTTTCCCGTCTATAATTACTGTACACGTACCACAAGCACCAGCACTACAACCTTCTTTGGTGCCTGTCAGCTTCAAATCAGCTCTCAAGAAATCAATTAAGCGCTGATCCTCTTGAGCCTCATAATAGGTGCCATTCACTTGAAAGCGGTACATATATAGTCCTCCTTTCATTAAGGAATACATTCACCAAGATATGATTCTATTAAGGATCCATCTTGTACCACATGGTGACCTCTGAGGATTACATCACGAACCATACCGGTTACAGATAGTCCCTCATACGGTATATAGTCAGCCTTTGTATGGGCAGACTCTATTGAAAGAATGTGTTTTACATTCTTATCTACGATTGTAATATCTCCATCACTACCTACAGCTAATGTACCCTTCTTAGGATACATGCCATATAGTTTTGCTGGGTTTTCACTTACTAATTTCATAAAATCTACGGCACTCATATTGCATTGGTTAACCAACACATCATAAGCAATGATACCCCGTTCTTCAGCTCCAGGAATACCTCCAGGAATTCGGGTAAAGTCATAACGACTCTTTAATTTTTGATCATTAAAGGTAAAGCTACAATGGTCGGAACCAATGGTTTGGAATACACCATTTACTAGTGCATCCTTCAATGCCATTTGATCTTGTATCGTTCTAAGTGGAGGACTCATCACATATTTAACCCCTTCAAAATCAGGTAATTTATATCGTGATTCATCAAGCACCAAATACTGTGGACATGTTTCACAAGTCACTTGATGTCCTAATGCCCGCTCACGTAGAACTTCATCTACGCCTTCTTTAGAACTTACATGCACAATATGCACGGGATACTCTAATGCAGCACCAATTGTACTAAATCGCTTAATCGCTTCCGATTCAATCATAGCAGGTCTTGTAAGTGGGTGATTACTTATATCTAAGTCCCCGCACTTACGCTTATCAGCTACGAGTGCATCGATGAGGTCCCCATTTTCACAGTGAGCCCCTACAAGTGCGCCTGTTGGTTTTATAGCTTCAATAGCGTCATAAATTTCTCGGTCCGTTAAACGGAACCCATAAGCTAAATATACCTTAAAGGATGATACACCAGCTTTAACCACTTTCGGTATTTCACTGGCCACCGTATCATTCATTTCTACAAGCTCCATATGAAATTTGTAGTCACAGGAGCAATGCCCTGCAGCACGCTCCTTATGAACCTCTAAGCCTTTACAAAGGGATCCATCCTCGGGAGAAGCAAAGTTGATGATTGAAGTAGTCCCACCAAGGATAGCAGCCTTTGTACCACTATCAAAATCATCTGCAGTAGACGCCAAGGCATTTGTCATTTGAAAGTGTGTATGAGGATCAATAAATCCAGGGAACACATAGCAACCTTTTGCATCAATTACTTTAGCCCCGTCTGGAACAGGAACGTGTTCATCAATGGCGACAATTTTGTCGCCATCGATAAGTAAATCTCCGGTAAGGATTCGATCATTTAAGACCAAGTCCCCTTGTTGTATGATAATCATGATACATAGTACACATGCTCTTTACAGAAGGCATGTACGACTCCTTTCAATTCTTCAGGTAATGCATCAATGTCACATACTGCTTCTTCACCTTTGAAGCGATAACCACAGCTAGTGCCTGTGATGTAGAATCCATCATTTGTACTATCTGCTAGTGCTTCGGCATTGTGGAAGAATGTAATGCGATCCTTGTATGGTTGACAAGGTTCTACGCAATGACACGCACAGTTACCACACTCATTACAGCTTTGATCAACATGGACGATCAATTTAGCATCATTTACAGTAACGACTTCATTACATCTATTAGGACATACGCGAACACAAGCACCACAAACTACGCGGCAGTGGTAATCAGAGCTACGTGTACCAGGGAAGGCTGGCATAGCTTCGCGTTTTTTCTTCATTGCATCGCTCTTCTTGAAGATTTTGTTCTCAGCGATGTCTTTAGCGAGTTTAGCTATAAGTTCTTTATGAACTTTTAAAGCAGCATTGTAATCAGTAGATTCCACTTCGTCTGCTAAGCCTTTGAAAGTATTGTAACCTTCACCTTGTAGAAGAATTGTACATACTGTTACAGGCCAAATACCACAATCAAAGATAGCTTTGATATTTTGTTTTACAGCACCACCGCTATAAGACATAGGTAAACGTTCGCCGAATTGAGCACTTAAGAGCTCAGCTACACCAATTGTTACAGGTAACAAGGATTTACCAGACATATACATTTGCTCGCCTGGCAATTCATTGTTGTGAATTTGTACAGGGAATGTATTTGTCAATTTAACACCGAAAATCTTATTGTGTTTTTCACCAAGAGCGATAAGACGCTCTAACATTGGAACAGCTTTATCGAATTGAAGGTCAACTTCAAATTGATGATTTTCAAAGTCAATGTACTCAAAGCCAGCGTTATCCAATAATTCTCTAATGCGTTTTGGACCTAACAATGTAGGGTTGCATTTTAAGTATAGGTGAAGACCTTTTTCACTGATAAGGTAAGAACAAATGGATTCGATTTCTTCTGCTGGACAACCGTGCATTGTGGACAATGTGATTGCTTGACAAAGTTCATCACCAATGGAGTTGATGAAATCAGCATCGATATGTTCAAATTCATCTACGTGGTCAAGGCACCATTGTTTGCAAGTATCCCACATTGGAGATTGAGATGCACTGCGCATTGTGTTGATGAATTTATCAACCATAGGGCTCTTGATACCAGCCAAGTTGTAGCCAACACTCATGATGAATAAGAATCCATCTGGATCGCCTAATCCTAATTCTTTAGAGATTAATTTTAATGCGAACCAAGCTTTAATGTATTCATCAGCAGCTTCATCACAGCTATATTCAGAAGACCATTCTACATTATATGCTTCATCTACAGAGTAGATACAAGGTCTAGGAATACCTAGTTCTTCACCGTACATGATTTGTACGGTTTTTAATTCAATGCAACGAGCACCAGCTACATAAGATGCCACAATATTTTGTGCCAACTGTGTATTAGGACCAGCTGCTGGACCTACAGGATTTTCAATGGATTTACCAAAGATAGATAAGCGTTGATCATGATTCGTACGATGAATTTTATTTACATTGTAAATGCGATTGTACATCTTGTACTCAGTTATAATGTGGTTCATCAAATTTCCGAAACTTACCGGATACATAATGTCACTCATAATGTCACACTCCTTTAAAGCGCTTGCGTTATGGGTTTAGTCGTTTCCATAAACCTTTAGATGTTGCTAAAACTTCGTCCATTACTTCAGCTTTATCAATGCCTTGTAATTTACGATCAATCATGCGTAGTACACCATCACTAATAGTTGTTACCACATACATACCATTAGCACCGAATAGTAAGTGACCATTGATGTTGTTTTCATCAAGTGGTGTTGGTGCTGCGTAATCAAGAACAATTACGTCAGCTGCGGCACCTTTTTTAAGGATGCCTACCGTAGTATCGAAGAATTCATTAGCCATTTTGCGGTTGTTTTCAAATAGCATATAAGGTACTTCTCCCCAGCCTACATATGGTTTATGTTGCTCATGTTTCACAAGACAATTCGCTACTTTATAAGATTCGAGCATATCATTTGTATAACCATCTGTACCAAGACCAACAGTGATTCCTGCATCTAATAGTTTCAAGATATCTGTCGTGCCTACTGCATTACCCATGTTACTTTCTGGGTTATGTACGACCTTAGCTTGAGATTTTTTCAATAATGCCACATCTTCGTCAGTTACGTGTACACAGTGACCAGCGATGCTCTTAGGGCCTAAAATACCTGCCTCTACGAGACGTCTAACAGGTGTCATCCCATACTTTTCTTTACTATCTGCCACATCTTCAGGACCTTCTGCAACATGAACATGATATCCCAACTGATCCTCATTATGAGCTTTCACATAATCTAATGTTTCCGTGCTCAATGTGAAAGATGCATGCAAGCCCATCATCGCCGCCAGTCTGGATGGATCTTGTTTTGCTTCTTTACCAAAACGTACGTTTTCTGCAACAGCGGCTTTCATTTGGTCTACGCCATTGCGGTCGGATACTTCATAGCATAAACATGAGCGAACGCCGAATTGTTTAGCTACATCTGCAATGATGGATAAGCTGTTAGGAACTTCACCATAACTTGCATGGTGGTCAAAAATAGTAGTTACACCATTTTCGATACAGCCTAAATACGTAAGTAATGCACTTGCTTTTACATCTGGAGCGGTCAATTTATTATCTAAGTAGAACCAAAGTCCTTCCAAGATTTCACCGAAGTTAGTCGGTGCTGGACCTGGCAACGATAAGCCTCGTGCAAGAGCGGAGTAAATATGATGATGTGCATTAATGAAACCTGGCATAATTAGGCCACCATGAGCATCAATAATTTCTGCGTTTGCATAAGCTTTGCATAATTCATCATATTTACCAATATCAACAATTTGAGTCCCGTCGATAGCAACAGCACCATCATAAATGATAGGTCTATCAGCGTCGCGAGTAATAACAGTACCTTTTCCTAATATAATCATGTGGGCACCTCCTCAACGATTCGTTGAAATGCATACTTATAAACTTATATATTATTATAATACGATACGTGTGCCTGTTTTTCCTGCTATACCATCTTTAGATTTCTCTAATAATGTGATAATTGAGACACGGCCTTTTTTGGATTCTGCAAATGCTATAGCGGCTTCTACCTTTGGTTTCATCGAGCCTTCTGCAAACTCACCAGCTGATACATATTCTTTAGCTTGTGTAACGGTTATTTCATCAAGCCATTTTTCATTTTCTTTACCAAAGTTAATAGCAACCTTTTCAACAGCTGTTAAAATAACGAGAACATCAGCATCAATTTCTTGGGCCAATAAACTACTAGTCCAGTCTTTATCGATAACAGCAGCTGCACCATGAAGTTCATTGCCTTCTTTAGTTACTGGGATACCTCCCCCGCCACAAGCAACAATTAATTGTTTACCTACTAAACCTTTAATTGCTTCTAGTTCAATGATTTCTTTTGGTGCTGGAGATGCCACCACACGACGATAACCACGACCCGCATCTTCTTTTACCACATAATCGTAATTCTTTTCTGCGTATTCAGCTTCTTCCTGAGTCATAAAATGACCAATTGGTTTTGTAGGATTTTGAAAAGCTGGGTCATTTTGATCAACAAGTACTTGTGTAACCATAGTCATTGTTGGCAAATCTTTAATACCACGATTTAAGAGCTCTTCGTGAAGAGCATTTTGTAAGTCATAACCAATATAAGCTTGGCTCATTGCTACACATACAGATAATGGAGTGTTTGGTTGACCTTCTACTTCACGAGTCAATGCAGCCATCGCATTGTTGATCATACCAATTTGAGGTCCATTACCATGTGTTACCACTACGTCACAATCAGCTTCTACTAAATCAATGATTGTTTTAGCTGTACTTTTTACTGCAATTTTCTGTTCTGGTAAGGAATTGCCTAATGCATTCCCCCCTAGTGCTACTACAACTCTCTTTTTCATGTTATGCCTCATAACAAACTATTAAGAATAAAAGGAGCCATCAATACGGATGGCCCCTAAACTTTACTTTACGGTTGAACTCGTTCGGTTCCCTTCCGTTCTAATTCTTTTAAGGTTTCTACAGGATTTTTAAATTTGCTAAGGAAAATCATAGCTGCAATAACATATGGTTTGTAGCTTGCTTCCTTATAAAGAGGTATGCGGTAGCGATCAAATACTGTTGCATCTACTTCGCCTTCTTCACAACTTACACCTGTAATATCTGCTGGTAAGCAATGTAAGTAAAGAGCTTTGCCGTCCTTTGTGAGACTCATCATCTCTTCCGTACATGCCCAATCTTTATGTTTACCATTTTCTTCAAGAAGAACTTTTTCTAAGGCTTTAATACCTTCATGATCATTTTCACCATACAGTTTTGTACGTTTTTCCATTGCACCGAATGGAGCCCAGCTCTTAGGATATACGATGTCTGCATCTTTGAAAGCATCTTTCATGTCGTTAGTTCTACGGAATGAACCGCCGCTAGCTTCAGCTTGTTTCTTAGCGATTTCTTCAACTTCCGGCATTACTTCGTAGCCTTCTGGATGGGCTAATACAACTTCCATACCTAAACGAGTGAATAAACCAATAGCACCTTGAGGTACGGATAAAGGTTTACCATAGGATGGAGAGTACGCCCACGTCATAGCAATCTTTTTACCTTTAAGGTTTTCTACACCGCCAAATTCTTTGATGATATGAGCTGTATCAGCCATGATTTGTGTAGGATGGTCGATATCACATTGTAGATTTACAAGTGTTGGGCGTTGCTCTAATACACCATCTTCATGACCTTCTTTAACTGCATCGGAAACTTGATGCATATAAGCATTACCTTTACCGATATACATATCATCACGAATACCGATAACATCTGCCATAAAGGAAATCATATTAGCTGTTTCACGAACTGTTTCACCGTGAGCGATTTGAGATTTGCCTTCGTCTAAATCTTGAACTTCAAGACCTAGCAAATTACAAGCGGAAGCAAAGGAGAAGCGTGTTCTTGTAGAGTTATCACGGAATAAAGAAATGCCAAGACCGCTGTCAAATACTTTAGTAGAGATATTGCGTTCTCTAAGAGCACGTAATGCATCAGCTACTGCCCATACACCTTGCAATTCATCATCAGATTTTTCCCAAGTTAAGAAGAAATCTTCGCCGTACATTTTACTAACGTCTAATTTTTGTAAAGTTTCAATACTTTTATTGAAGTCTGTCATCTGTAAGTCCTCTCTTTCAATTCCCTAAAGGGCTACTTAGGATCTAACTTTATACGATGCCTCATCAAATAGTGAGGCACTATATGAAATTCTAAATATCAACTATTTTCCAGTTATTCCGTTTATATTAAATCTAATTCAATGTATGTGATATTAATTTTTGCAATATACGGATGGTAATAATGCATATACAGCAGCACATGTTACAAGATCTTGTTTCCATGTAATTTCGTTAGGTGCATGTGCTTGTGCTTCTGCACCAGGACCGAAGCCAATGCATGGAATGCCATTACGGCCCATGATAGATACACCATTTGTGGAGAATGTCCATTTATCAGTTAATGGGCGAGCTTTACGCATTTCAACTGTATCTTCTGCACCAATACGTTCATTGCCATATAAGCTAGTGTATGCTTCTTCCAAAGCTTCTGTTACTTTATGATCTTTAGGAATTACCCATGTTGGGAAGTAGCATTCGATTGGATAGGTTAAACCAGTCCAAGATGGACGAGCATATTCGTACATGGATACTTTCGCACCATATTCTTTAACATGTGGCAACGCTTCGATTTCTGCCAAACAACTTTGCCAAGTTTCACCAGCAGTCATACGACGATCCAAGGAAATAGCACAGGAGTCAGCTACTGCACAACGGCTTGGAGAAGTATAGAAAATTTGGGAAGTAGTTACTGTACCGCGACCTAAGAAGCGAGCTTCTTCGTAATGGTCAGGGTTGAATTTAGGGTCAAGCATTTTAACAAGACCTTTAATTGCTGTGCTTTCATCGGCAGAATTAGCATTCAAATCACGAATGTCTTGAAGAATATCTGCCATTTTATAGATAGCGTTGTCACCGCGTTCCGGCGCAGAACCATGGCAAGATACGCCTTGTACGTCTACGCGGATTTCCATGCGACCACGTTGACCGCGGTAGATACCGCCATCAGTTGGCTCAGTGGATACTACGAATTCAGGACGGATATTGCGTTCTTTAATCATGTATTCCCAGCAAAGACCATCGCAATCTTCCTCTTGAACTGTACCTACAACAAGTACGCGATATTTGTCGTTAAGAAGGCCTAAATCTTTCATGATCTTAGCACCGTATACAGCGGATACAATACCACCCAATTGATCAGATACGCCACGGCCACCAATTTTAGTTTCGTCTTCGAAACCATCATATGGATCAAAATCCCAATTGTCACGATTGCCAATACCAACTGTATCAATATGTCCATCAAAAGCAATGAGAGTTTTCCCTGTGCCCATATATCCGAGAATATTCCCCATAGGATCTACTTCAACTTCATCGAATCCTAGGTTTTTCATTTCTTGTTCTATACGTTTTACATGATCTTTTTCTTCAGCACTTTCTCCTGGAAATGCTACGATCTCACGTAAAAACTTTGTCATCGCTGGGCCATAAGTTGCCGCTGCTTGTTTAATTGCTTGTAAATCCATAATTAATGCCTCCTAACGATCTTCACCATACCACATAATGTTTTTATATCTTTCAGGATCCGTATCACCTTCAGTGGAGAAACAGAGTACCTTTGAAGACGCATCTAATTCTAACTCTTTTCGTAAGTCTTCATATTCCGGCATCGTCATAATTGCCATTACAAGACCTAATGGAACTGCACCAGACTCACCAGTAGTAATTGGAGTATCGCCTTTAATTGGTGCACCACCAACGCGCATGCCTAAACGTGCCACCCAGTCAGGCGCAGAAACGAATACATCTGCATGATTTCTTAAAATATCCCAAGAAACCGTGTTCGGTTCACCACAAGCTAAACCTGCCATGATTGTTTCTAAATCACCTTCTACGATACGAGGTTTACCATCATCAGCTACAGCTCCTTTGTATAAACAAGCTGCTGCTGCCGCTTCTACAACCACTAATTTAGGTTTTTTAGCCACATTGCTGTATAGATTAGTGAAGTAACCCACTACAGAACCGGCAAGGGAACCTACACCAGCTTGTACAAATACATGTGTAGGAACTTTACAATTATCAGCTTCTAATTGATTTGCTGTTTCCATAGCCATTGTGCCATAGCCTTGCATAATCCAGTTTGGAATTTCTTCATAACCTTCCCATGCAGTATCTTGAACTACAACACCGTTAGGAACTTCTTTAGACTTTTTAGTTGCTAAGCGTACACACTCATCGTAATTGAAGTCTTCGATTGTTACGGTAGCGCCTTCATTTTCGATTTGTTTTCTGCGGTATTCTGTAGAGCCCTTTGGCATAAATACTACAGATTTTTGACCTAATTTATTGGCTGCCCATGCTACACCGCGACCGTGGTTACCATCAGTTGCAGTAAAGAATGTAGCTTGACCAAACTCTTCTTTTAATTTTGCAGATGTTAATACATCATATGGTACATCCTCAACAGCTTTACCAGTTTGTTGCGCCACATATTTTGCCATCGCATAGGAACCGCCTAATACCTTAAATGCATTAAGGCCAAATCGGTAAGATTCATCTTTTACAAAGAGTGCATCAACACCGATATGAGATGCTAAATTCTTAAGCGATACAAGTGGAGTAATGCTATATTGTGGAAAACTTTCATGAAACGCTTTAGCTTTCTTAACCTCTCTAACATCCATAACGGACAAAAACTTGTCACTTGATGGTGCCATCGTATTACGCTTCCACTGAATTCGTTCCATATTTGCCTCCTAGGATTCTTCCTTTATAGTATTTAAATCACTATAAAGAGTAAACTTAGAAATATTAAAATACTCTGCTATCTTCTCAGAAGACTTCGAGATAAGAAAAGCCCCTTTTTCGTTTAAGTAGGTTATAGCTTTTAAGCGTTCCACCTTATTCATCAATGGTCCTGGTTTACCAACTATACGTTCTATATCTAGTAATAAATCATCTAATAGCTCCGATACACTTGTCGTAATTTTTTCAACAGATCCTGCATCTTCCTGACCTGTATTGACCAGACTATCCAAAAGTCGATGCATCAAAACAAACTCTGTTATATCTTGGTTAATCCCCAACAAGTATGCTATACGACCTGTATCATCACGAATATACATGGTAGAAGATTTTAATATTCGGCCATCTTTAGTTTTTGTGAGATAACCAAATCTACCCTCGCTACCATCGTCATGACTCAGCACATCTAAAACCACATGCGATGGACCATCACCAACATGTCGATTAGTTATAGTTCCATTCTCAATATATACAAGAGACGAATTGATATCCCCTTTTAAATCATGAATCAATACTTCACAGGATGGGCCAAATTGCGCCGCTAATCCATGGGCTATGACTTTTATTCGCTCTAATGTACTCATTGAAATAACCCCTCTTCCAATGTCATTAATTAACCTTTCCAATTTAAATTACGCCAGCCCGATTAATAGCTAATATAAAATTAACCCTAACTATTTTTGTATTAACCTAAATTTTTGTTAGGTTCTTTAACTAAATTATAGGACTATGTGTACAAAAATGCAATATAATTATGCATTAAAGTTATTTATAATTATACGCTTATATACACGAATAGAGATAAAGATAAATAAATATTATGATTTTCATCACATTTACTTAATGATATTAAAATTTTTAATGACCTATGCTTCATCCTATCAATCATAAATACATACAAAAAAGGCTGTAATAACGACTTATCGTCATTACAGCCTTTTTATTATTAACTATTAGTATTTATTTAGTAGTTGAAATCAAATTAAGCATTTGCTAATGTTTTACCTAATTCTTGGCATTGTGCATTACCATCATCATCAGGTTCGCCCAAGATTGCTACGCCATCAGCCACTAATTCGCCACCAGCATCTTTAATTCGAGTGCCCCAGTCTTCCAACCAAGTGCCACCCCAACCATAGGAGCCAAAGATCGCTATTTTTTTACCACTCAACTTGCCTTCTAGTTCAGTGTAGAATGGTTCAAATTCGCCTTCTTCTAATTGTTCTGCACCCATATCAGCACAGCCAAGAGCTAATTTTTCATAAGCTGCTGCTTCATCAACAGATACTTCAGAAACGGATTTTACTTCAACTTCTTGACCTGCAGCTTTAATACCTTCAGCTACTTCATAAGCCATGCGTTCTGTATTGCCTGTACCGGACCAAAAAATTACACCAATCATCTTGTACCTCCTAGGCCGTTCTTGCGACCAATGAACTAAATGTTTTTCCCAACATCAATTGAGTTTGACAAAATTCACGACATGCTTTGTAACACAAGAAAGAGCGTTGCGCATTTACCACATCATGGTAAACCTTCCACTCTCCGCACATTCGGTATCCTCCACCACGATAAGAAATAAAACATTTCACATCCTTTAATGGGTAACCTAAAAAAATGCCGATTTCATGTGGAAACTCAATGCTTACTTCCATACGATATCTAAGATGTTCAAGCATCTCCATAATGCTCATTTGATCATGATAACCGTAGGCTTTCAAAAATAACATCACCGCAGGTTGGCGTACATAGTCTCTTAATTGCTTCTCACGGAATACCAATAATAGTCTTCGCGCTTTACAACGACATAATTCAAAGAAGAACAATCCTTTTTCATTGAACGCTTTATTATACTCTATCAATACAAATTGGATTTGTTCATTCATGTCCCGTGGAATAGAAACCAAGTTCGATAGCTTAATACCTCGAATTGCCGGTGCACAATGATATCCAATGATATGGTCAATTGAATTCATCATAATAGTACCTGCCTGTTGCACATCGTTAGAATTACCTCTAATGAGAATAATTCCTATAGGCTCATAGTACTCTTGATGAGAAAAATTGTCAAGAATAATTGATATATATTTTCAATAATTATTTATTATTTGGTATGTAATAAACCTTTAACTTTAGGGAATACAACACTATCATTAGCTTCATCAACAGCGATTAAATGAGCATTTGGTCCTGTATATTTATCTTCAGAAATACTAATATGTAATATCTCATTATAAGAATTATTATTAGCTACACTTTTATATTTCAATGTACCTTCATAGGCATTGCCTTGTTTTACTAATGGATTTATTACCGTAAAAGTGCCAAGCGCAGGGCTCTCACCCTTGTTAATAGCAGCGGCCAATGCACCAATTGAGGAAGAATCTGTATTCATATGTTTTGCTTCACTCATACGACCAGATAATTGTTTACCTAATACAACATTAGCATAAACAGCATATCGCATTTCGTTTTCTGTTTTAATATTTAATGTATATACATCTGCAGAAGATACACCTGCTTCAAGAAGTACAGATTTAACGTCTTGTTTCCCTTCCCCTGCAAATAATGCTTTAGGATTGTTTTGATACATAGTAACACCTTCAGGCAATTTAACACCTTGATATGTTACAGTTTGACTTCTATTTAAAATGGACTTGATATTTGCTGCAGAACCAGTAGCTGGCACAGATGCCAACACAGCCGCTGCCGTAGCAAGTAATACTAATTTCTTCATGTTTTTCCTCATCAAAGCTTTAATATAATAAGCTAGCAATACAACATCTAGAGATTAAAGCCAAACAATGGCTTAGGCTATTCTAAATATCTATTGTCATTAAAGTATTTATAGTAATAACCCAGTGTTAAAGAACCGCCCACCAAGGAGCGGTTCTTTAACATTATAGTAATATAAAATAAGCGTTATATTATTTCTTTTGTGCCTTAGCCCAACTATCGCGTAAACCAACAATACGGTTCATCACAATATGGTCTGAAGTACTGTCTTTATCAGTTACAAAGTAACCTTGACGCAAGAATTGGAAATGATCACCTGGTACAGTATTAGCAAGACATGCTTCCCCTTTACTATGGAATACTTGTAAGGAGTCATGGTTGAAATCGCCCAAGAAGTCTTTACCATCCGAATCTTCTTTAAGTAAATAATCATATAAGCGAGATTCAATATCTACTGCAGTAGATGCTTCAACCCAGTGCAATGTCCCTTTTACCTTACGAGTGCAACCGCTACCACTCTTAGTTTCTGGATCATATGTACAGTGTATTTCTGTAATATTGCCATTTTCATCTTTAATAACATCAGTACATGTAATGAAGTATGCACCTTTTAAGCGTACTTCTTTACCTGGTGCCAAGCGGAAAAATTTCTTAACTGGTTCTTCCATAAAGTCATTGCGTTCAATGTAGATTTCACGACCGAATACAACTTCACGGTTACCCAACTCTTCATTTTCTGGATTGTTTTCAACTGTGCAAAGTTCAGTTTGACCTTCTGGATAGTTCGTAATAACAACTTTCACAGGATCAATAACTACCATAGGGCGTGTAGCTTTGAGTTTCAAATCTTCACGGATACAGAACTCAAGCAAAGCAATATCAACAACGCTATCCGCCTTCGCTACACCAATGCGATCACAGAAATCACGAATAGATTCCGGTGTATAACCACGGCGGCGCAAACCTGAAATTGTCGGCATACGGGGATCATCCCAACCAGCTACAAGGCCTGCCTCAACAAGAGCACGCAATTTACGTTTGGACATAACCATTTTAGTTACATTCAAGCGAGCAAACTCAATTTGTTGAGGAATTTCAGTATCATCCCATTCCTCTAACACCCAATCATATAATGGCCGGTGAACTTCAAATTCCAATGTACAAATAGAATGCGTAATGCGTTCAATAGCATCTTCAATAGGATGGGCAAAATCATACATAGGGTAAATTTTCCACTCATTACCCGTATTATGATGCTCTGTATTTACAATACGATAAATAACAGGATCACGCATTACGATATTAGGATGCGCCATATCGATTTTTGCACGCAATACCTTTTCCCCATCTTTATACTTGCCAGCCTTCATTTCTTCGAAGAGTGCCAAGTTTTCTTCTACACTACGCTCACGGTATGGACTATTGACACCAGGAGTAGAGAAATCGCCGCGATTTTGTTTAATTTCATCTGCACTTTGATCATCTACATAAGCCTTGCCAAGGGTGATTAATTTCTTAGCATACTCATACATTTGGTCAAAATAATCAGATGCATAGCGTGGTTGTTCATTCCAATCAAATCCAAGCCATTTAACGTCTTCCATGATGGAGTTTACATATTCGACATCTTCTTTTACAGGATTTGTATCATCAAAGCGAAGATTTGTTAAGCCATTGTATTGTTTACCAATACCAAAGTTGAGGCAAATAGATTTAGCATGTCCAATATGCAAGTAACCATTTGGTTCTGGTGGAAAGCGAGTCAATACACGGCCACCGTATTTGCCAGTTTCGTTATCTTTGTTGATAATAGCTTCAATAAAGTTAACAGATACAACTTCTTCAGGAGCTACATCTTTTTCAATGTCTTTATGTTCCAACGTTCTTACCTCCATAGGAAAAATATTCTTTTATTTTACCATATTTTGTATAAAACCGCATATCTTTTAATGTCTTCCACTTTTAGTCGAAATCAGTTAAATCAACGCCAGCCTTTTTAAGCTCTTCTAGCGCAGACTCTACATCCATTTGAGGTTTCTTATAATTTACTTCTTCATTTACACATGTTTTTAAAGGTTTCTTATGAACGCCGGCAATAATATTATCCGCTGTCAAAATAGACATGTCATAACGAGTTCTATCTGTGTAAGAGCCAATATGCGGTACAATAAGGCAGTTTTCTACATCTAACAATGGATGATCCGCTGGTAATGGTTCTGGATCCGTTACATCGAGGGCAGCATAATCGATTTCACCCGTTTTAAGAGCATTGATAAGTGCATCAGTATCTACGATAGGTCCACGACCAACATTAACAAATAAAGCTGTATTCTTCATCTTCTTGAAAAACGCTTCATCACACATATGATATGTTTCATCTGTCAATGGAGCCATAACGCATACTACATCACTAATGGCTAATAAATCATCTAACTCCATATAAGTAGTCTTATGAATCTTATCATCCAAACGTTGATTACGATTATGATACACAACAGTCATACCAAACGCACGGGCACGTCGAGAAATGGATACGCCGATAGCCCCCATGCCAATGATACCAAGAGTGCGACGACTTAAATCAAAACCTTTAATATTAGAAGGTCTTTGAGCCCAACGACCGTCTTTTACAAAGTTAGCATTTTCTATAATACGACGACTAGCCGTGGCAATCAACGTAAATGCAAGTTCTGCTACCGTTTCATTGAGAACACCTGGCGTATTGCCATAAGGAATACCTGCCACTGTTAGTTCATCAATATTTACATTATCATAACCTACGGCCGCTTGTGCTATAACCTTTAAATTTGGCGCATTCTTTACAAGATCACCATCTACATCTAAAGGTCGTACACACCACAAACCATCCGCATCAATGAGCCATTCCTTCAGTACCTCACGAGGCATCACTGTTTTTTCAGTCCATTGGCGCACATCTACATGCTCTTTTAAATATGCAATCGCATCTTTGCGAACCAGTCCATTTACTACTACTAGAGGTTTCTTTTCCATGTATATCCCTCCCTAAAAAATTCTATATATTATAATTATATTTTATACTAGAAAGCTAACGTAATACAACAAAAAGGAGTAAGGTCAAAACCTCACTCCTTTTATGTATAATTTAAATTTGAACTAGTTCAAATCTGCAGTACAGTTAGGGCATTTAACTGCATTGATATTGATTTCAGATTTACAGAATTGACATTCTTTCGTTGCAGGTGCTTCTGCAACTTCCTCTTCTTTCGCAGATTTCATCATTTTAGCCAAACCACGAACCATCAAGAATACAACAAATGCCAAAATCAAGAATTGAATCAAATCAGTAATAAATGTACCATATGGCAATACAGATCCAGCTGCACGAGCTGTAGCAATATCAGCACCAGACATGAATGCATCTTTAGAACCTGTGCTCAATGGCAAGTACAAATTACTAAAATCAATACCACCTGTGAATACACTGAGAATAGGCATGAATAGGTTGTTTACAACAGAATTAACCAATGCTGTGAAAGCAGCACCAATAATCATACCAATAGCTAGGTCCATCATATTGCCTTTGAAAGCAAATGCTTTAAAGTCATTTAGAAAGTCTTTCATTTTCATACTCCTAGATACGTTTAATTGAGAATGCATTAATAACAGTACTAATCATAAAATAAAGATAAAAAGATGTCAAGAAATTTCGATGTAGTTTTTAAAATTTAGTTAATATAGTTTTTTATAATTCTATCTATTATAGTAATAAATCGCTTATTATGCGTATTTTTTACACCATATTTCCTATGCCTACACTCTAAAACGCTATGTTACCTTCGAAAAAATAGAGTCTAACAAAACTTTGGTCAGACTCTATTAATTAGAAGTAGTAATGTATTACTCCATTAACCTAAGCCTAGCGAAAGAAGTTTAGCACGCTCTATTACTGCAATAAATGCAGGTGGTATCATGGAAGCATCTAAAAATTGACTAATACGTCGCCCTACAATTACTCCTTTATTAGCATAAAACCAAGAGAAGTAATAGATATGTAAATCATCCAACTTACGATCCGAAATATTTGGTAAACATCGTTGTACAATTTGGCTTTTAGTAATACCTAATTTAGCATAACCACGCCGCGCCATATCCTTTGTTACCATTGGACGAGCGTCATCAATAATGTCCTTGATGATGGCATCCATTATGGAACGCTTGTGCATCGCAAGTAGATACGATACAAAATCCATTTCAAAACAAATTTCCTCCGTATAGAATATATTGCTATGTGCTTTTGCATATTTTCCCTCTACATCGCGATCATAGAGAGCTACTGTAGGAATAGAGAATCTATTAAACAATTTTTGCAATTTACTGATAGAGGACTCGCCCCGAGCGTTGATAAGACAGATTCCAAAATAGTCAAAGTCCACGCCTAATTTTTTACCAAAGCCTGTAAAGCTACCGTACTCAGTCTCCCCTTCTACGATGATAATACACCGAGCGTATAGAGCCTCTTTTGCCTCAGGAAAATGCATAATCAAGTGTTTCTCTACCTCTTTAGGAAAATTGAAAGTAACTCCACACGCTGCACAGACCATATTATTTTCATCCCGATAAAGCCGAATAATATGACGATAATCGTCAACTAGCGCATCCGTACTGTGAGTAACCACAAAGAGCTGTCCTAACAATCCATCTATTTTAAAAATATCTCGCAGCAATGCTAAAAACTCTTCATTTTCATTAGTTGCAATTTGACGGTAATAATTGAGCACAGCCCGTTGCAAATACGGACTTAAATGTAGCTCAGGCTCATCCACACTTATAAAGATTGGTAAAAACTTGTATCCCTTTGCATCATATACAAGTAAAGATTCTAAATTTGTAGTTGCACTACTCACTTTCATATAAATTTGAGCCAAAATCTTGAGAGCCACAGCCATAATCAATCGTACATTATCAGCAGAATACTTACGTTCCATAGCGGAGGATGTAGACAATACCTCTACAAGATGTTGAATATTGAGCATACAGTAAGGATCTAAATCCTTACGTAAACTAACAATTTCACGCTGAAAATCATCAGTAGGCATTTCTAATCGAGACACATAAGCTTGTAATAGCTGTCCTAATTCTACATATATAGAGGACGGTATAGAAAACAGTTCCTGCTCTGAGGTATCGCGATGACACACATATAAAGCATGACGAATCATAGACAACGGCATAGGCTCAATCCCTGCATCAGTGACTCTGTATAATCGTGGATATACCTCTTGTACAACTTGTTCAAGTCGTAAACGGTAGGTAGGTCCCTCATCAGCAGTATACATGCTTTTATAATTTAACTCACCTAGAGATATTTCAAAATCAATGCGAATAGGCTTATTTACATCCGTAAAATCACTTTCAATAAAACCATGGCACTCCATGATAATTTCTAAGAGATCTAAAAAATTAGACTTACCTACCGCATTTTCACCGACAAAGTAATTAATATCATTGTGAAAGCTTAGCGTTACATCGGCTAAGTTCCTATAGTTTTCAATATGCATCCATTTTATATACATAGCTCCTCCGTCTGTAGCTACTTTCAAAATGAAAAAGCTCTAGTATATTTCATTACAATAAATCACTAACTAATACCCCTGTATTTTATCTTTTATGTAAAAAGGTGCCAATCACGAATGTAATCAGCACCCCCACTGTCATATACAGTCTGATACTGTATATATTCGACATTTATTTAATTTTATCCTCTATAACCTTGCCCTCTCTTAATGGACCACTCTGTTCTTTAAGACGCGCCAACATGACAGAGGATATAAACATAGCAATACCAGCTCCTACTGTTGCTATGGATAAGCTTTCACCAAAGATCAAGAACCCATAGAAGGAACTAATAAATACGCCAACGTATTGCAAGAATTGAGCCACTACAGCATTGGTCGTAACAAAGGCGCCAGTCAAGAAAAACTGAGCCACTACACTAATACCACCGATAGCGAAGATAATGAGCCAATCTGTACCTTGAGGCATAACGAGCTTATCAGTAGTGACGAGGCCCGCAATCATGCCAGTAATCATGAAATAGGCCATGATTTCAAAATTACTATGTTTTCCGCGTTTACTAATAGTTCGTATCGTCGTATAGGCCGCCGCAGCTAAAGCAGCACCTAAAATTGCTACCAATGCATACCAAGAAAATGATTCATAACTAAAAGGATTTACCATTACTAAGACAGCAATCAAAATGACTCCAAGCCATTTGCCAGCCCCTTTAGGTATCGATTCCTTCAGAAACAGAGCACTAAAGATAAAAACAAATATTCCTGTCGTCTGAAATAGAATTGTTGCATCAGATAATTTTATGTGTACCAATGCTATGAAATTACATACCATACCAAAACCGCCGTATAAGCCACGCATGACGAGGAGCCCCCGATCCTCTTTTGAAAAACGGATGCCCTTCACATACATAATAATGAGCACCGCAACAGTCCCAAAGAACCCACGGGCAAAAGCGATCTCCCCAGGTGGAATATTTGTCCCTAACAGTTTTACAAATACATTCATCGTACTAAATAAAAGTGCGGATAACAATGCATATATAAGGCCCTTTTTAGCCATAGCCCCTCCTATAATTATATTTCTCTATATAATTATAAACCCATATTTCTATAAATAATGAATACATCAATACATACTAACAAAATTCCATATCATATGATGAATGTTAATTTAATGAGAAAATGAATTTAATTGGTTAATCAATAAAAAATGATTACTCAATAAGAAACATATAGATATGCCGCCCTTCTAATGAAAGGCGGCATAGTATTATTTAGAGAATGTATCTACAAAATCTAAGATTTCTTGTTTCATATTCTCTTTGTCGATTGCTTTTGTAAAGCGCAATGGTTTGGATTGTAAGGCTTCCAATTGTTTAGGGAAGGCAACACCCGTTACAGTAGAGATATTCTCTAAGCTTTCATAAGGAGTCTCGCCTACCTTGATATCCAATGCCTCACAGATTGGTGTAGGGAATTTAAATGGATGTGCTGTAGATGCAATCACTGTATGACGAGCGCCATCTTCAGGATGCTTCTCCAACTCCTTCATATAGGCCCCCATAGCAACCGCCGTGTGAGGATCCATTACATAACCGTAAGAATTGTATACTTGTTCAATGATTGCTTTCGTTTCTTCATCATCCACATAGGCACCAGCAAAATCAGTCTTAATACGTTTGAACTCTTCTTCATTAACAGTTAATTTGCCTGTTGCTTTAAGATCTTTCATCCATTCTGCTGTACGTTCGCTATCTTCACCAGAAATATAATATAAGAATCGTTCAAAGTTAGAGGATTCAAGAATATCCATGGATGGAGAAATCGTCGTATAGAATGGGCGGTTCATATCGTAGGTACCGTTTTCAAAGAAGTCAGTAAGTACGTTATTTTGATTAGATGCACAAATCAATTTGCCGATAGGAATCCCCATTTTTTTAGCATAGTAAGCAGCCAAGATATTACCGAAGTTACCAGTTGGAACTACAACGTTGAAAGCTTCGTCTTCATGGATTGCACCTTGTGCAACCAGTTCAGCATAGGCATTTACATAGTAAACTACTTGTGGAGCTAAACGACCAATATTGATAGAGTTCGCACTGGAGAACATAACCCCTTTTTCAGCAACCTCTTCTGCAGTCGCTTTATCAACAAAGAGGCGTTTCAAGAATTGTTGAGCATCGTCAAAATTGCCATGAATAGCCGTAACATTAACATTCTCCCCTTCTTGTTTTTGCATTTGTTCCGCTTGCATAGGACTAACGCCATCAGTTGGGTAAAATACCTGAATATGAGTGCCAGGTACATCCTTGAAGCCTTCAAGAGCTGCTTTACCAGTATCACCAGAAGTAGCCGTTAAGATAAGAACTTCTTTTTTCTCACCTTCCGCCTCTTTAGCTGCCACTAACAAATATGGGAATAAGGACAACGCCATATCTTTGAAAGCTTGTGTGCGGCCATGGAATAATTCCAATACGGAAACCTTTTCCAATAAAGAGTGTAATGGTGCAATATCACGGGTGCTGAAATTAGCATCGCAGTAAGCAGAATTAATCATTTCATTTAAATGAGCTTCAGAAAAGCATGGAAACAACTTTGCTAAAACAACGGCTGCTACTTCTTGGTAGTTTTTATCTTTCACATCATTGTAAGTTAAGCAATTTGTAGGGAATAAAGATGGTACATATAGGCCACCATCCTCTGCCAATCCGTGCAACAATGCATATGTTTCATTTACCGCAACGGTACCGCGGGTGCTAGTATAATTCATAGAATACCTCATTTATAACTACAATGGATTTTTACGAGTTTAATAGATTTATTATAGCATAAAAGCGCCCACTTGGGGCGCTTTCTATAGAATTATATAATAAATTTTAATCTTGTAGATAGAACTAAACATTACTAGCTAATTAGATAAATGTTTAGTCTCCACCATCAATTAGAAATCGATTATAGTTCACCTTCTGCAATAGCATCCAATGTATCAAGAGACGGAATGAAAAATAGCATGCCCGTAATAGGCTTAGAATAATCAAGCAATTTATCGTTTTGTGTAAACATATTGGTAAGCATTGTTTTGGTCACATCCCAGTAACGAGCATAACCTATAAAGTATGTGCCTCGAACACCTTGACCAGGTTGAGCAAATGGAACATTCATACGAACGATCTTATGTTCTTCATCATCACGATTGTCTTGAGCCACTACATTGTGAGCTGCCGGGTCTTTTTCGTCATCCTCTAATTCGATATCACTAAATTTGCGGCGGCCAATGAATTTCTCTTGCATTTCTGTAGGAAGTGCACGCCATGCATCAAGATCATGTTCATATTTTTGAGCAAATGCATAAGAGCCATTAGTAAATTCAGGATCTTCATCTCCAATAACGCCCCACTCTACAGCCTCTTGGCCAACAGGGTTTTCCGTACCATCAACGAAATCAATAATCGCACGACCTTGTTCGTAGTGGAAGCCATGGGTTTCATCTACAACAGATGTAATAGGGCGTAAGAACTCCATAATTTGATCTACTACAGTATACGTAACAGATTCATCATTAGAGCGGACATGCAAAAATAAGTCAGCTGCTACAGCGGGTACATCTTGTTTATCACCTTTTATGCCTTCGAAGTCTTCTAACTCTTTTGGTACCGGTGCATTAGGGAACAAATAATCCCATGCCTTACGGCTAAAGCCAAAGGCAATGCCCAAACCTTCCCCATTAGCGCGAATACTAACAGAACGTTTAATGGCTTGAATACGATCTGCCATATCTTGAATCACTTCAAGCTCTGCCTCATGATCTTTACGGTTTAATAACAAAGTGGTGAAGTTGACACTTTGGCCAGCATCTTTATACACATCTTGTGTTCTAGAAACATCTACTGCCATTTGGTACCTCCTAGTGAGAAAACTATTATAAAACCATCATAAGCTATTATAGTTTTACTGTCTATAAAATATATTATATTGTATCAATACTATATTCAATTAATATCAAAGTTTATAAACTTAATTAAATCAATGACTACTCGTTTGAGAAAAATAGGATTAAACCACAACGTATTTTAACCATGTAAATAACTATATAAAGGCTAAAAAGATATGTAAAAAGCTAAAAGAAAAATATTTACACAAAAAAAGAACTCACACAAAATGTGAGTTCTTTACTCTGGTGGACCACCAGGGGTTCGAACCCTGGACACCCTGATTAAGAGTCAGGTGCTCTGCCAGCTGAGCTAGTGGTCCATGACATGAATAATTATATGCTTATTTTATAGGAATGTAAAGAAAATTTATTACACTCCTATAAAATATCAACATTCATATTATTAATATTGTAATACCCAATCCTTCATAATATTACAGGCCTCAGTAGGGAGTAGATCACTAGTCCCTACGCAGTTTTCACCACTATATAGTTGAAGCACACTATGAGTGCGACTTACTTCTTTTACAATAACATTCGTCAAATTAGACTTAGGAACGCTAAACTGTAACCCATAACGACCAAAATAAGTAAATACGGTTTCTTGTGTATTGTATTCTATATGGACTTGAAGCATCTTGCCTCCAGGCCAGCATGATTCAACATTCTCCTTTGATCTAGGCTTTAAAAAATCAAAAAATCCCATACTACCCTCCGATTCGCCACATTGGACGCTCAGGTTGATCCATACCTATACCATCATGTCGTTCTTGTTTTCGTTGCAAAGCACGTTCAATATGATTAGCTAAGTCCTTTATAGATACACCTTTGCGTACGAGTGATACGAGATCAGCCTCATCATCTCGCAACAAGCACAATCGCATTTGACCGTCAGATGTAAGACGTACACGATTGCAAGTGTCACAATAGCTATGAGACATAGAGAATATAAAGCCTACAGCCTTACCACTAGGTAGTGCCAAATATGTAGCAGGACCAAAGCCATAAACAGAATGAACCTCTGTGAGAGATCCGCCACTAACGCGTTCTAGTTGTTCCTTCCATTCATCAAAGGTAGGCCCATGAAAGGCATCACCTTGGAACGGCATGTATTCAATAAATCGCCAAACAACAGGCCATTTTTCAACATATTGTAATAAAGATTTAACTTCATCATCGGACCAATAACGAGATAAAACCGTATTAATCTTAACGGATTTAAAGTTAGCATTAATAGCACTACGTATACCGTCGAGGACGGACTCCAACTGTCCCGCTTTACCAACACAGGTGGCAAAAGCTTCAGTTTCAAGAGAGTCCAAACTAATATTCACACGATTCAAGCCAAGTTTTTTTAACCGTTGCGCTCGTGAGGCTAATAAACTACCATTGGTAGTCATAGAAATATCTTCAAACCAACCTGTTTCTTTAATACGACCTAGTAACTCTTCGATATGTGGATAGAGCAAAGGCTCACCGCCTGTGAGGCGTACTGCCTTCACACCAATATGATGGAAGGCCCCTAATATATTCATCCATTCATCAACAGATAATAGTTGTGTTTGACTTTGAGGAGTAATTTCTGCAGGTCGGCAGTAGGGACAACAAAAATTACACGCATCTGTCAACGACAGACGTACATATTCAATTGTACGACCCCATGCGTCTTTCATAACACACCTCATTTACTAATACGAAATTATTTAATAATAGATACTTCATCACCTACATGAATCATACCAGTTTTAAGAACCTTACCAAAGATACCTTGTGTAGGCATAATACAGGAACCAACTTGTTTCATAATTTCACAACCTTGATGACATTCCTTGCCAATTTGAGTAATTTCAAGAATCACATCATCACCTACTTGTAAGTGAGTCCCTACAGCTAATTCATAAAGAACCATGCCTTCTACTGTAATGTTTTCAGCGAAATCACCAGGTTTGACATCTGCACCTTGTGCCCTCATGTGATCAATACTCGCAATACCAAGCAAGCTGATTTGGCGATGCCAATTTCCTGCATGAGCATCTCCCTCCATCCCATGATCAACAATGAGATTGGCGGATTCAATATTATGTTTTTTTTGCCCTTTTCTCTCACTTATGGAGATAGCAATAATTTTTCCGTCTGCCACGTAGCCCTTCCCTTCTTATGGGAACATTCCATATACATAACTTTTATAAACACTTAATTGTAAATACAAATTAATATTTCTATTTTATGAAAGCATCACAAAATAGTTCTACAATTATCTATATATTATAGCATAATATTCTAATGTTTTTCCTGTGATTTTATTCACTAAAAAAACTCTACCGAAAGAGGTAGAGTTCTCATCTAGTTATTATTATCGGCGACCCATTTCTTTAATTTCGTCACCTTTATTAACACCATTTAGTAATAAATTAAGCAAGATTGCCATAATACTACCAAAGGTAATGCCAGATTTTAATATAATTTGTGCCCAATCAGGGAAATTAGCATAAAAGTTCGGCGCCGCAATAGGGATCATAGCCACTCCAATACTAATCGCCACAAGCATCAAGTTATGATTACCATCAAAACTAACCTTGCCAAGAGCGCGGATACCACTGGCAACAATCATACCAAACATAGCAATACCAGCACCACCAAGCACTGCATTTGGAATACTAGCAACTATAGCAGCTAGTTTAGGAAATAAACCTAACAAAATTAAGATTACTCCAGATGCAGCTACTACAAAGCGACTTTTAACACCTGTAACCGCAATAAGTCCTACATTTTGAGCAAAGGCTGTATATGGGAAACTATTAAGAATTCCCCCTATTAAAGTAGAAATACCATCGGCACGAATAACAGAAGCCAATTCTTTTCGACCTATTGGCTTATCCACAATTTCACCAATAGCAATACTATCACCTGTAGTCTCTACCATGACAACGAGCATGACGATAATCATAGATAGTACAGAAGCCCAGTCAAAGGTTGGCAAACCAAAATAGAATGGTTCAATGAAAGCAACCCATTGAGATCGACCAACTTCATCAAAATTAGCAACGCCCATTGCAAAGGCAATTGCTGTGCCTGCGATCAAACCGATTAATACAGAAAGATTACTTAAGAAACCTTTAGCAAACTTGTATACAAATACAACAATTAAGAACGTAAGAAACCCAAGTCCTATGTTTGTATAGCTTCCAAATTCTGGATTTCCTACGCCGCCCCCCATCCAATTAATGGCAACTGGCATTAAGTTAATCCCAATAAGAGTAATTATGGTTCCCGTTACAACAGGGGGGAACAGTCGAATTAGACGACTAAAGAATGGAGCTACTAGAAAGGTAAATAAACCTGCTACAATAATGGCGCCGTAAATGGCAGTCATACCATGCTGTGCCCCAATCATAGTCATAGGTCCGACAGATGCAAAGGTAACACCTTGGATCATAGGGATACGCCCACCTATATTACCGAAGCCTAATGTTTGAATTAAGGTCGCAATGCCACAAGTAAACAAGTCTGCTGTAATAAGACGAATCAAGTCCTCCACAGGTAAATTCATCGCCTGTGCCACGATAATCGGTACCGCGACAGCTCCAGCATACATGGCAAGTACATGCTGTAAACCAAAGGCAAAGAGCTGTGGTATGGGCAACATACTATCGACTGTATTTATTTGGTTCTGATCTGTCATAATGTCTCCTACATAAAACCTCGAAATATCACCCATTTATTTTACACTATCGTTCGGATTATAACAATAGAAAAAAGAGAGTCTATTATTTTATACGTATTAATAGGCTCTCTTTATATTATTTCCCGAACTTTTATAGTTTGCTCGGTTATATTATTCGATTTATATTATAATCTCTTATTATTCATATAACCCTATGATAGACGACTCTTTAACATCAAGATCTTTTTCAATGGCATACATCTTAGATGTTAGTTCTGCTACAAAACTTTCATCTTTAATACCAGATAAATTAATACGCACATTCAAAAAAGCCGATTTCACCGCAGCACGCGCATTAATAGCCGCAATAATACCATCTGTAATAAGATTTTGATTCCCCTTACGAGAGGCTAATTCTGCTAAATCAAATATTTGATTCGCTAATTCTCCAATTTCAAAAGGTACCATAGCAGCATCTTTGTATGCTTGTTGAATAGCAGCTGTACGCGCAGCCTTCTCTTCATCTGTATTCTTTGGCAATCCTAAGGCGTTCATAAAGATATTAAATACATCTGCATCAGCTTGAGATAATTCGAGCATGCGCTTGCGAATCGCTTCTGCTTTAGCTTGAAGCTCCTCCATTTCGGTCTGAACCGCTTCATAACCTTTTTTACCAAATGTAAGGTTTGCTACCATTTCTGCTAAAGCCGCCCCCGTTGCGGCAGTCAATGCCGCAATAGCACCACCACCTGGCGTTGGCTCTTTAGAGGCAGTAGCAGCCACAAAATCTATTACTCGTTGTTCTACTAATTTCATAACATAGCCTCATGTAAAAACACTTTCTATTAAAACAAGCCTTTAATTGTGCCGTCTGCTTCGATATCCATATTAAGAGCAGCAGGACGTTTAGGAAGGCCCGGCATGACCATTACGTCACCTGTACGACATACGATAAAGCCTGCCCCATTAGCAACACGAATATCGGATACAGTAATTGTAAAGCCAGTTGGTGCGCCCAAAAGAGCTGGATTATCGGATAAGGAGTATTGCGTTTTCGCCATACATACAGGCAAACGATCAAGTCCCCAATCTGCTAATTGTTTAATTTGCTTTTTGGCTTTGTCCGTAAAGATAACACCATCGCCACCATAAATAGTTTTAACGATTTTATTAACTTTGTCCTCAAAACTATCTTCTAACTTATATACGAATTTAGGTGTTGGCTTAGGGCCTTCAAGTAACTCTACAACTTTTTTCGCCATATCAGTGCCGCCTTCGCCGCCCTTTTCCCAACATTCATTAAGCTCTACAGGCACGCCAAACTCATCACATAGGCGAGTCAACTCAGCAATTTCTGCATCTGTATCGCTAGCAAATTTATTGATTGCCACTAATACAGGCACATTGAAATAACGCATGTTTTCAATTGCTTTTTGTAAGTTGCTGAAACCTTTAGTTACGGCTTCAACATTTTCTGTATTCAACTCTTGTTTTGGTACACCACCATGCATTTTAAGAGCTCGTAATGTAGCTACGATAACGATTGCATCAGGGAAAATATCGCCGTATCGGCATTTAATATCAAGGAATTTTTCAGCACCCAAGTCAGCGCCAAAGCCCGCTTCCGTAACTACGATATCACCAATCTTAAGTCCTAGTTTTGTAGCTACAATGGAGTTACAACCATGAGCGATATTAGCGAATGGACCACCATGAACGATGGCCGGTGTATGTTCTAGTGTTTGTACAAGATTCGGCTTGATAGCATCTTTCATAAGGAGAGCCATCGCACCTTGACAACCAAGTTGATGAACATAAACAGGATCACCTGCTAAGTTACAACCGATAACGATGCGACCAAAACGTTCTTTCAAATCTTCTAAATCCTTAGCTAAGCAAAGTATAGCCATGATTTCAGAAGCTACAGTAATCATAAAATGATCTTCCCGAGGGAAGCCACATACTTTACCACCGAGTGCAACTGTCACATTGCGAAGAGCACGGTCATTCATGTCTAGAACACGAGTCCAGGATAGTTGACGCAAATCGATTTGTAATTCATTACCTTGATGGATGTGATTGTCGATCATAGCCGACAACAAATTGTTAGCCGCTGTAATAGCATGCATATCACCTGTAAAGTGAAGATTGATATCATCCATTGGCACAACTTGAGCATAACCGCCACCTGCCGCACCACCCTTAATACCAAATACAGGCCCTAAGGATGGCTCACGTAATGTAGCGATAGCATTTTTACCGATTTTTTGTAAGCCTTGTACGAGGCCGATGCTCGTTGTAGACTTACCTTCCCCTGCCGGTGTTGGCGTAATAGCCGTAACAAGTACCAATTTACCATCTGGCTTAGCTTCTAAACGGCGAATAGCATCAAAGGAAATTTTCGCTTTATAATGACCATATTGTTCAATATCATCAGGTGTTAAACCACATTTATCGGCAATAACCTGAATCTTCTCCATTTTATTCTGTTGGGCAATCTCAATATCGCTTAACATAAAGCCTCCTCGGCACTATGGCCACATAAACCTATATAATAACTATTAGATAGACGTATACGTTTTGTAATATATGTCTACTGTGAATGTATATTTGTACACTTACATTACTCTATTATATGTGAAAGTTTCTCTAATGTCTAATACTTATGTCTAACAAATTTAGTAATCTATCTAATATATAACAAAACAAGCACAATATATGCAGGTAAGCAAGAAAAGGCCCTGACGTAAATATACATCAGGGCTTTCAATATATACCAAATACTTATCTTATTAGAATGGGAATAGGATTGGAAGTAAAATAAGTGCTACGATACTAGATACAACGATAAGTGGTACCCCAGCTTTCACATAATCCATGAAGCTATAACCAGCTATATTGTATACCATAGTATTAGCAGGCATGCCAATTGGTGTAGCATATGCCAAAGAGCTAGCAATTACGATAGCTGCAAGTACTGCTTTAGGATCAAATCCAAGCTGAGATGCTAAGCTAAGACCGATTGGAACTAATAATGCACAAGTAGCTGTATTAGACATAAAGTTTGTCATAAACACACCAAGCACAAAAATTACTACTAACACAACGATTGGAGATGGGCTTGCTCCAAGACTATTAACGATAATGTCAGCAATTACACTACCAGTACCAGTTTTTACCATTGCATCACCGAGAGCCATAGAACCAGCAAATAGCATAATTGTTTTCATGTCGATAGATTTAACAGCTGCCGTTTCGCTAATAACATTAGTAGCTACTAAAACAAGCGCACCTATCCAAGCACTTACATAAAGTTTTACACCTAATTGTTTTTCAAAAATCATAGCAACGACTGTCAGAATCAATACAATCGCAGCAGTCCATTTCTTCCAAGATGGCACATGACTATAATCATCATTACCTTCAAAAGCACCATCTGGTTGATGACTTGGAGCGTCTGGTAAGAAACGTTTACCAATTGTAGCATAGAATATAGTACCTACGATAAGGATTGGTAAGCCTACTAAACCATAATCAAAGAAATTAAAAGAACCTAAGCCTGCTTGTTGTAATCCTGCTTGAGCAATCATGTTACCAGGAGCACCGATAAGTGAGATATTACCACCCATGGCTGCCGCAAATACGAGAGGCATCAATAACTTAGTTTGTTTAAAACCACTCTTTTTACAAATACCGATAATTACAGGAATCAGTACAGCAGCTGTACCAGTATTAGATAAGAAACCAGATAAAATACCTGTAATCATCATAACAGCAACGAGCAAAGATGTTTCAGTTTTAGCAAACTTATGAACTACATTACCTACACCTACTGCGACACCTGTTGCAAAAAAAGCTTCACCAATAACAAACATGCCCATAAATAGTAAGACGTTTGGATCCACAAAACCTGCAAATGCTTCTTTAGCAGATAATACCCCACTTAAGTGTAGGCCTACCGCTACAACCATAGCGGTAATAGACAAAGGGATTTTCTCCCACGCAAACATGACGATGGCAAATATCAAGAAGCCAAGAGTTATCATTACACTCGTATCCATATATACCTCCCAATACGTGTAATATACCTAAAAAAGGGTACAAAAAAGGAGGATTGTACAAAATCCGTATAATCCCCCTATTAAGTTAAGCTCACAATGAGATTATTTAATGAAGTTTACGTGTTTATAAATCTCTTCTAACACTTCTTCTTTCTTCGCATTGTATTCTACTTTTTTATTTTCAAAGTAGTTATTGCCGTCTGCATCAATAGATACGATGAGCGGACCAAATTCTTTAACCTTAAAAGTCCACAAAGTCTCACACATACCTAATTCACGCCAATTAGCAGATTCTACTTTTTCGACTTCTGTAGCAGCAAGTACGGCATTACCTGCAGGGAATACACAGTGTAGTGCACCAAAGTCTTTGCAGGCACGTGCTGTTTCAGGCCCCATGCCACCTTTACCTACAATGAGACGTACACCTGTCTTTTTAACAAATTCATATTCGAATTTTTCCATCCTCATAGATGTAGTAGGTCCTACAGATACAACTTCAAATTCATTATCGCTTATAGTGCGAATAATTGGTCCTGCATGAAGTATAGCCCCATCTTTAACATCAACCGGTAACGTTTTACCTTCTTCTACCACACGACGATGCCCCATATCACGACAAGTTGTAATATGCCCAGTCAAATAAATCACATCACCTGGCTTAATGCCTTCTAAATCAGATTTTTGAATTGGTGTAGTTAATATTTTCTTAGCCATTATAATGTCACTCCTTTATGAGATTTAACTGTGCAATTACCATCCTTGTCAAATACGAGATCGCCGCGGCGATGATTCCAACAACCTACACTAACAGCACAAGAAATAACAGATGGATGACGTGTACCATGTTCAATATTCACACCTAGTACAGTTTTATCCCCACCCATACCTTGAGGTCCAATACCAATCTTATTAATTCCATCTTCTAACAATTGTTCCATATAAGCCGCTTTTTCATTAGGTGCTTTTGAAGATACAGGGCGCATTAATGCTTTTTTAGATAATCCAGCAGCGGTATCAATAGTTGTAGCAATCCCTACACCTACCAATAGTGGAGGACACGCATTCAATCCATAGCTTGTCATCAAATCAAGAACAAACTTAGCAACACCTTCATAGCCTTCGCCTGGCATCAATGTTTTACCTGACCCTGGCAAGGAACACCCGCCACCAGCCATATAAGGGAAGATTTCTACATCATCGCGACCAGGAATGATATCCCAGTGAATATAAGGTGCAGTGAGGCCAATATTTTTACCAGTATTAAACTCATCAAAAGTTTCTACACAGTTCAATCGTAATGGAGCCTCTTGTGTAGCCTTATAAGTTGCTTCCCTTAGAATATCTTCTAATTCGCCTATTAAGGGATAATTAGATCCAACCTTTACCCAAAATTGTAAGACACCTGTATCTTGACAAGAAGGACGATTAAGCTGAGCTGCTAAATCCATATTATGTTGCATTGTTTCATAAATAGATTTGGCCATAGGATTTTTTTCATCCTGTGCCAATTCATGAATTTTTTCTTGTACATCATCAGGCAATACCTTTGCCATATAAGAAATGAAATTAGCTATCTTATTAGTCATTTCTTGTACTTGTTGTTCCTTCGTACTCATCGTAAACCTCCAAATGGACTTCATTATTTAAGACGTGATTATTTATGTTTCGAAACCTTAGCTCCTTTCGATGATTTCATTGTACTCTTTTTTTAGGATACAACTATCCAATTTACAAGTTCATTTTCAATGGTAAAAGTCTGTTAAACACATACAAAATTTCCTTAATTATTCTCTTTTAACCCATTAAAAAATACAATTTCACCTATATGATTGTACAAAAAAAGAGCACTACCATCGGATCGTAATGCTCTTTCACCATATATTTTAATAGGATTAACAAATATACAAAATCACCTAAACCTAATGATTGTATATCCGCTCAAATTTAATCTCAAAAATATGCAACTATAATCAGTTACAATGGTATATAACAATACCAGTTAATCTTGTAATTTTTTTACAACCATCTCAAGTTGTTCTCTAACGTCATTTAACTTTTGATTAGCCACTTCTAATCTAATCTTATTAGTAGAATCATCTTGATATGGTAAACAAGATTGTAGTATCTCTATAATATCCTGTTCTTGTATTGATATAATTTCCTTCCAATCATGTAATTTTGTTTTACGTCCTATTTCGTTTGCTTGCTTACGATATTCAGATGGAGTGGTATGGAAATGTTTTTTAAAAGCTACATTAAAAGCTTTAATATCCGCAAAACCACAGCTACTTGCAATATGTGCAACTGCATCATTAGAATTAACTAAACGAACTGTAGCCTCCCTCAATCTTAATCGTAATACATATTCAAGGAAGGAGACACCTAATTGGCGTTTAAAAAATTGTGATGTATAGTTCACATTATAGCCACCTATTTTTGCAAGATTTTCTAATTCAATTTTTTGCTGATAATTCTCATCTATATAAGCAATCATTTTATCGAAGGTGGCTACTGTTATATCGACAGGCTTTGTATGTACATGAATAGATTTAACCTTATTAATTTCTTTATATATATCGCTAACTAAAGATAAATAATGATACTCCACATCTAATCGATTAGTAGGACTTTCACCATTCACCATCAATAACATCATCATAGCCGCATGATGACGCAATGTGGTAAAGAAAGAGTTGTACCGATTACTTTCATCAGAACGTAATACAAATTGATACATTCCAAAGTTAGGATCAAACTGCTGAAAGAAATCCTTTCCGACATGAATAACAAGAGCTGTCGTATCTTCTTCCAACGCCAATGTAGCATGACCCACTTGAGGGGAAATAATAATGGTATCAAGAGGTTCCATTGTAAAAACCTCACTATTACAACTCATATCGATTCTGCCCTTTAACAAGATCAAGACTTCAACGCCACTGTGCCAGTTGTAATGATATGTACTAACCTTGTATATATCACTATTGAAATCTATATGATTGTGTTTATAGGTATAATGAAAGTAATCCATCTAGCATTCTCCCGAGTACAACTAATTATGAGGCACATCTTAACGATTTCATTTTTCAAAGCATATAAAAATGCATCCCTTCCTAATCCAAGGGATGCATTTATTATGATATATTTATTTAACTACGGTCAACAGCATCTTAAAGCTTTCTCTTGCATCTAGGCTATGAGGTACTTCCGATGGCATAATTAAGGTTTCACCAGCCTTCACATTATGCTCCATATCACCAACAACGATATGCGCTTCTCCATCGAGGATTTGCACAATCGCATCGCCTACTGTTACATGCGTAGAGATTTCTTCCCCCTTAGGCAGCGCAAATAGTGTAATGCTGAGTCGCTCATTTTGAGCAATTGTAATACTAATCACTTGCCCCTCTTTATACTCTAGGTGCTCACCTAAATGCAAAATTTCGTTTACCGGGATATTTTTTGTGAAAGTCTTACTCATAGAAATCACTCCTTATATAGCTATATAATAGTAAAAGTAAATAAAAAGTAGATTAAAACAATTTTATCAAAACCAATTGATATAACTAAAAATATCCTTCCCTTAATTTTATTATAATTTAATTGAGATTTAATTTCAGTATCTTTGGTAACAAAATTAAACTTATTTTTTGATAAACGAAATGTTTTGAATAAACGCAAAGACGAGGCCTCCTAAGAAACCTCGTCTTTTTTACATTATGGTTAGCCATAAATATTATAGTTTTTTAACTAGTATATTTGTATCTAAAACTCTAAAACGCTATAACTCTAAAAAATCTAATGCCTTAGAGTAAGAGTCTAAAAATCAAAAGGGTCTAAACTGCAGGCAGCAAGCCTAATAGATACACATTAAATGTATCACCAGGATGTACTTCATGAGTTCCTCGTGGAATACATGCCAACGCATTCACAGTATATAGCCCTAACATGCTACTACTATTAAAATGACGGTTAGCCACAAACCGTGGCACACCACCGCCGAACACCACTTTTCCTTGTACATAGCGATCAAAAACATTACGTTTGAAGATTTCTGTATCCATTACGCAAGCCACCACTGGAGTCGTCCAATTAGCCAACCCTTTATAACGCTTCAAGGTAGGCGCTACGATTAAATGCCATCCATTAAAGGCAGCCCCTGGATTACCGGACAAACCAAAGATAATTTGACCTTTCCGGGTAACCGCACCATATGATGCTGCACCTGGTCGCATTTGAATACGGGCATAGATAGATTTTGCCCCTAGTTTTTCATAAATAAGAGGCATCGTATCAAAAAGGCCTACCGATACACCACCAGAACTGATAATAATATCTGCTTCTTCACTAAGTTTCAAAACATGATTGATTTCAGAATCTAGCTCCTCCGGAGCATCACTTACATGATAGTGTGTTATCTTGTGAAACCCTAAATCCTCCAAGAGCCCACAAATCATAGCTCGATTAGAGTTATAAATTTTACCAGGTGTTAAACTTTCACCAGGTTCAATAACCTCGTGACCAGAGGTAAGAACTAACACGCGAGGCATGGCATTAACAGATATCTCAATAATACCGAGTCCCGTCAAAATGGTTTGTACTGTAGATGTTACCTCTGTACCACGTGGGATTACAATGGTGCCGGCAACACACTCCTCACCTTGTGGAATAATATGATCACCACAATGATATTTGCCTTGAATCGTAATTGTAGTTTGTGGTTCACCAGTGCCAACCACTTGTTCTTGCATGATGACAGTATCACATGTGTCTGGTACCGGTGCACCAGTCATAATACGCACCGCATGACCAACGTCTACGGGATGTTCCCATACAACACCAGCACCAATAATACCGTCAACGATATATTCATTACGACCTTCTTCGTAGGCGATGGCATAACCATCCATAGCAGATTTTGGGAATGCAGGTACGTCTGTCGGTGCAATAATGTCCTCTGCTAACACGTACCCCTTCGCAGCCTTAACATCTATTGTTTCAACTTTATGAACTTGCGTTTGTAAGGCTTCATCCCATAATTGGAGAGCCTTCTCAACAGTAACGACGGCCATTTAAACTCCTCATCATTTCCTGTATGTGGCGTACCAATTCAGGTACGTCTTGATCCAATTTGCCAATTTCTATCGTCGCCACTCGGTCCATCGGATCCGAGATTAGCTCTTCCGTATATCCCTCTTGAGTAACCTCTATAATTGGGGCAATCCCTTGGGATCTCGTTTCTAGTATAACTATATCTACAGGCATAAACTGTGATATTTCATACAAGTTGGATTGTTCTTTCGTACGTATGCGAATCGCTGTTTCAGTAGGCCCTGCAATTGCAACCGCATCAGCTCCAGCTTTATAGACAAGGTCTGTATCTGTTCCTTCATGATCCATCTGAAAGCCATGCTTATCGCTTTTTACTACACCAACCGATAAACCGATATTTTGTAACTCACACACAAGACGCATTACAACAGTTGTCTTACCTGTTTTACGTTTTGATGCGACCACACTAATTAAAGGTACACGGCGAAATTCATTTTCCGCCAAAGCTCGCGCCCATTGATAATCTTCAAAGCGATTAATATTACTTAATTCCCAGCTATAGTCAGTCGCATCAATGGACTCAATATGCCCAATGACGTCAAGAGCATGATGCAAGGATACATTTTCGCCAACAAGAATAGATTGAATTAAGGACGCAATATATGGCCTATAAATACCCGCCATCGGCTCAGATTTTCCACTTTCACTATATGGGACAATGGCATTCCAATCATTATGCTCTACTTGATAGAGCCAATCATAATACAAATCCATTTCCATGAATGGCATATCTACTGCCATTACCGCATAAGCAGAACTAGTACCAACCGCTAGAGTACTATACAGCCCTCCTAAAGGTCCGCATCGCCCAACAGAATCCCGAACAATAGAAACCTTATTTTTCTCATCGTTCGACAATGTATCTATAATATGAGTCTGGATAGCAAGTCCTAATTGCTCGTCATCACCGATGGAGATAAGAATATCTTGAACATCTGCATCTAATCCCTTACGAAGTGCATGAGATATAAGACTTTCACCATTAATCCAAGGCAACAAAGCTTTAGGTCGCCCCATTCTAGTACTGAGTCCTCCAGCCAAAATAATTAAACCTAATTTATCCACGACGTTGTAAACCTCGTTTGACACCTTGGTAGACGAATAGTAAAACTGCAATATTTAAAAGGCCATCTGGCACCATATAGGATGCATTATAAATCATAGAATAAACCCAAGGATTCTGCCCTTGTGGAGCATAGCTAGCAAAGACTACAGCACCACTCGTAACAGATGCTCCCCAACGCAATACAATACCTACGATGGATCCAGTGATAAGTCCAGAAAGAGAATCTTTAAAATAACCACAAACGCCAATAGCACCGTAAGCAACCAGGTAGTCTAATATAATACTTAAATAATGAACAGATGATTTAAAGCCTAAAATAAAGTGTAATATACCATATACAACACCTGCGAAAATACCTCGTGTTCCGCCCCAACGATATGCGTAAATCATGAGTGGTACCAAAGCTGCCGCCTTAATAGAGCCCCCCTGTGGCATATGAAAAATCGTAATAAATGACAACACTTGAGCAATGGCAATTGCTACGCCAGCTTCAGCAAGCATACGGGTTTTAGACTGTTCCACATTAATCAACCTCCTTTTACCATATATCTATAAATGAATATATTATTTATACAATCTACTTGTATTGTACTACAGTTTATCCCTTATACCAAACAAAATATTCGGAACGTATTGAAAATTTTATGAGTCTCTTGTATAATGGTACAGGTTCAATATGTAATACTCGAAGGAGATATAGAAACTATGATTAATACAACTAACATCTTTGATTATGAAGACGTGCAATTGATTCCTAACAAATGTATTGTCTCCAGTCGTAGCGAATGTGATACACATGTAAAATTAGGTAAACGCACATTCCGCTTGCCAGTAGTACCTGCTAATATGCAAACTATTATCGACGAAGAGTTGGCTGAAAAATTAGCTCGTGAAGGGTATTTCTATATCATGCATCGTTTCCAACCAGAACGTCGTATGGACTTTGTAAAACGCATGCACGACCTTAACCTATATTCTTCTATTTCTATCGGCGTAAAAGCTGAAGAATTTGCTTTAGTTGATGAATTTAAGAAAGCAAACTTAACCCCAGAATATATCACTATTGATATTGCACATGGTCATTCCAATGCGGTCATCGAAATGATTCAATACATAAAAAAGAACTTACCTGAAACCTTCATTATCGCTGGTAATGTAGGCACTCCAGAAGCAGTTCGTGAACTAGAAAATGCTGGTGCTGATGCGACTAAAGTAGGCATCGGTCCTGGTAAAGTATGTATCACAAAATTGAAAACTGGCTTTGGTACTGGTGGCTGGCAATTAGCGGCTGTTCGCTGGTGCGCAAAAGCAGCTACTAAACCTATCATCGCTGACGGCGGTATTCGTGACCATGGCGACATCGCAAAATCCATTCGCTTTGGTGCTACTATGGTTATGATTGGCTCCCTCTTTGCAGGTCACGAGGAATCCCCAGGGGAAGAAAAGATTGTTGACGGCAAAGCTGTAAAAGAATACTTTGGTTCCGCTTCTGAGTTCCAAAAAGGGGAACGCAAAAATGTAGAAGGTAAAAAAATCTTCATCGATTCCAAAGGTTCTATCTTCGATACATTAACTGAAATGGAACAAGATTTACAATCCGCTATTTCTTACGCTGGCGGTACGACTCTACAAGCCATCCGCAAAGTAGACTATGTGCTTGTTAAAAACTCCATCTTCAATGGCGATCGCTAATCTAATCAATATATAATGATAGTTCTAAAAGCCACAGGTTCTAGACCTGTGGCTTTTTAATGCGAGAAATACATAAAATATAAAAATATGAAAAAGGAGCTACGATACGAAAATCGTAGCTCCTTAATTATAGGCTATTAAATTTGTTCTTCACTAAGACCACAGTCTTTACTCATTAAATGGTATGCGTATTTACCAATACCTGCACTTACAACAAGCAATGTAGTCAATACGATAAATGCTACTGTAAGACTTGTACCGTGCGCAATGAAACCAATTAAGGCAGGTCCCATCAAAATACCCATATAACCGAGCATTGTGGATGTTGCGACCGCTTGTGTCATAGGAATGACATTTTGTTCCCCCATTGCAGAGAATAGGTTTGGTACTATCATAGCTAATGAAATACCCAATAATAAGTAAGTATACATGGATGCATGACCTGGCAAGAACACGATAAGCCCCATCGCAATAGAGCCAAGTAAGTAGCCACCAACAACAACTTGCTTTGATGTTAAGTGTTTACCTAATCTATTACCAAGCAAACGGCCTATACACATAGTACCATTAAAGAGCATTACACCCATGACAGCCTCTTCGATAAGAATCCCTTTATCTTCAAATAAATATAATGCACTCCAATCCCCTACAGCACCTTCTACCAAGTAAGAAACAAAGGACAATAAACCAAAAATAAGAGCGATTGGATGGAAGGACAATGGACTTTTAGATTTTTTAGTAATCTTTGCATTTGGGTCACTACCAAAGGTCAACATAAATTGGCTAACTATGACCATCGCAATAAATAATACGATGAGTAGCCCCCAAATACTTTCATTAACAGGCAGCGATAAGATTTTTAAAAGCACGAGCAAAACACCGGCACCAGTAAAACCACCTAAGCTCCAGCCACCGTGATAGGCGCCCATTAAATGTTTTTTGCTCACCTTTTCTGTTAGGATAGCTTGTAAATTAGCAGAAGCACCACTAAGGCCTACACCAATACCAAAAAAGAACAGGGCTACTGTTGTTGTAGCAATAGTAGGACACATAGTAACGATGGCAAGAGATACCATACCAATAAAGCTAGCTAACAAAACGACTCTCTTACACCCAAAGCTTTCTACAAGCTTACCTGCTATAGCCATGGATAAACAAGAACCTACACCGAGCAACAAAATCATGGAACCTAATACATCTTCACCAATACTAAGTTTTGCTTTTAAATATGGCACAAAACCAGCCCATAAAGCTGTGTACATACCGGGGATAAAAAATGCCCCAAAAGCACCACGAATATTTGCTGTTGAAATAGAAACTTGATCGTTCATTACATCCTTTCTGGCTTCTAGAACCGTCCGGCGAAGAAAGGTCCTTTTTATCCGCAAAGCTCTAAAATATGCACTATTACAGGAAACCATTTTAATTACATATGACTAATATTGGAATATAATAAACCCCTTTACGAAAAAAGTAAAGGGGTTTATTGGGTTAAAATTTATTTATTTTCTTTTAACCACTGAATGGCATATTCCGCATACACCGCAGATGCGGCAGATAATACAGTATCATCCATATTAAATCTATTATTATGATGATCGTATGTAGCTTCTACATCAGGGTTTTGAATACCAATAAAGGCAAAGCATCCCGGTTTATCTTGTAAATACCAGGCAAAATCTTCTCCAGGCATGACTTTACGCATCTTAGAAAGCTTGTCTTTACCCAATGTATCAATAACGACACGTTCTGCCAGTTCACTGGATTCAGGATCATTAATAGTAGGGGGCACTTTTTTTACATATTCTAATGTAGCAGTCGCTCCATAGGCCTCTGCAGTGTGTTCTACAATGCGGCGAATAGTATCGACAATATATTGTTCTTGGTTTGGATCAAAGAAACGAACTGTACCGCCTAGGGAAGCTTCCCCAGGGATGACATTCCATTCTGAGCCAGAATGAATATTGCCAATCGTAACAACGACGGAATCAAGGGCACTTACATTGCGAGAAACCACGGTTTGTAAATTCATAACGATGGCACTAGCCACCACGATAGCATCAATCGCTTGATGAGGCTGTGCACCATGACCTTGTTTGCCTTTTACATTAATAGTAATCTGGCTACTCGCAGCCATACGAGGACCCTCTTCTACAGACATGAGTCCCGCTGACAAATCGATCCACACATGCCCTCCAAAGATAGCATCTACCTTATCATACCAATCGCCAAATTTAATGAAATCCGGAGCCCCTGCTCCAGTTTCTTCCGCAGGTTGGAATGCTAAATACACATCGCCTTCAATACGGTCTTTCATAGACATTAGCATCTTAGCCGCACCTAATAAAATAGCCATATGTCCATCATGACCGCAAGCGTGCATTTTGCCTTCTACTTCTGATTTATAGTCCACTGCATTATGTTCATGAACAGGCAGTGCATCGATATCGGCACGCAACGCGATAGCCTTTCCATGTTTAGCACCATGGATAATGCCGATTAAGCCGATACCACGTTCTGTGTCTACATGAACCTCTACGCCCATTGATTCTAGTTCTTTAGCGAGTGTCTTTGTCGTCTCAAACTCTTCATTGCTGAGCTCTGGATGTTTATGAAAATATCTACGCCAATTTTGAACGTAGCCTTTATATTGCTCTATTAAATCGCGACTATGCATCGTATCGCCTCCTCTAATATCAATATGCATCGCTAATATATAACGATTAAACAGTCTCCGAATTTATAAATACAAAACCTACATGCACCAAGAAAAACCCCTTATTTAGGGGAATAACATGGTAAAAGTAAAAGAAAACGACAGGCAGCGCGCCATGTCGTTTTCTCAGTTTCTTATCGGTTGCGCAATACTGCTTGTACCGCTAAGGATACAACAGCTGTTGCAACTGTCACAGCAGCGGTGATTTTCGCCGTTGTGATAATTTCTTCTTTTGTAGGTTTTGCTTTAGCTGCAATGTCCAACGTTTTTGCTACCGCTGGAACCAATACTTCATTACGTAAGGATTCTGTATTCATATTTACTCCTCCAATATAGACTGTTTCTTTTAGGGTAACACGAATACGGAGTAAAGTCTATATAATCATCGGTTTATTTCCATAGTTCAATGTTACATAACTATAGTAAACAATATTTATGAAAGTTAAACAAAATCTTACTGTGCCGCTAATTCTTCAATTACATCAGCTAAAATAGCAATAGCTTTTTCTAATTGTTCTTGCGGAATATTAAGAGCTGGTAAAAGACGCACCTTATTTTTAGCAGATAAGCATACTACACCTTTCTCAAGACATTTAGCTATAACAGCTTTAGCATCAACCGTAGTTTCAATGCCAAGCATAAGGCCCATACCGCTAACACCAAGAATGCCAGTTTTACCAGTTAAGGTAGCCTTTACATATTCCCCTTTTGCTTTTACAGAGTCAAGGAGTTCAGGAGTTAACCGGCTAATAATAGTATTACCTGCAGCTGCGCAGATTGGATTACCTCCAAAAGTAGTAGCATGAGCACCAGCATTTAATACATATTGCATCTTTTCATTGAATAAGGTGGCACCCATGGGTAGACCTCCGGCCAAACCTTTTGCAGTAGATACCACATCTGGTTCGATACCAAATTGTTGGTATGCATATAAGCTGCCAGTCCGACCATTACCAGTTTGTACCTCATCGATGAGTACCAGTTGATCGTGTTCATGAGCATATTTTGTTACGCTTTGGACAAACTCCTTATCTAATGGCATAACACCACCTTCACCTTGAATAGGTTCCATCATGATGGCACAAACAGCTGGATTAGCAAGGGCTTTCAAAGCCGCATCAATATCATTGGCTGGGGTATAAATAAAGCCTTCCGTAAATGGGAAGAAATGTTGATGGAATACATCTTGTCCTGTCGCGGACAAGGTGGTAATAGTACGACCGTGGAAACTATTGACTAAGGTAACAATTATATGACGCCCTTCGCCGTATTTGTCATGGCTATATTTACGCGCTGCCTTAATCGCACATTCGTTAGACTCCGCACCAGAGTTAGAAAAAAATACCTTTTTCATCCCCGTTTTCGCACAGAGCTGTTTCGCTAGCTCAATTTGTGGCAAGGAATAGTATAAATTAGAAATATGATTCAACGCATGAGACTGCTTAGTAATAGCGTCAGTCCACTCATCATCGTCAACGCCAAAAGCGGTTACTCCAATACCAGATCCGAGGTCGATATACTCTTTACCCTCTACATCCCATAAGAGAGAACCCTTCCCTTTTTCAAAGCATACGTTAAACCGACCATACGTATTGGCTATATATTCTTTATCTTGTTGTTCAAAATCGATTGCATTACTCATTATATCCTCCAAATGTACGGTCATGCCGTCGTCTATCTATGTAAAAGATACCCAATAGATGATTACCAGTATTATGTTTACTATATTAAGCAACAAACATTGTGCCAAGGCCTTCATCGGTTAATAACTCGATAAGAATGGCATGTGGAATTTCACCATTGATGATAAATACCTTTTGTGCCCCAGCTTCTATGGCTTCTAAGCAGCAATCTACCTTTGGAATCATACCGCCTACAATGACACCATCCGCTTTTAACTGAGCGGCCTCGGCCATCGTAATTTTAGAAATTAAAGAATCTGGATCATGCACATCTCGCAGTACACCATCAATATTGGTCATAGCCACCATGGTTTCCGCCTTGAGGGCACCTGCAATTTTCGCGGCTACCGTATCCGCATTAATATTATATGTCTTGCCATCGGCTCCCATGCCGATAGAAGAAATAACTGGAATATAGCCACGGCTAATTACGTCATGGATAATACTCGTATCAATGGTATCAATATAACCTACGTAACCAAGTTCTTCGTTTTGTTTATGAACTTGAATCATGTTGCCATCTACGCCACAAAGGCCAACAGCTTTGCCACCAAGATCCGTTAAATCCGCCACGAGCCCTTTATTCACCTTGCCGGCTAGCACCATTTGTACAACATCCATCGTTACTTCATCGGTAACGCGTAATCCATTAGCAAAATGTGATTCAATTTGCATCGCCTCTAAGGTACTATTAATAGCTGGACCACCACCATGAACGAGGACTACTTTTACACCCACTAATTGGAGTAATAGTAAGTCCTTCATAACGGATTTTTTTAATTCTTCATCAATCATGGCATTGCCGCCATATTTAACGACAACGTACTGATCTGTGTATTGTTTTATATATGGAACGGCCGCCGTTAAGATATGCGCCCGCATTGCATTTGTTACATTCTTCATAGATTCCTCTCTAACCTAATACTAAACCAGTATCCTCTGGTAAACCCAATGCAATATTCATACATTGAACGGCGGCACCCGATGCACCTTTACCTAAATTATCGAAAATGGCGTGAACCATGATGCGTTCATCGTTACCAGTGACATAGATTTTCATACTGTCCGTATTGCTCAATTGGTTAGCGTTTAACATACCGCTATTGCTATTTTCAGTAAATGGTGCAACCGTAACGATTGTACTATCTTTGTAAAAGTCTTCTAACGTTTGTTGTACCTTATCAATACAAACAGGTTTATGACATAAACGACTATGAATACCTACGGTAACCTCCATCCCAGAATAGTAATCATCAACGATTGGCATAAAAATTGGTGCTTCACTAAGGCCGCATACATGTTGTACTTCGGGTAAATGTTTATGTTCTTGACCAAGCCCATATTGACGTGGAGCATAAAGGAAATAGTCCTTAGGACTACTTTCATATTGACCAATCATCTTTTTACCACCACCGCTATAGCCTGTTAAGGATGTAATGGTGAAAGGATAATCCGCTGGCACAAGCCCTGCTTTTACAAGAGGTGTTATGCAAGCTATCATACCACTTGCATGGCAGCCAGGATTTGCAATATGTTTTTTAGTAGCAATAGCTGTCTTATAATTAATACCAAGTTCTGGAAAACCATAGGCCCAATCAGAATCAGTTCTAAAAGCGGTAGATGTATCAATTACCTTGCACGGCAAGTCACCGATAACCGCCATAATATCTTTAGATGCCGCATCAGGTAAACAAAGAAATACGATGTCTGCCTTTTTTGCAACCACTTTAATGGCCTCTACATTTTTGCGATCCTCATCAGCAGTCGCTAAGAGTTCTATATCTTTTCGATCGGATAATCGTTCATGAATTCTAAGACCCGTTGTGCCTTCATGACCGACAATAAATACTCTATGGGGTGTCATAATAAACCTCAATTCTCACCTATTGGTGACTCACACCTATTTATATAGCCCTTTATCCAATATAAATAAAAAACAAACGATACCATACATCACCATTTAGGAAGATGAATTTATTTCAATGGATAATCTCCAAAGGTAGCAACCATAACTGCCTTAATCGTGTGGAGACGATTTTCTGCTTCTTGGAACGCCAATGAGTTTGGACCTTCGAATACTTCTTCGGCTACCTCAATGCCATTCATACCAAACCGTTCATAAATATCTTTACCTACTTGTGTTTCTGTGTTGTGGAACGCAGGTAAACAGTGACAGAACTTAGTATTGGGATTGCCAGTTAATGCCATCATTTCTGCATTTACTTGGAACGGTTTAAATGTATTGATACGTTCCTCCCACATATCGTAAGTATCGCCCATCGTTACCCACACACCAGTGTAAATGACATCTAAGCCTTTAACACCTTCAGCTACATCATCTGTACAAGTGATAGTAGCACCTGTTTCTTTAGCCACCTTTAAGCACTCTTCGTAGAATGGACCAGCTGGCCAGTATTGTTTAGGACCAATAAGTCTGAAATCCATCCCCATTTTAACGGCACCACTCATCAAAGCATTGCACATATTAGATTGACCATGACCTACATAGGCAAAAGAAATTTCATTCAACGGTTTGTCGATATTTTCTTGAAGTGTTAAGAAATTGGCTAATGTTTGTGTAGGATGATCCATATCGGTAAGCCCATTCCAAACTGGCACACCAGAGTATTCCTCCAATGTATCTACGTCCTTTTGGTCAAAGCCTCTAAACTCGATGGCATCATACATGGAACCGAGAACACGAGCCGTGTCCTTTAAGGATTCTTTCTTATTCATTTGAGAACCTGTAGGACCAAGATATGTTGTAAAAGCACCTTGGTCAGCTGCCCCTACCTCAAAAGCACAGCGGGTCCGCGTTGAGTCTTTTTCAAAAATTAGAACAAAGTTTTTACCTTCTAATGTTTTAATTTCCTTACCCGCTTTTTTATCTGCTTTTAATTTAGCTGCTAAATCTAAAAAGTATTTAATTTCCTCTGGTGTATATTGAAGCATTGTTTTAAATGATGTATGTTGTAAACTTTTCATGATAACCTCTTATTTCAAACTATGTGTTTAACTACTTTTCTTGTAAATATTCGGCGGCAATAGCTGCCATCATTGTTATACTAGGTTCGAGGATGCTTTCATCGATGGTGAAAGCTGCATTATGCAAAGCCGGATTGCCTTCAAAGCCAGTGCCTAACCAAAGGAACGCACCTTTGATTTTATGAAGATAGGCGGAGAAGTCTTCTGCTGCCATAGATGGGAACTCAGGATGTACCACTGCGTCTTTACCAAGATATTTCTCTACAATGGATGTGGCATAATCAATGGCCTCTGGATTATTGATAGTTGCACCATGTCCCCTTTTATAATCCAAAGTGCTTTCCGTTTTAAACATCACATCGAGGGCCTGTAAACTTTCACCTAATCGTCGCTCAATATAATCACGTTTCTCTGGTTCATAGGTACGACATGTACCTTCTAGATATACATCGCCACAGCCTACATTGTATCGATCACCGCCATTTATAACACCTATGGTACATACAAGATTTTCCATAGGATTCGTTTCACGAGCTACCATAGACTCCACATTTACAATCCAGTTTGCGGCTGCTACAATTGCGTCTACTCCATTATGAGGTTCTGCACCATGAGTAGCTTTCCCTTTAATGTGTACGAGGAAGTGATCTGATGCAGCCATCAAATTACCTTTTTTTAGACCTACAGTGCCAACGGGTAATTGTGGCCATACATGAAGTCCATATATTTCATCTACGTCATCAAGGATACCGCTATCTACAATACCTTGTGCTCCTGGGAATAATGCTTCCTCTTCGGAAGGCTGGAATACAAGTTTTACAGTGCCGTGCAATTGATCTTTAATAGACTGTAAAATCGCTGCTGCACCAAGCAAGATTGCCATGTGGCTATCATGACCACAAGCATGCATAACGCCTTCATTTTGTGAAGCAAAGGGCAAGCCTGTTATTTCATGTATGGGTAATGCATCCATATCGGCACGCAATGCAATAACAGGGCCTGTATGAGCACCTTCTATCTTACCGATAACAGCATAATCGGAAACATCGTTTACAAAGGGAATTTCTAGTTCACCAAGCACCTTTTGAATAAATAAAGATGTATTTTTTTCTTCACCCGACAATTCTGGATGACTGTGAATATGTCGACGCCATTCCACAACTTGTTCTTTATATTGGGAGGCATAAGTTTTTATTAAGTCTTGTAATGCATTCATTACTCTATCTCCTTTATACACTATATGCATAATTTATACATATTTAGCGTATTTTTATAATCTATGTACGTATTATAATACTACATTTTATAATAAGCAAGTTTTTATACGTATTTTTCGTATTTTTATTTGTTATATTGTACATTAACTTTACTCATAAATGCTTAATGCTTTTTATTAGACAAAAAAGACACCTCCCAAAGGAGGTGTCTTTCTCTTATTTTTCAATGACTGATTCGTCAAGCTGAGTACCATCAGGTAAAAATGATTTTACAATCAGCTTATTTGGTGTTACGGTCATAGACATATAATTATTCGTTTCAGGCTGAGGTGCTACATATACATCTAAGGGATGTTGCTTCCACTTAGGACGTCGTGCATCACCAGCTATACCTGTAAGGATATATAGTGGACCAGATGGGTCTCGATCAAAGTTTCGTACATGGCCACGGTTGCGGTATGTATGTAAATGAGCAGATAAAACTAAGTCTACATTAAACTCATCGAAGATAGGCATAAATAATACGCCCTCATCATCGAAACCTACATCGCGACTTGCACCTGGTCGGTCAAAGGCATATCGGAATGGATCACGATGCATGAGGACTACAGTCCACTTTTTAGTATTAGCTGCTAAATCTTGACGTAGCCACTGAACCTCTACATCGTACAAATCAGGATGATGAGTATCATGATTATCCTCATGATTACTTTCATACAACATCGTATCTAATACAACGTAATGCACATCGCCAAAATCATAGGAATAATAACGGCGATTAAATATTTCATTCCCATTAGGCGGTACTGCGAAGTAATTCAAATATGCATAAGGCTCGCGCATTTTCCAATCTAATGTATACATCTCATGATTGCCTAAGGTCGTTGCTAACGGCACATTAGCACTCAATGGTCTGATGGAATTCAACCAAGTGCGCCATTGATAGTCTTGTTCCCCATTATCTACAAGGTCCCCCATGCTAATATACAGGGCTGTCCTTGGATTGCGATGTGCGGAATCCTTAACAATCTGCTCCCACGCAGAATAATCACCAGATTGAGAATCTGGATAGATAAGAACATCATACACACTGGAGCCAGCAGTTTCCAACGAATACCAATCACTGCGACGATCACTACCATAACCAACTCGATATTCGTATTTAGTATTAGGCGCCAAACCAGTTAATGTCCCCTCATGGATATAGGTAGTACTACCATCATCGGTAAAAGCTTTGTCTGTAGCTCTTATCGTTTGAGTCGTATCGGATCCAACAAGACGATACTCTATTACCGCATCAGCTTCACTGCTATCTGATTGCCACATAATAGTACGACTCGTGCTGTTATCTTGAGCTACGATTTGTCGAATATAACGGCCTTCAGAATCTAGGAGTGGCTTAATATCTTGTCCACTTACAACGGCAGCCGTTCTAGCTATGCGACTCTGTATGGCATCCTTATAGACATATCCACCTACAACAGCACAGATCAAGGCAATAATGGTCAGTACGGATATAATTAATCTTTTTTTGTTCATATAATTCTAATTCTTTTCGTAATATTGTTTCATTTGTGTATAGCCATTAACAATGACTTCGATTTCACCCGTTCTAGGATGGAAGATAAGACCGTGAATAGGCACATCTTTAGGAATCAAAGGATTCATACGCAATTCGTCTACTGTATCCTCTACATTTTCAGCAGGATGTGTAAAGCCATCAGCCCAGCGTTCCATTTCTTTACGGATCATATGAATCGCTTCTGGTGCAATACCACGAGCCAACATTTTTTCTGTTAGATCTTTTGCCGTAGTTTTTGCCATACCACATTCGTGATGACCAATGATAAAGATTTCGTTAACGCCTAGCTCATAAATACAAACAAGTAAACTACGTACAACGCCATCAAAGGGACCTGTAATACAGTTACCTGCAGTCTTTACGATTTTCGCTTCACCGCGCCCAATATCCATGGAATCTTCTAAGAAGTTAACAAGACGTGTATCCATACATGTAACAATTGCCATTTCACGACTAGGCATTTTACTACACTTTGTATCTGTATCTACATAACCTGTATTTTGATCTTCTACATATTCTCGATTATGGGCTAAAATATCATCTAATAAGCTCATAGTACCTCCTATATAAAATGACTTTGGCATACAACCAAGGTCTCTATATCAATAATGCTCGATATACATATTATATCATATTAAGTTGTACACGCTTTAAGCCACAAAAAATAGGTCTATTCAAATACATGTATTATATATTTGAATAGACCTAAATCGCTTTTAAAGTGCTAGAGTACACACCTTATCTATCAGGTGTAGATAATGCTTCGATAGCTACGCTACCACCGCGTACAACTTCAATACGATTGACGAACATATCTTTAAATAAGGCAATCATGTCATTATTTTTAGATACGGTCTTTACACATTGTACTAGTACAGATTTACGATTATAATCCACAACTAATAGATCAAAGGTTTGGGCAATGCGGAAGATTTCTTGTTTATCCGCTTCTTTACAGCTATTGACCTTGATAAATAGTAATTCTTTTTTCGTAATTCGCATGTCCGTAAAGTCGATAACCTTAATCACCTCTACACTGCGATTAAGCTGTTTAATGATTTGTTCATATGTCAAATCGTCACAAGTAAGATCAATCGTCATACGAGACATGGTAGAATCTTCAGTTTCCCCTACAGTCAATGTATCAAGATTATAATTTTTGCCTGCGAAGAGGCCTGAAATCTTAGCTAGTACACCGATTTGGTTTTCTACATACGCTGAAATACAGCGTTTTTTCATATGTACTTCCATAGCGCCTCCTATTTTTTATCCTTCAACAACATATCACTTAAAGACTTACCTGCTGGTACCATTGGCAACACATTGAGTTCTGTTGGAATGATAAACTCAAGTAATGTAGGGCCATCTTTGAAAGTATCCGCCAATTGGAATCCTTTTTCGATGTCCTCTACCTTTGTAATACGCATTGCCTTTGCGCCATAAGCTTCTGCCAATTTCACAAAATCGGGTACATATTCAAACTCATCATTGTCGATTATGTCTCGCGTAACAATGGCACTTTCATCCATCATCAAGTTCGTACAAGCGTAACGTTTATCGTAGAATAATTGTTGCCATTGGCGTACATTTCCGAGGAAACCATTATTTAAAATAATTAGCGTCACAGGCAAACGGTAGTGCATAGCAGTGGCAAACTCTTGGATATTCATTTGCACGCCACCATCACCACAGATGGCAAATACACGCTTATCTGGATTTCCCATTTGCGTCCCTAATGCAGCAGGGAAACCATAGCCCATAGTCCCTAAGCCACCAGACGTCAACATTTGATATTGACCTTTCACATCAAGGAACTGGGTAGTCCACAATTGATTTTGACCCACATCGGTTGTAACGATAGGATGTTCATAATGATGATTGATGTACTCGATAACAGTTTGAGGTGTTAACCCCTCTTCGTCAGCTTGAGTGACAGGGCGCTCTGCCTTAAGTTGCTGTAATTGTTTTGGCCAGTCGCCAAGATCGTGAGGTTCAATATATTCTAAGATTTTTTCTATAGCCAATTTAGCATCTGCTACGATTGGAATATCAACCTTAATATTTTTAGAAATAGACGCCGCATCTACATCAATATGGATAATCTTACAATTTTGTGCAAAGGTACTTAGTTTACCAGTAATACGATCATTAAAGCGCGTACCAATAGAAATCATCACGTCACAATCAGTTATGGCTACATTAGGCGCATAGCCACCATGAATCCCTACATTACCAAGATACAATGGATGACGGCTATCAATAGCACCTTTCCCCATCAATGTTGTTACTACAGGAATCCCTGTTTTTTTAACCAACTCCATCATAAGGTCGTTAGCACCACTAATGCTTACCCCACCGCCTAATAGGAATAGAGGCCTTTTAGCTTTACTAATAATAGAACAGGCCTTTTTAACTTGACCTACGTGAACAGTGGTATTTGGTTTGTAACCGCGAATATTAACCTCAGTAGGATACTCATCAGAGCCCATAGCCTTTTGAATATTTTTAGGAATATCCACAACCACAGGACCTGGTCGACCTGTGCGAGCAATATAAAAGGCTTCTTTCAAAATACGACCAAGCTCTTTACGATCACGAACGGTAACAGCATATTTACAGATATTGCGTACAATGCCAACAGTATCTACTTCTTGGAACGCATCATTGCCCATCAGACCCAAGTCAACTTGACCTGTAATACAAACGAGAGGAACACTATCAGAATAAGCAGTAGCAATACCAGTCACAAGATTTGTAGCACCAGGTCCAGAGGTTACCATACAAACCCCTACTTTACCGGTACTACGAGCATATCCATCTGCCGCATGGGCCAATGCTTGCTCATGACGCGGCAAAATCACTTTTACCTTATCTTGCTTATATAATTCATCCATGATATCAATAGTAGCCGCCCCAGGATAGTTAAATAAAAACTCTACCTGCTCCTCTTGAAGGGCTTTTACCAGATACTGTGCGCCTGAAATCATAGGTATCTCCTTATTTATATAATGCATGCATATCGAATTCTCAATATTCACATCTGATATATCTAAAAAATTGAATATCTTATATAGATATGTTATACTCAGTAGTGTACCATATGTTGTGGTACATGAATATGTATAAAATCTCAAATTATAGAAATATATGTAGATTCTATTTTGAAAGGACTGAATATCATGAAAGAAATATTAGGTTTCCATTTAAACGGTTGCCCTTATTGCGCTAATGCATTCCGTGCTATCGATGAACTCGTTGCAGAAAATCCTGCATACGCAGATATTCATATCAACTGGGTTGAAGATCAAGATGCTCATGAGCTCTTCAAAACTCACCCATATGAATACTATCCGAACTTATGGTTCGACCTCGACAAACAATACGAGGCACAACCTGGTGAAAGCTATGCCCAAACAAAATCTTTAATCAAAACTGTATTGGACAAAGCACTCGCGTAAAACGCTATATTTACAAATAATAATGCACCCCTAACATATAATCTAATGTTAGGGGTGCATTTTAGTATACTGTAAGATTATGGCTTTTTTTGTACCATAAACTTACTGACTGCTTTATACACAATTAAAATCAATGCAATTTCTAAAGGGAAACAAATGATATTTTTAATAAGACGTCCAATAAATATAGCAGATACTGCTTTGTTATAAAATATTGTGAGCCATATTGTATTTAATATCAGATGTATACATACAGTAACAATCGTCTCCGGTAAAAGTAATTGTTTAAATGTAACATTACGTCCGTGTAAAAAATACCCATACACATAGCCTACAAGAAATTCAGATATGATAAAGCCGGGAAAGAATACCCCTTGTCCAAATAAAGACATACCTATAAAACAGGCAATAGCAGCCATTATACCTGCTGCCATAGGCCCATAAAGAATACCAAATATAGCGGTTGATAAAAATCCAAAGGTAATATGTATAAATGTAGTATGAATAGCAAATATATAAGATAGTAAAACCGTCAATGCTACAAACATTCCTGTCTTTACAATCATATCAGTTTTCATAAGAAGTACGACTCCTTTTTCTATCCTTCCACTCTAAATACATATGGCGAATAACTTGAATTGGTGATATAAATAACATTCTAGGTCCACCATAGCGCATGATTTCACGTATTTTTTCACGATACGTAGGCGCATAGCAATGCGTTTTACACACGCTGCAGAAGGTCTTGCTTTCCATATGAGGACATACATCTATACGATGTTCAGCATATTGCCAAACTTTTTGACACTCCTCACAGAGTTGTCCTTTAGGAGTGTGGTGCTTATTATGACAATAGATGCCAATAATCTGGTACATAGTTTTTAGTTCTAACTTACGTTTCTCATCAACTGTCATGTTTCTCTCCTATTTCACAGACCATGAAACCCAAGCCACCTTATCAACAGTCTTATTATGGATTTCTCCATCAATAGCTAGTGGCTCAATGAGATTTCTAATCTCTTCTTTCATGTCTTCCATGTCTCCCCATCCATTATTATGAAGTCGCATGGTAAAATAATTAACTGCCTTTTCAAGAGACATAACCTCTGTTTCAGGAACCGTTTTATAAATTACTTTTACATTATGCCCCATCTCATGGATAGTATCTAAACACTCTTTCATCTTACCATCCCATGGAAAAGAATCACGTCCAAAGAAATGTTCAGATAACATATCTACCATTTCGTCGCTCCGTTCGCTAAATGCAATCCATAAACATTTATCATTACTTGCATCGTGCATGGCGCGAATATTTTCTACATCAAACATAATCGGGCAGAAGATACTATATGCCAAGTCAAAGCTTTTATCCCAACCTAATTCTCGACGAGTTTCATCAGACCAAGGTCCAATATATAAGCTAAGATCTAAACCTTCTGACTCTGCCAATTGTTTAGCACCGCGAATCATACCATCAGATAAATCGATACCAGTCGCCTTATAGCCTTCCCGAGCTAACCCAAGTGCGTAGTCACAAACACCACAGCCTACATCAAGTGTACGACCATTCGATGAAGGTAATAAATTTTCATCCTTTAAGAAGGCTAAAAAATCAGTGACCTGTGCCTTGCGATCCTCGCGATTGTGCATTTCTACAAAGTACTCGGAACGATGATTCCATGCGTCTTGCTCATCACGCCAAACTTCGTTGACGGTAAGCTCTTGTATTTTATTTGTCATATTATCCCCTCTAAATAGCCACATCCCTAAATGGATGGGCTATTGATACATATATAAGTAATATTCACTTAGTTAAATTCACTACGTAATTTAACGCTCCCCTATATGTCCTAGTGTTCCGGCTAGGATGTTCAGATTTTCATATAGCTATCCTTATTGTACATCATTCTCAAAACAAAATGTGTTACCCAAATCACATTTATTATGTTATTTCGATATTATTAAATATAAAACTCTATATCGAAATCTTATCAGCACCTCAGCTCATGTATTTATCTATCTCTAACTAATTCATGCATATATCGCCATGTATTTCTCTCCCCTTAATACATACAAAAAAGGCCTCTCGAAATTTCGAGAAGCCTTTTATTTGGTGCGCCTAGCAGGATTCGAACCTGCGCACCCGGTTCCGGAGACCGGCGCTCTATCCCCTGAGCTATAGGCGCATGAATACCTAAAAATTATACCATATTACGCTATGGTTCGATAGTATAAAGTATGGGTACTAGGTTTATACATAAAAGCCCCTAATATTAAGTTGTATATCAACTTATTACAGCCTCTCTTTAATTAATTTTAGTAGAGCATCACAGCTACGACTTACATCATCATAAGTTTCGTCAAAGTTTCCCGTATACCAAGGATCCTTTACATCACGACTTTCACCAACGAAAGACATTGCCTTGTAAACCTTAGCATCTACGTCATCCCCAATGATACGCTTTAAATTACGCGCATTATTTTCATCCATAATAACAAGGTAATCAAAGTTATGATAGTCATCAACCGTCACTTGACGTGCCTTGCGACGAGTATAGGGAATACCCATTTCATCTAATTTCTCTGTAGTCCCATAATGAGTGTCGTTCCCTATCTCCTCACGAGATGTAGCTGCAGACTCAATATAAATAGAATCACTTAGTCCAGCCTGCTCAACGATATGCTTCATATAAAACTCTGCCATCGTAGAACGGCAAATATTGCCATGACAGATGAATAAAATATTAACCATTATAACTCCTAATGAATAGAAACTTAATCATAAAAAACTCCTTATATACTAATGGTCCTTACAGCATACGCTATAAGGACCATTAATGCAATATTCAATTAAAAATTATGCCGTATCCCAGCATCAATGCGCCATGTATTTTCTACGATAGCACCAAAGTTTTTAGTGAATGTACCATATAGATATGTACTAGGACGGACACTCCAAGACCCACCAATTTCAGCATCGAGCCATGTATCCTTCAAATCTACTGTTGTTTGTACTGTTGGATTGCCTGGTGCGGAATATGTTGTATTTACCTTACCAGAGAATTCATGCGCTAATGCTAATTTAGCGAAGATATTGGATTTTTCTGTTTCTTTCCCAATGCCAATACCAAGTCTGCCTACAGCAGAGTTCACAGCATCAGCTTTCACATGCATAGAACCACCACCGACAACAGAAGCATCATAGGATACACCATTCAAACGGCCTACAATAAATTCTACACTAGGATCGATGTAGAAGCCATTTTCCTTCTTAATACGTTTACCATATTCAGCGCTTAAGGATGTGCCATATGTATGGTAATCACCGTTCACACGTTGTCCACCTACGGAGTAGAGCTTATAATCATTGGATAATCTATTACCACGTGCAATGATATCTAAATAACGACCATCATCATGTTTTTTTGTACCATACAAGGCGATGCCGCCAAGTTTGCCATCACCACTACCGTTGGCATATGAATTACTAGATGTACTGTAATCAATAGCGCCGCCAAAAATCCAACCATTAGAAGCCTTATGATCGTAGCCGACTTGTACCCCATTATACGTCATATGTGCATCAGCACCGTCTGTGATTTTAGATTTACCGCCTATATATTTTGCCCATACACCTTGGTTTGTATTAGCTAAACGAAGATCTCCTAAACGGCGTTGTAAATCATTGGTATTACTCTTCCATGCCATAGCAGTCGATGTAAGAGCAGATTTTGAACCACTCACTAAGGATGATTCATTAGCACGATTAATCTTTGTTGTATCATTTACAACAAGACGCCCCTGCGAGTCAAAATGATCTGCACCTAGTTCTGCAACAGCACCTGGACGAGTAATCCCTTCATTGATTTGAACTGTTGTGCTCAGTTTTTTATCATTGCCAGTATATTGTAATTTATCAGCTAAGGCTTGTATTTCCTTTCGGTAGCTATCATCATTAGTCAAATTAGCTCCATCGCCTTGCAAGGTAATATGGCTATTATCTGCAGCATGTTCAACAACAATATTCCCCTTTCCTTTTTCACTAGCTGGAACACCGGCCTTATAAACAGCATTCACATAGCCGCTATAATTTTGAATTGTAATAGGCCGTGCATCGATAGGATGAAGGATACCGGCTGCCGCTGGATTTGATCCACCTACGAGATTACGAACCTTACTGCCCTTGTATAGATATGCTGCATTATCCCCAGATGGACGTTCTCTTTTAGGGGTAGGCCGCTCCATACCAATCCATTCATTATTCCAAGTCCCTCCATTTTGTAAGTAAATATCAGCACCAGAATTATGAGGGTTCTTATTGCTTTCAGCATATTCATTTAATACAGCACCCGTAAGTTTAGAATTAGGTGTTGTAAAAGCTAATGCTATATTCGTTGGCATTTCGTTATGATTTGGATCACGTCCATAATCCTTATTAATTAACCCTACATTCCCAACAGCGACCAATTCTTTAGACCCTGGATGTTTACCATCAGAGCCAGTATTAACGTATACATCACCCTCTTCTGCCACCACAGAGTAAGTATCAGAAGTTTCTAAAGGATGCGTGATGATACGTCCACCACCATCAACAATAATATGACCACGTTGATTAGCTTGTAAACCGACACCGATAGCATCGATATCTACATTGCCTTTGACGTGAATATTAGTATCTCCATAATCTCTATCAGGATTGTCCTTGCTGAGTCTTGGCACTTTACCACCGTAACCAGCATACACAGCGCTCATATAGTAATGACCGAGTTCCCTTTTTGAGGCTGGTGCATCATTTTTAAGGCGTACAATCAAATCTTTATCCACCGTCAATTGTGATCCAAATCCATTATAAATACCTGATACATTTTTAGTTTTACCTGTATCTGTTAAGCTTTTACCATGCACATTAACCGTCAAGGTATCTTCTATATGCTTAACTTCTGGTTGTGTTTGTACCGGTGACCCCATTGTTAAGCCAAGCAATTCCTCCGCTTTATCGCTTGTGGCATTAATTTCTGTAGCAAATGCAGAGCAGGTCATTCCAGTTAATACCAATGCAGCCATCACAGCTGATACATTTCGTTGTAATTTCATAAAAATCTCTCTTTCTTACCTCGCTTAATACGAGGCTCTCACAGAACGCATTTATACGTACACCCTAAAAATATAAAAAGACCCCCTAAGTCCAACTTAGGAGGTCTTGTTTATTTCACACACTTAGTAAATAGTTATATCCTATATTATTCAGGATTGATGATGAAGGACAATGCACTGAAGTATTTATTTTGCTCACCTTTAGTTTGAGTTGGGAAGCCCACTTCAACGCCTACTACGTTAAGGCCATTAGCACTTACAGTAACAGTTGCTTTACCATTAGCATCTGCTTGGCTTTCATTAGTAAGATCATTAATTACGTCTTTAATAAGAGGTGCATTTGCATATGGTTTACCGTCTTTCAAGACTTGGATTTCATATGTATCACCTTTTCTAAGAGTTAATGGGTTAACAGATGGAATGATTTGAATGAAAGCATCTTTATTATTGAAAGGTTTTGCTTCTGCATTCCAGTAGTGAACGTCATATTTAATGGCATGTGTACTTTTTTGAGCACCTGGTACTTCAGAGATTGGTTTATGAACAGTTTTACCATCTTTGTCTTTTGTCCAATAACCATAGTCAAAGTCAGTTACTGTAATACCCAATTTATCATTTGGTACAACTACTACATTTTTTTCATGTTTAATAACTTGTACAGGAATTACCATGCCATTGTTATCTAAGCCAATGATGCTTTTTACCATTTCTGGGCTATACGCATCATCAACAGGGCCTTCGCCAAGTACTAGCGCCTTTTCATCTAAGCGGTTAGCAAAGAATACGCCATGCGCATCAACGGAAGAGCACACACAACCTGCAGCTAAACCTACTGCAAATAAAGAAGCTAAGATTTTCTTATTCATAAGAACCTCCATAATCAATAACTTTTTCAATAAACTTGTTATTATTATACAGCGTTACAAATATTTCGTATATACCAATACCCCTATCAGCAAGTTATTATGCGTATTTAGTATATTAACTTATTTTTATACCCAATAATCATAAATGATAAAATTATCATCTATTTTCATGGAGATATAATCCACAGGAATATGTTAGATAACAACTTATAGATTAGATAAAAAAGGCGCCCCCTAAGGAGCGCCTTTATATATCTGCATGATATATTATTTTTTATTCTTTGCTGCTTTCGCACGTGCGTTGCGATCAAGGATTGTTTTACGCATACGAATGCTTTCAGGTGTTACTTCAACAAGTTCGTCATCGTTGATCCACTCAAGAGCTTGTTCCAAGGAGAAGATACGAGGTGGAGTCAAGCGTACCGCTTCATCAGAGGAGCTAGAACGCATGTTGGTAACATGTTTTTTCTTACATGGGTTAACATCCATATCAAGTTCACGTGTATTTTCACCGATAACTTGGCCTGCATACACGTCTTGGTTAGGGCCAACGAACAATGTACCACGATCTTGAACGGAGTTCAAACCATATGGAGTAGTTTCGCCATTTTCGAATGCTACCAAAGCACCACGTGTACGGGAAGGAATTTCACCTTTATATGGTGCATAACCATGGAATACATGGTTCATGATGCCATTACCTTTTGTAGCTGTTAAGAATTGTGCACGGAAACCGATCAAGCCACGAGCCGGAACTACGAATTCCATACGAAGATAACCGGCCAATTCAACCATATTAGTCAACTCAGCTTTACGTTGACCGAGATTTTCCATTACGGTACCCATAAATTCCTGAGGTACGTCGATGGTCAATGCTTCGAGCGGTTCACACAATTGGTCGTTAATAGTTTTGAAAATTACACGAGGTTTACCTACTTGTAATTCGTAGCCTTCACGACGCATAGTTTCAATCAATACTGCCAAATGCAATTCACCACGACCAGATACTTTGAACGCATCTGCAGAATCAGTTTCTTCTACTTTCATAGAAACGTTAGTTTCTACTTCACGGAACAAACGATCACGCAAGTGACGGGATGTAACAAATTCACCTTCGCGGCCTGCGAATGGAGAGTTATTTACGGAAAACACCATAGACAATGTTGGTTCGTCGATGGAGATGGATGGTAATGCTTCAGGATTTTCAGCATCCGCTACTGTTTCGCCGATGTTAATATCGTCGATACCTGCAAAAGCAATGATATCACCCATTTCAGCTTCGTCAGTTTCAACGCGGTTCAAGCCATTGTATGTGTACACACGACCAATTTTCGCTTTACGAGTACTTTCACCATTCATGATAGCCACTTGTTGGTTGGTTTTCATTTTACCGCGAACGATACGACCTACGGCGATTTTACCGATGAAGTTATCGTAATCAAGTGTAGTTACCATAAATTGAAGAGGACCTTCCATATCACCTTGTGGTGCAGGAATTTCATCAATCAATGTTTTGAATAACGGCTCCATGTTTACAGCTTCATCATCCCAATTAGTTTTGGACACACCAGAACGAGCAGATGCGTATACTACAGGGAAATCGAGTTGATCATCATCAGCTTCAAGCTCCATAAACAATTCAAGAACTTCGTCCTCAACCTCTTTAACACGTTGATCAGGACGGTCGATTTTATTAATTACTACGATTGGTTTCAATTTTTGTTCTAAGGCTTTACGCAAAACGTATTTAGTTTGAGGCATTGGACCTTCATAAGCATCTACGAGAAGCAATACGCCGTCAACCATGTTAAGTACGCGTTCTACTTCGCCGCCGAAATCAGCATGGCCTGGAGTATCAACGATATTGATTTTAATACCATCATGCATTACAGCAGTGTTTTTAGACAAAATAGTAATACCGCGTTCACGTTCCAAGTCGTTGGAGTCCATTACGCGTTCTGCTACTTTTTCATTTTCACGGAACACATGGCTTTGTTTTAATAACGCGTCCACCAAAGTAGTTTTACCATGGTCAACGTGGGCGATAATCGCTACATTACGAAGATTTTCGCGAATCATAAGATCCTCCCTTTAATTCTTTCAGTATATTCTATATCACATAGCCTCGATAAAACAGGCTATGCAAGTATATTCCCCAAAATTGGCAACAGTTAATTATAACGCAGTCTATAGAAAAAAGTCAAAACAGTACACCTATTCTAATCATGGCAATTTCAACATTCGATTATACTTTTGACTCATCTTAGGACACAACCTATTTATGCTCTATCGCCCGCTTAGCAGATTTACGCAACAACGGAATTTGTTTATCTGTTAAATGGAAACAGAATTTAGGAATCAACTTTTCTATAATCTCCTTATCAGAGGCTTTCAAAATATATTCTGGCTGTAGTATAAGTTCTAATGCATCAAGCCCAGGATAATCTTTACCTATACTCCAATCATAATTTTTATTAAACGGACAGCAGTCTTGGCAATTATCACAACCTAATATCCACTCTTCCAACATATCCTCTGTCACACCTTCTGGCAATTTACCATCACCAAAGGTATTGATATAAGATACACAGGTTAATGGATTCATTGTAAAAGGTGCAGATAGAGACTTCGTTTTACACTTTTGCTGACATAAATCGCAAGTCTCTGGACATGGTGGTATCTCTAGATGACGAATATACTCACAAGGCTGATCAATTAAATAGGCTACCAATTCATAATTAGAGCCTTTAGGTCCATAAAAGAAATTGTTTTTTCTATAAATTCCAAGTCCTGCCGCTACAGAAGCAGGGCGCAAAGGAACAACACCAGTAGGCTTTGCTGTTTCACCACCAATAAATTGGATGTTCTTATCATTGAACCATGTTTCAAAAGATCGCCTTTGTTTGACTTCGACCCCATCAGGGATATTAGCTAACGATAGTAGTAAGCCTTTTGCATATCGCTTTTGAAGCGAAGCAGGAAACTTATACGCTCCAAAATATTCAGTACAAACCACTATAGATTGTGCCCAAGGATAGTTTTCTTTCAATGTTAAAAAGGCATTACTATGTGCATATACCTTTTTACTTTCAGGTACATCTTCTAAACGCTTTATCATTCGTTCTTTATAAAAATCAAGTGCATCAAGAGGTACTATACCACAATCGTCATACCCACATGCTAGTGCTTTATCATGAATCTCTTGGGCCAACAAAGTATTCATATCATCGCCTCCCAAATATAGACTAACTATATAAATATCATACGCTTATAATGGACATAAAAAAAGATTTCTTATGAATCCATCATCCCTAAAAAGAGTAACGTTACATAAGAAATCTTATATTAGTATTTAGTTGATATTAGTCTTCACCAATCATACGTACTTCGGGCTCAAGGTGTACGCCATGTCTATCATACACACGACGCTGTACTTCTGCAATCAAATCAAGTACGTCCTTTGCACTAGCACTACCTGTATTGATGACAAAGCCTGCATGTTTGTGGGACACTTGCGCATCACCTACAGACAACCCCTTTAGGCCTGTTTGTTCAATCAATGTACCTGCAAAGTACCCTGGTGGGCGTTTAAAGGTTGAACCTGCACTAGCATACTCTAAAGGCTGTTTAGATTCGCGCTTTTCGGTCAACTCATCCATGCGAGCCTTAATGGTATCCTTATCACCTGGTTTGAGTGTCATAATGACTTCCCCAATAACTTCATGATTATCGTGGAATACACTATGACGATAAGCAAAGTCCAAGTGAGATGCATCATATTCTTTGATATTACCTTGGAAATCTACGGCTCTCACTGCAGTAACTACGTGGCTCATTTCACCGTCATAAGCACCTGCATTCATAAATACGGCACCACCAAGTGTGCCTGGAATACCAATGGCAAATTCAAGTCCAGATAAACTATTCTCCCAAGCAAATTCAGAAGCATCTTTTAACATATACCCAGAACCAATGCACAATGTGTTTTCATTACAGTCCATGATTTGAGTCATATGTCGAACTGATACAACAGCACCACGAATTCCTCCGTCTTTCACCAAAATATTAGAGCCACAACCAATAATAGTTACAGGCACATCTAATTCGTGAATGGTACGAAGCGTAAAACTAAGTTCTGCCATCGTAGTAGGTTCAATAAATAAGTCTGCAGGTCCTCCAATTTTGAATGTCGTATGATGACAAAGGAGCTCCTGCTCGCGTACACGTGTACTTGGTAATTTTTCTAATAAAGCTGTTTGTAATACCTTAATGTTGTGGTTGTTGTTCGCCATGATCTAACACTTTCATCCCCTCAGTGATTGGTTCGCTAATGATTTTGTAAATATCATTAGAAATCTGGCTCCAACGCATTTGCGCTTGCAAATAAGCAGCCGCTGCAGCATTTTCTTGAATTTGAGGCATCAATTCTTCTTGTTTCTTCTGCAACTCATCTGCTTCTGGAGCACCGGACAACTTAGCATATTCCCATTGCATTTGTTGTGCCATAAATGTGCGAACCAAACCCGTTGCTACTGCATCTGCTTTCACTGCTTCCTGAGCAGCCATTAATTCTTTGTACTCTTCGGATTCACGCATTGCGTGAGCTAAATCATGAGCTTTATCGTAGTTCATAATATCCTCCTCCAAACAACACCGTTAAAATCGCTACCGGTCATATAGATTTGGTAGGTCTCCTAACACATAAGTATAATATATTCCTCAATTGTAAAAGTCTATTTATTCTGATTGAATCCAATTGCCTTCAGCCTTAAGGTCTGGATAATCAAGTTGACGCATACCTTCATAAGCTATGATTGCCACCGCATTAGATAGGTTCAGAGAGCGTGCTTCATCTACCATGGGTATACGAATGCATGTATCCTCTTTACCATCTAATAAACTTTCAGGCAATCCTCTTGTTTCAGGGCCAAAAACGAGCATATCACCAATTTCATATTTCACCTCGGAATGAGTATGCTTTGCTTTGGTAGTGGCATAGAAATATCTACGATTAGGATATTTCTCATATAATTCTTGAATATTTTCATGTACCTGTACATCTACCAAGTGCCAGTAATCAAGGCCAGCACGTTTTACATGCTTGTCATCAATAGAAAAGCCAAGGGGTTTGATCAGATGTAAGGTCATATGATTGGCGGCGCATAAACGCGCTATATTTCCTGTATTACCTGGAATTTCAGGCTCATAAAGTACTATTTCCATTTTCAATCCCCTATTCTTTATATCTATATTATTCTACAAAGGAACGGACAAAATGTCCACTTTTCCCGCCTTCTTTTTCTACAAGATATGTAGGGCCTATAATCATCCCTTTATCAATAGCTTTACACATATCGTAGACTGTTAAAAGTCCTACTTGAACCGCTGTAAGTGCTTCCATTTCAACACCTGTCTTTCCTGTCGTTTTTACGGTAGCCCGAACCTTAACAGCACGATTATGTGTAGCATCCGTACAGGCAGGACTTTCACCATCAACAAGAGTACAATGCACCTCTACCTTAGTCAATGCTAACGGATGACAAAGGGGAATTAGATTACTCGTCTGTTTCGCCCCTATAATAGCTGCCAATTGAGCCACACTAAGAACATCCCCCTTTTTTATTGTTCCCGCCTCGATACGCTCATAAATGGCATCATTAATAGCAATAAAGCCTTCTGCCACGGCAGTACGAGTTGTAATATCCTTATCTGATACATCTACCATCCAAGCATTTCCATCTTGATCAAAATGTGTTAAATCCATAATATATCCTTACTAATTATGTATAAATTATCACCAATAGTTTTATTTTCATTTATTATATTATACAATAGAATTAAGAATTGTATGTACAAGGAAGGAAGTGTTCCTATGAAAACAAAACTAACTTATTTTGGTCACGCTTGCTTTATGCTCACACGTGGCGATGTATCCATGATTTTCGACCCATTCTTGACCGGTAATACATGGGATATCGCTAAAAGAGAAGACATCAAATGCCAATATATCTTTGTCAGTCATGGTCATGATGATCATTATGGCGACACAGATTTTATTGCCAAAGCAAATGATGCACTCGTTATTTCTACTGCTGAGGTAGCGGGTAAAGCGGCAGCTGCCGGTTGTCGTACACACGCCATGCATTTAGGTGGCAAGTTCGACTTTGAATTCGGTTCTGTTCGAATGGTTCCTGCCTTCCACGGCTCTGGCATCCCTGGCGGTCACGCTGCAGGTTGTATCGTAGATTTCTACGGAGATATCCTATACTTCGCTGGTGATACAGCACTCTTTAGCGATATGAAATTATTAAATCGTTTTGGTGAAATTGATTACGCCCTTCTTCCTATCGGTGATAATTACACAATGGGGGTTGAAGATGCAGCTCTTGCTGCTTCTTATGTAAAAGCGCGTATTTCCATTCCAATTCACTACAAAACATGGCCCGTTATCGACCGCGAACCAGGTGTATTTACAAGTCTTGTAGAAGGTAAGTATAACCAAACAGCACTCATTATCGATCCAGGTTCTTCTATTGAGCTTAACAGCTAATACAAAATCTACAGACCTAAAAATGACGCAATCCAAAGGATTGCGTCATTTTTGTATATAGTCTTGGTTCAAGATCAAACCCATAAAAAATTGCATTCTAATAGACTAAATCTCTTGATTTGCCATAGAAAAGCCCCCACGGTTAGCCATGCGTACAAACTCATCAATATCTTGAGTTTCATCAACACCAACATAGCCGAGTTCACGAACCAGGCCGTATGGGGTATGCAAAGATAATTGAGGGTTCTCACCGGTCAACACCCACAGCACCTTATAGCCCCTTGGCGCCTCTCGAAGTCGCTCTTCCCCTTTGCCATCCGTAAAATATACAAGTAAATCTACACGGTTTTGATTAGCCAGAGAGAATACAGGGGTAAAGGCCGTTGCACCACGCACATCGAGGCGAGGTTTTACATCTTTTACAGATTCCATCGTATAGGTGCGGCGCACCTCATTATCACATTCTACAACGGTAATGCGATGGTTATAAGCATGCACGATTTGTAACACTTGCTCTAAGGCATTCGTAAACTCTACATCAGTTATACTACCACTCATGTCGAGAGCTACCCATACATTTGCCTTATGTTGGCGCAATGTACCAGACAATTCCAAACGCTCAGGCTGACGACGATTACGACGCATCGTCGTTTTTTTGTATCCACTCGCTACCTTGCCCATCAGCTTTTTGAGATAAAAATACCACGGCAAAGCGCGTCGCGTTTTTTGGAATGTATCGATAAGACTTTTCACATAGCCTTCCATATCCCCCTTTGATGCTTCATTGATATAGCGCTCCGTGATTTGGTCCATCGTATCTATATCAATAGAATCAGATTCATCCCAAATATCATGGCTAGTTTGAGGGTCAAACTCCATAGCAACCGCTGTATCTGCATTATCGATGGGCACAAAGAGATCTGGTTTTTCTTTCATGACCTTATCAATAGCCTTCGCATAGTATTCAATGGTACGAAAACGCTTTAATAACAAACCAAAGCGCGCATTTACATTGGCTACCGTTACTGCATCACGGTCTACATGTTCAAGGTAATCATTTACGACCATGTCCATAGCCATATGGACTGCTGTTTTGTGAAAGCCTTGGCTCAGTGCTTTTACCCGCATCAAATGAGCAGAAATGATATGAAGAACTTCACGCTTAATACCATCCTTCATCACATCAGGTGATTGGCGTAACAAGATAAAGGGATTTACATATAATACATATCCGCCCTGTTTAAGATTAATACCAAAAGCACTGGCCATATCAAAGCGAATGCGATGAGTCATTTGTAAGTAAAAGTAACCAAAGAATTGGTCCTCTTCAAGGAGCAAACTGTTTACATCATGCAATATGTTCCACAACCGTTGCTCATAGGCAGGTGTCATTATCGCTTGCTGCATAACGGAAAGGTCTGTCCCCTCCACTTGTACGTCTTCAAGAGCACGACCGATAGTACCTATATGGCTATCCGACATATTATGGTTCATAAGATCAGCCGCTATACGTTCAGGCGCCATGCTATGATGTTGTTCTTCATAGCTATCTACATAGGCCTCATAGGATGCGTATATTTGCGTATACAAAGCCTCTGCTTCGCGATGTATGCGCTCTCGTTTCGCATGCCATCGATCAAGAGCCTCGATAGCTTCCGCATCATAAGAACCCGTCTTTTCCCAACCATCGATATGAGTCAGCAAATCCGAAGCATCACGTATATCATCCTTATCTAAGTTTCGTTGCATATTTACACCCCCTTTTCTTTAGAAAACAAATTTAATATATGTCACATGCTATATATCAATTAACCTCATAACTAATAATTTACTACAGTTGATTATCTATATAGATAGCTTCGATTTGGTTAACTACGCACATAAAATTATTTTTGCGCGTCAAAGAAAGTATCTACAAAAAGGTCATTTTCAATAGCATAAGCGTAAACGCGCTCATACGTGTTACGAAGATCTTTCATAACCGCTACGCGCAAATCGCCTGGATACAAGGTTAAAAACTCCACAAAATGATGTACTTCCTGCGCATTGCTATTGCGATTTAAACGATGCAACATATTTTTTGCTGCTACATAAAGGCGAGTTGGGCTTTCACCTTTAACCTGCTCAGCCATAGACATAATAGCACCTGGTTTTTGAACCGCTGCCAATACATCATCAAAGGTAATAAGAGGTTCTTGATCGGACTCGATAAAGTTTACAAAAGCCTCCGCAATGAGTTTACCTACGTTACCACGAATAACATTCATAAATACGTCGCGACTATAACTTGTGCCCTCTTGATTCTTATAAATTCTATATAGACCGGACACGCGTTCAAAGGAACGAGGTGTGGCATCGATATCGTCTTCGTGACGTTGATTTAAATATTCTGGATAGGAAGAAATAAATTCAATAACCTTTTCTTCAATACCAGCACCAATAGCCCAGTCAATCCATTGCATATAATCAGCATTCATATAAAGCCATACAAAACGGTTTTGCTGTGCCGGGTCCATATCGATGGTTTGGTAATCAAAGGAATCCTCAGGGTTCATAGCGGCGACGATGCGCACTTGATCACTTAAAGAAAAGCCATTAATTTCACGGTTTAGAATAAGGTTCATCAATTCTTGTTGAACTGCATGTTCTGCACGGTTAATTTCATCGATAAACAGCAATACTTGGCGCCCTTTATCTACGGCTTGTGCTACATGTTCCAATGTATGATGCACAGCGTATACTGTAGTTTTCACATCCCGTGTATTGCCATGACCATCCGTATGAGTCACCGTTTCTACTGTAGGCAAGCCACCAATTTCACCTTCTTTTAAAAGGTTCCCGTCAATAGTTACTAATTCCCAATTATGTACCTCTGCAACGCGCGCTGCAAGAGAGGTTTTACCAATGCCCGTCTCACCAACGAGCAAGGGCACCTGATTAGCAGCAAGCACTAACTCAACGCTTGCCATTGTATCTATAAAGTTCATTGTATCTCCGTTCTAATATCTCAAATATTCGCCTACTGCAATTCTTTTAACAGTTCTAGTACCATACCTATCAATAAGTGACAATATATCAATAGGCCATTTGGATTGACGTCCACCGATAGCTTTATTGTTGATTAACTCGCGTACATAGTCTTCATCAACGGTATCGCTAGAAATGGCATCTAGAATTATATCTTTGATTTCGTCTACCGTAACGCCCAATGTATTAGGTATATAACCGACGATAGCCGCACTTACCTTAAATAAATGCAAAGCCAAGTCCTTAGTGAGATTTGTAATCTGACGCATTGCCTGTGGATCTTGCTTTACTGCTGCTTCTAGTACAGCTACGCTAGGCTCATCAATGTAGCGCAAGGCTAAGTAACTTTCTTGCACGGCTTGTAACTGCACAGCTTCGCTTGGAGCATTGATATATTGCAAGGCATCATAATTCGCCTTCACCGCTTCTAATTGCAATTCTTCAGATGGGTTCTCAATATAGCGAATAGCCCAACCTGATTGAGCTAACGCACTTTGAATCAATGCGTCAAACGGATTGTCGATATATTCTAAAACCGCCCAGTCCTTTTCTACCAAAGCACTCAACAACTCTTCACTAGGATGCTCTACGAACTGTATGGCCCGTGGTGCTTGTGAAAGCGCCGTTTCAATCACCTTTTGAGTTGGTTCTTTGATATATTGTAGCAACATACCGTTTTGAGCTACACAGGTTAGCTGCATTGCTTCCGTGGGATTTGGAATATTACGGATTCCATGTGGGTTATTGGTCAATGCCGTTATGTATTGTTCCTCTGTCATAATAACCTTCATTTCTATATAAAAAGACCATACGAATACGTATGGCCTATACTGAATTCTATTCTTATTATATCATAATTTTTCGATATGGTTATATTTCTTTCGTATACTCACTACATCGTTAATGCATCTAAATCAGAATTATTCCCAATGACTAATAATTTATCATCTTCACCGAGAATTGTAATTGGGTTTGGTGGAACTTCTAAATCTTCACCGCGTCTTATGCCTACTGCATTAAGATTATATTTCTCACGCAAATTAGAATCCTTTAAGTTAGACCCCACCAAAAATGTTGGCACTTTAATTTCTATGAGACTAATATTTTTAGATAGTTGTAAATAATCCATCACATGGTCTCTAGTTAAAAACTGTACAAGGCGTAATGCCATATCGTATTCAGGGTAAATCACTTGATCTACACCTATTTTATGAAGCATTTTGCCTTGTATATTATTTTCAGCCTTGGCCACAATTTTAGGTGCATCTAATTCTTTAAGAAGCATAGCTGTCATTAAATTAGCTTGAAGATTTCCACCTATAGCCACAATAACCATATCAAACTGGCTTAGGGCCAATGCTTTGATTGCCTCTTCATCGGTTGTATCTGCAACTATAGCATGTGTTATAAATGGCGAAATTTTCTGTACAACTTCTGGATCAATATCTACACCTAATACCTCATGATCCATGGAAGCTAACATCTTGGCAACAGTGCCACCAAATTGACCAAGACCTATTACTGCTATCGTTTTATGTTTCATATATGCCCCCTTTTATATTCAATCTAATCTGTTTTATAACAATATACTCTCTTCTGCATAGCTAATTGGTTTAGTCGGTGCCGTTCTTAAAGCCCAGGTGCCAATTACAGTCATAACCCCTACACGTCCCGTAAACATGACAAGCATCAACACCCATTTACTACTTTCAGATAAATCAGGTGTAATACCCGTTGTAAGACCTACGGTCCCAAAGGCAGAGGTTACCTCAAAAAGTAGTCGAATAAAGTCATATGGCTCATCCCAAGCCAAATAACAAGTAGCAAATAAAACAAGAAGGATAGATAAAAAGATTATCCCATTTGCCTTAAGTACAGTAACCAACGAAATACGACGTTCAAAAACCTCTGTATTAGGACGGTTATTAAATAATGTACGCGATGCTAGAAAAGCGACGGCAATAGTACTAATCTTAACACCGCCCCCTGTAGAGTTAGGACCTGCCCCAATAAACATAAAAATGATGGTAATAAACAGTGTAATTGGATGTAAAGCATTATAATCTACAGTTGCAATACCCGCTGTACGAGGTGTAATCGATTGAAACAGAGATGCCATGACCTTGTTCCATATAGGTAAAGGGCCAAACGTTTTGGGATTCCCCCACTCAACCCCCAAGAAAATAATAGTTCCTAAAAGGATGAGCGCCGTTGTACCAACTAACATTATTTTTGTATGTAGTTTTAAATCTACAAATCGTCTTAACTTGCGATGCGACCAAATATCAAAAGTTGCGAGATAACCAAAACCACCTATTACAATAAGGGCCATTGTATTCATATTAAATAATACATCGCTCACCATAGCATAAGGTAAATCATTATCAAAGAATATAAATCCTGCATTACAAAAGCTGGAAATAGATTGCATAATCCCCGTATATAAAGCAGCATCACCAATATAGGGATATAGCTGAATAGTATAGATAATACCACCAATTATTTCGACACAAAATGTATAAATGGTTAGCTTCTTTGTAATGTGTAGAAGCCCTTTCATGCCATCTTGCCCTACATCCTCTGACAAAAGCACGCGATTTTTTAGGCCGACGCGTCGCCCTAAAACTAGAGCAATAATAGTGGTAAAAGAAACAATCCCCAAACCACCTAATTGAATAAGAATTACCATGACGATTTTGCCAAACAAGGACCAATGATGATAGGTATCTACTGTAGACAATCCTGTTACAGAAACACAAGATACTGCGGTAAAAGCTGCATCTACAAGCGTTGTACTATGACCTTTAGCATTTGATATGGGCAACATGAGCAATATTGTCCCTATAGTCATGGCAGCCAAAAAGCTAAGGGCTAATAGGCGATAAGGATTTTGTTGCATATATTGCTGAACTTGATTTTTTGAAGTATTTTGCCACATAACCGTAGTCCTATCCTATTAGTTCCTGCACTGACTTTAACGTTGGTAGCGGACTACGCCCTCCAATGCCTTGTGTATTTAAAGAAGCTACCGCAGATGCAAAAATAGCGGCCTTCTCTAAATCGGAATGCGCACAAGCTTTGAGCAACTCTACAGCATGTATAGATGCACTGTCATGCTTAGTCGTCGAAGTTGTGCCTTGCCCCTTCATATGATTAATTGTATGTACTAAATTAGCCAAAAAAGCTCCATGGAAGCTATCCCCAGCCCCCGTAGTATCTACAATACTTTTTTGCGGGAATGGCTCACAACGATACGCTGTACCATCTGGCCATACGAAATAGCTACCATTAGCACCATCCGTAATACCTGCAATTAAAGCACCACGGTCATGAATGATACGACAAGCTTTTTCTAAATCAGTAGTACCCGTATACTTCTCAGCATAATCACGGGCAACGATAACGATATGACTCTCTTCTGTAATTGGCTTCATTCCTTCATCGTAACGCTGAGCACCACCATCTAAAGAAATGATAGTCCCTACCTCTTTCGCTACAGCCATAGCAGAACGCATGAGCTGGCGATGTCGACCATTAATATGCAAAATATAAGCGTCTTCTATCAATTGCTTATGAACCTCTAAAAAATCGGGCTCTGTTGCAGTAGATCGTTCAAAAAATACAGCGCGCTCACCAGTGCTTTGTTTTACAAGAATTGTGGCAACACCACTCTTAGAACCTCTTTCAACTTGAATTGCATCTGTATTAACATTGTATTTTTCAAAGTCATCTAATATGTGACGACCTACCATATCGTCACCGATACTATCAATCATGGCCGTACGAGCACCATATTTCCTAGCCACCGCTAGTGCTGTAGCCACTGGCCCACCACCATCGGTGGTAGAAGATACAACTTGTTGTACCTCACGTCCCGTTGGGTAATGATCCACAACGATGAAGCGGTCTAATGTACTAGCCCCGATACCTACAATATCTATTTCTTTTTGAGGAAATGTACTCATACTAACCTCCTAAGCCTTTTATTAGCTATACAAGCAATATCACTTCACATCTTATAGATTCACTATCTTACTTATTGGTTTATGACTTTAACAATAATTATTTTTTGTCCTTATAGACTTATACATTGATTCTTATACATTGATTGTTTTATTTTTTTAGTCATTTAAGTCTTATACCTACAGAATACATTTCGCTTTATAAAAAGTAAACCCCAGACGCTCGTCTGGGGTTACTCTGTACTACAAGTAGTACGTATATGTCACGTAATATGCCTTGTTTATTATATGTTGGTTATTGGGAGAGGTTGTTAGAATTGAGGTGTAACATAACAATTTAAGACATCATACGCTCCATCATGTATTCAATCTCATCAGCACTTAAATTGTACATAGCTTGTACCATTCGTTCTGCTGCTTCCCCAGAAGCACCGCTCTTTGCAATTTCAGCTTTCGCCTTAGCAATGAGAGCCTCTTTACGTTGGGCTTCGGAATCTTCGTCAGTTGGTACAGAAATATTTGCTTTACCTTGGCCAATGCCACGTACTTCTTGATTAGGATTTTCTTTAGAAGTTGTTTTTGTATCTTGTGCTGCTACTGCTTCTATAGCGAAGGAATTCTTACCAGTCATGATATATTCAACAGCTTCTAATGTACTTTGCGTAAGGTTTACAGTCCAGAATTCACCTGCATCAGTCAATTTGTAAAGCAAACCATTATAGGCAACAAGGCCTCGTTTTTCCCATAATTTATAGAGCCAGTTCAATTCATCTAATCTGGAATCCATTTTTACTAAGCTCATAATATTGAGAAATCCTTGTTCTAATTGACTTACTACTCGGTTTACGATAGGTTGTAAATCACTTTGTTTCATAAGGGCCATAAATGGTTTTTCACCGCGGGTAACCATATCTTCGTATGGCTTTAATGCACGATGTAACATCATGCCATAACCGTCGACGTTACCACCTGCACCACTACCAAATGGGAACATTGGAACGCCCGATTTAGCTAAAGTGTTATACAAGCTACGTTCACGGTTATTAGCACTCCAGTGAGCAGCACTCAATCGACGATAGGAACGTTCATCAAGGTATTTACGACCAAATTCAAACATATCACCTTGCATCGCGGTTGTGGCTGCAGCTGGAACTTTGCCGTTTGCAATGTCTTTATTGAGATCACTACCATCAAATACATTTAATTGATATAAATCCGCACCATCTACGCCAGAGCTCACCAAATCTGCTAAGTCTTGTTCCCAAACCTCCATAGTTTGACCAGGCAAACCATAGATCAAGTCAATAACAACAGAGCATTGACCATAAGCTTTCAATGCAGATAAACGTTCTAATACGGTTTCTTTCGTATCTAAACGTCCTACCATTTGACGTACTTCTGTATTGAAAGATTGTACACCGATGGACATACGGTTAACACCGTTTGCCATCCAAACTTCAAGATTTTCAGGAATTAAATCGTGAATACGACCTTCTAAGGTAAGTTCGTAATCATTTGCCAATGGCAAGTACGCTTTAATTGCTTTGAGCAGTCTTTCAGAGTTTGTAGGAGATAAAGATGTTGGTGTGCCACCGCCGATAAACAAGGCATGGATTAAGCCATCTTTTAATCTCGGACGCTCACTAGCGAGCTTTAATTCACTGATAAGACCATCAATATATTGGTCTTCAACACTTTGACTCGTACCGTTTTGGAAGAATCCACAGTATGTGCATTTTGTCTTACAAAACGGAATATGAATGTAAGCGCATTGCATTTCGCCCTTTTTAGGAGCCCCATTCATTAATGCATCCCAAACGGCTTGCGTTTCTTTTGGAGAAACAAGCGTACCATTGAGACCTGCATGAACAACACGTTTATGAGGAAATGCACCACTCATCGGATTATCGCATTCTAAACCTAGTTGTAGGTTTCGCTGCTTCTCCGGAATGGACTCAAAGAAACTTGCTAAACTCATACTCCAATCCCCTTTCAGAAATTAGGCTTGCAACTTTGCAAGTACAGATTTTGTAAATTCTTTTGCATTTGCAAAGTCTTGTTCGTCTGGATGAGTTTCAGCCGCTTTATGTAACGCATCGCGTTCTGGGCTTTGACCATGTGCGGATCCAGGTGGGAACATTTTATACATCATTTCGATTACTTTAGGATCGATTTTACCTTGACATACAAACCCATCTACAAGGGATTCTTTGTTTTGCAACAATGTAGATGCTTTATCGATACTTTCACGAGCGTGATCAGAATCAGCATACATACCTAACGTAGCAAAGAATACGATGTTAGGATTTGTCAAAGTTTCAATCAACTTAGCCGCTTCTTTGTTAGCTGTACCGCGGTCTACCCAGAAACCTACGAACACAGTATCATAATCAGCTAAATTATCAGGCGCTTCTTTTACAGGAATGCAAGGTGTCCCTTCAGGCATAACAGAAGCTATTGCTTCCGCTACGCTTTTTGTATTTCCCGTGAGGGATGAATATAAAATAATAGATTTCATAATTATCTCCTTTATTACTTAGATAAATTTATTCTTCTTCGTCTTCACCATCGGCCTGTACTACAAAGTGTACAGGAACTTCTACTGGTTGTATATCCCCTGTAGGATTTGGATATGGTGTGGCACGTCGTACTGCATCAAGGGCAGCTTCAACAAATATTTCATCACCGCCACTCAATGGTGTAACGCTAATTAGATTACCCTCTGTATCCAAACGAGCAGCTACATAAATTGTAACGTCTACATTCATTTTACGTTTAATTGCCGCATAAGGGATTTGTTTTTGACTGTCTACAGCTGCGTAGAAACCCGCCGTATTAAATGCTGCTTTACCTGTACCGTGACCATCACCTTCACCAGTACCGTCACCTGTACCAGTACCATGACCTCTGCCATCACCAATACCCGTACCTTCACCGGTACCATGACCACCGCCAGAACCGCCACCAGACCCAGGGCCAGTTCCACCAACAGCGGAATTATTACCAGGTGTATTGGCTTTATTTTCGCTTCCTTTTGCTGCCACATCTACTGCATCAGGAATATCTGTAGCTGTAGATGGTTCAACATTTGCTACAACAGCCTTTGTCCTTGCCGCTACTTCATCTGCAGATAATGGTTTAGGGAACAAATCTGCTCTGTTACCTCCGCCACCACCTGCGTGACCACTGCCGCCATCATCGAGCACACTTTGTGTGAGGTCGATTTCATAGGTTTCCATTTCTTGAATAGCTGGAACTACTACAAAAAAGATTACGGCAATAAAAAGAGCAACTAGATGAACTACGGCGGATATAATGGCTGCTTTTTTCCATGATATGCCTAGTCCCATAGTTATCCTTTCTGTTCAGCTGCAATAGCCAAGCGTTTAACGCCAGATTGTTTTAGCATGTCCATGATCGCTACTACTTGACCATGAGCTGCACGTTTATCTGCTTGCAAGATAACACTAGCATTAGGATTTTCTTGAATACGTTGTTTAATCATAGCTTCAGCTTGATCAATACTCATTGGATTGTTATCAATTGTAATATGCCCTTCCGCATCTAATGTAAATACAACTGGTAATTGAGCCGGTGCAGAAGCACTACTCGCTTGAGGTAATTGTACAGATAATGCTTTTTGAGCAACTGTTTGTAAGCTGTTCATCATGAAGAATACCAACAAGAAGAAGATGATATCAATCATTGGAATGATCATGAATTCCGGCTTAGTTTTCATACGAAAGCTTTGCAAGTTCATAATTATTTCCACCCTTCTCGTTTAGCTGTAACTATATTTACACACATATTTTCAATTTGGTTAATAATGGAATCCAAACGATGACTAAAAATTGTGTAAACGATAAACGCCATAATAGCTACACACAAACCAGATGCTGTAGCGATAAGAGCCTCACCTACACCACCAGTAATGGCAGATGCACCGGCACCGGAGTCAAGGATACTGAAAGAACCAATCATACCTGTTACAGTACCAAGCAAACCCAATAATGGAGAAATGGTAACTGTTGCACTTAAGTAGTCCATATATTTACGGAAACCAACTGCATCAACACCCATTTGATCAGCAAAAGCTGTCTTCATTGCTTCTTCGCTGGAATCATTATTTAAACCTGCTTCCGCAATACGACTTGCAATAGAAGGGTTTTCTTTAATTACTTTATCGATTTCGTCCCAACGTTGTAGTTTTGCGAATTCATTTACTGCATGGGTTACAACAAATGTTTTACCTGCATATTTACGATAGAAGAAAGCACGTTCTACAGCTATAGCGATAACCATGAAAGACAAGAGTAATAATGGATACATTACATACCCGCCACTATGAAATAAGTGAATGACATAATTTAAATTTTCCATATTTGTAACCTTTCTGTCTGTTTATAGACTGAACATTAGAACCTGTAGGTCCCTTGAATTCTTGTATAATCACCTAACTTAAAGCTTTCACTACCATATAAAGTATCTCGTTTATTAGTGCCCTTCGCATCGAATGTATAGAATGCTTCAAGGAGCAAGTCCTTACGTGGTACATAACCGGCACCAAATGTAAAGCTACGAATACCATCCAAATAACGATCAGGAACAGCGCCTGTACCATTGCCACCAAAGAATGAGCCATGTTGGAAGTATTTATAATCAATGAACGCATTCCATGATTTTGGAACATCTAAATCTGCACGGCCAATGTCGAGACGAGCCATCCAGAAATGTGGTGTACCGCCCATTTGGTGACCTTTAATAGCAAAGTCTGCCGTACCACGTTCATGTTGATATACAGTGTTACCGTTCAAGTAACGACCTAAGTTGGAACGGTTTTGACCATAATCAATAGTGACAACTGCATTGGCACCAAGTTGATATTTAGCACCAATACCAAATACATGAGCTACATTGGAGAAGCTGTGTTCATCATTACCGTTACCGTTTGCATTTAAATATGTATGTGTTTTACCACCAAAAGAACGTAAGTACCAAGCTTGTAAACCAAGACGAGAGCCAATTTGCTTCTTATATTGAATAAATGCTGCTTTATCGATAGCAGGTACAGTATCTTTTTCAAGAACTACACCTTCTGTTCTAATCAAGTTGCCAATGATCTTACCAATTGCTTCGCGTGGTAATTTATTTTCAGACTCTGCATCATGTACAACTTTTTCAAGATTATACATATAGTTATACATAGCATTTGGCATGCCCCAACCATAATAAGAACCACCTTCACCATAATCGCTATAGGACATTGTAAAGTTCTTCTTATATAAGGCATCTTTAGCATCATAATCACTAAATACATATTTACCACTATCATATTTGTAAGTCTTTGCACCTAAGAAACCAGTGAATTCATAATCACTTGAAGGTTGACCATAGTAATCATAAGATCTCTTAAATGTGCCATCAGCTTGTTTCACCCAAACTTCGTCAAGCTCACTATTGTTATAATTACTCCAATTATCTTTTGCATTATATTTAGCAATTTCAGAGATGGATTGGTTAATCGCATCACCATATTTATCAACATAACCCTTTGGATTCAACAAGGCTTCTTTATTATCAGTAGGTACGATAAGACCTTTAGCCTTATCTTTTAGATATTCAGGGTATAACGGAGAGTTCACGTTATACATAAGATCACCAGTCTTATAGAGTTTTTCCCCTGTTTTCTTATTAGTAATTTCGTACATTGTATATCCACCAGATGGAATATCGAGGGAGAATTTCTTCTCAGCCATCTCTGTAGGATATGCTTTTGTAAGAATATCTTGTAAACGACTCATAACTTGAGCTTGTTTTTGTTGTGTTTCTGCTAATTTAGCATTTGCCTTTTCAATCTCTTGATCACGGTTCGGATTACTCCATCTTAAGTCTAAGCTTTCTTTATAAGCTTCATATTCAGCTTGCAAGTCTTTGAGCTGTTGATAGAAATAGAGGCTATCTGTCTTACCTTTGTAAGTGGAGTTATAAATACCAGTTGGGCTATCTGGAGCTGCCGGATCTGTTGAGGTCTTCTTCTCACCATCAGAACCGGTTTTAGTAGCACTCTCAATATCATATGGGTAATCATCACGATTAATACCAATCAATTCAGCTGCTGTTGGAGGTCTGTAAATAACTTCATGTTCTGCATGAGTATACGCAGAATCAGTAATACCCGTGCTATGTTTGAAAGTACCAACCCCAATACGAACTTGAGAGTCATGGCCATTCCAAACAGCACGAACGCCATCATAAGATTGACCAAACCAGTAACCACTAGCACCCATAGGCTCTGTCAATCGGCCCACTGATACATCCCATTTTTTAACCCGTCTTGTAAGATCAACGGTATCGAGTCGTTGATGGTTAAAGCCTTTGGAATCAGATTGTGTCCAACTTGTATCTACACCACTCATGCCAGTCGCACTGCCGATAACTTTGAGGTTTGTAAACTCATTGAGTCGAGCATCAAAGCCAAGTCGTAATCGTTGCTCAAAGCTATGACGGTCTGCATCGTACATATTTGCTTTTGCAGAAGCGATAGCGGAGTTCGCTCTAAATGGAGATTGTGGTCTGTTAGATCCATCATGTGCCATCCAACGTGCTCTATAGTCCCCAACCAATGTAACACCACGTTCTTTAGTAGTATCAAAATCAGAATGAATAAAATCAGTTAAACGAACTACATCAGATACATTTTGTACACCAGATTCTGCATTTACTGCTTTACCATTAGCTACATTAGCACCTGTAGCATTAACATTCGTACCATCCTTAGTTTTGCCGATGGCTGTAGTTTTACTACTATCGCCACCACCAAATTTAAGGTTAACACCCATACGGTAGACGCGTTCTTGTGTAGCACGGTCATCATCGCGATGATTAAAGATATTGTTGATGCCAAAATACATCATGGCATTTTTATTGAAACGTTTTTGAACCATTACGTTCCAAATGCCAAATGTTTTCTTTTCATATGTTTGCTTCTTGTAAACGCCTGCATCACCAGACAAGATATCTGGCCAGTAGTTACCACCGTTATTGAGAGTATTACTATCAAGCATGTTGATATAGTAATCACCCCAGATGGAACCATTCCAACCAGACTTAGGGTTGTCATAGGTAATACCGATGTCAACTTTGTGCATTGGTTTATCCAGCAATTGACGAGGCATTGTCGGATCGCTCTTGTTGATAGCGTGTAAGTATGTATAACCTAACTTACCAGACCAATATTTACCGAATTTTTGTTGTACCTCAGCTTGAAGACCAGTAATTTCAGCTTTACCAATATTTTTAAAGCTATAAATCATATCTGGAGCACGTTGGTATTTCGCATCACCTTTAAGATATGGTGCGAAGTCCATGAAATCACCAGTGAAGTATACGGACATATAGTTCTTAATTCGGTTGTGGAATACACCTACACGAGCATAGGTATTTTTATTTTCACCTTCCAAGCTCATGTCAAAGTTGAGTGATTTTTCAGGTTTTAAATTAGGATTGCCAGCCCAGTACCAACCGAGTTTTGCAACCCCAATCCCTACTGGGTTAGACGCGTACATCTCCCAGTTATACCACAATTCGCCCATACCAGGTTCTGTATAACCAGTACCTACATTGGCTTTAAATCTGCGATGTGTATTACCGTTAACGTTATATGTCATACCCAAGGATGCAGATACGTTAGAACCAAACAAGCTACTATTATCAAAACGCACAATTGGAGACAATGTTAAATTCTTATTGACTTGCCATGTATCAGAAATATAAGCGTTTATTTTACGAATCGTACCACTACCAGTAGTCAAGCGTTGGTCGCGATTACGGTACTCTTCCAAGAAAGCCTTACCATTTAGCTTAGGTGCTTTCTTACGCATTTCTGAATCGTTAGACTCACCATATTTAAAATAGTCGCCTACGATATTTGCACGATGCGCCGCCATTTCAGGATTTTCCGATTTCAACCGATTTTCTAAAGCATAATATCGCTTCTTGAATTCATCCGTTACGGGCTGATTATTCGGCGATGTGCTTGACCATTCACTGAGTCTGCTTTCAGATAAACCATAATTCACATAATCATCATATGTAATCCCTGGTTTTTGCGCATCATTCGCTGCACCATAATATTCATAATCCATATCCCATTGTGGCATGCCACCACCAGAATTAATGAATTTATAATCATGGATGTGAGAGTAAACTTTAACACTGTTATCGCCTTTACGTCGCACGAGACGATCAAGTCGGTCTACTAACAAGCTTTTATCGTAATCCCAAGGATCGATGTACATCGTGCTTGTATTAGGAGAACTCTTTAAGCGACTACCAGAGCCTTCTTCACGAGCATAGCTAACACCATAGCTTAGCAAATGATTTTTATTGACTTGCGTATTCGCATTGACTCGAATATCTAATTGACGATGATCGATATTATCGATATAACGCAACTCATTAGAGCCTTCATAAGCGGAACGACCTGTATAGTTAATGAGCGCTACGTCATTTTCTTTAATACGAGAGTAATTAGTTTCTACAGTCCAGTCACTCTTTCCAGCTCTAGAGGACCATTGCAGATTAGCTGTATTACGATCTGCCGTACGTTTGAAGTGTTGCTGTGGCTCTAAGTCGGAGTCGGAGTGCTTAACATCGCGCACAAGATCTTCCGTGTAACGATTAAGTCGCAATTCCACCTTATTTTTATCATTTGCCTCGTAGGTCGCTACAAGACCGATATCTGCCGCATCACCATAGTAACGAAGTACATTTGGCTTGAAGTTATGTTTTGCATAATCAAAGGCCATCCCAGAGGCACGACGTTTAACAGATGCTAGAACAGGCATAAGATCTCGTTTACTACCTGATAAACCAACCTTTAACTTGCCCATTTGACCAGAATCGGCACGAATGAAGAAGTTTTGGAACGGAAATACATCGCCATCGCTCTTGCGACGCAAGCCTTCAGCATTAAATTGTACGGATGGTTTCTTTTGTGCTTTTTTAGTGATGATATTAACTACACCACCTACTGCATCAGATCCGTATTTAGCACTAGCCGCACCTTGAATAACTTCAATTCTCTCTACGTTCTCTGTACCCAAACGTTGTACTTCATCGGCCGCACCAGAGTACTTATCAAAATCACCTAGCACTGGTTGACCATCTACGAGGATAAGAGTGTGACGCGCTTCTGCACCGCGAATGGACACGCCCACACGCCCCATAGCATCAACTGTTCTAGATACGCCTGTTTGCGTAAAAATAATGTCTTCAACGGACTTCGCCTGTTTCTTTTCAATCTCTTTCTTGGTAATGATTTGCACTTGCTGTGAGTTCAATTTTGCTTCTTCTTCTGCCCATGTGCCTTTCACATTAACAACATCTGTAGTGACAGTCGCATTATCTGCCCAAACCACTAGAGGTGCGCTAAGCCACAAGGCAACTGCACTAGACAGGATTATGGTACGCTTTGTATGTCCCCACCGGTTCATTATGCCCTCCTAAACTTATAACTAAACATATGTCTTGTATCTCCCACACAAAAATTAAAAAGATACACTTCACCAACATTAATGACATTGAATATCATTCACATTTTAATGTTAGCAAAGTGTATCTTGCATATCTACTCCGAATAGACCAAAAATATACGTTTCGGACAAATCGGATATAAATTTTTAGAATTTATACGTCATTTGGAAACGAGTATAATTCCCAAGTTTAAAGTTTTCAGATCCATATAAGGTATCTCGTTTATTGATCCCTTTTGCATCAAATGTATAGAATGCTTGTAAAAGAAGATCTTTAGTTGGCACATAGCCACCACCAAAGGTAAAGCTCTTAATACCATCTAAGTAACGGTCAGGAACAGCCTCTGTACCATTGCCACCAAAGAAGGAACCATGGGCAAAGTATTTATAGTCTACATAGGCATTCCAAGAACCAGGTTTATTCATATCGGCACGACCAACATCAAAGCGCAATGCCCAAAAATGAGGTACACCACCTACGTCACGGCCCTTGATATCAAATTGAGAGGATCCAGCCTTATGGTCATAATGAGTATTGCCATTCATGAAGCGACCAAAGTCACTACGGTTTTGTCCATAGTCGAAGGAAACACTTACATTATGATTTAATTGATACTTAGCTCCAACGCCGAAAACATTAGCCATATTGTTGAATTCATGCGCTTCTGTAGCATTACCATTCGCCGTATAGAAGCGATAGTCACTACCGCCAAAGGAGCGTAAGTACCACGCAGCTAAGCCAAGTCTAGGTGTTACCATATGTTTAACTTGAACATAGGTAGCCTTTTCAATTGGTGGAATTGTATCCCGCTCCAATACGACACCTATTGAAGGAATAACAGCACCTGTATATTTGCCTAGCGCCTCTCTCGGCAAACGACTGTTGCCGTCCGCTTTTTCAAGCATTCGGGCCAAGCTATTAAAGTACGAAGCTATCATAGAAGGATAATAGGCACTTCCTTTTACGTTAATAAGACCAGACGTGCCGGAGTCGTTAATATCAACGACATTCGCCTTATAAATAGACTTGTCCAGCCCGTCAAAGGCATTATCTTCAAATTTCATCATGTACGGATTATTGCCAAAGCTATAGGTTGCTATATCTTTCGCCTTGGCACGATACGCCTCCACGATAGCCGCCTTATTCTGATTATACCAATTTGAAATAAACGTTTTTCCGCCATTGGAAAGAACAGTGGTATCACTCAACTTCATTTCAAACAATGGGTTTTTCTTATCAAGCCCAATCGTTCCCGGTGCTATTTTCTGAGTGAAAGTACGTTCATCTTCATACCATTGTTCATCATCTTCATCATAGTATCGCGATTTATAAGAATACGTTACTGACACATCCGGCATCTTAATCGATACAGTCTGTTTAGCCGCATCCGCACCATAAGCTTTCACCGCGATTTCCTGCATCCGGCGCAACACATCAAACTGCGCAGCTCGCAACGGTTCCCGTTCTTTCGCCACACGAGCTTCCACATCCGGCAAAGATGCTTCCAACTTTGCCAGCTCCGCTTTTAATGGAGCCAGTTGATCCGCGGACATGCCGTCAATAAATTCTTTAGACCAGATATCGGAAGTCATATCATCAATTTTCTTCTTTAATGTACCTACCTCCGCATCTAAGGTGCCTTCCTTATCGCGCAAGGCTTTTAATTGCTGATAGAAATTAATAGTATTCCCTGCATTTGGTACGATGAGTTCCTTATTGGCACCGTCCGAATCCATAGTAACACCTAAGAATTCCTCTACCGTTGGAACCCGTTTAAAATGCGTATAAATAGCATGAGTATAAGCACTATCGCTAATTCCCGTACTATGTTTAAAGGTTCCCACACCGATACGGACTTGAGTATTCTTATTCGTCCAAACACTACGAAGACCGTCATATTCTTTATTAAACCAATAACCTGTAACCCCCATAGATTCAGTAATACGACCAACACTATGATCCCATTTAGAACCGTGATGTGTTACATCTACTTCTTCGAGACGTTGATGATTAAAGCCTTTAGAGCCTTCTGTTTCATGACTGCTATCTACACCAGCTTGGCCAGAAGCACTGCCTACAACACGTATATTCGTATTATCGTTAATGCGAGCATCGACACCGACACGTATACGTTGATTCAAGCCGTGTTCCTTCCGATCCGCCAGATTCTTTGCCGCCTCGTCGGATACGTAACTAGTAGTCGTCACCCGCGTAGCAGGACGATCGGATCCAAGATGACTATCATTACGTACACGATAGTCACCTACCAATTCCGTACCTCGTTTTCTGTCTGTATCGAAAGGACGCGTAATAAAATCTTGCAGCATAACCGGAGGTAACGATTCAAACTGCTCCTTCGTAAGTTTCGTTTTACTTTCACCTGAACCGAAACCGAATTTCATATTTAATCCAATACGATATACTCGAGCCGATAAAGCCCGATCATCATCACGATGGTTAAAGAGATTATCAATACCGAAATAGATTCGTGAATCCTTATCAATCTTCTTTTGAATCATCAAATTCCATATGCCGTAAGTTTTATGTTCATACATATCGGCGGTTCTTCTATTATTCAAATTATATCTGATAACGGAACGATCGGAATTATTAGGATCAATATAAGATACCATATAATTACCGCCACCAGACAAGGAGTTACTATCCAGCATATGAATATAATAATCGCCCCACAGGCTACCGCTCCATCCGCTAGACTTATCCTCAAAATCTACACCGATATCCACTTTATGACGAGGTTTATCCAGTAATTCACGAGGCATATCTTTATCGCTCTTATTAAGCGCTCGTAAATACGTATATCCCAAACGAGCTTTCCAGTGCTTATTCAAAGTCTGTTTCACTTCAAATTGAAGACCTGTGATTTGGGCCTTGCCGATATTACGGAAACTGTAAATCATATCCGGCGCATGCGCAAATTTCGCCGCTCCATATGTGGTAGATTCATCATATTGAGGATAAAAATCCATCAAATATCCCGTATTGTAAATCGACATATAATTCCGAATATTATTGTGGAATACGGTTACTTTACCATAGGTATTTTTATTTTCCCCTTCCAAAGAAAGATCGAAATTCATGGATTTCTCTGGTTTAAGGTTCGGATTTCCAACCCAATACCAACCTAATCGGGCTTCACCGCCACCGATTGTGGCATTTGTAATATTCGGGCCATACATTTCCCAGTTATAATACAGCTCGCCCATACCGGGTTCCGTATAGCTGGTACCCACATTAGCCTTTAATCTGCGGTGTACATTTCCATGTACATTGTGAGTCATGCCGAAATTAAAAGACCAGTTAGAGCCGAATAAATCACTATGATCCAGTCTTATAATTGGTGATAAAGTAGTATTTTTATTAACCTGCCACGTATCCTGAATAAAGAAATTCTGCTTCTTGATCTCCGCACGTCCTGCGGTCTGTTGATTAACGCGTTTTAAATATTCTTCTTTAAAATAAGCTCCGTTTAATTTCAACTTCGTAGAATCAAAATCCGGTACGGCGCCATAGTAAAAGCTCGGTAAATAGGCATCATAAAGTGCTGGATAATACTTACCGTTTTCATCTTTTCGGCCCTCCTTATTAAAATGATAGTCTTCAATAAATTCTTTATTCTCCGCTAATAAACGTTTAGCAAACTGCTGATATCGCGCATAAGCTTCAGGATTCCGTTTTTTCAGCGTACGCTCCGTCACGGGGCCGTCCACAAGCCCCATTGCGGCCGCTGAATCAATCCCCGCCTGGGGATCCAAATATTGAAGATATTCTTCATAAGTAAATTCCGGCAATGTGTTTGGCTTGCTTTTATCTCCGTTATACCATTCTTTCTCCTTATTCCACTGCTCTACACCGGCCTCGTTTTTTCTGAAAGAATGGTCATAAATTGTGGATGAGGGAACACCGTTTTTTACTGCCAGACTTTTATCATAATCCCAGGGGTCGATATGCCGTTTATAGGTATGAGGCGCATTTTTAAGTCTGCTACCTTCGCCTGTCTCCCGTATAAACCCAATACCATAAGACAAGAGATGTTTCTTATTGACTTGCGTATCTGCCCCGAGTGTTACGCTCCATTGACGATGATCTACATTATCCACATAGTTTAATGTATTTTTCCCTTCATAGGTACTGTTCCCGTAGTCACTGGTTAATGTTACATCATCTTCTTTGGTCCGAGTATAATTCAGCTCCGCTTTCCACGAACTCTTATTGTCCTGACCAGTATACGTCAAATTAAGATTGTTCCTATCTAAATCCCGTTTGTAATGAACCTGAGGTTCCAAATAAGAAGTACTGCGCTTTACATATCGTTCCAAGTCTTCATTATACCTATCGATACGGACTCCCAAAGACTGTTTATCATTAATATCATACGTAGCGGCCAAACCTATATTGGAATTTGTACCGTAATATCGTAGGGAATTCTTTAAAAACCCGTGATCTTCATCATTGGTCATAGCGCTGATACGACGCCGCTCGCTAGCATAAATAGGCATAATATCACGTTTACTACCGTGAATATTAACTTTTAACTTACCTAATGAGCCGGAATCAGCGCGCATAAAGAAATTGGAAAACGGTACGATATCACCGTCGCCTTTAGTTCTACGACCTTCCCCATTAAACTGAAGGCCAGCGGTCTTACGCGGTTTATTGGTAATAACATTGATAACACCACCGATGGCATCGGATCCGTATTTAGCACTGGCTGCACCTTGGATAATTTCTATACGTTCCACATTTTCTGTACCGAGACGTTGTAATTCATCACCAGCACCTTGATATTTGGCAAGGTCGCCCATCACAGGCTGTCCATCCACAAGAATCAAGGTATGACGAGGATCCGCTCCACGGATAGATACGCCGACGCGCCCCATCGAATCGACGGTTCTAGATACGCCAGTTTCGGAAAATACAATATCTTCTACGGATTTTGCCTGCTTTTTGACAATATCCTTCTTCGTGATAATCGTCGTCTGTTGAGACTCTTGTTTTGCCTGCTCTTCAGCCCATGTACCGCGAACATGAACCACATCGGTTGTTACAGTCGCATTGTCCGCCATAACCACCGGCATTTGCAACCAGCACGCTACTGCGCAGGATAGTATGACATATCTCCTTGCCCGCACCCAACTCCTATTCATTAAATTTCCTCCACACATATATTTAACCATGCATATAAAAATACACTTTACCACTATAACCAAATGACATTGAAAATCATTTACAGGTTTAATAGTAGCAAAGTGTATTATACATATCTACTCCGAATAGACCAAAAATATACGTTTAGGACAATATTTAATTTTCATAGACTATCAAACTTAGCCTAAAGCACAAAAATTTTTAGCTAGGATAATATAAGGTCCAAATTATTTAGACCTTACGATAAGCACTTGGCGTTACACCAGTAGCCTCTTTGAATGCACTAGTAAATTTACTACCATTCTCATACCCTACCGCATTAGCGATTTCTAAAATAGACTGATCTGAGTCTTGAAGCAATCGCTTCGCCGCATTAATACGACATTCTTTTAGATATTGATGTATGGTTGTACCAAATACACCTTTAAAGCAACGTTTCAGGGTAGATGTAGGAATATCAAACTGTTCAGACAAGGAATCAATAGTAATACGCTTCATAAACTGTGTTGATACATATTCACTTACAGCTTTTACAATATCTACCTGTTGCTTTCTATAGGTACTTCTCTTTTCAGGATTAGCTGTAGAGATAACAGATAATAATAAAAAGATTTCAATCACTTTTAATTTAAAATAGTGCTCTTTTATTTGATCTGACACATTATATAAACTGGAAAAAATGTGACGAACAGTTTCCGTTTCTTCCATCATCATACCAAAATCAGAATGCTCACAAAACCGATTGGCCAACTCAGTCAAATCAATTCGAGAATCACTAACAAGTGCATCTAATACGGGTTGAGCTTTTTCAACATCTACTAATAATACAATTCCTTTAAATAATTTTGTAGGAAAGTAATTTTCATGTTGATAATCAGAGCGTATATGCCAACCTAACGACATATCCCCTGGCCCCATATATAAATACTCACCAGATGAAAACTTGCACTCTATGCGCCCCTCTTCACAGTGATTTATAGCAAACGTCTTGGTATGTGATTTAGCATAAAATTGAATCGTCTCTTGCTTCACATCTAGAAACATTAGATCGATACCGTCAAACACCGTATACCTTGACATAGATGTTCCAGCATGTGAGGCCGCATGATTATGTGGATTCATACTATCACCATATACACAAATTCTATAAACATAAATTAATAATATTATATTATAGTATACTTATTGATAGCCATTGTCAACTTCAAAATAGTAATAATTCATTTTATATTTAAAAATATAAGCTAGTTAGCTTTAGTAATATAGAATAATTAATATCATCATTAAGATATAGTTAGTGTGCTATAAAATAAGCCTCATAAATTAAACTACAAGAACTTAATTCATGAGGCTATATTCAAAACTAAGGATATAAGTTTCTATTTTTTTGTTTTAATAATAAAAGCTAATGCTATGACATGAGCTACCCATATAATGCCCATAACCATTAGAGCAATAGGCATATCTTGACTAAAATAGGCACCAATTGTCATTATGGCACTAACGGATACGAGAATGGACAACTTTGCCCGCAATGTCAACGCTTTATCGCGTTCATAAGCAGCAACAGTCTTTTGATATAAACTAGACGCCAAAAACATTTTATGGAGTCGTTCAGATCCACGAGCCAAACAAAATAACGTTAGCATATAAAAAGGAACTGTTGGCAATAGTGGTAGTACGATACCTGCTGTACCAAGGGCAAAACTTATGGCCCCAATAGTCAGGAATACATATCGAACAACTACATTACGATGTTGCTCAGTTATTTTCATTAATCCTCTTCTACGTAGTTAATAACTTTACCCTTTGTTTTAATAAAGTTAGGAACAATGAGTACTAAAGCGGCAATAGCTACAATGCCATAAATACCTGCCATACCTACCCATTCATAAGCATTACCTAATACTAGACCCATTACGGCAAAGTCCGCATCACCAAAGGTTGTATTTTGGAAGCCTAATTGACCAAGAACAGGAAGCGCCAAAGCTGGCAAGAATGTAATAGCCAAACCATTTAGGAAAGCACCTACCGCTGCGCCACGACGACCACCAGTAGCATTGCCATAAATACCTGCTGTAGCACCACAGAAGAAGTGTGGCACAAGACCAGGAATGATTAATACGCCACCTACAGCACCAAGGATAAGCATACCGATGATACCACCGATGAAAGAACTAAGGAAGCCTAATACAACCGCAGTTGGAGCATAGGTGAAGAATACGGCACAGTCTACAGCTGGAATTGCATTAGGAATAATTTTTGTAGCAATCCCTTGGAATGCAGGAATCAAATCACCTAAGATCATACGCACACCTGAGTATACGATTGTTACACCAACAGCAAAATTCATAGCACTCATAACAGCGTATAAATATGGGCTCATATCACCTGATAAAGTAGCGACAAATTCGGAACCTGCTGCAAATGCCGCAATTAGGTAAAATACGATCATAGTTAATGCTGTAGATAATGTTGAGTCTCGTAAGAAACCCCATTTTTCTGGTATTTCAATATCTTCTGTGCTATCTTCAGCTTTCCCAACATATTTAGCAACACAAGCCGATAAATAGTAGCCTAAACTACCGAAATGACCAATGGCAATTTCATCACCATCTGTCACTTTGGATGTATAACTTTGACCAATAGCTGGAGAAATGGCAGACCAAGCTCCCATTAAGAAACCACCTACAAGTATGAGTTCCATACCAGATAAACCTGCTGTACCAAGTACGGCAGACATAAGGCATGCCATAAATAAGCTGTGATGACCTGTTAAGAACACATACTTAAACTTGGTGAAACGTGCAATACATAAGTTCATCAATAAGCCTACAACAAGAATAGACATTGTTTCAACGCCAAGTACCTTTTGTGCAACAGCTACGATAGCTTCATTATTTGGCACTACACCAGTAATATGAAATCCATGTTCAATCATTTTCCCCAATGGGTCAAGATTGCTAACGATAACACCCGCACCTGCAGCTAACATTAAATACCCAAGAATAGGTTTTAATGTGCCCGTCATTATTTTATGAAACGGACGTTTCAAAGCGATCAGGCCTATACATGACATAATACCAATCAAAAGTGCTGGTTGAGACAGCACATCACGCAAGAACTCTAATACCATTTCCATGGCACTACCTCCTATATAATTGTTACATATTATTGAGCAGCTTGTTTTAATGCTTCAAGAACATCTTCTGTAATCTTCTTTTTATTAATATAGCTACGAACAATAGCAACATTTTTATCGTCAAATTGTTCAGCCAACTCTTTCACAGTTACAATGAGGTCTGCCTTACGACCTTGAGCCGCGTTAAAATCGATAGATTCAACTTGTGCATCGATACCATTTTCAGCACAAATTTCTTCAATTTTCATTTTTAACATCAAGCTAGAACCAATACCATTACCACATACAGTTAATACAGAAATCATACTTGCCTCCTTCTAAACGTATTATTGCTCGTCTAAATGCTCTGCCAGGAATGCTTGAACATCATCGATACTTTCAAAGTCAACGGCCGCATCTAAGAATTCTTCATCCTCAAATAAAGTGGCAATATCTGTTAACAATTGAATATGCTCATCTTTGTTGGGAGCACATAAAAATAATGCGACAGATACAGGGTCATTATCAGGACTGCCAAAATTCAATGGTTTTTCCAATGTCACCAAAGCCGTTCCTACACGCTTTGCACCATGTTCTGGGCGAGCATGTGGCATAGCAAGACCTGGAGCCAATACGATATATGGGCCCATTTCGCGAACTACTTCAACCATAGCCTCTGTATAAGATGGATCCGTAAAACCCGCATCAACCATCAGTTGACCACCATGACGAATAACATCCTCCCACGTCTCAGCGGGATAATGAAAGGATACATTATCCTCAGATAATAAATCTTGTATCAAACTAACACCTCCTAAACGTACTTCTGTACATATAATTCTATTATAGCTATTATAATAAATTTTTCATATATCAAAATAACAATGAACTTATAAAAATGAATAAAGCTAACATAAGATTTTGCTATTTATAATTTAATAAACCCTTATACGTATAATACCTATACAGGTATTAATATTGTATATATATTGAAAATTCTCTATACTTAGATAAGACTTAAACTACCTAAATAAAAAATAGAATAAGGAGATTTTATGCAGACTTCGGTAAAAGTATTTGTACTCTGTCTAATCCTCTGTATTTCATTAGTAACAGCTTTACAGTTTGGCGCTAAATTCATTTCTCTAGACCAAATTATTTCAGCACTTATGTCTATGATTGATGCAAATACTACAGCATCTATGACTGATACGATTATTACAGATATCCGCTTACCACGACTTATTTACTCTGTTCTAACAGGTATAGGTCTATCACTTGTAGGTCTATTAATGCAAACTGTCACACGCAATGCCCTCGCAGATCCCTATGTATTAGGTGTTTCTTCTGGCGCAAGCACAGGTGCCGTTTTCGCTATTATCATGGGTGGCCTACCATTCTTAGGCCAGTACAATACGCCTATTTTTGCGGCCCTAGGCGCAGCACTTTCAATTATATTAGTCCTCTTATGTGTTGGTAAAAGCAACAGCCCCGTAAAACTTATCCTCATAGGTATGGGTATGACTGGTGTATTCTCAGCCTTAACAATGATGATTATTTACGGAGCCAAACACGAAGCTCAAGTGCGAAGTGCTATGTTCTGGCTACTTGGCAGCTTTGCAGGCATACAATGGAGTGATTTACCATTAACAGCAATCATCATAACCTTATTTATGCTATATATCTATACGTTCAATCAAGACCTTGATGTGTTGCTACTCGGTAATCATGAAGCAGCACAAATGGGCCTTTCCGTTAAGCAGTTACAATTAAGTATTGTTGTCATATCCTCTATTGTGATCGCCACACTAGTATCAAAGGTTGGTGTAGTTGGCTTTATCGGCCTTATCATCCCTCACCTTGCTCGGATTATAGGCGGACCTAAACATAAACATACATTACTATTTAGTGCACTCATAGGTAGCATCGTTATGATCTGGTCAGACGTATTATCGAGAGCACTCTACAGTCCAGAAGAAATCCCTATTGGTGTGCTTACATCTTTATTGGGGGCTCCACTCTTCATTTGGATTATCATGAATCGTTATAAACACAATGGTTAGTGTATATCATATCTATAGGAGATACTATGTATCAAATTAATCAGCTGTCTTTTTCTTATGAAACCAAAGAAGTGTTAAAGAATATTTCTGTAACATTTCCTACCAATAAAATAACAGCCATAATTGGACCAAATGGATGTGGTAAGTCTACCCTACTTAGCCATCTATATCGACTTCATCCGTCAAAAAACAAAATCACATTAAACGAAAAACCTTTAGAGTCTTATAAAGGTCGCGAGTTTGCTCAATTGGTAGCAGTCTTAACACAATCTAGAGACGCTATGATCGATGATTTTCTCGTAAAAGATATCGTTCTCATGGGCCGATATCCGTACAAACAACACTTTGGCACCTATAGTTCTGAGGATGTTAAAATTGCAGAGCATTATATGAATGAAGTAGGCATCACCCATTTATCAAATGAAGAAATTCATCATTTATCAGGTGGTGAGAAGCAACGCGTATTCATTGCTAAAGCCTTAACCCAGAAACCTCAAATACTTCTTTTAGATGAACCTACTAATCATTTAGATATGAAGTACAAAGTGGCGCTAATGGAACAATTACGGGCTTTTAAAGGCACTACGATTGTAATCCTTCACGACTTGAATCTAGCGGCTCAATATTGCGATCATATAGTCATCATGAATAACGGAACTATCCTAAAAGAAGGTTCCCCTACCGAGGTGCTCACACCTGAAATTCTTGAACCAATTTTTGAAGTTCCTTTCAAAACCTCTTGGGATGAAGGGCGCTATCATTTATATTATTAATTAGTAAAGAAAGGACTTACTATGTTTCAGAATTTAAGAAAGTCAAAAAAATTATTATTAATCGCAATGACATGTGCTACATTCGCTATTGCTGGTTGTGGTTCTGATACTACAAAAACTACAGCGGATAATGGACCCTCTGTAACATGGAGTGAAACATTTGACGGTACAAAAACAGACTTTGCCGTAAAATCCGCCCCAACTCATGCCGTGTCCATGTCCCAAGCAACAACGGAAATGATGTTACAATTAGGACTTGAAGACAAAATGGCTGGGACCGCTTTCAAAGAAGAAGAAATCTACCCACCTTTACAAGCAGCTTACGACAAAGTAAAAGTATTATCTGAAAAATGGCCTTCCTATGAAGTATTTATGTCCGTAAAGCCTGACTTTGCTACAGGATGGCCTGATTCTTTCAGCAAACGAGCCATTCCTGCAGATAAAATGATTTCCCAAAAGGTTAATATTTGGATCCCTGAATCCATGTTATCTACTAAGGCTGACCTAGAAACCAACTTCAGCGACATGATTAAATTGGGTGAGATTTTCGGCGTAAAACCTAAAGCTGAAGAATGGGTTTCAGGTCAACGTAAAACATTGGCAGCTATCCAGGATAAACTAAAAGACTTACCTCGTAAACGCATTTTCATTTATGACTCTGAAGACGGTCAACCATTCACAGCATTCGAAGGTTATACTACTAACATCTTAAAACTTATCGGTGCTGATAATGTAATGAGCGGCTTAGGCGTTGATAAAACATGGGCTAAAGGTTCTTGGGAAACAGTAATTGCACAAAACCCTGATTATATTATTATCGCTGACTATGGCAATTCTATCCGCAACGACGATGATTTCCAACAAAAAATTGAAAAAATCAAGGCTAACCCTCAACTTCAAGACATCACAGCCGTTAAAGAAGGTTACTTCATTCGTGTAAAACTTTCTGAAATCACACCTGGTGTACGTACCGTCGATGCTTTAAAACGTTTAGCCGAAGAAATTCACGGCATCAAAGTAGACTAATTTAATATAACAAGATATAGAGTAATATATGTAATATGTTTTGTATATTATATATAACGAAGAAGGTCCCAATTCAAATGAATTGGGACCTTTTCGTACTACTTGTATTGCACACAGCATATTGTTTAGAGAGTAAAGATGTGTTGTAGTTGAAAGATTTAGAAATAATGAATTATTGTAAAATAGATTTAAAATGTATTAAATTGTATATGCTGTGACAATGCCTGATTATTTATACTTCTCGACTATATTGTTGCCTATATCGTTTATCATTATTTGCCTTAATAGCCATGATCAATGGCTTTAGCGAAAGAAACTCTTCATCACTGAGTCGAAAGGTTCTACCAATACGTTTAATAGGATTACGTGGGCGCCCGGCACCGCGTCTAGATCCACCCCATGCCATATACATACCTCACTTTTCACTTGAAAAACTCCTTCTACCGATAGTATAACCTCGTATACATAAGTATGCAATAGCCATTCACTTTAAACAACCTCTTAACAGCCTATAAATTAGTAATAAACTTCATTTATTAGTAAAATGCATAATCAACAAAACACATATTTATAAGTATTTTCCCCTATTCAACTTGAATTGTAACATTAATGTTGCCAAATATAGATAAATCTCTTTTATAGAATATAGTATTTACAAACCAGTTTATTTCTATATTCTTAGACTATTTAGATACTATCACGTACATATATAGTAAATAGAATTTTAAAATAGAAAAGCAAATTATTTATAAATATGACAATATAGCAAGAATATTTTGGTAAACAAAAAAGACTGCTTTTGCAGTCTTTTTTACGGTAATAAAAAGTATATGAATTAGCCAAATAGTAAGTGACCTACTTCATAGGCAATAGCGGCAACGATGCCAGATAATGGAATCGTTACAAACCAAGCCATAACCATAGATCTTGCTACGCCCCAGTTAACGGCTTTAATGCGTTTAGAAGAGCCTACACCTAGTAAAGAACCACTTACTACGTGTGTAGTACTTACAGGCAAATGTAAGAATGTAGCTGTAAAAATAGTAATAGCAGAGTTTAAATCAGCAGCGAACCCATTAATAGTTTCTAGTTTGAAAATCTTGGTTCCCATTGTAGAGATAATTTTCCAACCGCCTACAGCAGTCCCCATAGCCATTGCAGTAGCACAACAAAGTTTTACCCAAATCGGTACATCTAATGTATCGATGAAACCACCGCTAAGTAAAGTTAATGTGATTATCCCCATCGCTTTTTGTGCATCATTAGAACCATGAGAAAATGCCATCATAATAGCTGATACAATTTGCATGGATCTAAATCGATCATTTAAAGCAATCGGAGAAAATCTACCGAAAATAAGCAACAATACTTTCATCACAATATAGCCACCAATCATGGCTACAATCGGAGATAAAATAAGAGACAAAAAGATTTTTAAAATCCCCGCTTCATTCAACGCGTCAAATCCTACAGACCAGCCCACAGCACCGATGATACCACCAATCAAAGCATGGGATGAGGAACTTGGGATTCCCCAATACCAAGTTAAAAGATTCCATGTAATGGCACCGATAAGGGCTGCAGAAATAATACCACTATCGATAAGAGATGGCGACATTACTATATCACCACCGATAGTCTTTGCAACACCTGTACTAACCATTGCACCCAAAAAATTGAGAGCAGCGGTCATCATAATTGCCTTTTTAGGCTCAATAGCTCGTGTAGAAACGGATGTGGCAATGGCATTCGCCGTATCATGAAAGCCATTGATATAGTCAAAGGCTAATGCTAAGAATACAACTAGCCATACTAAATAATGGGCATCAAGCATACTTCAATACTACCCGGCGGAATGTACCAACCAAATCTTCGCAGCCATCAATTACATCTTCCATAGCGCTAAGGATTTCCTTCCATTTGATAATTTCAATTGGATCTGTACACTCTGTAAAGAGCTTAGCCATTTCTTCATGATAGATATTATCCGCTTCAGACTCAAGTTTCAATACTTGGTGAACACGCCCCTCTACCTTCACATGATCCTTTTTAAGACTACCCATATAACCAATGGATTTATTGATATGCTTAACACATTTAACAACAATTTCACTCATGCGAATAGCACCATCACTTGGTTTGCCAACGTGATACATAACCATTTTATCCATGATTTCTTTGATATTATCCAATGTAGTATCCAGTTGGTCAATCAAAAGCTGAATATCCTCACGATCCATTGGAGTGATAAATGTTTTGCGTAAACGCTCTACAGTTTCATTTACTAATTCATCGGCAGCTTTTTCCTTTGTATCAATTTCAAGAAATGCCTCTTCCTTAGAGATATCCCCCTTAAACACGCGTTCCATCATTTCCGCACTTTCATAAGTTAGTGCAGCATGCTTTTCCAAAATACTGAAAAATTTTTCTTCTTTTCCTTTTAATTTAAAAGCCATGAAGATCCTCCCGAACCAGTATTGATTGCTTCTATAATAACAATTTAATTATAGCATACTACAAGTAATTCCTAAACCAATTTACCAATCTCTATATTTTAACCCCTATGCGTATATGGCATATATAGAATCTACATCTGTGAAAGCTTTTATTAACCATATTTCCACTATATAAAGTAGAAAAAAGCAGATAGCTGACTAACATATCAACTATCTGCTATATATTTCTTAGCTATCTTTGTGTTTTTTATTAACTAATAACCATCAACTCTTAGCTATTAGCTTCCGCTGCCGCTTTAGCCGCCTCTGCCGCCTTTTTCAAATTAGGTACGGATGTAGGGCATGTAGCAGGCGTACAAGCGCCATTAGGGCCTAAATCTTCAGAACGATTTACAAAGGTAGTATGTAACATGTGATGTGCTTTGTGGCTCATAGGTTTGCCATCAAAGAACTCAGCATACAATTTTTGGATATCTGGATTATCACAAGCAGCTTTTACAGTTACTTCTGCATCGCGAGTATACAAGGAAGCAATACGAGCTTCACGAGCTTTGTCAGCCATCGGTAATTTAACGCGTGGTTGACCACCACCACCGATACAGCCACCACGACAAGCCATTACTTCGATAAAGTCATAATGGATATTTTCTGCACGCATGTGTTCTATGAACTTACGCAAATTACCTGTACCATGAACTGCCGCTACGTGTAATGTTTTATCCCCAATCACTACGTCTGCTTCGCGAGCACCATCCATGCCGCGAATAGCTTCAAATGGAATCAATATTTGAGGTGCATCTTCACCTGTCGCCATCTTGTAAGCCGCACGCATAGCCGCTTCCATAACGCCACCAGTGTTACCGAAAATGATACCACCACCAGAAGCTTCACCCATCAATGGGTCAAAAGCAGAATCTTCAAGATCATCAAAGTTGATTTCTTCTGCGCGCAACCATTTTGCAAGTTCCCGTGTAGTAATACAGTAGTCTGTATCGCGCATTTCTGGTGTATCCCAGTATTCCGCAGAGGAATTCATTTCATCGCGACGAATCTCAAACTTCTTAGCTGTACATGGTGTTACTGCAACGGCAACAATTTGTTTTGCATCAAGGCCCATTTTTTCAGCAAAATATGTTTTTTGTGTAGGCGCTTGCATAGCAATTGGGCTCTTAGCCGTAGATAGGTTTGGCAAGAATTCTGGATAGAATGTTTCCGCAAACTTAACCCAAGCAGGACAACAAGATGTGAATTGAGGCAATACTGCATCACTATTAATAACGCGTTCTAATAACTCAGATGCTTCTTCCATGATAGTCATGTCCGCACCAAAGTTTGTATCAAGAATATAGTCGCCACCCAATTTACGAAGAGCAGCCACCATTTTACCTTCTACAAACGTACCAGCCTCAAGGCCAAATTCCTCGCCTAAACCAACACGTACGGCAGGCGCAGTTTGGAAAATGACGATTTTATTAGGGTCAGCAATAGCTGCTTTTACTTCATCAATTTCAGAGCGTTCATTAATGGAATCGAATGGGCAAATAGATGCACATTGTCCACAATGAATACAAATTGGATGATCCCCATTTGTTGTTAAATCATAATAATCAAATACACCCATGTCTACAGCACAAGCTTTACGACATAAGGAGCAGTTTTTGCATTTAGTTAAATCTTGTACTAATGCAATATTTCCGTCTTCAATTGGCACGCGACGGTCTAAAAATTGGTACTTACTCATGAGTTCCTCCTACTTAGGTAACGTTGTTATCGTTAATCGTAGAAATTATACTATACATTGTGAGTTTTATCAATAAACTTACACGTAATTCCTTTGCATAACAGATATTAAAAAATAGCATGATAAAAGGAGTTATAGGCGTTCCTCTAATTCCATCCACCGTTCAGTGAGCACATCTATTTGAGTCTGTGTTTCTTCTCGTTCCTCCATCAGTGACTGCATTTTTTCATAATCAGTAGCCACTTGGCTTATCATAACATCGAGGCCCTTCACTAAATGTTCTAGCTTAGGCAATTCATCCATAATTTTGGCATACTCCGCTTCTTCTGCTTTATTGAGACCCTTCTTTGGTATTTCTTTGAAAATATCTGTTTCATCACTAGCTACAACATTATCATTTCCAAGGATATCTACCCTATTAGATTGATTATCAACAGAGTCATCGCTATCAGCCTCTCCACCTTCTACAGCTCGTACCGCTTTGGAATTAGCCGGTATATTATCATTTGGCATATAGAATGGGCGCTTGCTGCCACTACTTTCATCAAGAGCATCTTTGTAGTCAGAATACGAGCCATGAACAATTTCAATATGCCCATCGCCGGTAAAGACAAACAGTTTATCCACTACGCGGTCTAGGAAGTACCGATCATGGCAAACTGTGATGATGACGCCACTAAAGGAGTCAAGGAAATCCTCTAATACCTCCAATGTTGGAATATCAAGATCATTCGTCGGTTCGTCCAGCAATAATACGTTAGGGGCGCTCATCAACAATTTTAAGAGGTATAAACGACGACGTTCCCCGCCAGAGAGTTTTCGAATCGGTACACCATGTAATTCTGGGGTAAAAAGGAATCGCTCAAGGATTTGTCCTGCGCTCAATGTAGACCCATCACCGAGTACCATATAAGAGTGGTCCTCACGAATATAATCGAGAACGCGCATATCTTCATCAAATTCAGGTAGCTCTTGTTTAAAATGAGCAATGCGAACGGTCTCACCTTTACCAATAGTGCCTCTCGTCGCTTCGTAGGTGCCATCAAGGATATTCATAAAGGTAGATTTACCAACACCATTGGGCCCTACTATACCGATACGATCATGGCGTACCACGTGATAGGTAAAGTCCTTAATCATAGGACGTTCATCAAAATAAAACTCTAAATGCTCAATATCAAAGATGGTTTTTCCTAAACGTGTCTTCAGCGCAATAGGATCCATTTGATCCGGACGGCGGGTTTTCTCCATATTCTTTAATTTTTCGTAACGGTCAAGACGAGCCTTTTGTTTTGTAGTTCTAGCCAGAGCACCACGACGTACCCATTCGATTTCTCGTTTTAAAAATTGACGTCGTTTTTCTTCCGTAGCAGCTTCACGAGCCTCTCGATCAGCTTTCAAGGCAATAAATTCTTCATAATTGCCATCGTATTGATACATATGACGATTTGATAGCTCTAAAATACCATTACATACGGAATCGAGGAAATATCTATCATGGGTACTGATTAATAATCCTCCTTGACGTACACTCAAATACGACTCTAGCCAATCAATACTATCTTCATCCAAATGGTTAGTCGGCTCATCTAGTAATAAAAGATCACATGGATATAGCAATGCTTGCCCTAATGCAAGACGACGCTTTTGCCCTCCTGATAACATAGCTACCTTTTGCTCCACATCAGGAAAGCCCAATTTAGATAAAATAATGCGCGCCTCTTGCTCTACCTGCCACCCGTCTTGTTGATCCATTTGCTCCAATGCATTCATATAGTTGCGAGATATTTTAGCATCGTCTTTACCAGACTCTTGCATTTGGCGATACTCACGACTAATTCGTTCAAAGGCTTTTACCATTTGCAACCGAGGATGATTTCCATCAAGAACGGCCTCAAGCAAAGTAGCTTTCGCATCAAAATCAGGTGTCTGCGCTAAGTAATAAATGCTAGCCTTACCATTACGCTCAATGGTGCCTTTATCAGCTTCCATTTGTCCTGCTAATATTTTTAGAAATGTAGACTTACCCGTTCCGTTGATGCCCACAAGACCTAATCGTTTTTCCGTGGTAAAAGTCATACTCACCTCTTTAAACAGTAGCCTTGTGCCATATGATTTCTCTATGTTCTGTAAACTAATAACGTTCATATTCCGCTCCTATTTTGTAATTCTGTTATTTATTATACTACACATTACCATTGACAGTAACAGGCGCCCTCAGTAGAATAAACGTAACATATATATTCATGAGGAGGTCCACATGGCGACGGATATGGTTTTAGACTTTTATGAAAGTATCAACTTTGAACTTATCGACATTGATGGGTATGACACATTATTTACCGAGCTCTTAGAGGATGGCACGTATGCAACTGTGTCCGATGATGACGGCTATATGCCAGAGGACTTAGAGACACCAGTCGTATTCAATGTGTACGACGATAACGACTCCTTCCAATGGAGTGTTACCCTTGATGACTCTTACCAATTAAAAGATTTATTGGATGGTGCAGAAAGTACGGATGCTTTCTTAGTCACATTACAAAAACTTCGAAAAGAACATATTGAACAGTATCAATAGAAAAAAGCGATGGCCCTTTTGGTCATCGCTTTTTCTATATTGGTTAGCTAATTGCCTCTTGAGCTTTCACAAGCTCATCTTGTGCACTACCATCTAAAATTTCAATGAGACTATTTACAATATCAGCAGCCCCATCCACATGCCATTCGCGAGCTCGCTCAGACATTTGTTGAAGTCGCGGAGAATTAATTAACAGTGCAGTTACCACATCTTCTAAGTTATGAATATCACGAGCCCAACGAGCACACCCCCGTTGCTCTAATAGTTCTGCATTTGCCTCTTCCTGCCCTGGGATAGCATTAAAGAATACCATTGGCAATCCGATTGTAACAGCCTCCATACAGGTCAATGCACCAGGTTTTGTAACGAGCAAAGACGATGATTTCATGAGCTCAGAAATATTGGTAGTATAACCATATACGGTGGTCTTCGTCTTCATAGATTCACTAAGGACAACTAACGATTCGTAAAGAGACGTATTTTGTCCGGCTACAACGGTAATTTCACCAATACCATTTACTTCATCTAGATGTTTTAAAGCCGTCTCAAGAGAGCCTAGACCCAGGCCACCACCCATAACAAGAACTTTCACAGGTTCCTCTAAGCTATACTCTTCAATAGCATCACGAAAAAAAGATCGCCGCACTGGAATGCCAGATACATGAATACGAGATTCATCGATACCTGAAGCTACCATTTCAGGTACCATAGATTCTGTTGCAACATAGTAAACATCAATCTGTGGATAGAGCCAAAACTGATGACTACTAAAATCTGTCATAATAGCCACTAGTGGCACATCTATATGACCTTGACGTTTTAAAATCGATGCCGCCCCACAAGGAAATGGGTGTGTAAAGACCATTACATCTGGCTCTTCTTGTTGTACTAGTTTAAGCATGCGGCTTTTAAGTAGGTACGACAATGCGGTTTGCATAATGGTCCCTCGTTTTTCCCCTTTCGATACGCGATAAATCATATCATAGAGCATGGGGAATACGTCAATCATCTTGATATAGGTACCCTTAATTAAATGCTCTACAGACATAGTTTCTGTATCAAGAAAATCAACATGGGTAATTGATGCTTGTGGCTCTTTTTCTTTCCAATATTCTTCTATGGCTCTTGCGGCTTGCATATGTCCAGTGCCGATTGAGGCAGACACGATGAGAACCTTCCTTGATGTTTCGTTATTCATAATGCACCCTTTCTCTGTGCATTATACCATAAATAGATAAAAAAAAGAGACCTCGAAAGGTCTCTTTCACATCCAATATGGATTATTTTTTGCGTTTTTTAGCTTTTGCAGCGTTAACTTGTTCTTTCAAACCTTTACCAGCTTTGAATGCAGGGGATTTGGAAGCTGCAATTGTGATAGTTTTACCGTTTTGTGGGTTACGGCCTTCACGAGCTGCGCGTTCACGAACTTCGAAAGTACCGAAGCCGATAACTTGTACTTTGCCACCAGCTGCTAATTCTTGAGCTACTGTGTCAAATACAGCTTTTACTGCTTTTTCAGCATCTTTTTTAGTTAATTCAGTTTTTTGTGCAACACTTGCGATTAATTCTGTTTTGTTCATGACAGAACCTCCTTAAAATTACAATACCTTAGAAGTGTATAAACCTCTAGGTTACTTTTCCTGCACTTTAGCCTCCTCCCAAAAAGCATCGAGCTCAGCTAATGAAAAGTCTTCCCATGAGCGATCGCTTTGGTTAACACAAGCTTCTACATGTAAAAAACGCTGTCGGAACTTTGTGTTTGTGCGATTTAGTGCATTTTCACCGCTTATTTTATACCATCTGAATAGATTAATCAAGGAAAAAAGCACATCTCCTGCTTCTTTTTCCATATTTTCTCTATCATTTTGGTCAATAGCCTCCTTAAATTCCCCCATTTCTTCGGAAACTTTAGCCCAAACAGGATCAAGCTCATCCCAGTCAAATCCTAGCTTTGCAGCCTTTTCTTGGAGCTTATAAGCCGCCATTAAAGCAGGTAAACTTTTCGATACACCATCCAATACAGAATTTTGAATATTTTTCTTTTCTTGTGCCTTTAATTCATCCCAAGTGTATGACTTTTCATCTTTTTCAGGATTAAAAACACGAGGATGACGACGAATCATTTTTTCAGCGACATCATTAATTACATCTTGAAGTGTAAAATGACCAGCTTCCTCTGCCAATTGACTGTGAAAGACAACTTGCAATAATACATCACCTAACTCTTCACGAAGATTTGGCATATCTTTATTATCAATGGCATCTACTACTTCGTAAGTCTCTTCTATAAAATAGCGGCGTAAAGATTCATGCGTTTGCTTTTGATCCCAAGGACAGCCATTTGGTGCACGCAAAGTTTTCACTACATCGACTAAAGGTTGAATATCAATATTGTTCTTCATATAGCTTTGCTTCCTCCCTATTGCGTCGAGCTTGTATGCGCTTGCCTATGATTGGGAAATGGTATATATCATCTTTTACGACAGCTTTAGTAAGCCATAACGATAAACCATATACAAAAATAGCCACTACAATTGCTGCAGCCACAGCGCCACCATTGCCTAATAAATCAACAGTGCTCACATAGATGACTTGTGTAGCACCACCCATGGCCATGGCAGATACTATTATTTTTAATAACTCTAATGTGTTGAATACCGAACCTACATATTTTTTTACAAAAATATAGTTAATAAGCGCTGCAATAGCAAAGTTTAAATTCGTCGCCCAAGCTGCACCATTAATGCCCAACTCAACACTGCCTGTCAATTCATAATCTAAGAATGTCTTCACTAATAAGCCGATAAAAATCGACACCATAGGAATTACTGTTCTTCCTAAACCTTGTAAAACACCTGCAGTAACCTGCTGCCAACCGAGGAACATAATACTCAAGCTAATAACAGCAATAACAGGCCCTGCGTGGGGTGTTGCATATATTAATTGCGATATTGGTGTAGCTAATACGCAGAGACCAATACAGGCTGGAATCGTAAACATATTAGCAATTTTAATCGCCGTCTCCGCCCGTTTCACGATGCGATGTACATCACCTTGAGTATGGGCCTCAGATACGGCTGGTACAAGACTAGCGGCTAAGGACGTAGTTAGAATAATTGGCAACCCAATCAGAGATGTTGCCATACCCGTTAAATAGCCAAATTGTGTAGTTGCTTCATTGAGATAGTATCCAATATCCATCAATCGTTTTGGGACAATAAATGTATCAATGAGTGATACCATAGGAAGCATAATATTCGCCATAGAAACAGGTATAGCAAGGCTAAACAAGCGTTTAACTACGGTGCCATTACTTTCATAAACAGCATTAGGATTCTGTTGTGAAAGCATCTTCTCTCGAACATTACGTTGTCGGTAGTAAAAATAAATTAATACAAGTAACCCTGCCAATACGCCTGGGAATGTAGCAAAGGTCGCACCACCTGCCGCTAAATGGAGTCCACGATCAATGAAGTAGTATGCCAAACCTACCATAGATGACACACGAAAAATCTGTTCAAATACTTGACTCGTACCAGTAGGCACCATATATTGGAAACCTTGGAAATACCCTCTAAAACAGCTCAGGATGGTCACTACAAAAATGGCTGGAGATAATAACTGAATAGCAATTAAAGCACGTGGATCGGTGATGATTTGATTGTCTACGAGCCATTGCGCACTACCATATAAGGCCAAACTAAATACCAGCCCTAATATAGCGAGTACCCTTAAAGATACGGAAAATACTTGTTGTACGCCTCGCATATCATCATTAGCAAGTTTCTCTGCAATCATAATAGATATGGCTACAGGAATACCTGCAGCAGAAATACTAATGATAATTTGATAGATTGGATAGGCCATCATATATAGGCCAATTCCTTCACCACCTAAAATCCGTGCAATAAGAACCTTACTAAACGCACCGATGACCTTCACGATAATACCGGCTAAGGTTAAAATCATGGCTCCTTTTAAAAATCGATTCATAGGCCCTCCTTAGTCGGTGACTTGTGGCTAAGAGCCTTTATCACCGCTTCCGTAATGGTCAAAACAGAACCTTTCATGCCATTAAGATTCACATATAATGTGGCTGGCTTGGTGTCCATAAACTTCATTTTTTTCCATAAATCTTCTCGTACAGCCCCCATGTCCCAATCGGCCATTTTAGAATCGTCATACCAATGGATGGTGAGCTGCTTATCTCTACGGACGATACTCTTAATGCCCAGTAGACGTGCTTGCTCCTTAATTTGAGCAATACGCAACAAACGGTCTACTGGATCGGTTGGTGTACCGAAGCGATCAATGAGCTCATCCGTCATATCGTCGAGTTGCTCTTTAGATTTAATATGTAACAATCGTTGGTATACAGAAATCTTACGAGCACTATCTTTGATATACGCATCATCAATAAACGCATCTACCTCTAAGTCGATAGCTGGATCAATGGATACATCTCGCTCAACCTCTTTATTTTGAGCCTTTGCAATCGCTTCTTCTAACATGCTCACGTACATGCCAAAGCCCACGGATGCGATATTACCATGTTGCTGTGAACCTAATAGATTACCAGCACCGCGAATCTCTAAATCTCTCATGGCTAACTTAAATCCTGCGCCGAGCTCGGTGAACTCCTCTATGGCTTTCAAACGCTTTTCAGCTGCCTCTGAAAGTATTTTATCTGGCCGATACATAAAGTATGCATAAGCACGTCTACGAGAGCGTCCTACACGGCCTCGCATTTGGTATAGCTGAGATAAACCTAAGCGATCCGCATCATAAATGATGATAGTATTTGCATTAGGAATATCTAAACCGGTTTCAATAATGCTCGTGGACAAGAGTACATCATAATGACCTTCATAGAAATCGGTCATAATCTCCTCAATTTGACGGCCTGTCATCTGTCCATGAGCAACAGCATAACGCAAGCCAGGCAATGCGGATTCTAATAGTTCTCCCATGTGATTAATGGACGCGACACGGTTATATACGAAATAGACCTGTCCACCTCTTGCAAGTTCTCGTTTGATAGCATCTGCTATGAGATTCATATCGTATTCCACCACATAGGTTTGAACAGGCAATCGCTCCTCTGGCGGAGTATTGATAACAGACATTTCTCGAACGCCAACGAGGGACATATGTAAAGTCCGCGGAATCGGTGTAGCACTCAATGTGAGTACATCGATATTGCTAGCCCACTCTTTCCACTTTTCTTTTTGTGCTACCCCAAAACGTTGCTCCTCATCTACAACAAGCATTCCTAAGTCTTTGAATACCACCTTTTTGTTAAGTAATGAATGAGTTCCAATAAGAACATCAATAGATCCATCCTCTACACCTTTTAGAATTTGTTTTTTCTCTGATGTAGTTCGGAATCGATTAAGCACATCTACTTTCACCCCAAATGGAGCAAAGCGATTCAAAAAAGTTTGGAAATGTTGCTGTGCTAAAACCGTAGTTGGTACAAGTACTGCTACTTGTTTTCCGCTCATAACAGCCTTGAAAATGGCGCGCATAGCCACTTCCGTTTTACCAAAACCTACATCACCAGCGAGCAAGCGATCCATAGGAACAGGTCTTTCCATGGATTCTTTAATCTCTGCGGTAGCCTGTAATTGGTCTTCCGTTTCCTCATAGGGGAATGCATCTTCAAACTCTTGCTGCCATGGTTGATCTGGCAAGAATGCAAAACCTTCTGTGATTTCTCGTTGTGCATATATCTCAACGAGTTTATCTGCTAAATCATCAATAGATTTTTTTGCCTTTGAAACAACCTTGCTCCAGTCACGACCACCCATCTTATTAATACGTGGCACATCACCTTCGTTGCCAATATATTTTTGCAGTTGATCTAAATTATTAGCTGGTAAGAACAGTTTGTCCGTTCCAGCATAAGCAATCTCAATATAATCGCGGTGAATGCCTTCCGTCTCAATTGTTTTAAGACCAATATACTTGCCGATACCATGCATATTATGTACTACATAGTCACCAGGCGTTAAATCTGTAAAATAATTGATTTCTTGGCCCTTTTTAGGCTTATTACGAAGCTTGCGCTTTTGCTGTCCGTAAATATTACCTTCTACGACAACTACGAGATGGCTATTGGGCAATTCAAAACCATCTGTTAATAAGCCCTTTAAAATAACGACGGTGTTTGGCTTTGCTATCCATGTATCACTATGAATAAATGCAATATTCTCCCCTTCAAGGGCGCGCTCAATACCTTCTCGTCGTTGCTGATTATTTAATACGAGTACCACTTGATGATTTAAACGATGCCATTGTTTAATTTCATCTGTTAATAGGGGAATTTGACGCTCAAAGCTCGTCATCGTCTTCCCTTGAATACCAATAGGGTTAAATCCAGTGAGACCAATAGAACGTTGTTGCATAAACGTGAAAGCCACTTGATTCGTAGCATCTACAGTGCGTTGTAGTTCATTCCAATCACAATGATTTTTCCGATGTGTAGGATCTTCTTTTAAGAATTTCTTTAACGCCTCTTGAATACGACCTGGCTCATCATAAATCAAAGTGCCATCTTTCACATAAGATAATAGAGTGCTATCCGCATCACTTTGACCAAGAAAGAAAGGCGTCACCGTATAGGATTCGATTTGTTCAATAGAACGTTGATTCTCAACAGAGAAGAAACGCAATGTATCAATCTCATCTCCAAAGAATTCAATACGAATCGGATGATCACTATTTACAGGATAAATATCCAAAATATCTCCGCGCACAGCAAAATGACCACGTTGTTCCACCTGGTCTACGCGTTCATATCCAATTGTTACGAGCTGTTCAAGAGCTACATCACGTTCAATTGCATCATTCAAAGCAAAATGCAACGATTGCCCCTTTAAATAATGAGGGGATACAACATATTGTGTAACCTCTTCAGCATTGGCAATGACTACTGCCGGCTCTTGCCATGCTAATAATGCTAATGCTCGCATTTGTGCACCTTGATTTTCAAGACTACGTGCTACAGTTGTAAAGTCTACATGATCTGTTATAGGAAATGATTGGACTGGCACATTAGGCCAAAAGAAAGCTAAATCTCGCTCCCACATCTCCTTATGATCCTTATCATGGACTACGATGACTACAGGCTTTTTAAGACCTGCAGAAAAAGATTGGCTTAAGAGGAAACTTTTTTGAGATCCACTAAGACCATATATGACTGACTTTCCCTTACGCTGAAATGCGTTTAGCCCATCCACAAAGGATGGGTTCTGTGAAAGCAGTTTTGTTAATGTATTATTCATACTGCACCATATAGTATTACTATGATTGTATTAATTAAATAGTTCTAACTCATTTATTATAACATATAATGTAGTAGTTAATTCTGTACCTACCCTACTATTAAACTACAAGTGTTTATCGATATGAATATCCACATTAACTACTTAATTTTAGGCAAAAAAAATACACCTCTAAAGGTGCAATAAAGTTGGTGCGGGAGAAGGGACTTGAACCCCCACGCCGTAAGGCGCCAGATCCTAAGTCTGGTGCGTCTGCCAATTCCGCCACTCCCGCGTCTCAACTGAAATAATAATATCATGTATGGAATTCATCGTCAATCATTTTTTTTAAATGACTTAAAATTCATACATCTAAAAATAGATTCAAAGAAAAACAACTATCTAATTACACCTTACGATTTATGTAAACCCAAAGCAACTTCTAAATCTAAAAGCTCTTAATTATTCTACGATTCTATATCTATTTACACTTCATCTAAAGCTTAACGCTACAGACCTCTATCTAAAAGATCTTACCGATAATTAATATTTGCAAAATAAAAAGAGACTGACCCAGAATCCGAACTACTAGAACCCTGGGTCAGCCTCTTTTTTAGGATGATGATGAATAAATGCATGCCCTACATTTACCATAAAATATATTAACAGTCACAACATATGTCATGCTGGTAATACCAAAAAGGTAATCCACCATGACCATAGCACGACATTTAGGTCGTATAGAACTAAAATCTAAATCAACTATAATACAATTTAGATCCAATAGAACTAAAAAATCCTTTTTACGGGTACGTAAAAAGGAGCTATTAACTTCTCCTCCCTATCTCTCGTAGGTCAAATGGTGAATGTTGAATAGGCAGTTCTCCTGACTCGGCGTCATCGCTCATCTAGCCTTCCCAGTTTCCCAGTGACTTAATTTAGACTCGCTCGACCATACAGTGGCGGGACCGTGCCGGCCTTTAACCGGCTTCTCTATTATGCTTTTCAGCACCTATTCCCAAATATGATATTTTCTATGCCTTTATTCTAACAGTCTACATTCATTTAGTCAATACGGCAGTAGCATATTTATTAATAAAAAAATGCTATATAGGTCTGCCGTATTGTTATAACAAAATATAAAAAGTTTAACAATCTAATCATTAGCTTTATCCAACGCGATTTCTAAATAGCCATCCTGCTATGGACATGCTTATAATGATTAGGATAATCATAGGAATAAAATTAAACCAAATATCCGTCAATCCTGCACCTTCTAAATAAATCCTGCGCATTGCATCAACAGAAAACCGCATAGGATTTCCATATGTAAGATATTGCAATATTTTCGGCATGTTATGTACAGGTGTGATTAATCCGGACAATAATGCTAGTGGAAAAAGAAAAACAAAAACATATACGAGAACTTGCTGCATATTTTTTGCAATAGCCGAAATAGATAACCCCAATCCAATGCTACTACTTATAAACGTAAACAACACGGCATACACAAGAAATATGTTGCCCCGAAATGGAACTTTAAACCAAAACATGGCTATTAATAACAATACAGTACTTTGAAACAGTCCTATTATCATAGGGGGTATAGACTTTGCAATCAAAATTTGCATAGATGATACGGGCGTCACCAATAATTGATCAAAGGTCCCCTGCTCTCGTTCTCTCGCCACAGATAAGCCCCCCAACATGATAACTTGTGTCATACTGATCAATATAACGAGACCTGTCAAGAAAGTCCAGGAAGACTGCTGATTTTCATTGTACCAGGTACGAGATTCAATCGTGATTCCCTTATGCTCAACACCTAACCAAGTCTGATTGAATTGAGAAATGATTTGCCCCATATAGGCTGTGGCAAGACCTGAAGTCATTGTATTCGTTCCATTTACAATAACAGTAATAGATGTAGGTTGTTTATGCTTTAAGTTTTCTTCAAAATCCTGAGGTATGATAACCGCCATAATAACCTTGTTGGAGTCTATTAGTGGTGCGATTATATCCGGAGAGTTCGCAGATTGATACAGTTCAAAAACACCGGATGAATTAATAGTCGATTCTAATGCAGCTGCGGTCTGCGTATGACTTTCATCAATCAATACATAGGGAACCTTGTTGAGATTATAGGTTGCGGCGTAACCGAAGAGGAACCCTTGAATAATAACCGGTAACAATAAGATTATACGAGTTTTCGGATCTTTAAAGGTGGCTAATAGCTCTTTCCATATGATGGAGACAATTTGATTCCAATACAGTCGCCAATTCATTATTCCACCTTCTTCCGCGTAATATAAATTGTCAATATTGTAAAGCAAATAGCAAACCCCGATAATACGGCACTATTTTTAATAATCAAATACCAGTTATTTCCACCTAGGAACAATGATTTCAGTAATTCTAAAAAATATGTAGGAGGTAAAAGCCGTGAAATATATTGAATCACCACAGGTTGTGAATGTGGATCAAATAAAAACCCCGTCAATATCAACGCCGGTAAAAAACTGGTAAGTAACGCCATTTGACAAGCTAAGAACTGTTTCTTCGTAAACGCAGATATAAGTAGTCCCATATTTAAGGAAACAATTAAATACAATGTGGACACGATGCAGATGATCCATAAGGAACCACGCATAGGTACTTCATAAAAGAAATACGAAACACCGAGGCAAAACAACAGCCCCAACATGGCCAATACATAATAAGGCACTACCTTAGCCAAAATAATTTCAATAGGCTTAACTGGTGTAACGAATAAAGACTCAAAAGTACCACGTTCCCATTCTCTAGCCATAACGACAGCCGTAAGAAAAACGGATACAATCGTCATGATAATCATGATGAGCCCAGGAATCAAAAACCAGGTACTTGTATTTGCCTCATTAAACCACATGCGAGGGTTCATTGTTATATATCCACCACGTAGCATAAACGGAATATTCTTAACGGCCCATAAGTTAATAGCTGAGTTTACATAACTTTCTATGCTCATCGCTACCGAAGTATCGACACCATAGTAAATCCCCTGCACTTTCCCTTGTCCACGCATAACTTGAGCAGAAAAGTCCTGTGGAATCACCAATATGGCATCTACCTTTCGTTTTTCCATCAATAGTTCCGCCGTTTTTCTATCGCGAACTGCTATAGGTTGAAAGTACTCAGAGCCGTATAAGGAGTCATACACACTCTGGGTCATAGAATCTTGCCGTTCCATAACCACTGCTATCGGCACGTGTTTAACATCCAAAGTAACCCCTGAGCCGATGAGGATAATAAGTAGTATAGGTAGCACAACACCCAACAAAATAGTGCTAGGGTCGCGCAATACTTGTAAGGTCTCCTTGTATACCAATGAGGAAAACCGTCTTATAAATCCGTTCATACGTCATCCTCCTGTTCCCGTTTTTTTAGTATGACGGAGATAAACGCTTCATCCATAGTACAATTCTCATCGCCGGCAATCCGTCTAACTTCATCAGGTGTTCCCAGTACAACGAGTTTTCCTGCATCCTGAATCATAATACGGTCACAATATTCCGATTCATCCATAAAATGAGTCGTAATAATAATCGTTGTTCCTCGCTTTGATAAAGAAGTAATCTGTCGCCAGAAATTACGCCGTGTAAGAGGATCAATACCACTTGTGGGCTCATCCAAAAAAAGAATTTTAGGCTCATGCATTAAGGCAGCCGCCATGGACAAGCGCTGTTTATAACCACCAGGCAAATCACCGGCTATCATATCTCTCACGTCATTCAGACGAAACTCACTGATAACGGCTTCTATACGATCAAGCTTCTTCTGTCCGTGAAGGCCGTACACACCGGCAAAAAAATTCAAGTTTTCCATAACAGACAGATTACCGTACAAAGAAAACTTTTGCGCTACATATCCGAAATTGCTTCTTGCCGCCGTACGGGATTTAACGACATCAATGCCGGCCACGCGCAAATCCCCGCTCGTTACAGGCAATAATCCACACAACATACGAAATGTCGTCGTCTTCCCTGCTCCGTTTGGTCCGAGTAACCCGAATACTTCTCCGCGCTGCACCGTAAATGATGTATTAGCCACCGCCGTAAAATCACCGAATGTCCTCACCAAATGAGATACGGAAATTTCTACTGGACGCTCAACCATTTCATTGGGGGCCAACAAATGCTTTCGTTCTTTCTCTATCGCACTTTCATCTAAATCCATATCGATACTATCTAAAGGCTTAGCCCCTTGTTTTGAGGCAATTTCATCCTCTTTTAACAACATCATAAAGGTATCTTCCAAACGGCTCTGAACTGGTTCTTCCTCCATACCATACTCATTAAGCCATGGAATCGAAAGCATTTCTTTTGTTTTTATGTACCTCACAGCACCGGCCTCTGGAACTGCATCCGCCACGCATTTCCTGTCATCCATCAATGCGGCCTGTACATTTCGCATGCTCAATGACTTCGGAATCTTTACCTGAAAGCATCGTTCCTCAGATATTTGAGTCAACTCATGCGGTGTCCCGGTTGCTAAAAAGCGCCCCTTATTGAGGACGAAAACATCTTTACAACGCTCCGCCTCATCTAAGTATGCAGTGCTAACAAGTACGCTAATTCCATCTGTACATACCAGCGACTCTAAGATCTCCCATAACTCCCGCCTTGAAAATGGATCGACCCCTACGGTAGGCTCATCGAGCAGTAATAGCTCCGGAGAACGAACCAATGTACAAGCTAGGCTAAGCTTTTGCTTCATACCGCCTGACAATTTACCGGCTTGACGCTTAGTAAATTTGGCTAGCCCTGTCATATGCAGTAATTTTTCAAACCGCTTCGTTCTCACATGCAAAGGAATACCGTGTAAATCTGCATAGAGATTCATGTTTTCACTGACGGATAATTCCTCATAAAGCCCAAATTTCTGAGGCATATAACTGAGTCTATCTTGAACTGCCTGTGAATGTGCTTTCACATCCATTCCGAGGACCTCTAAAGAACCAGCCGTGGCATCCAATAAACCAGCTATCAAACGAATCAAAGTCGTTTTTCCCGCACCATCTGGACCGACCAACGCAGTTAAACAGCCTTTTCGAATTTTAAAATCCAAATGGTCCAATGCTATTATAGGATCATCTCCGACAAGGGGAAATTCTTTATATAATTGTGACGCTTCGATTGCATATACATCATTCACCGCACACCTCTATATATCAATGGAAACAGTGGCAGGCATTCCTAAACGGAGACGATTATCAGGATCATCTACATATACCCGCACTTCATATACAAGTGTAGTACGCACATCCTCCGTTTCTACCGATTTAGGTGTAAATTCCGCTACGGAGGATATATATCCGATTGTACCGTGAATCGGTTCATTCTTATTGGTATCCGTCGTCACATTCGCATCCATACCGTTATAAATTTTTCCTAAATCCCGTTCGTTCACATATACACGTACCCATTTCTTAGTATTCTCAGCCAATTTAAATACAGGTGTATTCGGTGAAGCCATATCACCGACCTGTAATAATCGGGCCGTTATAACACCGTCTATCGGGGACGTTAATACAGATTGGTTCAACAAGAACTCCTGACGGGCCAGTTCGCTTTTCATCGCATCCAATTGGGCTTGGGCCTGTGCTATATCTTCCTGTCTTGGCCCTGCGACAGCTAAATTGTATGCTTGCTGAGCCTCGTTTAATTTGGCTTCCGATACTTTCACCTTCGCCTGTATATCATCTACAGACTGTCGACTAACGGCCTTACCATTTGAAGCATTATAGGATTTTTGTAACTTCTCTGCTTCCTGTTTCGATTGAGCTAACGCAGCTTCTGCAGATGTAACTCGTGCCGATGCTTGAGCGATTTCTTCTGGTCTACTGCCGGCCTGCAACTTGGCCACTATAGCGTCCTGTGCTGCAATGGTAGCCTTAGCCTGCTGTACAGTAAGATTCAATTCATCAGAATGTAAATACCCTAAAATCTGCCCTTGGCTCACCACCGCACCTTCATCCACCAAAAGGCTGGCAATCCGGTCACTTCCCCGAAATGCAACATTAACTTCACGCAGATTCACATTGCCTTGCAACACAATATGATGAGAGGCAATGTACGCTTCGTATTGATTATAAGCATAATAACTTACTCCACCCAAAATTATTAGAAAGGCAATCATTATACCTGCGCACTTTTTTCTATTATTCGCCATCCACCCTTTAATGACATCAAGTTTCTCTTTCATAATCATTCCCCGTTTCTCACACTATTTCTTAGCATGCGAGTCCGCCTCTGCCTCCTGATCCATGTCCATGGCTTCCCAACCACCGCCTAAGGATTTGAATAAACGAACGGTATCAGCAAACTCTTGCCCCCGACTCATGATATATTGCCGCCTTGCAGACAATACATTTCTTCGTGCATCAAGAACACTTAAGTAATCGCTAAGACCGGAGTCAAAATTGGTTTGTGCCAAAGATTCCGCTTGCTGTGCAGATTCTACAGCAGATTTCAATTCCTCGGACTTAATATGATCCTGAGATGCATCCGTTACCGCATTTCGAACCTCCCCTACAGCTTTCAAAACAGTCTCTTCGTAAAGTGCCAAATATTCCTGTTCCTTTTCTGTTTGTATCTTTATATTCTTACGAATAGCACCGGCATTGAAAATAGGCATAGTGATAGATGGTCCTATTCCTATCATTTTACCGATAGCCGAAATAAGACCTCCCGATGAAAACGACTCCAAGCCTATACTGCCATTTAGTGAAAACCTAGGCTTAAGGTCAGCCTTTGCAGCCTTGGTTTTCTGTTGTTGCGCCGCAATACGTCGTTCCGCCGCCTGAATATCAGGCCGTTGTCGTAAAGCTTCCGCCGGTATGCCGATAAACATGTGTGGATCCACCGTAGGTAATGAAGTATTTTCCATCAATAACCCGTCAATCTCGCCTGGAACTGTTCCCGTCAATATAGAAAGAGCAGCCATTGTGGAAGCTATATTTTTCTTTAATGAAGGAATCTCCGCTTGAGTCTGAGATAATGCATATGTAGCCTGTTGCACAGGTAATTCATTAATAATACCAGACTGATTATTTATCTTAATCAGTTCCAACGCTTCCTGTTGACGTTTCACATCATCTTCTGTTATGCGCAATTGCTCCTGTAAAGTTCTTAACGACATATACTGTAATGCGGTTTCCGCGCTCAAAGATACCCAGGTGGAATATAAATCCGCCTGTGATGCTTGTAACGAATTCGATGCAGCACGTGATTTTGCTTTTTGTCTTCCGAATATATCAATTTCCCATCGCGCATCAATTCCCAATTTACCGGTTTCTACATTTCTCGTCATCTTATCAGATATAGGTAAATTCTTTATCGCTTCTCGGTCTGAATCCCATTCACCCTGACCTCTATTAGCCGACCATGAACCGGAAGCATCTAGCCAAGGTAATCGCTGTGCTTCAGCAATACCCAACTGTAACCGTCCTTGTCTAACTCGAGAACGAGCTACCTCTAACTGCCGATTATTTTTGAGGGTCAAATCAATTAATTGATCCAATACGGGATCATTAAAAACCTTCCACCAGTGGGCTAACTCTTCTTCACTGACCGCGTTCCCTTCCACAACCGCATACGGTAAGGGATGTTTTCCCGCTTCTTCTACCCAAGAATGTTCATTCAATTCTTTAGTTGCTTTTTGTTTCTCTGAAAGCTTAGTCTCATCAGCAGCAGTACTCTTTTTCTTCTTTTTTTTGCCATCTTTGTAATACGATGCAATAACAGGACTGCCTTGGTCAGAATCGTCAACAGTTTTTTCAGACTTATGCTGTATTATCGTATTATCTCGACGCGTTTGATTCGTATCTCTATTTGATTGACTAAAGCTGATGCCAGCGCTAGCACTCCAAGCCCCTAATGCTAAACATATATAAACAATTAAAAGTTGTTTTCTATTCGTCTTCATAGCAAACCTCTTTTCATTTCCATATATATCAGTATCATTATATGTTCATCTTATAATATAAAACCATTATGTATCAATAATATGAAGTATCATTTCAATCTAACTTGAGTTTTATCGAACTTTCACATAAAATAAAAATGTATTAATATAATTCAAGTGGAGGCGATTATGTATATCGGTGAAATCATTAAAAGCTATCGCGAACAACATAATATGACAGTTGAAGAATTCGCAAATAAATCGAATCTAAGTCAAGCAGAAATCACCCAATTGGAAGAATTATTTCAAAGTGATAGAACAACACCTTATCCTGTTGCAATGCGACAAATTAAAAGTATAGCTGAAGCCATCGAACAGCCAATCCCCATCATTATGAATCTTATTTCTGCAGATCAAGAAATCGTCGTTAACGTAGTAGCTGAATCAGATCAGCCACATGCGAAATAATAAAACTTAGTTAATTAAATAAAGATCATTAGCTCATAAAAGGACCCTACATAAATATGTAGGGTCCTTTATATACATATAAAAAGCAAAATAAAAAAGCACCACATTACTGTGATGCTTTAATTTGGTGACCCAGAAGGGATTCGAACCCCTGGCCTTTTGATTCGTAGTCAAACGCTCTATCCAGCTGAGCTACTGAGTCATGTACAAGGTACTCACTTATATTAACATAATGATTGCGGCTACGCAAGCATTTTTTAATATTTTTTGAGTAATTTTATGGACATGCGGCCCGAAGACCGCCATCCAAATTTTGGCAGGGGCAGTAGGACTTGAACCCACAACCAACGGTTTTGGAGACCGCTACTCTACCAATTGAGCTATACCCCTATGTTCATCAAGCTTTGCTTGATACTTGATTAGTTTAACAAATATTACATACTATGTCAAGAAATATAGGCTTATTAATCAATAAATAATAAAAAATATTAAAGGAAAAGAGCCCTCTTTCAAGGGCTCTTATGTCTACCTAACTTTTACCTTTATATATACGGGAGATGGTATATATAATTAGAGAGTTTTGTATATGTATTGTTTTGTTTATACACAGGGAGAGTATTGTTGTGTATTTAAGTGTTGTTTTATGTGTTGTATTGTTTTGTGTTGTTTGTATTATTTGTAAAAGGGACAGGTAAAAGTTATTAGTAGTAGACCTCCATTTCCTTAGTTGATCTCAATCAACTATAGCTAGTATATAGATAATTCGTGAAAACATAGTGAAAGTGATATGAAATATAATCAAAACGAGTAATTTTTGGTACATTTTGGTATATTATTAAATATCAGAAAGATAGCTATAAACCACGTATTTACTAGTCTAGATAGGAATCTATATAAAAAAGTGATAATTCTATGCATGAATAGAATATGTAATAAATAGTAATTATTAAAATTTATAATTAGACCTTCATTAATTATTTATTATCAATTAACTGATAATATAATTAAAAAATAATGAACTAAGCGATGCAGTGAATCTGTCGTCGTTTTATTCTTTTTACCTTTAACTTGTCCTACTCACCAGGTCTCCTGGGAGGATAGAAAGCCATACATAAAAAAAGACACACCCTCAGGTGTGCCTTTAAGCAATCAGCAGCTTCCTATCCTCCCAGGCCGTCTCCAGCCAAGTACTTTCGGCGTTTATGAGCTTAACTACTGTGTTCGAGATGGGA
>NZ_JBBNGV010000015.1:0-752 GCF_040094895.1 Veillonella parvula | reverse complement strand
CGAAGACCTTCTTCGATAGCGATTGGAGTAATCAATTCGATTTCCATTGTTACGTTATCGCCAGGCATACACATTTCTACACCTTCAGGAAGGTTTACAACACCTGTTACGTCTGTTGTACGGAAGTAGAATTGTGGACGGTAGTTGGAGAAGAATGGAGTATGACGGCCACCTTCTTCTTTAGTCAATACGTATACTTCTGCTTTGAATTTTGTGTGTGGGTTGATGGAACCTGGTTTAGCCAATACTTGACCACGTTCGATGTCTTTACGATCAACACCACGAAGCAATGCACCTACGTTGTCACCTGCTACTGCAGAATCCAACACTTTACGGAACATTTCAAGACCAGTTACTACGTATTGTTCAGCTTTTTCTTTCAAGCCTACTACTTCAACTGTATCACCAACGTTTACTTGACCACGTTCAACACGGCCAGTTGCTACTGTACCACGACCAGTGATTGTGAAAACGTCTTCCACAGGCATCAAGAATGGTTTATCAGTGTCACGAACTGGTGTTGGGATGTAGGAGTCTACAGCATCCATCAATTCGTCAATTTTAGCTACATATTGAGCGTCGCCTTCCAAAGCTTTCAATGCGGAACCTACAACGATAGGTACTTCGTCGCCAGGGAATTCGTAGGAAGAAAGAAGTTCACGAACTTCCATTTCTACCAATTCGATCAATTCTTCATCGTCAACCATGTCAGCTTTGTTCAAGAATACTACGATTGCAGGAACACCAACTTG
>NZ_JBBNGV010000014.1:0-800 GCF_040094895.1 Veillonella parvula | reverse complement strand
GGGCCTATAGCTCAGCTGGTTAGAGCGCACGCCTGATAAGCGTGAGGTCGGTGGTTCGAGTCCACCTAGGCCCACCATTTAATACATGGGGGCGTAGCTCAGTTGGGAGAGCACCTGCCTTGCAAGCAGGGGGTCAGGAGTTCGAATCTCCTCGTCTCCACCATTTAGTATTTGACAGCGAGTCTGTGATATACTAATTGTTTGTTCTTTGAAAACTGCATAGAAGATAATTATTATATATTTGTAAGGTCATCTCTTAGAATTTCTAAGTAGGTTGACCCGAGCACATAGGAAATAATTCTCTGACTTAATGGTGACGTACATGAAAATGTACGGCTACAAAAAACGACAATGTATCTAATGCATGTCAATAAAATCTAAAAATAGATTTTCGTCAGAATTTGATGGATAACGAGGCGTGCCAGTGAGGTGATGTCGCCGCGTACTTATGTACGCAAGACAAACCGAACGCAGCACAACGAAGTTAGCCGCAAATTATGGCGTAAAATAAGTAAAGATTTTAAGGGCGTACGGTGGATGCCTTGGCGATATCAGCCGAAGAAGGACGCGGTAAGCTGCGATAAGCTACGGAGAGGTGCAAGCAACCTGTGACCCGTAGATTTCCGAATGGGGGAACCCGGCAGTGGTTATGCACTGTCACCCATAGCTTAGACTATGAGGAGGGCACCTGGGGAACTGAAACATCTAATTACCCAGAGGAAAAGTAATCAAACGAGATTTTCTTAGTAGCGGCGAGCGAACGGGAAAGAGGCCAAACCGGAGCGGGCAACCGCACCGGG
>NZ_JBBNGV010000013.1:0-1142 GCF_040094895.1 Veillonella parvula | reverse complement strand
ATTGGGGTGAAGTCGTAACAAGGTAGCCGTATCGGAAGGTGCGGCTGGATCACCTCCTTTCTAGGGAGACATACACCGAGCCAAGAGCTTGGATGTCACTTAGGTCGACACTTTGGCGAGTAAGTAGACGTAGCATAAGCGCTAGCTGTACTTACACACTTATCATTGTTTGGTTTTGAGAGATCTGTAAAGACTCTCAATCTACAGATATGGGCCTATAGCTCAGCTGGTTAGAGCGCACGCCTGATAAGCGTGAGGTCGGTGGTTCGAGTCCACCTAGGCCCACCAGTTGGCTCATATAACTTGAAATACACTTTTGTGTAGAGTACAGACATTAAGAGCTAAAATAATAGGAAAAGCTTATAAAAGATAACGGATTCTTCGGAATGGATTATCGAGACTTAAGTGAACCCATTACGGGGGCGTAGCTCAGTTGGGAGAGCACCTGCCTTGCAAGCAGGGGGTCAGGAGTTCGAATCTCCTCGTCTCCACCATTTAGTATTTGACAGCGAGTCTGTGATATACTAATTGTTTGTTCTTTGAAAACTGCATAGAAGAATTAATATATATTTGTAAGGTCATCTCTTAGAATTTCTAAGTAGGTTGACCCGAGCACATAGGAAATAATTCTCTGACTTAATGGTGACGTACATGAAAATGTACGGCTACAAAAAACGACAATGTATCTAATGCATGTCAATATTATCTCTCATGTATTTAATCATGAGATTTTCGTTAGCATTTGATGCATATCTAGGAGCCTGAGCGAGATGAAGCCGCCGCGTACTGTTGTACGTAAGGCAAAATCGAGCGTGAGGCGACGACGATAGGCGCAAATGATAACGCAAAATAAGTAAAGATAATAAGGGCGTACGGTGGATGCCTTGGCGATATCAGCCGAAGAAGGACGCGGTAAGCTGCGATAAGCTACGGAGAGATGCAAGCAATCTTTGACCCGTAGATTTCCGAATGGGGGAACCCGGCAGTGGTTATGCACTGTCACCCATAGCATAGACTATGAGGAGGGCACCCGGGGAACTGAAACATCTAATTACCCGGAGGAACAGTAATCAAACGAGATTTTCTTAGTAGCGGCGAGCGAACGGGAAAGAGGCCAAACCGGAGCGGGCAACCGCACCGGG
>NZ_JBBNGV010000010.1:0-8028 GCF_040094895.1 Veillonella parvula | reverse complement strand
TCTTGGTACTTAATACGAGTGATGTTGTTACCGTCTAAGTCTGGATCACCTTTATCAACGGTAATATCCGCATTACGGCCGTCTTTACCAGTTAAACCGATATGACCAACACCGTCTTTACCGGACATGGATACAGCATCTTTACCGTCTTTGCCTGTGATACCTACCTTGCCGTCTGTACCCTCAGCACCGTTAGGGCCAGTAATGGATACCCCGTCCTTACCGTTTTTACCAACTTTTACCTTATCAGTAGTTAAGCTGTCAGTCTTAAGGTTTTTCGCCATCTTGATAGTAACATTACCATCTTGGTCGGCTACGGTTTTAATATTTTCGCCGGAATATTTATCGTCAGACTCTTTACCTTCACCTTTGATAGTAACCTTTTGGCCTAAATCACGGTGGAATTCACCTGTATTACCGGCGAAATTCATACCTTTTTTCGTGATTTCATCACCTAGGTTAGTAATCTTATTATCCAAGGCTTTGTGAGATTTTTGCAATTGGTCTTCTGTAGCAGCACGACCGCTTGTGATGTTGTTAGGATTCCAATCTTTGTTTTCCAAACCTGTCACATAACCGTCTTTACCATCAACAGATACCTTACCTGCTGCAATCTTACCATCTTTACCGTCGATAGTTACCTTGTCGCCAGCTTTAATGGTACCGTTTTCACCGTCAATTGTTACATTGCCAGCTTTAATCGTACCTTTGTTGCCGTCGATTGTAACTTTATCACCAGCCTTGATTGTGCCTGTAGTGCCATCGATTGCGATTTGTTTCGTAGCATCAGTACCCAATGTCACTTTGTCTTTAAGACTTACTTCATAGTTCTTTGAACCATTCGCATTGGTGCTAGGTGTCACAGTAATATTATTACCTGCCGATACTGTTGTAGATGCAGCTGCTGTAGCTTTATCCAATTGAGATTTATTAACTGCATCGTTAGGGTCCGTGCCATCAGCAACATTCGTAATCTTGTTACCGCCGTTATTTAAGCCGTCTTTTGTAAGACTTACTGCATCGCCACCAGCACGATTGATGGTCATGCCATCACCATTGATAACAGTATTATTGCCGCCGTTTGTGAAAGTAGCAGACGTCAAGCCTTTCAATTCTTTCGCTAAGCGCAATTTCAATGTATCGGAACCGTCGGAAACAACACCGATGTTGTCTTCAGTCGCTAATTTGCTTTCATCGGAGATACCGCCCTTAACATTCACTTGGTTGTTAAGTTTCTTTTTAATCACATTGCCTGTATCGCCGCCGTACATCATACCATCGTCAAGAGTTGCAAGTGTATGTGTATTACCGTCTTTATCTTCGGTCACTAAACGATTAATGCTTGTACCATCTACACCGTTTTTAGCGTCGCCACCTTTAAGTGTAACGCCGTCTTGACCGTTTTTACCAGCAATAGCCACACTATTAGCTTTGAGGTTTTTGTTCATCTTCACATCGATAGTTGTGTTGCCAGCTTGATCTTGTGTGATGAAAGTTTTAATGTTTTCACCGCTGTAGTTAGCATCAATATCATTACCTTCGCCCTTAACAGTAACCGTAGAGCCAAGTTTATTAGTTTTTACACCGCCACTGTTAGCATCGAATTTCAAACCTTTATTAGTTAATGCGTCTTCACTATCTTTGATTTTATCTTTTAAGTAATCCACATTAACCGCTTCGCTACCATCGTTGCCTGTAGCATATGCCAAGTTTGTCACATGAGTGCCACCCGCTTTGTTAGCATAGGCAGGACCTTCGTAACTTACTTTAGTTTTATCAACAGTGCCAGCAGGATCCAAGTCATACTTAACAGCACGATCTGTCAATTTATCAAGGCTAGATTTAGATGCAACATCCTTAATCTTAACAGTTTCTTTTTGACCTGCATGGTTTTTATCCTCTACAGTCAAGTCAACATCGCCATTAGAATCAACAGTATAAGCCTCATCTGCAGCAGCTGTATTTTTCACCAAACGGTAATCTGTAGCAGCAGCACCTTGATTCTTAACAACATCACTAATCTTTTTCAATTGATCTTCTGTAGCAGCACGACCGCTTACAGGATTAGATGTATTCACATCCCAATCTTTATTATCAAGACCAGTTACATAGTTCTTAGTATCAGCGTGTTTACCCATTGTTACACCGCCGGCTTTCACAGTATCTGTAGCTGTCAATGTTTGAACATTAAGGTTTTTGTTCAATTTAACGCCGATTGTAGTATCATCGCCAGTTTGCGTAATTTCAGTAGTAATATTACCATCACCATTTACTGTTACTTTAGAACCAAGTTTATTCGTTTTTTCATCGTTATTATCAGCGTTGAAACGAAGACCTTTATTGATTAGTTCAGTTTTGGCATTACTGATATTAGTATTTAATTCGTTTTTAGCCTCGTGTAATTGACCGCCGTTTACAGCGTCTTTGCTACCTGCACCTACAGTACCATCAGCAACATTGGTAATTTTTTGATCGTTCGCATTGATACCTGTTGGAGATACATAATTCTTACCACCCACAGTCAAGCCACCGTTGTTAATAGTAGTACCACCTGCTGTAACACTGTCCAAGCCAGTCAATGTTTTAGCTAGTTTCACATTCAATGTGCCATTACCGTCGGATTCAACGCCGATATTACCATCGGATAATGTGCCTGTTGCACCGCCTTTAACGGTTACAGTATCACCTAATTGTCTGTTACTTACAGTACCTGTATCACCAGCAAAGTTCAATCCTTTATTAATTTTTGTATTAATAGTGGAGATGTCTTGCTTGTTTTGAGCGATATTGCCAGCATTATTTGTGATATTTTGCTTATTATCAGCGATATTTTGTTTATTCTTGTCAATTTGAGTCTTATTAGTGTTAACTTTATCGTTAACTTTTTTCAACTGATCTTCAGTAGCACCGCGACCAGATACAGCCACAGGATTATCTTCATTCCAATCTGTATTTGTAAGGCCTGTTACATGACCAGCATCACCGTCTACAGTTACAGGATGTGCTGTACCTACGGTAATTTTATTGCCTAAACCAACAGTATATTCCTTACCGCCTGCTGCGTTTGTACTTTCTGTTACAGTTACATTCGCATCCTTTGCTTTTACAGTGGATGCTTTGGCTGTACCACCGATAGCAGCTTGTAATTGACTATAGTTTACTGCATCATTAGGGTCGCTACCATTAGCAACATTAGTAATCTTTTGATTATTCGCATTGAGACCTGTTGGAGATACATAGTTCTTACCACCTACAGTCAAGCCACCATTATCAATCTTAGTATTACCTGCTGTAACGCTATCTAAACCTGTCAATGTTTTAGCTAATTTCACATTCAATGTGCCATTGCCGTCGGATTCAACACCGATATTACCGTCGGACAATGTGCCTGTAGCACCGCCTTTAACAGTTACAGTATCGCCTAATTGTCTGTTGCTTACAGTACCTGTATCACCAGCAAAGTTCAAACCTTTATTAATTTTTGTATTAATAGTGGAGATGTCTTGCTTGTTTTGAGCGATATCAGTTTTGTTCTTAGCAATATCGCCAGCATTTTTTGTGATATTTTGCTTGTTAGTGTTAATATCTCCAGTATTTTTATCGATTGCAGTTTTATTGGTATTAACTTTTTCGTTTACCTTTTTCAACTGATCTTCTGTAGCAGCGCGGCCAGATACAGCCACAGGACTATCTACATTCCAGTCTTTATTTTGAAGACCTGTTACATAACCTGTAGTGCCGTCAATCGTTACAGGGTTTGCTGTACCTACTTTAATAGTATTACCCAAAGTCATGTTGATAGTTGTATCACCATTGGCTTGTGTAATTGCGGCATTGATATTGCTACCGTCACCTTTGATGGTAACTTTAGAACCTAATAGGTTGTTTTTAGGACCACCTGTATTAGCATCGAAGTTAAGGCCTTTATCTATAGTATCTTTATTGAATTTAATAGCATCATGAATCGTGCCTTTACCAGTATTACCGATATTACTCATCGACAAGTTGCCAGTATCAGGGTCAAGCGCTGCATTGCCACCTAAAATACCTTTTGTAGTGCTTGCTAAATTACCCAAGGTATTGGCAACAGCATATAATTGGCTACCATTGATTGCATCTGTAGATTGTGCATCCACACGACCTGCAGCTACATTTGTGATAGTACGTTTTAACGTATCGCTACCTACACTAAGTGTGGAATCAGCAGAGCCACCGGCATAGTTTTTATACCATAAACCATTTACCAATTGATTTGGTGTGCTTACTGTATTATCAGTCTTGGAATTAGCGCCTAGTGCAACGGAACGTTCATGTGCTGCATTAGCAGATACACCTAACGCCATAGAATTTGTCTTCTCAGCTTTACTGCTTAAACCTAACGCTACAGAACCTGTCGCACCAGCAGACGTAGAAGATTGTACCCCTAGTGCTAGGGAATTACCACCAGATGCAACAGAACCATCACCAGCCGCGATATCAGCATAGGCATTTGTCGTACTACCCCAACCAAGTGCAGTAGAGTGAGAGCTATTAGCTGTAGCATTCGTACCCAATGCAGCAGACCCTTGTTTAAAAGCCTTAGAACCATTACCAATAGCTACCGCCCAATCACCTCTAGATTGAGAACCATTACCCATAGAAATGGCACCGCCACCACCGGCTTTTGCATCATTACCTAGCGCCATGGAGGAACCACCCCAAGCACGAGCATTAGAACCGAAGGCTTGGTCATTATCTTTCCCTACAACAGTTCCATTCTCATCAATACCTGCCCACGCTTCATTACCAAGCGCAAAACCATTAGTAGAACGAACGCGAGTACTATTACCAATAGCAACCGTATTATTACCACTCGTATATGAGTTACGACCGATAGCCACGGCTTGTGCCCCGTCAGCACTAGTACCTGAGCCAATAGCAATTGCATTTACAACCGTAGTTGTAGCACTTTGACCGATAGCAATACCACCAGTCCTTTGATTTGCCGGAACACTTTTCCCTTTATTATCATCAACAGTTACAGTTGCACCACGACCAATAGCGATACCAGCCAAAGTTCTACCTTCATCCGTATCACCTCTACCTACAGATGCACCTGTACCTACTGAGATACTATAATCACCATTAGACGCTGTATTATCACCAATCGCGATACCACCGTCGTTTTCAGCTGTCGCTCCATTACCATTTTTAATTGGTGCCCCCAAGGCATCTGTAGGCATCATAACGCCTGTCAACATAACGGCAACTGCTGTAGCACCTACCATTTTAGAGAATACAACCGACAAAGAAGACTGTTTCGTCATGTTTTTTGCTGTTTCTGCCACAACAACATAGCAGCCCTTTGTGCGATTCCAAATCACTTTAAATACTCGATTCATTAATCTTTCTCCTATAAAACTTATAAAACTTACTAACTAACTATCTACATTTTTAATGAAATAACAATGATAGATCGATGATGTATTGAGAATTCATCGACATTCTTGAATGTGTATATCTAAAATACCACAAATTACGGGAAAAGTAAACTTTTTTTCATTTTATTTTCATAAAACTTTTGTGTTTAAGTTATTAATAATTTCGATAAAATTAAATATACTGAATATTCTGCATAAATGCTGTATTTTTTTACTATTATTCACCAACTTTCATAAATAATACTAATATGCTCCATAATTATGTCCCAATATCACACCATATGTAACCAATTTATTTTCTCTTCATCATTCTGATTTATGATAGACTATATAATAGAATGATATCTTTTCATAAACGGATATCGTACAGTGTTTCTGCCATTTTGACTCAATGTACGTACACAATTACTACATACCTACTTAAGCCAATTAACTATTGCACAATCAATAAAGGTAGCATTTTATTATATAGTAAAAGGAATGACAGGTGAAATTCAAATCGCCTTCATTCCTTTTTTTATTCCAAGTCCCTCTAAAGGCGTATCGGCGGACTTTATAGGCTTTATAGAAATAGAGCATATGTGTATAAAAACAATTTATACGATTACTCCATGTGTTTTTTAATTTTTATTGTTATACTGAAAGCAGAAAGGAGGAAGAAATCTATGTCAGAACTCAATATCTTACAACAAAATATAGATAAACCAAATACGGTTACCGAAGAAGATATCGTAGTTACACGAGATAATCAAACTTTCACAATCAAAGGTCGCTTTAATGGGGAAGAAGGCGTATTCACATATGATGCGGACGTTCAACCTAACGATCAGTTACAATTTCTGCATCACAACTTTACGGCCATCGTAAAAAAAATTACATATAAGGTGATTCAAGGTCAGCGAATCACATTGATTGCAAAATTATATGCATAAAAATATCGGGGTATTGTTAATACAAACAACACCCCGATATTTTTTATCGGTCATACAATTATAAGAAATACAACACAACAACACTTAATTCTTATAATTGAATCATCTAAAATTATTGAATTGTTGGTGCATTAATCGCTTTACGAAGATCCACTGTGTGAAGTTCGTCCATCGCAGGAGCTGCTTTTTCATCCACAGGTTTCACGCGATTATTGCCATCTTTCATAGCTTCGTTCAAGCTGAAGATGACCATTTCGTTCATGTAGAAACGCAATTCATCATCATGTACATTGGCTGTATTACGATCCAAGATATCGATGATTTGTTGCGCATAGTCCAATTTAGCGTCTTCAGATACAGTCGCATGTTCTGTAAAGAACTGTTTGTAATCGTTGTACAAACGGTCCAACGCTAAACGACCATAGCTATCGTTTTTATAACGATGGCTCACGATGTACCAGCTACGACGAACGTTCATGTAGTACAACACATTATTACGGTACCGTTCTTGACCGGTCATAACGCGGGAATCGTCCATGATACGTTTGCCCTTTTGGTCCAATTGGAATTGTGTGAAAGCATTAACAACGTCGCGAACTTCTTCGCTAGGTACAGGAACAGCTACTTCCGCTTCAATTACGTTTAATGGTTCAGCCGGTTGTTCTGGCATCATCAATCGATCTTGAGCCGCATCCGCTTGACCTACCGCGCATACACAAGCAAGTGCCAATACAGGCATAAATGTTTTGAATTTCATAAATCCTCCTAATGACGAGCCGCCCCCCAAAGGGCGGCTTTCATATTCCTTACATGATTCTTACATGACTAGAGTATACTAAATAACCCATTTAATCAAGTCAAATTTACTTTGTAAGCCCTGCTTGTTGCATCAACAATGCAATTTGAGCCTTCATTTGTTCATTATCTTCCTTCACAGAGGATAATTCATCAATACGTTGTTGCATACGTGCATTGTCAGCCTTCACTGAAGACAATTCATTAAGGCTTTCTTGCATGCGTGCATTTTCAGCTTTCAATGCTGTTACCTCATCTTGCAACACATAAACGGAGCTGATAGGGCCACCTTTATAACGTTCTGGAACCGCTTTCTTCGCATCGGAGTTACCGAATTTGTGAGTTACACCAGCATTCACCATATTGTGATGACCACCAACAGATACACCCAAATGGAACATAGTATCTTCTGCAGTGTAATGTGCAACACCTAACGCCGCCGCAGTTTCACCTCTGTAATTACCAACACCAGCCATTACTTGAGTTGGCTCCAATGGATCGTATTGAATTGGTTTCAACGCAGCCATAGCCGCTGCATGAGCGCCTACACGTTGTGTTTCACCCGCTACAGCATTGATTGCATTCGCCATCTTATCTGTTGCACCTTTTAATTGATTTACGTTAACCGCATCAGTGCCGTTTACACCAGCCGCAACATTGGTAATTGTATTACCACCGTTGTTAAGGCCATCTTTAGTAAGGCTTACAGCATTACCGCTAGCAGGTGTAATTGTTACACCGCCACCATTCATAACTGTCGTATTACCTGCCGCATCCTTAGTGGTTACTGTTTCAAGACCTTTCAAGTCTTTCGCCATACGAACCTTAAGGTTGCCAGTACCATCGGATACGACACCTAAATTGTCTTCTGTAGTCAACTT